>NZ_JBFANJ010000001.1:0-856961 GCF_040674795.1 Nonomuraea sp. NPDC049725 | reverse complement strand
CGCCGCGCCCGCCGCGCCCGCCGCGCCCGCCGCGCCCGCCGCGCCCGCCGCGCCCGCCGCGCTGGACGCGCTGGACGCGCGCTCCCGGGGTCACTCGTCACCCACCCGCCGCAGCCGGCCGCGCCTGTCAAGGTCGCTCGTCCTCCGCGTACCGTCCCGGGCCCCCGTCCTCCCGCACCCGTATCCCAATGGGGGAGCGAGCCCTGCGTGAGGGACGAGTGCCGCTCTTCGCCGAAACGGGCGGACGGGGACGCCACGTACGGCCGGTGAAGGGGCGCCGGTGCGGTGCTTTGTCTCATTGACGGCATGACGGTGCAAATCCGGTGGGACTGCGTGTGGCGAGGAGACACCCGGTCGGGTGGTCAACGGTAACCTCTCCTGGAGTGAACGGGTTCGGCCGGGTGAATGAGGAGACGCAGTGAGCCAGCAGCGGCGGGGATTGGGCAAGGGGCTCGGAGCGCTCATTCCGACGGGCCCCATTGTCGACGGCACGGGAACGGTGGCCGCCACGAACGGTGCGGCGACCGACGCGGGCCCGAAGCCGGTGGCGGGCGCGTACTTCCACGAGGTGCCTCTGGACGCCATCGTCCCCAACCCGCGCCAGCCCCGTGAGGTCTTCGACGAGGAGCGGCTCAAGGAGCTGCAGGCGTCGATCAGCGAGGTCGGCCTCCTGCAGCCGATCGTCGTACGTCCGGTGGGCGGCGGGCAGTACGAGCTGATCATGGGGGAGCGGCGACTGCGGGCCTGCAAGCTGGCCGGCCTGGAGCAGATCCCCGCCATCGTCCGCAACACGCAGGACGACGACCTCCTCCGTGACGCACTCATCGAGAACCTTCAGCGCGAACAGCTCAACCCCCTGGAAGAAGCCGCCGCCTACCAGCAGTTGCTGGACGACTTCCAGGCCACCCACGACCAGCTTGCGACAAAGGTCGGCCGCTCCCGTTCACACATCACCAACACGCTGCGCCTGCTCAAGCTCCCGCCGGAAGTGCAGCTGAAGGTGGCCGCCAACACGATCTCCGCCGGCCACGCGCGGGCGCTGCTCGGCCTGGAGAACCCTGAGGACCAGATCCGGCTCGCCACCCGCATCGTCGCCGAGCTGCTCTCAGTACGAGCGGTCGAGGAGATCGTCGCGCTCGGCAGTGCTCAGGCCGCCCCCGAGAAGCCCACTCGCGAGCGCAAGACCGCCAAGCCCACCGCTCCCGGCCTCACCCACCTCGCCGACCGCCTCTCGGACCACTTCGAGACCAAGGTCAAGGTAGACCTGGGTCGCCGCAAGGGCCGCATCGTCGTGGAGTTCGCCACGATCGACGACCTTGAGCGCATCATCGGCACCATGGCCCCCGAAGCCGCCCGCGTCATGCGCGAAGCCGAGGGCTGACCCTGTTAGCCGGTGTTTCACGTGAAACACCGGCACCCGGCTTTTCGCCGAAGGACGCGGTCACGGTTTCACGTGAAACACGGCCGCCGTCTCGCCACCAGCCTCACCGGGGGCTCGGTTTCACGTGAAACATCGCAGCGCTCCGCCCGTGGCCATCCCGCACGCTTGGCCGCCGCGATCCCAGCCCTTGCGACTGCCATCCACGCCTGCCCTCACGGTCCTTGCCCCGCGACCTCGATCCGCGCCTTACCGTCACGGTCCTCACCGCCACCGTCGCGACTCGCGCCCTGTCGTCACGTCTGCCCTAGCGGTGCACTTCCGTCAGCCGTGTTGTGCGACCTAGCTCTGCTTGCGGGTGAGGACATCGCATTCCTCCGCAGGGTTGGCCCTTGCCTGTAAGCGGCGGGCACTGAACGCGCCCATCCCTCTCTGCCTCAGTTGGGCAGCGGACTGGTTTCACGTGAAACCGTGGACGCGCGTCAGGAGGCGGCGTTGCGGAGGGCGTCCAGGAAGGCGTCCACGTCGGCGGGGGTGGTGTCGTAGGAAGTCATCCAGCGGGCGATGCCGGTGGACTCGTCCGGCGGGAGGAGCAGGAAGTGCTCCTGGAGGGCGGCGGCGACGGCAGGGGGAACAGTGGCGAAGACCGCGTTGGACTCGACCGGGTACGCCAAGGTGATCTGCGGGATGGAGGCGAGGCCGTCGGCGAGACGGGCGGCCATGGCGTTGGCGTGGGAGGCGTTCCGGCGCCAGAGGTCGTCCGTGAGGAGAGCGGAGAGCTGGGCGGAGACGAAGCGCATCTTCGACGCCAGCTGGAGGGACTGCCGACGGAGGTAGGGGACGGCTTCCGTGAGCGTGGGGTCGAGGACGATGACCGCTTCCGCCGCCAGGGCGCCGTTCTTGGTGCCGCCGAAGCTGAAGACGTCGACGCCTACGTCCGTGGTGATCGCGGACAGGGAGCAGTCGAGGTAGGCGGCGGCGTTGGCCAGGCGAGCGCCGTCGACGTGGAGGCGCATGCCTGCCGCGTGGGCGGCGTCGGCCAGGGCGGCTAGTTCGGCGGGGGAGTAGCAGGTGCCGAGTTCGGTGACTTGGGAGATGGAGACTACGCGTGGCTGCGGGTCGTGGTGGTTGCCGAGCGTGGAACGGGGGCCGGACAGGTCGTCGGGGCGGAGTTTGCCGTCCGGGGTGGGGATGGTGATGAGCTTCGTGCCGAGGAGGCGTTCTGCGGCGCCGGTCTCGTGGCTGGCGATGTGGGCGGTGGCCGGGCAGACGACCGCGTCGTAGCGGCCGAGCATGAGGGCGAGGCCGACCATGCTGGCGCCCGCGCCGTTGAGGACCGGGAAGCCTTCCGCGCGGGGGCCGAACACGTCCTTGATGTGACGGCCGAAGGCGGCGGTCCAGGCGTCATCGCCGTACGCGGGGGCGTCGCCGTGGTTGACGGCGGTGATGGCGTCGAGGATGGCGGGGTGCACGCCGGCGTGGTTGTCGCTGGCGAAACTCTTGGGGTAGGTGGGCTCGATCACCCCGCCAGGTTACGCACCGCCGCGTAAGCCACCACGCCGCCGCCCCGGTACCGAAGGGTCCTGCGGGCTGCGGGTTGCGGAGGGCCCTTACGAAGCTCTGGGTCGCCGGTGCCTGCGAGCCCGCCGTTGTCCCCGGCGCCGGACTTCCCGTGCCGGGCTTCTCGTGCCGGGCTTCCCGTGCCGGGCTTCCCATGTCGGACTTCCCGTGCCGGACTTCCCGCGCTGGGGTCACCCCCGCGCTGGGCGCCCCCTGACCCGTGAGGTGCACGGGCCGGTCGGGCTCTGGGCGCTATAACCCCGCGCCCCGCTACCCCCAGGCCGGGCCGTCCCCGCGCCCGCCGTCCCGGGCTGTGCTATCCCCGGCGCCGTGTGGTCCGGCCCGCGAGGTGCCCGGACAGCGTGGCCCCTGGCCCGTGAGGTGCCCGAGCCGTGAGGCGACTGGCCGTGAGGTGGCTGGCCGTGAGGTGGCTGGCCGTGAGGTGGCTGGCCCGCTTGGTGGTTAGCCCGTGAGGTGGCTGGGCCGCGCTATCCGGGCCGCGCGGCCCCTTGCCTGCGAGGCGGCTGGGCTGTGAGGCGGCTGGGCTGTGAGGCGGCTGGGCTGTGAGGCGGCTGGGCTGCGCCATCCCTGGACCCTGAGGCAGCCGGGCCGCGCCATCCCCAGGCCGCGCTATCCACCGAGCCGCGCGGCCTGGGCGCCGAGGCTGCCGGGCCGCGCGGCGGCGGGCCTGCCGTGGTGCCTGCGCGTCGGGCCATCGGATTGCCGAGATCCCGGCTGGGGGCAGCTCTGCGGAGCTGTCGGCTGGGACGCGGGGGTGGGAGAAGGGCAGTAGGAGCGGCTGGGCCGTGGGGTGGCCGAGCCCGCGCCATCCACGGGCTGCGCCGTCCCCGGGCTGCGCCGTCCCCGGGCCCGCGCCGTCCCCGGGCCGCGATCACCGGACCGCGAACACCGGGCCGCGCGGTCGCTGGGCCGTGCGGTGGCTGGGCCGTGCGGCGGTGGGTCTTCCACGGTCCCCACGTGTGGGTCGTCGGGTTGTTGCGGTTCTGGGTGCGGGGCAGCTCTGCGGAGGTGTCGGCTGGGACAGCGGGGCGGAGGGGAGGGGCCGGAGGAGCGGCTGGGGGGATGGTGGGGCTGCCGGGGGCGTGGGGCAGCCAAAAGGGCATGGGGCAGCCAAGGGCATGGGGCTGCCCGGGGGAGTGTGACGGCGGGCGGGTCCGGTTAGCGGGGGGTGCGGGTGGCGGCGTTTTGGAGGAGGATGCGGCAGAGTTCGCCGAGGTCCTGGCCCGCGGCTTCGGCTGCCATCGGGAGGAGCGAGGTCTCCGTCATGCCGGGCGCCACGTTGACTTCCAGGAAGTGCGGGCGGCCGGTGGCGTCCACGATGAGGTCGGTGCGGGAGATGTCACGCAGGCCGAGCGCCGTGTGGGCGGTCACGGCGGTCTCGGCGCAGGCCGACGCCGCTTCGGAGGAGAGTCGGGCAGGGGCGAAGAACTCGGTGTGCCCGGCGGTGTAGCGGGCGGCGTAGTCGTACACGCCCTCGTCGGGCACGATCTCCACGGCGGGGAGCGCGACGGGGCCGTCACCGAAGTCGACGACCGAGACCGCGACCTCGATGCCCTCGATGTAGCACTCGATGAGCGCCGTGTCGCCGTAGGCGAAGCAGCCGACCATGGCGGCGGGCAGTTCCTCGGCGGTGCGGACGATGGACGCGCCGAGCGCGGAGCCGCCGCGGGCGGGCTTGACGAACAGGGGGAGGCCCAGGTGCTCGACGATGCGGCCCAGGACGGCCGTGGCGCCGAGGTCGTGGAAGGTCTCCTTGGGCAGCGTGACCGAGTCGGGGGTGCGCAGGCCGACGGAGCGTACGACGGCCTTGGCGGTGGGCTTGTCGAAGGCGACGCGGCAGGCGTCGGGGTCGGCGCCGACGTACGGGACGTTGAGGAGCTCCAGGACGGAGCGGATGGCGCCGTCCTCGCCGGCGCCGCCGTGGAGGGTGACGAAGACGGCCTCGGGCGGGTCGGCGAGGATGGACGGGACGAGCGACGCGTCGGTGTCGCGGGCCTCGACGTCGATGCCGGCCGCCCGGAGCACCTCGCTCACGCGGCGGCCCGAGCGCAGGGAGACTTCCCGCTCGTAGGAGAGACCTCCTGCCAGCACCAGCACGTGGCCCAGTTCGCTCATCACTTCTCCTCCGCTGACGGCACGCTGTCCAACCGTACCGGGGTGGGACGTGAGGGCGGCACGCAGTCCAACCGTACAGAGGGGGTGAGGGCGGCACGCCGTTCGACCGTACACAGGAGGTAAGGGCGGCACGCCGTTCGACCGTACCGGGACGTGGTGCTTCCAAAAGAGGGAGGGGAGCCGGTCGGGCTCCCCTCCAGGGGTCAGGCGAGGTCGGGGCCTGGGGTGTCGACGCCGGCGTGGCCGCGGGCGGAGCCGGTGCCGAACGTGTCGCGGAGCTGCATCTCCTGCTCGATCACCCCGGCGAGGCGGCGGACGCCTTCGCGGATGCGGTCGGGCTCCGGGTAGCAGAACGACAGCCGCATGTGGCGCGCGCCGCTCCCGTCGGAGAAGAACCCGGTGCCGGGCACGAACGCCACCCGCTCGGCGACGGCGCGCGGCAGGATGGCCTTGGAGTCGAGGCCCTCCGGCAGCGTCGCCCAGACGAAGAAGCCGCCGGCCGGCCGGGTCCAGGTGACCTCGGGCGGCATGAGCGATTCGAGCGCGCCGAGCATGGCGTCGCGGCGTTCGCGGTAGAGCTCCTTGAACGTCTTGATCTGCTCCTGCCACGGCTGCGTGGCCAGGTACTGGCCGACGGCGAGCTGGGTGAACGAGGAGTGTGACAGCACGGCCGACTCCATCGCCAGCACGAGCTTGTCGCGGATGGCGTGGGGCGCGAGCGCCCAGCCGACGCGGAACCCGGGGGCGAGGGTCTTGGAGAACGAGCCGAGGTAGACGACCCCGTCGGCGTTGTCGGCGCGCAGCGCGCGCATCGGCTCGGCGTCGAAGCCGAGGAGTCCGTACGGGTTGTCCTCGACGATGAGCACGCCGGCCCGCTGGCAGATGTCGAGCACCTGCTGCCGCCGGGCCATGTTGAGCGTGACGCCGCCGGGGTTGTGGAAGGTCGGGATCGTGTAGAGGAACTTGATCGGCGCCCCGGCGGTCTCCAGCGCGTAGATGGTCTGCGCCAGCGATTCGGGCACGATGCCCTGATCGTCCATGGCGATGTGCACGACCTTGGCCTGATAGGCGGCGAACGTACCCAGGGCGCCCACGTACGAGGGGCCTTCGGCCAGCACGACGTCACCCGGGTCGATGAAGATGCGGGTGATCAGGTCGAGGGCCTGCTGGGAGCCCACGGTGACGACGACGTCGTTCGCCCCGGCGTGGATCCCTTCGAGGCGCATGACGTCGCAGATCTGCTCACGCAGATGCGGGTCGCCCTGGCCGGAGCCGTACTGCAGCGCGACCGGGCCGCGCCGCGTGACGAGCTCGGAGACGAGCTCGCCGACCATGTCGAGGGGAAGGGCCGTGACGTACGGCATGCCGCCCGCGAGCGAGACCACCTCGGGCCTCGACGCGACGGCGAAAAGAGCTCGGATCTCGGAGGCGACCATCCCGGTAGCTCGCGCGGCGTACCGATCGACATAGGCGTCGATGCGCGACCCTTGGGTCGCGGGCGTCTGACCGTGATCCTGCTCTGCTGTCACGGCCCACCTCCTAGGTGAGTGCTATCCGAGATACCAGATTACGCCAGCCGGACATGTCGCCCGTGACCGGGCTGACCGTCGTGGTACCCGCTGGCGTGACCGTCACTGGGCTACGATGCCAGCTGGGGACGCGGTTTTCGCGCGCTTTTCCGGGTCAACGATTGGGGCCGTAGTTGTCGCGTCGGCTGGTCAACATCACCCTGGACAATGTGGAAGATCTCCCTCGCCGCTGCCGCCGGTGCGTTTTCTGGGAGCTGGATCCCATGAGCGGGGAGCGGGCGGTGGAGTCGGGGGACCCTGGCCTGGAGAAGGAGGCCTGGATCTCCGGCACGCTGCTGGAGTGGGGGAGCTGCGGCAAGATCGTCTATGTGGACGGCGTGCCGGCGGGGTTCGTGCTCTACAGCCCGCCGCTCTACACGCCGCGTTCGGTCGCCTTTCCCACGTCGCCGGTGAGCGCCGACGCGGTGCTGCTGATGACGGCGCACATCATCCCGGAGTTCTCGGGTGGCGGGCTGGGCCGGATGCTCATCCAGGGCGTGGCCAAGGATCTGACGAGGCGCGGTGTGAAGGCCATCGAGGCGTTCGGCGATCTGAAGTGGGAAGAGCCTAGTTGCGTGGTTCCGGCGGAATACTTGCTCTCTGTGGGCTTTAAGACGGTTCGTCCGCATTTGCGGTTTCCGCGGCTGAGGCTGGAGCTGAAGTCCGCCGTCTCCTGGCGAGAGGACGTCGAGGTGGCCCTGGAACGCCTCCTGGGCTCCATGAGCCCCGAGCGTGCCCTCCGACCCGTCTGACCCGCTACGAGCCCCGCAGAAGGCCGTACAAACGCATGCGAAAGCCCCCTGCGACCGCAGGGGGCTTTCGCATGGAGCAAGAAGGACCTAGATGATGCCCTCGAGCTCGCGCAGCAGCATGGCCTTCGGCTTGGCGCCGATGATCTGCTTGACGAGCTCGCCGCCCTTGTAGACGTTCATCGTCGGGATCTGGAGCACCCCGGCCTCGCGCGGCACGTTGGGGTTCTCGTCGATGTTGAGCTTGACGATCTCGAGCTTGTCACCGTGCTCGTTGGCGATCTCCTGGAGGATGGGCGCCACCTGACGGCACGGGCCGCACCACTCGGCCCAGAAGTCCACCAGCACGGGCTTGTCGCTCTTGAGGACGTCCGCCTCGAACGAGGCGTCGGTTACTGCCTTCACGGATGGGCTCCCTTACTTCTCGTTGTTGGCCAGCCAGCGCTCGGAGTCGAGAGACGCCGAGCAGCCGGTGCCGGCCGCGGTGATCGCCTGGCGATAGATGTGGTCGACGACGTCGCCCGCGGCGAACACGCCGTCGATGTTGGTGGCGGTCGTGGGGGAGGCGACCTTCACGTAGCCGTCCTCGTCGAGGTCGATCTGCCCCTTGACCAGGTCGGTGCGCGGGTCGTGGCCGATGGCCAGGAACAGCGCGTCGGTGGCCAGCTCGGACTCCTCGCCGGTCTTGACGTTGCGCAGCTTGACGGCCTCGACCCGGTTCTCGCCCAGGACGTCGATGACCTCGGTGTCCCAGATGAAGCGGATCTTGTCGTTCGCGAACGCCCGATCCTGCATGATCTTGCTGGCGCGCAGCTCGTCACGGCGGTGCACGACGGTCACCATGCGGCCGAACCGGGTCAGGAACGTGGCCTCCTCCATCGCGGTGTCGCCACCGCCCACGACCACGATGTCCTTGTTGCGGAAGAAGAAGCCGTCGCAGGTGGCACACCAGGAGACGCCCCGGCCGGACAGGCGCTTCTCGTTCTCCAGGCCGAGCTCGCGGTAGCCGGAGCCCATCGCCAGGATGACCGACTTGGCGTAGTAGGTCTTGTCGTACGTCTTGATGACCTTGGGGTTGGCCTCCAGGTCGACCTCGACCACGTCGTCGGCCACGAGCTCGGCGCCGAACCGCTCGGCCTGCTTGCGCAGGTTGTCCATCAGGTCGGGGCCCATGATGCCGTCGGGGAACCCGGGGAAGTTCTCCACGTCGGTGGTGTTCATGAGGGCGCCGCCCGCGGTCACCGAGCCCTCGAAGACCAGCGGGTTCAGCTCGGCGCGTGCGGAGTAGACGGCCGCGGTGTAGCCCGCCGGGCCCGATCCAATGATGATCACGTTACGAACGTCGCTCAACGCTCCCACGCCTTCCTCTTCTGCTGTTGCCAGTCGCGTCAACAGATCCTAGGCCGCGGTGATTCCCGCCCCCCACCCGCAACACGAAAGAGCCCGCCGAAGCGGGCTCTGACGTGGGAAGAAGGCTGCTACCAGCGGCCCATGGCGGGCTTGCGCAGGTTCTTGCAACTGAACGGGTCGACGACGTCGATGCGGATCCGCTTGGCGGCCTTCGACTTCCTCGACGCCATGACGATGGCTTCCTGGCCGTTGTACTGGCCCTGGTCCACGGCGAAGACGCTGAACTTGGTGCGGCTGGTCAGCTTGCCGACGCACTTGTCGGCCTGCTCGGCCTCGGACGGCCCCTGGATGATCGGGGCCGGTGCGAGGAACTTGCCCAGTGGCAGCGCCAGGTTCTCGTCACTGTAGTTGTGCTGGCTGTCGGTCAGCGCGTATGCCCTGGCCCGCACCGGCACCTCGGTCGGCGTCGTCACCGCGGGGGCGGCCGAGCTGGCCGCGATCACCGATGGAGCGACCGTGCCCCCTCCCGAGGCGAGCAGCCCGGTGGAGACGACCGCCGTGCCCACGACCGCCGCCGCCGCGGCAGCCGCCACGGCCGGCACCGCCCAGCGTGGGCGTCGCGCGCTGCGCCGCCTGGCCGGGACGATCGTGCCGTCGTCGGCGACCACCCCCAGCCGCACCGGCTCGGGCGCCGGCTCGTCGGAGGCCGCGACCGCGGTCTTCTCCCAGGGGGAGTCGCGCATGAGCTCGTCCCAGTCGGGCGCCTGCACGAGGCCGACGCCTCCGCGGGACGACCCGGCCTCGGCGGCCAGCGCCTTGTCGATGCGCAGTGCGACACCCATCGGCATGGCCGGTGTTGGGGTCGCCGCGAGCACCTCTCGAACCGCCGCGAGGTCTGCCAGTAGCTCCCCACAGGGGTCGCAGACCGCGAGATGCTCGCGGACCTGGCGGGCCTGGCCGGCGTCTAGGAGACCCTCGGCCAAATCGGCCAGGGTATCCAGATCGTAGTGCGTATCACCCGTCACGAAGTTCTGCTCCCTTCGCGGATGAGACGCGACTGAGGTCCGATCGGTTCCGCAGATGCGAAAGAATCGGGGCAAGTTTCGCGCGTCCTCTCGCACACCTGCTTTTCACCGTACCGCTGGGCACTTCGAGCACCTGAGCTGCGTCTTCGACGGAGTAGCCCATCATGTCCACCAGGACGAGGGCGGCTCGCTGGTCGGCGGGCAGCAGCTTGAGCGCGGCCGAGACCTCCATGGAGACCTCGCGCTCAAGGGTCTGATCGGGCCCCGGCGTCTCGCGTTCGGCGGCCTCGATGAGCTCGTCGTCGGCCACCGGGCGCACCGACTTGCGGCGCATCCGGTCGAGGCAGGCGTTGACGACGATGCGGTGCAGCCAGGTGGTGACGGCGGCCTCGCCGCGGAACGTGGCGGCCTTGCGGTAGGCGGAGACGAAGGCGTCCTGGACGGCGTCGGCGGCCTCGTCGGGGTCGCCGAGCGTGCGCAGGGCGACCGCCCACATGCGATCACGGTGCCGCTTGACGATCTCACTGAAGGCGTGTGGATCCCCGTTGATGTGCGCGGTCAGCAGCTCGGCGTCGCTGACCGCGGGCCGATCCGCTGCTGAAGGTGTCTCGGGTGGGGAGTTCACAAGAGGGATTCCTGATTATGCCGATCCTGGAGAATGCACCACTACTTCATAGATGGTGCCATGAAACTTGCCTGCATCCGCCGGAAGACGCGTAAACCAGATCAAAACGTACCGACCGCTTGCGGCCTGATCAGGCTTGAACGTCACCTTTCCGGAGGCGTTCTCCTCGCGGGCGACGGTCTTGAGCGACGACAGGTCGGGACTGTCGCCGACCTTGAGCTCGACCTCGGCCCCCGAGGCGTCGGCCAGCGTAGCGACCACGTCGCTGATCTGCCGGGACTTGCCCAGGTCGAGAAGAAGCCCGACACCGTCCTTGAGATTGCCCAGCTCGGCGTTGTTGTAGTTGTCGGTCTTCCAGAAGGTGCTCGGCTTGCCGTCGATGGTCAGCGCGGCGAGCTCGGCCTTCTCCTCCTTGTCGCCCAGCGGGTCGAAACCGGTCGCCTTCTCCGGCTTGACCGCCTGGACCCGCGCCGGCGCGGACGCCTTGGAGCTGGGCGAGGGGTCGGCCTCGCGGGTGCCGGGACTGCCCAGGCTCCGGCCTATCGTCCAGGCGCCGACGCCCACGGCCACGATCACCAGCAGCACCACGACCGTCATGAGCACCCGGCCGAGCACGCTGGGGCCCCCTCGCGGGGGCATGGTGCTGTGGACGACCTGCGGGCGCTGCATGGTGGCGGGCCCCTGCTGCCCGGTGTCGGGGCCCTCCGAGCGGGAGGCCGTCGTCACCACCGACGGCGGCGACGAGTCGTACGGGATCGGGATCGGCATGGGCCTGGCCACGCCCGACAGCGACTCGGCGAGCTCCGCCGGGCTGGCGAGCGCGCCCTGGCCCCGGCGCGACTCGGGCAGGCAGGCCCGGACCGTCACCGTGTCGAGATAGCTGGGCACCCCGGCGGTGACCTGGCGCGGGGTGCAGAAGTGCCCGTCGTTCATCGGGGCGGCGGGCAGGCCGCCCTCCTCCTCGTCGCCGGGCCAGTGGCCGGTCAGCCCGGCGTAGAGCAGCCGGCCCAGCCCTTCGGCGTCGTCGAGCGCCGGCTGGTCGGTGGTCAGGCCGGACAGCGCGGCGTCCACCGCCACGCCCAGCACCTTGACCGTGTTGCCGGTGGTCCACACCAGGTGCTCGGGCCGCAGGCACAGGTGGTAGAGGCCGGCCTCGTGGGCATGGGTCAGCGCCTCGGCCGCCTCGGCGACCAGCCCGGCGGCCCGCTCGGGGTCCAGCGGCCCCCCGGACAGCAGGTCGGCCAGCGTGTCACCGGTGACCCACTCGCTGACCACGTAGGAGCGCCCGTCGTCCTCGGCGGCGTCGAACACCTGGGTGAGGCGCGGGTCGGTGAGCCGGCTCGCGGCGCGGGCGGCGGTGACCACCTCGTGCACACGCGGGAACTCGGGGGCGAAGGTGAGAACCCCGACAGGACGGGCAAGGATCTCGTCGATGGCCTTCCAGAATGTGGCGCCTTCGGACTCGCTGACCCGGTCCTCAAGCCGGAAGCGCGAGGACAGGCGCGTGCCCGGCTCGACGGCAGATGTGCTCACTGGCTCTCTCCGCTCGGCCGTACAGGCGTGCGCATGACTCGGCTCGCCTGCGTGCTGTCCCACGTAGGCACGCTATGCCGGGTGGATCCGCCCACGCCCCTCCTGCTTCCATTCGCGCGTGTCGGTCACCATGCTAGTGCCAGCGCCTCCGCCGCCCGCGCCCTTTATCGGCGTACCCTCCCCGCGACCATCCCAACGATGGAGCTGACCTCCGGAATCCGCATCCGGTGCGCCACGGCCAGATAGAGCAGCATCCCCAGGCCACCGCCCACGGCGAGAGTGATCACCGAGTTGAGGAAGTCGGGCCTGCCGAAGATCTCCTGCATGCTCCAGACGGCCGCCAGGGCGAGCACGGCGGTGGGCAGCGAGGCCAGGTACATCCTGGTCATCGCCATGCCGACCTGCCAGCCGCCCAGCCCTCTGACCCGGCGGCTGGCCAGGACCCACGCCACGACCGTGCCCAGCGCGTAGGCGACGGCGTAGGCGAAGGCGAGCCCCATGACCGAGTAGGCGGGCGGCAGCAGCGCGTGGAAGAGCAGCATCAGCACCGCGTTGAGCGCCGTCGCGCCGGCTCCGACGAAGACGGGAGTACGGGTGTCGCCGAAGCTGTAGAAGACCCGCAGCAGGAGCTGGAAGAGCGAGAACGGGACCAGCGCCAGCCCGTAGACCTGCAGCACGTTGCCGATGTAGACGGCGTTGGCCACCGTGTTGGAGCCGTGGCCGAACAGCGGCACCGTGATCGCCGGCCCGAGCACCATGAGCAGCAGCGACACCGGCACCATGATCGAGCAGACCAGCCGCACGCTCGACCCGAACTCCGAGCGCACCTCGTCGAACCGCCCGTCGGCGACGGCCCGGCTCATCCTGGGCAGCATCGCGGTGATCACCGAGACGCCGATGATCCCGTACGGGAGCTGGAAGAGCTGGAACGCCACCGTGTAGGCCGAGATGCCGTGGCTGGGGAAGGCCGCGGCGGCGGAGCTGGCGAGGTTCAGCGTGAGCACGAGCCCGAGCTGGGTGACGATCACGTAGCCGATCGTCCAGATGCCTGCCTTGGCCATCTCGCCGAGCCTGGCGTTGCGCACGTCGAAGCGGGCCACGAAGCGGAAGCCGGCCCGCTTGAGCGCCAGGACCAGCACGGTGGCCTGGGCCACGATGCCGGCGGTGGTGCCGAGGCCGAGCAGGGCCAGCTCGCCGTTGGTGACGTTGCCGACGCCCTTGTCGCCCACGATCACCAGGTAGGCGACCAGCACGCCGATGACGACCAGGTTGTTGACGACCGGCGCCCACATCGGCGCGGCGAACCGGTCGCGGGTGTTGAGGATGGCCCCGGCCACCGCGCCGATGCCGAAGAAGGCGAGCTGCGGCAGGATGAACTGGGCCAGCCGGACCGCGACCTTGTACTCGTCGGAGCGGTGGTCCCAGACGGTGTAGAGGTCGATGAGCAGCGGCGCGGCGAGCACGGCGGCCGCCGCGACGACGATGAGCGCGACCGTCGACAGCGTCAGCAGCCGCTGCTCGTAGGCGCGTCCGCCGTCGGGGTCGCTCTGCTGGGCGCGGACGATCATCGGCACCACGACGCTGCTCAGCACGCCGAGCAGCAGCAGGTCGAGAATGCTGTAGGGGATCGCGTAGGCGGTGTTGTAGGCGTCGCCCAGGAGCGAGGTGCCGATCGCGGTGGTCAGCACGACGGTCCGGATGAATCCGGTGACCCTCGACACCATCGTGCCCGCGGCCATGATGGCGCTGGCACGGAGCATGCGGCTCATCGGCTCTCACTTTCGCGTGACTTGGCGGCCCGCGCCGTGCGCCGCTCGGATCGGCGCCTGAGCACCCGGGTCGCCACCGCGGCCAGCATGACCGTCAGCGCGGCCCCCACGATGACCAGCGCGATCCCGGTGTAGCCGGTGGTGCGCACGATCAGCTTGACCGGCTCCCCGTAGGGGGTGCCGTCGGCGGTCAGCAGCCGGACGGTCACCGTGGCGTCGCCGCCGCCCCCGGAGGTGTTGACGGTCATCGGCACCTGCACCGTGCCGCTCTGGTCGGCGCCGATCGTCAGCGGCTCGCGGTGCTTGACCTGCAGCAGCTCGCGGTCGTTGGAGGTGACCTCGACGAACAGGGAGATCTGGGCGGTCAGCGAGTTCTTCACGCTGATGGGCACCACGCCGTCGCGCCCGGCCAGTGTGCGTGGCCGGTCGGGGCCGGCGCCGGTGATCTCGACCTTGTCGATGCGCTTCTCGACCTCGGCGCTCACGTCCTTGACGACGGCGCGACCGGTCTTCTGGCGGCCCCGCCAGGCCGAGGAGGCGAGCCGGAGCACGGCGGCGTCGAAGTCGGAGCCGGCGCTAGCGGTGACGAGCCCGGTGACCCTCGCCTGGCCGGCGACCTCCTTGACGGCGGCCAGGTATTTGGCGCCGAGCTCCTGCTTGCGGTCCTGCTGGGTGTAGGTGAGGCCGGCGCGGGGCACCTGGGTGCGGGTCGCCTTGATCGAGTCGAGCGGGGCGAGCGACAGCCAGGGCAGCTTGCCCGCGGTCCTGAGCAGGGTGGTGACGAGCGTCGGGCTGGGGTTCCAGCGCCGGGACGGGGCCACGACCAGCGACCTGGGCTGTGTCTGGCCGGGCTCGGCGGAGATCGTCGCGGTCTCGGCGACCAGGCGCTGCTTGCTCAGCACGGTCGAGCCGCCGGCGTCCGGCTCGAAGACGCGGCTCAGCTCGGCGTCGGCGGTCAGCGCGGTGACCGGCCCCATGACGCTGTAGAGGGTGCTCGCCGCGTCGGGAGTGACCGGCACGGGGGCCTGGGGCGGCAGGTTGTCGGCGTCGAGCAGGACCCGGTCGATCCGGGCCACGTTCGGCGCGCCGACGGCCAGCAGGTCGAGCGCGTCGGCGTCGAGCCGGCCGTTGGCCGGCCAGTAGGTGGACGTCTTCACGTCGCGCTTGACGAGCCGGGTGGCCTCCTTGGCGCCCAGCGCCAGCGCCCGTCCCGTGAGGTCGTCGAGGCCCTGATGGGCCAGCGCCGTCACGTCGGGATCCGCGTACGGGGTCGCGACGACGGGGTTGTCGGCCAGCGCGGCGCGCATGGAGGTCAGCCAGGCGGCGGCGGCCGGGTCGGCGGCCCGCTCCTGGGACTCGCCCTTGACCCGGAACTTCCTGGTCATCGCGTCGGCGTCGGCGAACAGCGCGGGGTCGACGACCCAGGTGACGGACGCGGGCGCGGCCTCGGCGATGCGCGCCAGGTCGGACAGCCGGCCCTTCTCGGTCATCGAGGCGGTCAGCTTGTCGTCGACGAACGTGCCGTCGTCGGCCCGGTGCGGCTGGTCGACGACCGGCAGGACCACGGACAGCCGGTTGCGCACGGGCTTGGCCGGGGTCGGCGGCGCGTAGGTGAGGAACGTGCGCTGCGAGGCGAGCTGCACGGAGTCCCACTGCACGACCTCGACGGCCAGCGGGTAGGCGCCGAACTGCGTGAGCTGGAACTGGGCGGGCGTCATCGTCAGCTCGAACGTCTGCGAGGCGTTGGCGGCCAGCTCCGGGATGACCATGCTGGACTGCGAGGAGACGTTGGACGGCTGGGTGAGCGTCGTCTGGTCGGCCTGGTAGGCGCTCATGCTCGCGCGGTCGGTGAAGCGCTGGCTGGAGTAGCGGACGCGCACCCGCAGCCCGGGCAGCGCGGTGCCGCCGGCGTTGTGCACCCGCCCGGTGACCTTGATCTCGGTCGCCCGCTCGGTGGCGTAGTCGGGCGTGATGGAGGTCAGGGTCAGCTCGACCCCCTGCCTGCTCGAGATCGCGGCAGCCGCGCCGGGCGCCACCGCCACCGAGGGGGCGAGCAGCGCGGCGGAGAGCACGGCGAGCAGCGCGGCCTTACGGATCACGCGTCTGCCCGAGCTGGATTACGACGCACGCCCGCAATGGTACGGGCTCAGTGCCGCTGCGCGACCGCCTCCAGGGCTCCGCGACCCCGTAGATCCACGGTCTTGCCCGCCACGAGCGCGAGCAGGTCCAGCGCGCGCAGGGTGAGCGCGGTGTGGCGGTCTCCGGTCGCCGTGTGGACGGGCTCGGTGTCGGCGTCCAGCCGGTCGTCGACGAGCACCGGCAGGTCCTCGGGCAGCAGCAGCGGGCTGACCAGCCCGGCCGCGTAGTCGGTCGCCGCGTTGACGAGGTGCGCCGGGGCGGGACGCACGTTGCGGACGCCGAGCAGGCCCCCCACCGCGCCGGAGGGCGGCGGCGTGGCGACCGTGGAGACGACCGCCACGACGAACTCGCGCCCGACCCGCGGGGCGACCTCGAACACCGTGACCGCCACGCACCGTTCAGGCGCGGCCGGGATCGCGCCGGGTAGTTCCTCCGCGCGAGTCATGGGGCGCGGAAGGCGTACGATCTCATGGTGGACCTGGTGTGTGAGGAGCCAGCGGTGGATCGCGAGGGCGTCCTTCATAAGACCTCCTTGCCTCGTTCCATGGCGCCGTCGGTCCCCTGACCGAAGGTAACCCGGACCCGATGTGGCTCGGGGGATATGTTCCGGAATCCGAAGGACCTACTGAGTTTGTCCGAGTCAACTCTGACCGAAAGCCAGCAGCGCGCCATGGGCGATCTGTTCCGCAAGATCGCGCCCGTGGCCGACGAGCTCGGCCGCCTGTTCGCGGCCAAGGGCCACGAGCTCGCCCTCGTCGGCGGGCCCGTGCGCGACCTGCTGCTGGGCCGCATCGGCAACGACCTCGACCTGACCACCGACGCCCACCCCGAGCGCGTGCTGGAGATCGTGCGCGACTGGGCCGACTCGGTGTGGACGATCGGCATCGACTTCGGCACCGTCGGGGTCCGCAAGGGCGACAAGCTCCTGGAGATCACCACCTACCGGAGCGAGTCGTACGACCCCAAGTCCCGTAAGCCGGACGTCATGTACGGCGAGACGCTGGAAGCCGACCTGGAGCGCCGCGACTTCGCCGTCAACGCGATGGCGGTGCGGCTGCCCGGGCACGAGTTCGCCGACCCCTACGGCGGCCTGGCCGACCTGAGCGCCAAGGTGCTGCGCACGCCGGGCACGCCCGAGCAGTCGTTCGGCGACGACCCGCTGCGGATGCTGCGCGCCGCCAGGTTCGCCTCGCAGCTCGGCTTCCGGGTCGACGAGGCCGCGGTCGCGGCGATGACCGCGATGGCCGAGCGGATCGAGATCGTCTCGGCCGAGCGCATCCGCGACGAGCTCGACAAGCTGATCTGCGGCCGCTACCCGCGCGAGGGCCTGCGCCTGCTCGTCGAGACGGGGCTGGCCGCCCACGTGCTGCCCGAGCTGCCCAAGCTGCGCCTGGAGATCGACGAGCACCACCGGCACAAGGACGTCTACGAGCACACGCTGACCGTGCTCGACCAGGCCATCGCCCAGGAGGAGGACGGCAAGCCCGACCGCATCCTGCGCTGGGCCGCGCTCATGCACGACGTGGGCAAGCCCAAGACCCGCCGCCACGAGCCCGGCGGCCGCGTCTCCTTCCACCACCACGAGGTGGTGGGCGCGCAGATGACGAAGAAGCGGATGGCGGAGCTGCGCTTCCCCAAGGACGTGGTGTCCGACGTGTCGCGGCTGGTCGAGCTGCACCTGCGCTTCCACGGCTACGGCACCGGCGAGTGGACCGACAGCGCGGTGCGCCGCTACGTGCGCGACGGCGGTCACCTGCTCTCCAGGCTGCACAAGCTGACCAGGGCCGACTGCACCACGCGCAACAAGCGCAAGGCCGCCGCCCTGTCGCGCACCTACGACCAGCTCGAGGAGCGCATCGAGCGGCTGGCCGAGGAGGAGGAGCTGGCCAAGATCCGCCCCGAGCTCGACGGCAACGAGATCCAGCGGGTGCTCGGCGTCGGGCCGGGCCCGGTGGTGGGCCAGGCCTACAAGTTCCTGCTGGAGCTGCGCCTGGACAAGGGTGTGATCGGCGCCGAGGCGGCCACCGAGGCGCTGCTGGAGTGGGCGCGCGACAACGTCACGGGGTGACCGGCTGGCGCGGCTGGGTGATCGCCCGGTAGGCCAGCGCGCTCAGCAGGTAGCCGGCCACGATGATGGCCACGGCGAGATAGGACTTGCCGTTGGCCGGCAGGATGGCCGCCGACAGCGCCGCCGCCAGCACGTACATGCCGTTGAAGAGCATGTCGTAGACGGAGAAGGCGCGGCCTAGGTAGACGTCCTCGACGTCGCGCTGCACGGTCGTGTCGGCGCAGATCTTGACGCTCTGGCCGGCGATGCCGAGCACGAACCCGGCCACCGGCAGCCCCCATTCCTGGAACGGGATGACCAGCACGCCTGCCAGCACCCCGGCCGTGACCAGCGCGATCGGCACCCAGCGAGTGATCGTGAACCGCTCGGTGGCGTACGGGGTGATGATCACGGCGAGGAAGTAGCCGATGCCGGAGGTGGCCACGACCAGGCTGGCGCCGCTCAGCGCCGCGTCGGGGTCGCCGTCGGTGAAGTAGTAGCGGTAGAGGATGATGCCGAGCGCTGTCGCGATGCCGTAGAAGAACCGGTGCGCGGCCATCGCGCCCATCGTGGCGGCGGCCGTGCGGTGGCTGAGCAGGTGCCTGGCGCCGTCGGCGAGCCCGGCCACCACGTTGCGCAGCGCCTCGCGCGTCTGCGGACGCCCGGGGTCGTGGGCGGGGCCGAGCAGCGAGCGCTCCATCGTGCGCGCGACCAGCGCGCTGAGCACGGACACCACGCCGGACGTGGTCAGCAGCAGCGCCACCCCGAGGTCGCCGCCGCCGAACAGCCCGCGCAGCAGGAACCCGGCGCCCACGCCGACGAACGTCAGCACGGTGCCGGAGGTCGGCGTGACCGCGTTGGCGGCCATCAGCCGGTCCTGCGGCACCACGTGCGGCAGCGAGGCGCCCAGCGCCGCCAGGAAGAACCGGTTGACGCCCAGCACGGCCAGCGCCGCCGCGTAGAACACCGGATCGGGCACGTCGGCCGCCACCAGCGCGGCGGCGCCGCCCAGCAGCACGCCGCGCACGATCGGCGCGATCATCAGGATCTGCCGCCGCGACCAGCGGTCGATGAACACCCCGACGAACGGCCCCAGCACGCTGTAGGGCAGCAGGAGCACCGCCAGGCCCGCCGCGACGCCCAGGGCGGTGGTCTGGTTTTCGGGGCTGAAGAAGGCGAATCCGAGAACGCCGAACTGGAAGATCCCGTCGGAGAACTGGGAGACCAGCCGCGTGCCGAACAGCCGTCTGTAATCCCGCCCCTGGAGAACGACGCGGAGATCGGCGACGAAAGACACGGCCTCAGCCTAGCCCGCGAAGAGGTTGGCACAGCAGGTTCGCATTCCGGTCCTGCCGCTGCTCATGATCACGTACGCTTCATAGCGTGACGACTGTGGAACACGTGGTACTCGTTGACGGCTCCGGCCACGCGCTCGGCACCGCCCCCAAGCTCTCGGTGCACACCGAGCACACTCCGCTGCACCTGGCCTTCTCCAGCTACGTCTTCGACCGGGAGGGCCGGGTGATGCTCAGCCGGCGGGCCTCGCACAAGCTGACCTGGCCGGGCGTGTGGACCAACAGCTGCTGCGGCCACCCGATGCCCGGCGAGCCGCTCGACCACGCCGTGCTCCGCAGGCTGTCGTTCGAGCTCGGCCTCAAGGTCGAGCGCGCCGACCTGGTGCTGCCCCGCTTCTCCTACCGGGCGGTCATGGACAACGGGGTCGTCGAGCACGAGCTGTGCCCGGTCTACCGGGTGGTGGCCGACAACGCCGAGTCGCCCAATCCGGACGAGGTGGACGAGACGCGGTGGATGCCGTGGCCGGTGTTCGCCGACGGCGTGCTCAACGGCCTGCTCGCGATCTCGCCGTGGTGCCGCGAGCAGGTGCCGCTGCTGGCCGCGCTCGGCCCCGACCCGCTGGCCTGGCCGGCCGCGCCGGACGACGAGCTGCCACCGGCAGCCCGCGTCCGGCTTGACTGAGCTTCGGACGTGACCCGGAGGGTCAGCGCTCGACCTCGCCGCGGATGAACTTCTCCACGTAGTCGCGGGCCTGGTCGTCGGAGTACTGCTCCGGCGGCGACTTCATGAAGTACGAGGACGCGCTGAGGATCGGGCCGCCGATGCCGCGGTCGAGCGCGATCTTGGCGGCGCGGACGGCGTCGATGATGATGCCGGCCGAGTTGGGGGAGTCCCACACCTCCAGCTTGTACTCCAGGTTGAGCGGGGTGTCGCCGAACGAGCGGCCCTCGAGGCGCACGTAGGCGAGCTTGCGGTCGTCGAGCCACGGCACGTGGTCCGACGGGCCGATGTGCACGTCGGCCTTGGCCATCTCGTGCGGGATCTGCGAGGTGACCGACTGCGTCTTGGAGATCTTCTTCGACTGGAGGCGCTTGCGCTCCAGCATGTTCATGAAGTCCATGTTGCCGCCGACGTTGAGCTGGTAGGTGCGCAGCAGCTCGACGCCGCGGTCCTCGAACAGCTTGGCCATCACGCGGTGCGTGATGGTGGCGCCGACCTGCGACTTGATGTCGTCGCCGACGATCGGCACGCCCGCCTCGGTGAACTTCTCGGCCCACTCGGGGTCGGAGGCGATGAAGACCGGCAGCGCGTTGACGAAGGCGACCTTGGCGTCGATCGCGCACTGCGCGTAGAAGCGGTCGGCCTCCTCGGAGCCCACCGGCAGGTAGGACACCAGCACGTCGACCTGGGCGTCACGCAGCGCCTGGACGACGTCGACCGGGGCCTCGTCGGACTCCTCGATGATCTCGCGGTAGTACTCGCCCAGGCCGTCGAAGGTGTGGCCGCGCTGGACGGTCACCCCGGACGGCGGCACGTCCGTGATCTTGATGGTGTTGTTCTCGCTGGCGACGATCGCCTCGGACAGGTCGCGGCCGACCTTCTTGGCGTCCACGTCGAACGCGGCGACGAACTCGACGTCGCCCACGTGGTAGTCGCCGAACTTCACGTGCATCAGGCCCGGCACCCGTGTGGCCGGGTCCGCGTCCTTGTAATAGTGAACGCCCTGGACCAGCGACGCCGCGCAGTTGCCGACACCGACAATGGCAACGCGAACCGAACCCATCGCAATCGCTCCCTTACTCATCACTTGACGTGGTATCCCTCTCAGGCCTCTCGGAGGCCCGTCTCTCCGTTGCGATCAGCTCGTTGAGCCAGCGCACCTCCCGCTCGACCGACTCCAGCCCGTGCCGCTGCAGCTCGAGCGTGTAGCTGTCGAGCCGTTCGCGGGTGCGTGCCAGAGCGGTGCGGACGCTGTCGAGTCGCTCTTCGAGCCGGCTACGGCGGCCTTCGAGAATGCGCAGGCGCACTTCGGCCTCGGTGTGCCGGAAGAACGCGAAATGGACGCCGAAGCTCTCGTCCTCCCAGGCCGAGGGGCCGGCCTGGGTGAGCATGTCCTGCAGGCGTTCCTTGCCCTCCGCGGTCAGCTTGTAGACGATCTTCGACCGGCCGCCCACGATCGTCGAGGGAGCGGGCTGCTCCTCGGCGATGAGTCCTTGCGCCAGCAGGGAACGCAGGCAGGGGTAGAGCGAACCGTAGGAGAACGCGCGGAACATGCCGAGCAGAGCGTTGAGCCGTTTGCGCAGCTCATAGCCGTGTAGCGGCGTCTCGTGCAGCGACCCGAGCACGGCGAGTTCCAGCACCCTGCCTTGTCCGGCGGCCACGGGAATCGCCCCCTCTCGCGTCGATGTATCGAGCCGATACATCCCGAGGATACGTCGCTCCGCTATATGCCCGCAATCAATGAGTTCACCAAGGCGTTGGGATGAATCAGTAAAAAGCCGTAGTCTGGCGCTCATGTGGTCACAGAGAAGGGTGGTGGATTGCGGCCTTGCCAGACGGGCGGTCGTCCACTCCCCGCGTTCCGGGCGCGCCGCGTCCGGCGATCTCTGTGACGCACAGCCCAACCTCCTCCGGGCACGGGCGATTCGCCGCTTCGGCGAGCCGACCGAACGCCTCTGCCCGGTGTGCGAGAGGGAGAACGTCACCAACGTGACCTATGTCTACGGGGACTCCCGGAGCCGCCATGCCGGTCGGGCAAAGGTCACGTCAGAGCTCGCCGCAATGGCCCATGATTACGACGAGTTCCGGGTGTACGTGGTCGAGGTCTGCCAAGGTTGTTCCTGGAATCACCTGACGGTCTCGTTCGTCCTCGGGAACGGGCCGCCAGACGTGGCCGCACGACAGTAGAAGATCTAGACCGAGGACGGCGAGGAGCCACGCCCTGAAACGCCGTGCTATCCGACGACGATGCGAGGACGTGTGAGTTACAGCAGCAACGAGGGGACGGCCCGCCCTGGTAGGCGCCGTCGTTCCGGCTCGTCCCGTTCCGTGCCCCAGGATCCCGCGCCGCAAACCGGCGATTCCGGCTGGGGCTCCACGCCGCCCGCGCGTCGTCCCGAGGCGGCCTACGAGCAGACCGGGGCGATGGCCGCGCAGCCGTACAACGAGCCGCCGGGACGCGAGAACCCGCGCCCGCAGCAGCCTCGGCCGGACCTGCGGCCCCCCTCACAGCCTGTGACGCCTCCCCACCCCGGCGCGCCCGCGCACCCCGGGACGCCCTCGCCGTCCGAGGCCCCGGAGCCGCGCCGTCGCGCGGCCGGGTCCCGCAGGCGCTCCGAGCAGGCGCCGGCCCGCTCCCACGCCGACCAGGAGACCATGATCAGCGAGTCGCCCCCGAGGCGCTCGCGCAGGAGCGGCGGCGGCCCCGGCGGGCCGACCGAGCCGCCCGGCCCGCCCAAGGGCGGCGACAGGCCCGGCTGGCGGCGCTTCATCCCGAGCTGGAAGCTCGTCGTGGCCAGCTTCGTGGTGCTCTCCGCCGGCGTCTTCGGCATGATCGCGGTCGCGTACGCCAACACCCCGGTGCCCCGCGAGGACCAGGTGCAGGACGGCGTCTTCGACCAGGAAAGCATCATCTACGACGTCCACAAGAAGGAGCTGGCCCGCCTCGGCACCAAGCGCCTCCCGCTCGAGTTCGAGCAGATCCCGCGGCACGTACAGGACGCGGTGATCGCCGCCGAGAACAGCTCGTTCCGTGAGGACTCCGGCATCTCGTTCTCCGGCATGGTCCGCTCGCTGTGGAGCACCGTCTCCGGCCAGCAGGTGCAGGGCGCGTCCACCATCACCCAGCAGATGGCGCGCGGCTACTACGACGGCCTCTCCAAGGAGGTCACGATCCAGCGCAAGGTCAAGGAGATCTTCGTCGCGGTCAAGCTGAACAAGGTGCTGACCAAGGACACCATCCTCAAGCAGTACCTCAACACCATCTACTTCGGCCGGGGCGCCTACGGCATCGGCGCCGCAGCCGACGCGTTCTTCAACAAGAAGGTCGGCCAGCTCACCCCCGAGGAAGCCGCCTACCTCGCGGGCCGCATCCAGAACCCGAGCGCCTTCGACTCCGCCGAGAAGTCCGGCAACCTCGCCCCCACCGAGGAGCGCTACGTCTACGCGCTCGGGCAGATGGCCAAGCTCGACCCCAAGGCGTACGGACACCTGCCTGCCAAGTCGCCCAAGTCGCCCAAGCGCATCAAGGACAAGCCCAAGCAGATCTTCGCCGGCCTCAAGGGCTACATGGTGCAGACGGTGCTCAACGAGCTGGAGAGCACCCTCAAGATCGACCGCGAGGAGGTGGAGAAGGGCGGCTACCGCATCTACACCTCGCTCGACCCCAAGCTCATGCGCGCCGCCCGTGACGCGGTCAGGCAGCACACCAAGGGCCTGCCCGAGGAGATCAGCACCACGATGGCCGCGGTCGACCCGCGCAACGGCCGGATCATCGCCTTCTACGGCGGCGACGACTACACCAAGGACGCCTGGAACGACGCCTTCCTCTCGCAGAAGCAGGCGGCCTCGGCGTTCAAGCCGTACGTGCTCGCGGCCTGGCTCGACGCCGGCTACAGCCTGCGCAGCTACGTGCCGACCAAGGGCCCGGTCAAGCTGCCCGGCACCACCCCGATCGACAACGACCACGGCTTCAAAACCTCGGCCGTCGACGTCGTCACCGCCACGGCCAGCTCCGTCAACACCGCCTACGCGAAGATGGGGGAGAAGGTCGGGCTCGACAAGGTCATCGAGATCGCCTCGAAGGCCGGGCTCAGCAAGCAGCGGCTGGAGGACGCCGAGTCGCGCCACCACTACCTGATCACGATCGGCAGTGGCCAGGTCACCGCCGTCGAGCAGGCCGGCGGCTACTCGATCTTCGCCAACGCGGGCAAGCACTACGACAACCACGTGATCATCCAGGTCAAGGACCGCAACAAGCAGACGATCTGGAACGAGAAGAAGAGCTTCGCCCAGGTCATCACGCCGGAGGCGGCCGCCGACGCCACCGCCGCGCTGCAGGCCGTCGTCAAGTCCGGCACCGGCGGCAACGCCGCGCTCTACGACCGGCCGGTGGCCGGCAAGACCGGCACCAACAACGACAACAAGGAAGCCTGGTTCGTCGGCTTCACCCCGCAGGTGTCGACCGCCGTCGGCCTGTTCCGCCAGGAGTGCCGCACCAAGACCGGCAAGGTCGTGCAGCCGGTGAACGACAACTGCCCGTGGTTCCGGGGCAAGAACCCCGACCGGGAGAAGAAGTACACGCCGCAGAAGCCGTACAGCACGGCGTTCGAGGTGCCTCTCGGCGCGGCGTTCCAGGGAGCGACCTACCCGGCGGCGATCTGGAAGACCTTCATGACCGAGGCCATGAAGGGCAAGGAGGTCATCCAGTTCCCGGCCCGGGTCGACGCAGGCATCTCCGAGGACCTGGTGCCCAAGCCGGAGCCCACCCCGACGCCCAGCGACACGCCCGACCCGGACGCCGAGTTCCCCGGCGAGGACTGCGGCTTCGACAGCCCGTGCGACGAGGACTCCGACGTCTCCAACGAGACGACCGAGAACCCGTTCCCCGAGGATGAGGAAGACGGCGGCTTCCTCGGCGACAGCGGCGGCGACGGCGGCGGTGGCGGCGCGGCCGTGCCGGGGCCGACGCCCGGCAACCGCCAGTTCCCATGGTGAAGTCCGACACGGCGGTGCGCCGGCCGTTCGTCGCGCGCGCCGTCCCGTACCTGCCCCTGGGGCTGTTCGCGGCCCTGGGGGCGACGCTGGCCTACCTGGTGCGGCTGCCCTGCCGCTCCGGGGGCTGGAACGACCAGGTCACCGTCTACACCAACTTCTGCTACACCGACATCTACCCGCTCTACTTCGACCGGCAGCTCGCCACCGAGAACCCGTACTTCGCCGACGTCATCGCCGAGAAGCACGTCGAGTACCCGGTGGTGCTCGGCGAGGTGATGCAGGTCATCGCCTGGCTCGTGCGCCGCTTCG
Source organism: Nonomuraea sp. NPDC049725 (assembly GCF_040674795.1). NCBI lineage: Bacteria > Bacillati > Actinomycetota > Actinomycetes > Streptosporangiales > Streptosporangiaceae > Nonomuraea > Nonomuraea sp. NPDC049725. The sequence continues at coordinate 831,762 of NZ_JBFANJ010000001.1, read as the reverse complement.
AGCAGGACGTGACCGGCCAGGCGGTGCTGTTCTACGACCTCACCGTCATCCTCATGGGGATCTCGCTGGTGGTCGGCGTCCTGCTGATGGCCGCCGTCGCCGGCCCCACCCGCCGCTGGGACGCCCTCTGGTACGCGCTCGCGCCCGCCGTGGTGCTGGCCGCCTACATCAACTGGGACCTGGTCGCCGGGGCGCTGTCGATGGGCATGCTGCTGGCCTGGGCGCGCAAGCGGCAGGTGCTGGCCGGGGTGCTGCTCGGGCTGGCGATCGCCACCAAGTTCTACCCGCTGATGTTCCTCGGCGCGCTGTTCCTGCTCACGCTGCGCACCGCCCGGTGGCGGCCGTTCCTGGTCACGCTGGCCTCGACGGCGGTCGCGTGGCTGGTGGTCAACCTGCCGTTCATGGTGCTCGCCTGGGACGGCTGGCGGCGCTTCTACGTCTTCTCGCAGGAGCGCGGCGTCGACTGGGGATCGCCGTGGCTGTTCTTCCAGCGCAAGGGCTGGCCGGTGCTCGGCACCCTGGACGTGAGCGTGCTCGGCATGGCGTCGCTGGCGCTGTGCTGCCTGGCCATCGCGGTGCTGACGCTGACCGCGCCGCAGCGGCCGAGGCTGGCGCAGATCTGCTTCCTGGCGCTGGCCGCGTTCATGATGACGAACAAGGTGTGGTCGCCGCAGTTCGTCCTCTGGCTGGTGCCGCTGGCCGTGCTCGCCAGGCCCAACTACCGGCCGCTGGTGCTGTGGCAGCTGGCCGAGGTCTGGTACTTCTTCGCCATCTGGCTCTACCTGCTCAACCAGGCGCCGCTCAGCCGGACCGATCTCGGCATCGGGGACGACACGTACTTCACCGCCGTGTGGGGACGGGTCATCACGATCGGGATCATGATGGCGTTCGTGGTGCGTGACATCCTGCGGCCGGCCAAGGACGTGGTCCGGCAGGCGGGGGTGGACGACCAGGTGGGCGGGGTCTTCGACGGAGCTCCCGACCGGTTCACGTTGCGAGCTGCCGGCTAGTTCATGATCACCCGCTCCACCGGCAGGGACGCGCTGCTGATCTGGTTCGCCACGCGTGCCGGGCTGCTGGTGACGACGCTGCTCGGCGTCACGCTGCACGAGTACGTGGACCGGTGGCGGCAGTGGGACGCCGGGCTGTTCGTCACCATCGCCGAGCACGGCTACGACGGCGACCCCGGGCAGCCGCGCGACGAGGGGCTGCCGGCCTTCTTCCCGGGGCTGCCGCTGGCGCTGCGCGCGGTCCATCTGGTGGTGCCCGACTGGTCGGCCGCCGGGCTGATCGTGTCGCTGGCGGCCGGGGCGGTGGCGATGGTGGCGCTGGCCCGGCTGGCCGAGTTCGAGGGGGCCCGCGGGTGGGTGGCGGTGCTGGCGCTGGTGCTGTTCCCGCCCGCGGTGTTCCTGGCCGCCGGCTACAGCGAGTCGCTGTTCCTGGCGTTCGCGATCCCCGCCTGGCTGGCGGCGCGGCAGGGGCGCTGGCCGGCCGCCGTGCTGCTGGCGGCGGGGGCGTCGTGCGTGCGCATCACCGGGCTGTTCCTGGCCGCCGCGCTCGTCGTGGAGTTCGCGGCGAGCCGGGAGCCGGTGCGGAGGGCGGGCTGGCTGCTGGTGCCGTTCCTGCCGCCGGCCGCGTACTCCGCCTTCCACTACGCCCGCTCGGGCGACTGGCTGGCCTGGAAGCACGCGCAGGAGGCCGGCTGGGGGCGCGAGCTGGTGTGGCCGTGGGAGTCGTGGGCGGTGACCTGGGACTCCGCGATGGGCGACGGCGACATGGCGGCGGCCTTCCGGATGGAGATCGCCGGGGCCGTGGCGGCCGTGGCCGTGCTGGTGTGGCTGCTTGCGCTGCGCCGCTGGAGCGAGGCGGTCTACGTGGGGCTGCAGGCCGGGGCGCTGATGACCTCGGCCTACTACCTGTCGCTGCCGCGCTCGCTGCTGCTGTGGTTTCCGCTGTGGGTGGCGATCGCCCAGGTCGCCACCAGGAGGCAGTGGGTGATCGTGGCCTACGCGCTGGTGTCGGGGCCGCTCATGGTGCTCAACACCGCCCGGTTCCTCTCGGGCGCCTGGGCGGGCTGAACTCCTTACCCACTTTGCCGCGTCGGCAATCCAGGGAAGTTATCCACAGGCTGTGTGTTTCCGCTAGAGATTCTTCCTCAGGAAGGCGATGTCCTCGGCTTGACCTTCGGCTGGGGTCTCCACCACGATCGGCGCGCCGGCCGCCCGGCACACCTCCAGGATCAGCTCCGGGTCGATCTTGCCCTTGCCGAGATTGGTGTGACGGTCGGCGCCCGAGCCGAAGTCGTCACGCGAGTCGTTGCAGTGCACCAGGTCGATCCGGCCGGTGATCGCCTTGACCCGGTCGACCAGGCCAGGCAGCTCCTCGCCGCCCGCGTGCGCGTGGCAGGTGTCGAGGCAGAAGCCCACGTCGAAGCCGTCGAGCGCGTCCCACAGCCGGGCCAGCCGGTCCAGGCTGCGCGCCATCGCGTTGTCGCCGCCCGCCGTGTTCTCGATCAGCACCGGGATCGGGCACTCCAGGCGCTCGAACACCTTGCGCCAGTTGTCGAAGCCCGCCTGCGGATCGTCGTCCTTGTTGAGGTGGCCGCCGTGCACGATCAGGCCCTTGGCGCCGATGCTCGCCGCCGCCTCCAGGTGCTGCGACAGCAGCTTGCGGCTCGGGATCCTGATGCGGTTGTTGGTCGAGGCCACGTTCACCAGATAGGGGGCGTGGATGAAGATGTCGACGCCCTCGACCGGCCGGTCCGGCAGCTCCGGCTTCTTGTAGCCCTGCGGGTTGCCGAGGAAGAACTGCACTACGTCGGCGCCGATGGCCGCGGCGTGGGCGGCTGGGTCGTCCTGGCCGACGTGAGCTCCGATGCGCACCATGTCAGCGAGCCTATCCGTTTGGACGGCGTGCCCAGGGGAAGTCGCCTTGCACCCCCTGACCCCCGAGGAGCACGGCATGAGCCGCTGGCGCTGGCGATCCCTGATATTCCTGATCTACGTCGTGATCGGCATCTACGTGGCGTGGGTCTACGACTACATCACCCCCGCCGTACTCAGGGACGTCGCCGAGGCGCTGCTGGCGATCTTCCTGTGGTTCCTGATTCTGCTCGGCGTCGACCTGCACATCGGCGGCTGAGGGCGCCGCGCGGGCTTACGGGCGGACTTACGGCAGGAAGCGGAGTTACGGCAGGAAACCGCCTCTGGCGATGCCCAGCGCGGCGCCGACGAACGAGGCCACCAGGCCCACGATGTTCAGCGAGCGCTGCGGCGTGGTCGCCGAGACGTACTGCGAGTAGAGGCCGATGCCGAAGCCGAGCGTCCCGGCCCAGGACGCGATGACGTGGCCGCCCGGGAAGAACGTGGCGCCGAAGGCCACGAGGCCGCACACGAGCGTGGCGACCGCGAAGGCGTTCTCGACCGGATGGGCGCGGCCGTCGGTGTTGAGCGTGAGCCGGACGCGTTCGCGCTGCGTGGGCTGGAGGACGTGTGGCATTGCGAACCACCCCCTTGTTTATCTGTGCCTTCCCATCCGCGAGCTGCTGGTAACCTGAACGACGCTGCGTTGTGATGGGTGACCCGTCACCCCCGGGCGCCGAAAGGGGCGGCCAGGGCCCGCGCAGCGTCCTCCTGTCACGGCAGAGTGTCGTGACCGCAGAGTCCAGAGGAGGTTGGAGTCCCGCATGCGTCGTTACGAAGTAATGGTCATTCTGGACCCTTCGCTCGATGAGCGCACCGTGGCGCCGTCCCTCGACCAGTTCCTCACCGTGGTCCGCAACGACGGCGGCACCGTGGAGAAGGTCGACGTCTGGGGCCGTCGCCGTCTTGCCTACGACATCGACAAGAAGTCCGAAGGCATCTACGCCGTCATCGACCTGTCCGCGGAGCCCGCGACGGTCAAGGAGCTCGACCGGCAGATGAACCTCAACGAGGGCATCCTGCGCACCAAGGTCCTGCGTCCCGACGTGCACTAAGCACCGGCTTTTGTCGGAGCAGCCCCCTACTCTGGGCCGTAACCAAAGCGAAGGCGTGCAGGAAGGCGAGCGCTGGCCATGGCAGCAGGCGACACCGTAATCACCATCGTCGGCAACCTTGTCGACGACCCGGAGCTGCGCTTCACCCCGACGGGGCAAGCGGTGGCTCGATTCCGCATCGCGTCCACTCCGCGGTTCATGGATCGTCAGACCAACGAGTGGAAAGATGGCGAAAGCCTCTTCCTGACCTGCAACGTGTGGCGGCAGGCGGCGGAGAACGCCGCCGAAAGCCTCCAGCGCGGCATGCGGGTCATCGTTCAGGGGCGGCTCAAGCAGCGGTCTTACGAGACCAAGGAAGGCGAGAAGCGCACCGTCTACGAGGTCGAGGTCGACGAGGTCGGCCCGTCCCTGCGCAACGCCACCGCCAAGGTCAACCGCACCTCCCGTCAGGGTGGCGGCGGTGGCGGCTTCGGCGGCGGTCCGGCCGATGACCCCTGGGCCTCTGCCTCGCCCGCTCCGCCTCAGGGCGGCGGCGGTTTCGGTGGCGGCGGCGGCGGTTACCAGGGCGGCGGCCAGCAGCAGGGCGGCGGCAACTCCGGCGGCTTCGGCGGCGGCGGCGATTTCAGCGACGAACCGCCTTTCTAGACCCAGTCCACCAGCCCGAGTCCATTCCCGCCTGACGGCGGGGCTCTGAAAGGAGCACCACGATGGCAAAGCCGGCACTGCGCAAGCCCAAGAAGAAGGTTTGCCTGTTCTGCCACGACAAGATCTCCTACGTCGACTACAAGGACACGGCCCTGCTGCGGAAGTTCATTTCCGACCGTGGCAAGATCCGTGCGCGCCGGGTGACGGGCAACTGCACCCAGCACCAGCGCGACGTGGCGACGGCGATCAAGAACGCCCGTGAGGTGGCCCTGCTGCCTTACACGAGCACCGCGCGCTAAGGAGGCCTGTCGAAATGAAGCTCATCCTCACGAACGAGGTCTCCGGCCTCGGCGCCCCCGGCGACGTTGTCGAGGTCAAGGACGGCTACGGCCGTAACTACCTCATCCCTCGCGGCTACGCCATGCGCTGGACGCGTGGCGCCGAGCGGCAGATCGAGTCCATCAAGAAGGCTCGTGACGCCCGCGAGATCCGCGACCTGGGCACGGCCAAGGAGGTCGCCGGTCAGATCGGCGCCCTGCGTGTCCGTCTCACCACCCGCGCGGGCGACTCCGGCCGCCTGTTCGGCTCGATCACCACGGGCGACATCGCCGACGCCGTCAAGGCTGCCGGTGGCCCGGTGCTCGACCGCCGCCGCATCGAGATCGTCAACCCGATCAAGAGCGTCGGCTCCCACAAGGTGACCGTCAAGCTGCACCCCGAGGTCTCGGCGTCGGTCGACGTCGAGGTCGTCGCAGGCTGACGCTCTCCCGCTTCGCCGGCGGCCCCCTCCCGTTCCCGGGAGGGGGCCGTCGCCGTCTCGCCAGCCGGACCGCAGGTGGGGGCGGTTGGTGCGCAGCGTAGAATCCCTTTTCGTTCTTTTCTTCGCGTTTCCCCCTGGAGGCTCCGCCATGGCCCGTCCCTCGATGCTGCTCGCGCTCGGCGCGCTCGCGGCGGCGGCCGTAGCCTGTGCGCCCGTCGACAACACCGCCGACACGGCCGCCCCGGCCCCGACGGTGTCCACCGCGTGCACCAAGGACCAGCTCAAGCTCGTCAACGCCGGCAAGCTGACGATCGGGACCGACAAGCCCGCCTTCGAGCCGTGGTTCAAGGACGACGACCCGAGCAACGGCCAGGGCTTCGAGAGCGCGGTCGCGTTCGCGGTGGCCGGCGAGCTCGGCTTCGACCGGGACGAGGTGCAGTGGACCACGGTCAAGTTCGACTCGGCGTTCGCCCCGGGGGCCAAGCAGTTCGACTTCGACATCAACCAGGTGTCGATCAGCCCGGAGCGCGCCCAGGCGGTCGACTTCAGCAAGGGCTACTACACGGTCAAGCAGGCCGTCGTCACCGCGGGCGACGGCAAGTACGCCGGGGCCAAGACGCTGGCCGAGCTCAAGGACGCCAAGTTCGGCGTCCAGGTCGGCACCACCTCGCTGTCGGCGGTGCAGGAGGTCATCAAGCCGGCCAAGGAGCCCAGCGTCTACAACGACCAGGGCGACGCCGTCAGCGCGCTCAAGAACGAGCAGGTCGACGCCATCGTGGTGGACCTGCCCACGGCTTTCTACGTGACGGCCGCGCAGGTCGAGGGCTCCAAGATCGTGGGCCAGTTCAGCTCGACGGGCGGCGCGCCCGAGGAGTTCGGCCTGGTCATGGAGAAGGGCAGCGCGATCAAGTCGTGCGTCGACAAGGCCGTCGAGACGCTCAAGTCCAAGGGTGAGCTGGCCAAGATCGAGCAGGAGTGGCTGAGCTCGGCGGCGGGCGCGCCGGAGCTGAAGTGACCGCCGGCCCCACCTGGGTCAAGAGCGAACGCCAGCAGGAACGCGAGCGGATCCGCCGGTCACAGGGCCGGCGGAACGCCTCGATCGCCACCGCCTCGGTGGTCGTGTTCGTCGTGCTGCTGGCGACGATCGCCACCAACGCGCCCGGCTGGACGAGGGTGCAGGCGGCGTTCTTCAACGCCGAGGTGTTCCGCACGTCGCTCCCGGACGTGGCCGAGGGGTTCCTGCTCAACATCAAGATCTTTCTGATCACCGAGCCGCTGGTCCTGGTGGTGGGCCTGCTGGTGGCGCTGGCCAGGAACGTCAAGTCGCCGGCGTTCCTCCCGATCCGCGCGCTGGCCACGCTCTACGTGGACGTGTTCAGGGGCGTGCCGACGCTGCTGGTCATCTACCTGGTCGGGTTCGGGCTGCCCGCGCTCCGGTTGCAGGGCATCCCGAGCGACCCCGCGACGCTGGGCATCATCGCCCTGACGCTGTCCTACGGCGCGTACGTGGCGGAGGTGTTCCGGGCCGGCATCGACTCGGTCCACCCCAGCCAGATGGCCGCGGCCAGGTCGCTGGGCCTGAGCCAGGCCAAGGCGATGCGGTTCGTGGTGCTGCCGCAGGCGACCCGCACGGTCGTGCCGCCGCTGCTGAACGACTTCATCTCGCTGCAAAAGGACACCGCGCTGGTGGCGACGATCGGGGCCCTGGAGGCGCTGCGGCAGGCGCAGATCCACACGTTGGACAACTTCAACTACACCCCCTACCTGGTGGCGGCGCTGCTGTTCATCCTGCTGACGATCCCGATGGCGCGGTTCACCGACCATCTGGCCGAGCGGACACGAAGGAGGCGGGGCGCGTGAGCCTGCTCAGCATCGAAGGGGTGTGGAAGCACTTCGGCGACCACAGCGTGCTGCGCGGCGTCGATCTGGAGGTGCACGCGCACGAGGTGGTGACGCTGATCGGGGCGTCCGGGTCGGGCAAGTCGACGCTGCTGCGCTGCGCGAACCTGCTGGAGACGGTCGACGACGGCGTGATCCGGCTGGACGGTGCGGAGATCACCGATCCGCGCGTGGACGTCGACGGGGTGCGCAAGCAGCTCGGCATCGTGTTCCAGGCGTACAACCTGTTCCCGCACATGACGGTGCTGGCGAACATCACGCTGGCGCCGCGTCAGGTGCACGGGGTGCCGAAGGAGCGGGCCGAGGAGGAGGCGCGTGACCTGCTGTCCAGGTTCGGGCTGGCGGACAAGGCGGGCGCGTACCCTGACCAGCTCTCGGGAGGGCAGCAGCAGCGGGTGGCGGTGGTGCGGGCGCTGGCGACGCGGCCGAAGCTGATCCTGCTGGACGAGGTGACGTCGGCGCTGGACCCGGAGCTGGTGCGGGAGGTGCTCGGCATCATCCGTGAGTTGAAGGAGTCGGGCATGACGATGCTGCTGACGACGCACGAGATGTCGTTCTGCCGGGAGATCTCCGACACGGTGTGCTTCCTGGACGGCGGTGTGCTGCTGGAGAAGGGGCCGCCGGAGCAGTTGTTCGACGAACCGCACCACGAGCGCACCCGGGCGTTCCTCCAGGGTGTGCGGGAGTCGGGGCGGCTCTAGCGCCGGTGCCGGCCGCGCCCGTGGGGCAGGGGCGGGGGTGGCCGCTCGCCGCCTGCCAGCAGGCTGTGGCGGCGGCCGTACGCGAGGTAGACGAGCAGGCCGAAGGCCATCCACAGGGCGAACCACGCCCAGGTCTGCACTCTGAGGTTCACCATGAGCCAGAGGGTGGCCAGCAGCGACAGGACGGGCAGCAGCGGGGAGAGCGGCACCCGGAAGCCGCGTTCGAGCTCCGGCATGCCGCGCCGCATGGTGATCACCCCGGCCGCGACGAACAGGAACGCGAACAGCGTCCCCATCACGACCAGCTCCTGCATGGTGAGCACGGGCACGAACTCGGCCAGCACGATCGCGGTGGCGCCGATGACGAGGGTGACGCGGGAGGGCGTGTGGTAGGCGCGGCTGATGACGGCGAGCCGGCGGGGGATGAGCCCGTCGCGGGCCATGGAGAACAGCACCCGCGTCTGCCCCACGATCAGCACGAGGATCACCGTGGTCAGCCCGAGCACGGCTCCGGCGTCGATGACGTGGACCATCCAGTCGATCCCGGCGGCCTGGAAGGCGCTGGTGAGGGGCGCGGCGACGGCGATGCCGGTGTGCGGCACCATGCCGACCATGACGGCGGCCACGGCGATGTAGATGACGGTGGCGACGACGAGGCCGCGGATCATGCCCTTGGGCACGACGGTGCGCGGGTTGACGGTCTCCTCGGCGGCGGTGGCGACGATGTCGAAGCCGATGTAGGCGAAGGCGATGGCGGGCGCCGCGGCGAACACCCCGAACCAGCCGAACACCTGCCCCTGCCCGGTGAACAGCTCCAGCACGGTCGCCGACGGGGTGGCGGCGGGCTGCGGCTCGGCGTAGAAGCCGGCGTAGTTGGCGGGGTCGACGTGGAGCACGCCCACGACGACGACGGCGCCGATGGCCAGCAGCTTGGCCGACACCATGACCCACAGGGCGCGCAGCCCGATCCGGGCGCCCATCGCGACGACGGCGGTGAGCAGCACCAGGATGAGCAGCACGAGCCCGTCCTCGACCAGCTCCGGGTACGGGACGCGTACCCCGGTGTTGGCGATGGCGCCGACGGCGATCCGGCCCCACGCGCGGGCCACCACGGCGGCGGCGAGCTGCAGCTCCAGGATCAGCGCGCAGCCGATGACCCACGCCCACACCTCGCCGAAGATGACGTACGTGAACGTGTAGGCGCTGCCGGAGGCCGGCATGGTGGACGACAGTTCGGCGTAGCAGAGGCAGGCCAGCAGGCAGGCGATGCCCGCGATCATGAAGGAGAGGATGACGCCGGGCCCGGCCACGGTGGCGGCCTGCTGGCCGGCGATGCTGAAGATGCCGGCGCCGATCATCACGCCGAGGCCGAGCACGACGAGGTCGCCGGTCCGGTAGACCTGGGCCAGCCGGTGCCGGGCGCCGGTGCGTAACCCGGTGGCCTCGGCCGGTGGCAGACGTCGTGTGATTGTGGACAAGACACACCCCGCTCGTGTGACTCGCCCACAGTGCATCACCACTCAGGCAACAGCAAGCACGGTACGGTCACGCCCCGGTCACCAGCCAGGCGGTGCCGGAGGCCCGGAGGGTCAGCGTGATCAAACGTGCAATCATCCACAGGCCGAGCGCGCACCAAAGTGCAACGATGCCGAATCCGGCGGCGAGGAAGGCGGCGGGCAGGTACGCCAGCGTCGTCCACACGCCCGCCCAGGCGAGGTAGCGCTGGTCGCCCGCGCCGATGAGGACGCCGTCGAGGACGAACACCACGCCGCAGATCGGCTGGAACAGCGCGACCGGCCAGAGCACGGCCAGCAGCTCGGCGGTGACCTGTGGATCGGCGTCGAACAGGCCGGGCAGCAGCGGCCGTGCCGCGACGACGACCAGCGCGAGGGCCGCGCCGGACCAGACGCCCCACACCACCATGCGCCGGGTGGCGGCCCTGGTGGCGGCCACGTCGCCGGCGCCGAGCGCCCGCCCGGTGATGGCCTGCCCGGCGATGGCGATGGCGTCGAGCGCGAAGGCCAGCATCGTCCACACCTGTGTGGCGATGGCGTACGCGGCGAGCTCGGCCTGGCCCATCCGGGTGGCGATGACGGTGGCGACCAGGAGCACGATGCGCAGGCAGACGGTCCTGATGAGCAGGGCGAACCCGGCGGTGCCCGCCTGCCCGATCCCGGCCGGGTCGGGGCGCAGCGGCGTGCCCAGCCGCCGCGCGCCCTTGACGACGACGGTCACGTACACGACGGCGCCGAGCGTCTGCGCGAGCACGGTGCCCCAGGCGGAGCCGGCGATGCCCCAGTCGAGGCCGAGCACGAACCAGGCGTTCAGGATCGCGTTGAGCGCGAACGAGCCGATGGCCACCACGAGCGGCGTGACGGTGTCCTGGAGGCCGCGCAGCACGCCGGTGCCCGCGAGCACGACGAGCATGCCGGGGGTGCCCAGGAGGCTGATCCGCAGGTACGTGACGGCTTCCTGGGACTGCTCGGGGCTTGCGCCGAACAGGTCGACGATGGCCGGGGCGAGCGGCCAGCAGGTGACGATGAGCGCCGCGCCGATGGCCAGCGCGAGCCAGATGCCGTCGACGCCGCTGCGCATGGCCCGGTCGTGGTTGCCGGCGCCGGTCTGCCGCGCGACGGACGCGGTGGTGCCATAGGCGAGGAAGACGCACAGGTTGACGAGTGTCGTCAGGACGGCGCCGGCGACGCCCAGCGCGCCGACCGCCTGGGTGCCCAGCCCGTGGCCCACGATGGCGTAGTCGGCGAGCAGGAAGAGCGGCTCGGCGACCAGCGCGCCGAACGCGGGCACGGCAAGCCGGAGGATTTCCCGGTCCTGTCGGGTAATGGGCATCTGTACAGTATGCCCCTTACTCCGCGTGTCGGGCCAACTTTCTTTCCTCCACAGCCGGTGGATACTGTCTTCGCAGGTCGGAACAGGTGTGAAGGATCTTTTCCACAGTTATCCCCAACTCCGTCCACAGGCATTTCACACCCTGGGGCGGTTCGTACACAGCTTGACCACAGGGTTTTCCACAGGCCGCGTTGCCGTCAGGGCGCAGAGCCGCGAAACTGTCACCCCGGTCGACTACAAGTGGGGGTGGTGCGACCGCCTGCAAGTCTCGAGGGGGCGCGGTGAGCATTGACGAAGAGGTCGGCGCAGGGCCGGGCTTCGAGCGCACCCCGCCGAGCAACATCGAGGCGGAGCAGTCCGTCCTCGGCGGCATGCTGCTGTCGAAGGACGCGATCGCCGACGTGGTCGAGATCATCCGTTCCGACGACTTCTACCGGCCCGCCCACCAGATGATCTACGAGGTCATCACCGACCTCTACGGCCGGGGCGAGCCCGCCGACGCCGTCACGGTCTTCGACGAGCTGCAGAAGCGCGGCGAGATGGCCCGCGTCGGCGGCGCCGCCTACCTCCACACGCTGACGGCCGTCGTCCCCACCGCCGCCAACGCCGGCTACTACGCGAAGATCGTCCGTGAGCAGGCGATCCTGCGGCGGCTCATCGAGGCCGGCACCCGCATCGTCTCCTTCGGCTACGGCGGCCAGAACGAAGAGGTCGACGACCTGGTCGACCGCGCCCAGGCGGAGATCTACAAGGTCACCGAGCGGCGCACCTCCGAGGACTACGCGGCGCTGGCCGACATCATGCCCGGCGCCCTCGACGAGCTGGAGGCCATCGGCAGCCGCGGCGGCCAGATGGTCGGCGTGCCCACCGGCTTCCAGGACCTCGACCAGCTCACCAACGGCCTGCACCCCGGCCAGATGATCGTCGTCGCGGCCCGCCCGGCCATCGGCAAGGCGCTCGCCCTCGACACCCCGCTGCCCACCCCGACCGGCTGGACCACGATGGGTCAGGTCGAGGTCGGCGACCTGCTCATCGGCGCCGACGGCAGGCCGACCCGGGTCGTCGCCGCGACCGAGGTGCTGCACGACCGGCCCTGTCACGAGGTGGAGTTCGCCGACGGCACGGTCATCGTCGCCGACGCCCTGCACCAGTGGCGCACCGCCGACGGCGTCCTGCGCACCACCGAGGAGCTCGCCCCCGGCCACGACGTGGCGCTGCCTGCCGCCTTCCGGCTCGACGAGCAGGAGCTCCCGCTCGACCCCTACCTGCTGGGCCTCTGGCTCGGCGACCGGGCCGGCGCGGGCGTGAGCGACCCGGCGCTCGCCGAGGTGCTGCGCTCCGACGAGCTGCACAAGGGCCTGGCCGCGCTCGGCCTGCTCGCCGCCGACCGCGTCCCCGCCGCCTACCTGCGCGGCTCCGAGCGGCAGCGGCGCGACCTGCTGGCGGGCCTGCTCGACGCCGACGGCCACGTCAACAGCGCCGGGTGGGTCCAGTTCGCCGCCACCGACCGGCGCCTCGCCCACGACGTGCGCGAGCTCGCGCTGACCCTCGGCTACCACGCCACGATCACCACCGAGCCCATCAGGGGCCGCGCCGGCGTGCCCTCCGCCCGCTACACGATCGGGTTCGCCACCGCCGAGCGCGTCTTCCGCCTGCCCGGCCGCCAGCCCGGCGCCGCGGGCCGGCCCTCCCACGAGATCGTCGCCGTCCGCCCGGTCGAGACCCGCCCCGTACGCTGCGTCGAGGTCGACAACGCCGACCACCTCTACCTGGCGAGCCGCGCCTGCGTGCCCACCCACAACAGCACGCTCGGCCTCGACTTCGCCCGCTCGGCCGCCATCAAGCACGGCATGACCACGGTCATCTTCTCCCTGGAGATGTCCCGCAACGAGATCACCATGCGTCTGCTGTCGGCCGAGGCCCGCGTCGCCCTCCACGCCATGCGCTCGGGCATGATGGGCGACGACGACTGGACCCGCCTGGCCCGCCGCATGAGCGAGGTCGCCGAGGCGCCGCTGTTCATCGACGACTCGCCCAACATGTCGATGATGGAGATCCGGGCCAAGTGCCGCCGCCTCAAACAGCGCAACGACCTGCGCTTCGTCGTCATCGACTACCTGCAGCTGATGAGCTCGCCGAAGAAGACCGAGAGCCGCCAGAACGAGGTCTCGGAGATCTCCCGTGCGATCAAGCTGCTGGCCAAGGAGCTGGAGGTCCCGGTCATCGCGATCTCCCAGCTCAACCGTGGCCCCGAGCAGCGCACCGACAAGCGCCCCCAGGTGAGCGACCTGCGCGAAAGTGGATCGATCGAGCAGGACGCCGACATGGTCATCCTGCTGCACCGCGAGGACGCCTACGAGCGCGAGTCCCCGCGGGCCGGTGAGGCCGACCTGATCGTGGCCAAGCACCGTAACGGCCCCACGGCGACGGTGACGGTCGCCTTCCAGGGCCACTACAGCCGCTTCGTCGACATGGCCCAGCACTAGGCCGCCCGGCGAGTCACTCCGTCGTCTGATAGACGGCCAGGGTCAGCGTGCCGGGGCGGCGCTCGTACGCGGTGACGCCGCCGGCCGAGACCCTGAGCCGGACGGTCACCTTGCCGTCGGCGCCGGGCCGCACCGTGCCGAGCTCGCCGATGCTGAACGTGCCGCCCGACGGCGGCTCCCAGCACCTGGCGGAGCCCTTGGGCGGACGGCCGTTGACGCTGGTCTCCGCGTGCACCCGGCCGGCGATCGCGCCCGTGCAGTAGGCGACCACCGTGAGCGGCCGGTCCGTGGGCGGGAGCGTGAGCGTCACGCCGTGGCTCTCGGGCCAGGTGACCGTCCTCGCGGTGAGGAGCCGGTACCGGTCGCCGATCGTCGCGGGCGGCGTCTCCGTCGGCGCGGGAGCCGGGGACACGGGCGGCGTCCACTCGTAGATGCCGAACCGCCACCTGCCCGGCCGGCCCGGCACGTCCTCGGCGGCCTTGCCCATCGTCATCGTGAACGTGACCTCACGCGCGCCGCCGGGCAGCGGCGCGAGGTCGGCCGGCCGGTTCTGCTCGCACGAGCCGTGCAGGCCGTCGAACGTCAGGGGGAACCACCGGCGCGTCCCCGCCACCTTGGCGGTGACCGTGGGCACGTAGAACGGCGTGCTCGGTGGGCAGTCGGCCATGACGGCCAGCGGTTTCCCGCTCACCGGCACCTTCGCCGACACCGTCCTGGCGGCCGGCGCGTCCAGCGTGACCGTGGCGAGGCGGCGGTAGACGGTTCCGTCCGCCGCCTCGAACCGGGCCGGGAGCTGCTTCGGGGCACTGGCGGTGATCGTGCCCTCCTTCTCGGGCGCCGGGCGTACGCCGAGCAGGCTCCAGCCCACGGCGACCGACGCCACGACCGATGCGGCCACGACGCCCGCGACCGCGACGACGGCGGCGCGGCGGCGTCGCGCCGCCGGCGCGCGGGCGCGCAGCCGCTCCCACGGGATCGGACGGTCCAGCGCCGGACGGCTGCGCTCCTCCAGCAGCTCGTACAGGTCCCTGTGGTCGATGGGCACGCCCTTACCCCTTCCTCGCGTACGCGGCCGCGAACGATGCGTCGACGCGCAGCTTGGCCAGCGCCCTGCTGGTCTGGCTCTTGACCGTTCCCACGCTGCAGCCCAGCGTCCTGGCGGTCTGGACCTCGGTCATGTCCTCGAAGAAGCGCAGCACCACCACGGCCCGCTGGCGGGCCGGCAGCCGGCCGAGGAGCTCCCAGACCAGCTGGCGCTCGTCCGCCTGATCCATGCGGTCGGAGTCCTGCGCCCGGTCGGGCGGCGCGCCGGTGGTGATCTCGGCCTGTCTCCAGCGCCGCCGCCACCATGACACGTGCTCGTTCACGATGATCTTGCGTACGTACGCCTCATGCTCCTCGCGGACGCGCGGCCAGACCACCCAGACCTTCATCAACGCCGTCTGCACCAGGTCCTCGGCCACGGCCCAGTCCCTGGTCAGCAGATAGGCGGTGCGGAGCAACCGATGCCATGCCGCCGCGACGAACGCGTCGTACTCCGATCGATCCGCCATCCCCCGAGCCTTTCCTCAGTGACAATCACCGGTACTACGCGGCCGGGGCGCGGAAAGGTTGCCTGGGGGGCGGGGGTCAGCGGCCGGGGCGCGGAAAGGTTGCCTGGGGGCGGGGGTCAGCGGCAGGAGGCCGGAGGGCAGATGCGGGTGTCGATGCGGCGGGCGCCGGGGCCCTCCTCGCCGAGGCGGTCGTGGGCGTTGGCGAGCGCGCACCGGTCGAGCGACAGGCAGCCGCAGCCGATGCAGTCGGTGAGGTCGTCACGCAGCCGCTGGAGCTGGACGATGCGGTCGTCGAGCTCCCTGCGCCAGGCGGCCGACAGCCGCGCCCAGTCGTCGCGGGTGGGGGTGCGCTCCTCGGGCAGCTCGGCGAGGGCGTCGGCGATGGTCTTGAGCGGGATGCCGAGCCGCTGCGACAGCCGTACGAACGCGACCCGGCGCAGGGTGTCGCGGGTGTAGCGGCGCTGGTTGCCGGCGGTGCGGCGGCTGGAGATCAGGCCCTTGGTCTCGTAGAAGTGCAGAGCCGACACGGCGACGCCGCTGCGCTCGGCGAGCTGGCCGACGGTCAGCTCCTTGGAGTTCCATGCCACGTTGGTCACAACCTCAAGGCTACTTGAGGATGACCGGGCGGAAGTGGGTCACCAGCCGCTCGCCGTCGAAGAAGTGCAGGGCGAAGCCGGGCGGCAGGTCGTAGGTGACGGGGAAGGCGGCGTCCGTCTCGGCCTGGGTGAGGCAGGTGGAGACCACGCCGGGGGCGACGGCCACGGGCAGCCCGGCGAACCTGGCCGTCGCGCCGGTGTGGGCGTGGCCGGCGAGCACCGCCACGACGTTCGGGTGGGCGCGCAGCAGCTCTTCGAGCCGCTCCGGCTCCCGCAGCCGGATCTCGTCCACGTACGGGATGCCGAGCTCGACGGGCGGGTGGTGCATGCCGACCATGGCGGGGACCCCGGGCCGTTCCGACAGGACGGCGTCGAGCCGGGCCAGCGTCTCGTCGGCGAGGAACCCGTACGGGCGGCCGGGGACGCTGGAGTCGGCGAGCGCGATCGTCAGCCCGTCGAGCCGGATCGCCTGGTCGGCGGGCCCGATCCGCTTCTCGAACTCGGGGACGGAGTCGTGGTTGCCGGGACACACCGCCAGCGGCACGTCGGCCCGCAGGATCCCGGCGGCCACCTCGTACTCCTCGGCGAGCGCGTGGTCGGCGACGTCCCCGGTGACCACGACGGCGTCGATCTCGAGTGTGGCGAGGTGGCGCATGACGGCCTCGGCCCGCGTCACGCTCGCGTCGGAGCCGCCGATGTGGATGTCGCTGATGTGCGCGAAGACCGTCATCCGTGCACCTTACGCGATGGGGATCGGGCGCTCGAAGAAGGTCTCCAGCACCACGATCGACTGCGTGCTGGTGACGCCGTCCACCTCGAACACCCGGCGCAGCGCGTCCTGGAGATCCTTGGTGGTCGCCGTACGGAGCTTGAGGAGCACCGAGGCGGGACCGGCGATCACGTGGGCCTCCTCGACGGCGGCGATCGCGGCCAGCCGGTCGGCGCTGCCGCCCATCCACGTGGCGCCGTCGACCAGCACGTACGCGACCACGCCGAGGCCGACGGCCTCGGGGTCGACCTCGATGGTGGTGCGCCGGATCACGCCGCGCTCGCGCAGCTTGCGCACGCGCTCGTGCGCGGCCCCGGCCGACAGCCCGACTGCTTTGCCCAGGATCGCGTACGACTGGGTGGCGTCATCCTGGAGCAGACGGATCAGCGTCTTGTCGATGTCATCCATAGCCATATGCTATTAGGAAATTTCACGCTTTGACCGAAGGACGTTCAGCATGATTCCCACCGAATTCGAGGTGCTCGACGAGCGGTTCGCCACCGTGGGCGGCGACTCCTGGCTCGAACGGCTGCACACCGGCTCCCGCTGGGCCGAGGGCCCGGTGTACGTCCCGGCGGGCCGCTACCTGGCATGGAGCGACATCCCCAACGACCGGATGCTGCGCTGGGACGAGATGAGCGGCGCGGTCGGCCCGTTCCGTCAGCCCGCCGGCTACACCAACGGCAACACGCTGGACCGCGAGGGCCGGCTGATCTCGTGCCGTCAGGGCGAGCGCCGGGTGGTCCGCACCGAGCACGACGGCTCGATCACGGTGCTGGCCGAGCGGTGGCAGGGCAGGCGGCTCAACAGCCCCAACGACGCGGTGGTGCGCTCCGACGGCTCGCTCTGGTTCACCGACCCCAACTACGGCATCACCAGCGACTACGAGGGGGTCAGGGCCGAGCAGGAGATCGACGGCTGCCACGTCTACCGGGTGGACCCGGTCACGGGCGAGGTGCGGATCGTGGCCGGCGACTTCGAGCGGCCCAACGGCCTGGCCTTCTCGCTGGACGAGACGCGGCTGTACGTGGCAGACACCCGCAGGGGCCACCTGCGGGTGTTCGACGTGCGTGAGGACGGCACGCTCGCCGGCGGCGAGGTGTTCGCCGAGGGCGGCGGCCGTTACGACGGGATGCGCCTGGACGACCAGGGCCGGGTGTGGGCCGCCGCCGGCAAGGCCGTGCACTGCTACGCGCCCGACGGCACCGCGCTCGGCCGGCTGCACGTGCCGGAGGACGTGGCCAACCTGGTGTTCGGCGGCCTCAAGCGCAACCGGCTGTTCATCGCCGCCACCTCCTCGCTCTATTCGCTCTACGTCAACGTCACCGGCGCCCGCCCGGTGTGGGCCTGAGCTCACTCCCACTTGAACAGCTTCACGGCCAGCCCGCCGAACAGCGCCAGCCCGACCAGCATCACGGCCAGGTGGGGGAGCTGCGGCCAGTCGCCCGCCCAGGTGTCGCGCATCGCGTTGACGAACGGGCCGACCACCGAGTAGTCGCTGACCGTGCGCAGCGCGTCGGGCATGATCTCGCGCGGGAGCCACATCCCGGCCAGGAACAGCAGCGGGAACATGACGACCGAGCCGATGCCCGGGGCGGCCTTGCTGCTGGGCGCGATGGAGGCGATCACCAGCCCGAGGGCCAGCATCGCCGCCGCCCCGAGCAGGAAGACCAGCACGAACCCGATCAGGTTCGCCGGCACGTGGGAGCCGAGCACCAGCGCGCCGAGCAGGATCACCAGGACGGCGGCGATCGCGGCGACGGCCAGGTTGATCACCAGTTGCGCGCCGAGCAGCCGCCCGGGGTGCACCGGCGTCGTCGACATCCTGCGCAGCACGCCCTGCTCGCGGTAGGCGGTCAGCACGCCGGGAAGTGCGGTGAAGGACATCGTCATCAGGGCGAGCAGGATCATCTGCGCGGGCAGCTGCGCGTCGACGAACCGGGCCCCGCCGAGGTTCGGGTCGGGCTTGCCGAGGTCCGGGATCTGCCCCAGGCCCAGCAGCAGCCCGATGGGCAGCACGAGGCCGAACGCCAGATTCGGCCAGTCGCGCAGGTGGAGCTTGGTCTCCATCAGGAGGATCTTCTTCATGCCAGCTTCCTTCCGGTGAGAGCGAGGAACGCGTCGTCCAGCGTGGCCTGCTCGATCCGCAGGTCGCCGGGGATGACCTGCTGGTCGGCCAGGGCCATCGTGACCGCGTGCGCGAGGTTGCCCTTGCCGGTCACGATCATCTGCTGGCCGCTCCTGCTGACGTCGGTGACCTCGGGCAGGGCCAGCAGCACGGCGTCCGAGACGGGGGCCGACGGCCGGAACCGCAGCCGCTGCTCGCCGCCCACCCGCTCGATCAGCCCGGCGGGGGAGTCGACGGCCACCACGCGGCCGGCGTCGATGAGCGCGATGCGGTCGCAGAGCCGCTCGGCCTCCTCCATGAAGTGCGTGACCAGCACGATCGTCACGCCGGAGTCGCGCACCTGCTCGACCAGCTCCCAGGTGTCGCGGCGGGCCTGCGGGTCGAGCCCGGTGGTGAGCTCGTCGAGCACCGCGATGCGCGGCTTGCCGACCAGCGCGAGGGCGACCGACAGGCGCTGGCGCTGGCCGCCGGAGAGCTTGCCGAACATGGCGTCCTTCTTGGCGCCGAGCCCGACGCGTTCCAGCAGCTCCCGCCAGTCGGCCGGGTCGGGGTAGAAGGACGCGTACAGGTCCAGGGCCTCCCAGACCTTGATCTTCTCCGGCAGCGCGGAGCTCTGGAGCTGCGCGCCGAGCACCCGGCGCAGGTGGTCGCGCTCGCGGTGCGGGTCGATGCCGGCGACGCGGATGGCGCCGCCGTCGGGGACGCGCAGCCCGGAGACGCACTCGACGGTGGTGGTCTTGCCGGCGCCGTTCGGGCCGAGGATGCCGAAGATCTCGCCCTCCGACACCTCGAACGACACGTCGTGCACCGCCACGTGGTTGGGGTAGCGCTTGTGGAGGTTCTCGACCTCGATGACGTTCATGGCTTCGACGCTAGAGTTCGCGCAGGTCACCGGGAATGCGGTTGGTTGCCGGGCAAGGGTGTACCTAGGTGCAATGTGAGAGTGCGCCTGGATCACGCACACTGGTGACATGCTCCGGAAGTACGGGATCGTCCTGGCGTTGCTGACGCTGGCCGCTTACGAGCTGGTCGTGATCGTGGCCGCGTTCCTCACAGTCATGGCGACGTTCGGCCTGGGCATGGTGTTCCTGTTCCCGCCGGCGGTCCGGATGATCAGAGGGGTGACCGGGCTCACCAGGAAGCTGGTGCGCACCTCGTCCGGCATCGAGATCGAGGCGCCCTACCTGCCCCCGCCGCCGCCTCCGCAGCCGCAGTCCGACGGCATGTACCGCTACGGCCGGACCCTGTACAAGTCGCCCCGGGTGCCCGCCTGGAACGACCGGTGGAAGTGGATGCTCACCGACCGGGCGACCTTCCGCGACGCGCTGTGGCTGCTGCTCGACCCGCTGGTCAAGGTGGCCCTGGTCCCGTTGCTGCTGCTGATGCCCGAGCGCGGGCTCCGGCTGTACGGGCTCTGGTGCGAGCTGCTGCTGGGCCCGACCGCGGCCAGCAGGCTGGCCAGCCAGGTCAGTCACCTGAGCCGGGTGCGCAACCTGGCCGTCGACACGCAGGCCGCCGAGATGCGCCGCATCGAACGCGACCTGCACGACGGCACCCAGGCCAGGCTGGTGGCGATCGGCATGACGCTGGGCGCCGTCGAGAACCTGGTCGACACCGACCCGGCCGCCGCCAAGGCGCTGCTGGCCAAGGCCCGCGACGCCTCCGCCGAGACGCTGACCGAGCTGCGCCGGGTCATCCGCGGCATCCACCCGCCGGTGCTGGCCGAGCGCGGCCTCGGCGACGCCGTCCGGGCGCTGGCGATGGACAGCGCGCTCAAGGTGACCGTGGAGGTGGACCTGCCGCACCGGCCGGAGGCCCCCGTGGAGGCCGCCGCCTACTTCGCCGTGAGCGAGCTGCTGTCCAACGCCGCCCGTCACGGCGGCGCGACCCGGGCCACGGTCGACATCAGCACCAACGGCCCGAGCCTGCGCATCACGGTGACCGACGACGGCTGGGGCGGCGCCGATCCCGCCAAGGGCAGCGGCCTGACCGGCATCGAGCGACGGCTGGCGGCCTTCGACGGCGTCATGGCGCTGCACAGCCCGCCCGGCGGGCCGACCACGGTGACGATGGAGCTGCCCCGGGTGCTGCCCGAATACTGGGCGGGCGACCTGCCCAAGCTGCCGCGCTGGAAGATGATCACCGTGGTCACCCTGTGGGCGACGGCCTGGTGCCCGCTGTTCCCGCAGGGGATCGTGGCGGCCATCTTCAAGGTCTTCGGGGTCGAGGAGAAGACCTGGTTCCTGGCGCTGCACCTGCCGGAGCCCTACCAGTGGCCGGTCATCGCGTTCATGGTCGTGCTCGGCACCATGATGTACGTGGCCGCGGTCGCCATCCCCGCCAACCACAACCGCGACCTGTGGATGTGCAACGCGACGCCGACCAACCTATGGTTCTGAGTGATGAACCGCGTACTCGTCGCCGAAGACCTCTATCTCCTCAGGGACGGCCTGGTCCACCTGCTCCAAGCGCACGGCTTCGAGGTCGTGGCCGCCGTGGAGACCGGCCCGGAGCTGCTCAGGGGGCTGCTGGAGCTGCGCCCTGACGTGTCCATCGTCGACGTGCGGCTGCCGCCGACCAACACCGACGAGGGCCTGCAGGCCGCGCTGGCCGCCCGCAAGCAGGTGCCCGGGCTGCCGATCCTCGTGCTCTCCCAGCACGTCGAGCAGCTCTACGCCCGCGAGCTGCTGGCCGACGGCTCCGGCGCGATCGGCTACCTGCTGAAGGACCGGGTGTTCAACGCCGAGCAGTTCGTCGACGCGGTGCGCCGGGTGGCCGGGGGCGGCACGGCCATGGACCCCGAGGTGATCGCCAAGCTGCTGGCCAGCAACGCCACCCACGAGCCGCTGGCCACGCTCACCCCGCGCGAGCGCGACGTGCTCGAAGCGATGGCCGAGGGGCGCTCCAACGCGGCCATCTCGCAGCGGCTGTTCCTCAGCGAGAGCGCGGTGGCCAAGCACACCGCGGGCATCTTCGCCAAGCTCGGCCTGGCCCCCTCCGACGACGACAACCGCCGGGTCCTGGCCGTTCTCGCGTACCTCAACAGCCGCTAGCGGGATTCTTTGTCGGTAGGCTCGGCTATTTTCTAGAGGGCAGGCCGCGAAGAAAGGGTGGATCAGGTGAAAATCCGGGTTAACCGTGACGTGCTGGCCGACGCGGTCGCGTGGGCGGCCAGGGTCCTGCCCAGCCGGCCCGTGACGCCCGTGCTCTCCGGGCTCCTGCTGGAGGCGGGCGAGGAGCTGAGCCTGTCCGCGTTCGACTACGACGTGTCGGCGCGCGCCCTGGTCGACGCCGACGTGGCCGAGTCCGGCAGTGTGCTGATCCCCGGCCGGCTGCTCGCCGAGATCAGCAGGAGCCTGCCCGCCGACGACGTCGAGCTGGTCACCGAGGGCCAGGAGGCGGTGCTCACCTGCGGCAGCGCCGAGTTCGGGCTGATCACCATGCCCGTCGAGGACTTCCCGAGCCTGCCCGCGATGCCGCCCGCCATCGGCGCGATCGGCGGCGGCGTGTTCGCCTCGGCCGTCGGCCAGGTGGCCCCGGCCTCCAGCCGCGACGACACGCTGCCGATGCTGACCGGCATCAGGGTCGACGTCGACGGCGACCTCGTCACGATGGCGGCCACCGACCGCTATCGCATCGCGGCCCGCGAGTTCGCCTGGCGTCCGGCCAGCCCCACCGCCTCGGTCTCGGCCATGGTGCCGGCCCGCGTGCTGGTCGAGGTGGCCAAGTCGCTGCGCGGCGGCGAGGTGTCGGTCGCGTTCGGCGACGGCGTGGCGGGCTTCGAGAGCGTCGGGCGCAGCACCACGGTGCGGCTGCTCGACGAGCAGTTCATCGACTACCGCACCCGGCTGACCGCCGACTGGTCGATCCGGGCCGACGTGCCGGTGGCGCCGTTCGTGGCGGCCATCAAGCGGGTGGCGCTGGTGGCCGAGCGCAACACGGCGATCCGCCTGTCGTTCAGCCAGGGCCAGGTGCGCATCCAGGCGGGCGGCGGCGACATCGGCCGGGGCTCGGAGGTGGTCGAGTGCGAGCTGCGCGGCGACGACATCCAGATCGCCTTCCAGTCGCAGTTCATCCTCGACGGGCTCGTCGGCATCGAGACCGACCTGGCGCGCATCAACATGGAGTCGCCGACCAGGCCCGCCCTGATCCAGGACGTGCCCGGTGACGCCGAGCCCGCCTTCCGCTACCTGGTGATGTCGCTACGGCTGAGCTGAGATCAGCCTGAAGACCCTCTTGAACTCGGCGTAGGTCTCCTCGCCGACGGCCTCGGCGTAGCGGTCCTCGATGGCGGCCACGATCGCGTCGGAGCGGGCCATCTCGTCGAGCCCCTTGCGGGTGGGCACGATGAGCTTGGCCCGGCGGTCGGCCGGGTCGGGTTGCCGCTCCACGTAGCCGAGCTCGACGAGCTCGTCCACGAGCGTGCCGACGACCTGCTTGTGCTGCCCCGACAGGGCGGCCAGGTCGGTGGCCCGGCTGCCTTCCTCGTTCAGGTAGGCCAGCACGGCCCCGTGGCGCGGCCTGAGCCGCGGATGCCCCTGCTCGGCAAGGGTGGAGAAGAGCTCTCGCTGCAGCCGGAAGAGCATGCGGCTGCTCAGGACCCCGATGTCGGGGTCGGCTTGCTTGTTGTCACTGCGGCGCACGGCCACATCCTCCTATTAGTCACCAAACTTGACCGTCATTATTTCTTACTATACGTTGGCTGCATGAGCGGGACGCACCGGTTCCGCCTGATGAGAGAGAGCCGACATGACGATCTTGATCACTGGCGCGACCGGCACCGTCTCCAGTGCCCTGCTGCGCGCCCTGCCCAGCACCGACGACGTCCGCGTGCTCGTCCGCGACCTGGCCAAAGCGCCTGACGGCGTCGAGGCGGTGGCCGGCGACCTGGACCGGCCCGACACCCTGGAGCCCGCGTTCAAGGGCGTCGACACGCTCTGGCTGCTCACCGCGATGGGCCCGCAGGCGCCCCACGCCAGCATGAACGCCGTCTGGGCCGCCCGTCAGGCGGGCGTGCGCCACGTGGTCCGCATGTCGGCCATCGGCGCCTCCCATGACGCCCCCACCCGCAACGGCCGCCTGCACGCCCTGTCCGACGTGGAGCTGACCGCCTCCGGGCTCGACTGGACGATCATCCGCCCGGCGTTCTTCATGCAGAACCTCTTCGGCTCGATCAACGGCACGACCCTGTACGGGTCCACCGGCGAGGGCAGGATCGGCCTGATCGACGTGCGCGACATCGCCGAGTTCGGCGCCCGCGTGCTGGCGGACCCGTCGGCGCACCGGGGCAGGACCTACACGCTCACCGGGCCGGAGAGCATCTCGCTGCGCGAGGCCGCCTCCCGGCTGACCCCCGTCTACGGCACGCCCATCGGCTACGAGCCGGTCTCCCCGGAAGGCGCCTACGAGGCGATGCTGGGCGCCGGGCTGCGCGAATGGGACGCGGCGGTCAACACCGAATACGCTCGCGCCTACGCGAGCGGCTGGGGCGACTACACCACCGAGGACTTCGCCGGCGTCGTCGGCCGTCCGGCGCGCTCCTTCGAGGAGTTCGCCGCCGACCACGCCGACAGGCTCAGGCCCTGAGCTCCTACGGCTCAGACTCCGTCAGGGCGATGAGGATGTGCTCCATGCAGGCGTGCCCGGCCCGCTCGGCGGCGCTGACGTCGCCGGCGGCGATGGCGCGGGCGATCGCGTCATGCGGGATGTAGCTCTTGTTGAGCGAGGTGCCCGCCGCGGTGATGCTGGCCCGCAGCGCCGCGGAGAAGTCCTCGTAGAGGTCGATGAGCACCAGGTTGTGGGTGGCGTGCGCGACCGCCATGTGGAAGGCGAGGTCGGCCTCGACGAACCGGTCGGGGTCGTCCAGCTCCCAGGCCCGGTCACGCTCGGCCAGCGCGGCCTCGATGAGCCGGATGTCCTCGTCGGTGCGGCGGGTGGCTGCCAGCCGGGCCGACTCGACCTCCAGCGCGCGGCGCACCTCGAAGATCTCCAGCTGCTCGGCCTGCCGCAGGCGCCTGAGCATGGCCCCCGAGAGCTCGCTGGTCGCCCGTACGTAGGTGCCGTCGCCCTGCCGGCACTCCAGGAGACCGGCGTGGGTGAGCGCGCGTACGGCCTCCCGAACGGTGTTGCGCCCGACTCCGAGTTGCTCGGCGAGCACGGTCTCGGTCGGGATCTTGCCGTTCATCGGCCACGACCCTGAGGTGATCTGTTCCTTGAGCTGGTCGATCACCTGGTCGACGAGCGAAGCCCGCTGCGCCGTACGCAGACTCACAGTCCGCCTCCTCCGGGGGAAACCAATCATCCTATGAGTCAATGACTGGGAAACCCTAGTGTATTCCAGCCGCTAAATGCTGGAGCCCCCGGAGGGTAGGTTCAGCGGGAAACTGTGGAATCGGCGGTCAGCCCGGCCAGCATGGAACGGACCCCGGCGGCTTCCAGCGCCTTACGATAAGCGGCGGTCTGCTGTGCTCGGTCCGCCACCTGGCCGTAAAGGTCGCCCAGCTCACGCCAGCAGCGCGCGGCCGGCCGGTCGGAGCCGAACGGCTGCCGGTTGCGCCCGGCGAGCAGCGTGTGGGCCGCCCCCAGATGCGCCGACGGGTCGCCGCCCAGGCCGATCGCGACCGTGGCGTGCAGCAGGTGCGCCTCCGCCGTGGCCGTGCCCGGGACGTCACGCAGCAGATCGAGCGCCTGCGACGCGAGCTCGCCGGCCCGCACCAGGTCGTCGGCCCGCAGCCGGACCCGCGCGTGCGCGATCAGGCTCTCGCCGTGCTCGCGCTCGTTGCCCGGGTGGGCGCCGAACGTCCGCGCCGCCTGCTCGACCAGGCGCTCGGCCTCGTCGATCGGCGCCGTGGCCAGCCGCGCCCAGTGCATCGCCGTACGGGCGAGCTGCAGCGCGAGCCGTCGCTGACGGCCGGCGTTGATGGCGTCGTCGGCGAGCCGGACGGCCAGCGCGGAGTCCTCGCCCGCGGCCGCCGCGTTGCTCGCCTGCCAGAGCGAGCGCACCTCTCCGGAACGGTCCACATCATCGGGCGCCTCGCTGAGATCGAGCACCTTCTTGACGTAATCCAGCTCGGCGGAGTGGCCCTCGCGGTCGCCGCGCGCCTCGACCAGCACGGCGGCCAGGTCGACGGCGATCTCGCCCTGCGTGATGGACATGCGCTCGGCCTGCTCCAGCGCGCGGACCGCCAGGTCACGGGCGCGCAGCCGGTCGCCGGCCCGCTGGTAGCAGCGGCTCAGCGCGATGGTCAGCGGCAGGTCGGCCAGGCGCTCGGGATGCGCGGCGGCCTCCCGGCGCAGCCGCTCGAAGGCCTCGACGGCCTGCCCGAGCCGGCCCTGCGCCTCCAGCGCACGGGCCCTGCCGAAGCGGGCCTGCGCCGTGAGCATGGCGTTTTCCTCGTCGGCCGCCTTGACGATCTCCGTGTAGCGCTCGGCGGCCACCACCGGGTCACCGTGCTGCAGCTCCAGCTCGGCATGACGGAGCCCGAGCTCGGTGTCGATCCGTTGCCGAGGCTCGATCCCATGCAGGAGGAACTCGGTGGTGCATCCCAGCCTCTCGGCCAGGAGACGGGCGACGACGGGAGTCGGCGTGCGCTTGCCCGACTCGATCAGCGAGACGTAACTGTCCGACAGGTCGGGTCCGGCCAGCTGGGCCTGCGACATCCGCCTGTTCAGCCGCAATCCTCGGACGCGGTCACCGATGGTTCCCTGACTCGGCATCTCATCTCTCAAGGCGGGGAAGGGTCAACAACACGCAATGATTGCACGAAGTAGCCGAATCTGGTATCCCCGGGTGAAGAATTCCCCACCTGGAGATTAATCGTCTCCGTCATCCTTGCCAGGAAATAGCATCTGGCAGACCTCCAGGTACAAGGTCTCCGGATACGGAATGTACTCCACGTTGGACAGTGCCTGGTCCTGGCCGGCGGACTCCAGGATGAACTCTCCGTAGCCGAGCATGCGCCCAAGCAGAGATCGCTGGAAGCTCATGTCGGTGACTTTCGCCAACGGCATCATCGCCACTTTGCGCGTGATCAGGCCGGTGGTCAAGAGCATCCGTTTCGAGGTCACCACAAAGTAATCGACCGACCACTCCGCGACTTTCCATACGAAACGGATCAGCAGCAGCAGCCAGAGCCACCACACGACGACGAGGGCCGTGCCGCCCCCCTCGCCGCCGCCGAAGAATCGGCTGAGCAGCCCGGCGATGATCAGGCCGCCGAAGACCTCGGCGACCGGACGGAGCAGCACGGCTGGGTGACGCCGCACCATGATGACCTGTTGTTCGTGGGGGAGTAGGTAACGGTTGACCGACGACGGAGCAGAGTCCCCGTGGGTCACAAGTCTCATGCGAGGTTGTTCACGAATTGAGCCAGCGAGTCGGCCGCGTTGAACACGGTGTCGAACGCCCCTCTGACCGCGTCAGCGGCGTCCGCTGGTCGCGCGAACAGGTAGTACGCGACAAACGCGATACCACCGTATGTGAGGACTTTTTTGACCTGCACTGTCGCCTCCGTACCACTTACCCACTACACCCGCCGTATACATTACCCACCCTGTTGCCGGGGTAAAGGTGCTCTTGGCGAGCTAGTTATGATCTTGCCTAGCCTCGGTCACTGGCCACCAGAGCGAGGACGTGGAGGTGTTTGCGGGCGATCCGCTCGACGAGGCTGGGGTGGGCATAGCCGGTGACCTCCAGCGCCCCGTAATGAGCGGCCTCGACGCAGCGCGTCACCGTCGCGGAGGAGTGGACGCCCGCGAACTCCTCGCACAGGGCCGTCTCCACCTCCGAGTACGGGCTCGGATCCGCCTCGGTGCTCACGACGCCACCCCGGCGGTCTGAATAACGCTCATCGTGCTCCCCCACGCCCTGCGGAAGTTGCCTTCCTCACTCTAGGTACCCACACAAGTACAGTATGTAACGAAGAGGTCGCAGCGCGTGGGTCGTTCAGACGACTCCGTAGAGGCGGTCGCCCGCGTCACCCAGGCCGGGGACGATGTAGCCGTTCTCGTTCAGCCGCTCGTCGAGCGCCGCCGTGACGACCCGGACGGGCTTGCCGGAGCTGGCGAACACCTTGTCCATGTACGCCAGACCCTCGGGGGCGGCCAGCAGGCACAGCGCCGTGACGTCCACGGCCCCCCGGTCGAACAGGAACTGCACCGCGGCGGCCAGCGTGCCGCCCGTGGCCAGCATCGGGTCGACCACGTAGCACTGCCGCCCGGACAGGTCGTCGGGCAGCCGCGTCGCGTACGTCTCGGCCTGCAGCGTCGACTCGTTGCGGATCATGCCGAGGAAGCCGACCTCGGCCGTCGGCAGCAGCCGCGTCATGCCCTCCAGCATGCCGAGCCCGGCACGCAGGATCGGGACCACGAGCGGCGCCGGCTTGGCCAGCCGCACGCCCTTGGCCGTGGCTACCGGGGTCTGGACGGTCACGTCGGTGACGCGGACGTCGCGGGTGGCCTCGTACGCGAGCAGCGTCACCAGCTCGTCCGCGAGCCTGCGGAAGGTGGGAGAGTCGGTGCGGACATCGCGCAGCGTGGTGAGCTTGTGCGCCACGAGCGGATGGTCGACGACGAGGGTTTCCATAAGGGACAACGCTATCTTGTGTGACACGTACCGGCACGTTGTGGTCTTGGTTTTGATCACAATTTGGTCGGAGCGGCACACGACGGCAGGCCGGTTCTGGAACGATTGGAAACCGGCTAGAGGCTATGGTCCGACAGGGCCGGCTGTGGGGGATGGCGATGGCGATGACAGACGAAGACGCGCTCGATTTCGCCATCGTGGTCTACCGCGAGGACGAGTGCTGGGACGCCGAGCTGCTGCCGGTCGCGCTCACGTCCGACCTCCAGGGCCTGATCAAGGCCCTGCGCCAGCAGCCGAGCGAGAGCGGCACGATTGGCCTGGTCGCCGTGGGGGATGAGTTCTTCGTGGCGCTGCGCGTGCTCGGCGATCGGGTCGATGTCTTCCTCTCCGACATCGCCGCGTCGTGGGACTTCCCGCTGGCCAGGCAGGTTCTCGACTACCTCGACGTGCCCGTGCCCGACGAGGAGGAGCTCGACGAGATCCTGCAGGACGAGGACACCGCGCTGCCCGCCGGTGACCTGTCGATCTTCGCCGACCTCGGGCTCGACGAGATGGAGCTGGGCATCCTGTCCGGCGACGTCGACCTGCTGCCCGACGAGGTGCTGTCGAGCGTCGCCGCACGGCTGGGCTTCTCCGAGCCGTTCGAGCGTGCCATCGAATCGGTCTTCGACTGACCCCCTGGAGCGCACATGGCGGCCAACACCTTCTCTGCGGCCTTCGTCAAGACCGCCGGCGGCTGGAGTGGCGCCGAGGTCGACCTGCGTGACGCCGAGATCGTCGACGACCTGGGCGACGCCGTGACCGAGGCGCTCGGCCTGGCCGGCGACGAGCTGGCGCTGCTCTGTGTCGAGGTGGAGGACGAGTGGTTCGCCATCGTCCGCTACCGCGACGACGACGAGCCCCGGGTCTTCCTCTCCGATGCCCACGCGGTGCCCGCCGACCACCTGGGCGAGCTGTTCGCCGAGTTCGCCGGCGTCGTGCCCGACAAGGAGGGCAACGAGCTCGGCGTCCGCCCCGCCGGGGACTTCGAGCTCCTGTCCGACCTCGGCGTCAGCTCCGAGGAGCTGCTGGAGCTGAGCATGGAGGAGGGCATGCTGCCCGCCGACATCCTCTCCGTGCTCGCCGAGAAGCTGTCGTTCGCCGACGAGCTCGACCGGCTGAGATGAGCCACGAGGCCGCGATGCGCCTGGCCCTCGCCCAGGCCGCCGCGGCCGGCGCCCGCGGCGAGGTCCCCGTCGGCGCCGTCGTGCTCGGCCCGCGGGGCGAGGTCCTCGCCGAGGCCGGCAACGACCGCGAGGCGAGCGCCGACCCCACCGCGCACGCCGAGGTGCTCGCGCTGCGCGCCGCCGGCCGCCTGCTCGGGAGCTGGCGCCTGACCGGCTGCACGCTCGTCGTCACGCTCGAACCCTGCACGATGTGCGCCGGCGCCGCCGTCCTGGCCCGCGTCGACAGGATCGTGTACGGGGCCGTCGACGAGAAGGGCGGGGCCGCCGGGTCCCTCTGGGACGTGGTCCGCGACCGCCGGCTCAACCATCGGCCCGAGGTCGTCATGGGCGTCCTGGCCGAGGAGAGCTCCGAGATCCTTAAGAAGTTCTTCGGCACTCGGCGGATCCGGTAAGCTCGTCGGCGGTGGTGTCGCCTAGTGGCCGAGGGCGCACGCCTCGAAAGCGTGTGATGGGGCAACTCATCCGTGGGTTCAAATCCCACCACCACCGCTCACGACGAAGAGCCTCCCCGCGGGGAGGCTCTTCGTGTTTCCGGACACGAAAAAGGGCCGCGGATTCGCGGCCCTTTTCAGCTCGGCAGTTCGAGCACCCTGGCGTGCAGGATCGATCGCTGGTGCAGCGCCGCGCGCAGCGCCCGGTGCAGGCCGTCCTCCAGATAGAGGTCGCCCTGCCACTGCACCACGTGCGGGAACAGGTCGCCGTAGAAGGTCGAGTCGGCGGCCAGCAGCGAATGCAGGTCCAGCATGGCCTTCGTGGTGATCAAAGAGTCGAGCCGGACCTGCCGCGGCGGTATCTGCGCCCACTCGCGGTTGGACAAACCATGTTCGGGATAAGGCCGTCCATCGCCGACCAGCTTGAAGATCACCCCCCTCATTTTAGGAGAGATTTCGAATACATGCGCTCTCGACGGCCGTCACAGCAGGTCGGAGGGGGTGCATCGGCCGGGCTGGCCGGTGTTGTAGCCGACCTGGAAAGCCGCCACGCGCTGCTGCGAACTGCCGTGGGTGAACGACTCCGGGTCGACCCGGCCGCCGCTGCGCCGCTGGATCCGGTCGTCGCCCACGGCCGCCGCCGCGTCGAGCGCCTGGGCGATGTCGGCGTCGGTGAACCGCTGCTCGTAGAAGCCGCCCTCGTAGGCGTTCCTGGCCCACACGCCGGCGTAGCAGTCGGCCTGGAGCTCGGTGGCCACCGAACCGCCGCCTTCCAGCGCGCCGAGCAGGTTCTGCACGTGGTGGCCGTACTCGTGGGCGATCACGTACGCCTGCGCGAACGGGCCGCCCTGCGCGCCGAACTGGGTGCGCAGCTGGTCGAAGAAGCTCAGGTCCAGGTAGACGCGCTGGTCGCCGGGGCAGTAGAACGGCCCGACGGAGGAGTCGGCCGCCCCGCAGGCCGTGCGGACGCCGCCCGTGTAGAGGACGGTCTTGGCCGTCGTGTATTCGGGCAGCTCCTTCTTCCAGTAGTCCTGGATGCTGTTGACCACGCCGACGACCTGGCACTTCTCGCTCTGGTCGGCGTCCCTGCCGGTGCGGCACTGCTCGGCGAGGTTGGCGGGCGGCTGCCGCTGGGCGGGCTCGGGCTCGCCGCCGACGTTGCCGAGCAGGGCGAACACGACGAACGCGATCAGCGTGAGGATGCCGCCGCCGCCGATGACCATGCCGCCGGGGCCGCCGGGGAACCGGCCGCCGCCGCCTCGGCCGCCGGCGTCCTGCACCTGCGAGGCGTCGAGGTTGACGTCGTCCCTGAAATCCATGCGCGCCCCTTTCCTGGGGCTGGTCCGCTTCCCAGAAAGCCGTCCTGAGTAACATGCGACTATGTCGACCGGAATCGTAGGAATCGCGCTGATTTCTCTGGGAATGGTGCTGACCCCGGGACCGAACATGATCTATCTGGTCTCCCGGTCGATCTCCCAAGGCCGCCGAGCCGGCCTCATCTCCCTCGGGGGCGTCTTCGTCGGGTTCTCCACCTACCTGGCCGCCACCTGCCTCGGCCTGACCGCCGTCTTCGCGTACGTGCCCGCCGCCTACACCGCGCTGAAGCTCGCCGGCGCCGCCTACCTGCTCTGGCTGGCCTGGAACGCGGTCAAGCCCGGCGGCACCTCCGCCTTCGAGGCCCGCGAACTGCCCGTCGAGGCGCCGCGGCGGCTGTTCGCGATGGGGCTGTTCACCTGCCTGCTCAACCCCAAGATCGCGATCCTCTACCTGTCGCTGCTCCCGCAGTTCATCGACCCGGCCCAGGGCAGCATCCTGCTTCAGAGCCTCGTGCTCGGCTCGGCCCAGATCGCCGTCGGCACTCTGGTCAACGCGCTGATCGTGCTCACCGCCGGCAGCCTCGCCGTGTTCCTGGCCCGCCGCCCGCTGTGGGTCCGCGTGCAGAGGTACGTGACCGGCACCGTCCTGGGCATCATCGCCATCCGCATGGCCACCGACCGGTCCAAGGCCCTGACCGCCGCCTAGGCGTACTCAGGGAAGTCTCAGGGACTCACCGGAGGTTCGCCCCGGCGCGATCGAGAACAATCGACGTCATGAACCTGAAGAGAACGGGCGCGATCGCGGCCCTGCTGGGGCTGGCCGCGATGACGGTGGGCTGCGGGGTCGTGGGCGGCCCGCAGCACGAGGACACGGTGTCCTACGACGTCACCGGCACGGTGACCGCGCTTCAGGTCGAGGCCGACTCGGGCGAGATCGAGGTGGTCGAGTCCGATCGGCAGGGCGTGCACGTCACCGAGCACCTCACCTGGAACAAGAGCAAGCCCACCCCCACCCACGAGGTCCACGACGGCACGCTCGTGCTCAAGTTCACCTGTCCGAGCGGCTGGGTGGGCAACCTGAACTGCGAGGTCGGCTACAAGGTGGAGATCCCGCGCGGGCTGCGCGTCAAGGCCGGCAGCGACTCGGGCGAGGTGACGCTGCGCGGCCTGTCCGGGCAGGTGGAGGTGACCAGCGACTCCGGCGCCATCGAGGCCACCGGGCTCACCGGCAAGCAGGTCGCGGCCAGGACCGACTCCGGCGGCATCGACCTGGCCTTCGCCGGCGCCCCGGACAGCGTGGAGACGAAGTCCGACTCCGGCAACGCGCTGATCCGCGTGCCGGACGGGTCGTACAACATCACCGCCAAGTCCGACTCCGGCAACAAGGACGTCGGCGCCACGCACGACCCGTCGGCGGCCCGGACGATCCGCATGGTCACCGACTCCGGCGACGTCGAGGTCCGGGCCGCGTAGGCGTCACTTCCCGCGTTCCTGGCCCGTCCACAGGTAGGTGACGTCCGGCACCTGCCCGGCCGTCTCGCCCGCCTCGTCGTAGGCGGTCACGGTGACGGGCGGGGTGTCGATGACCTCAAGCGGCTTCCCCAGCGCGTCCAGGCGGCTGCGCGGGTCGGAGCGGTGCGTCGCGGGCACGCGCCCGACGAAGAACCCGTTCGCCACCACCGCGTCAGCCTGCCGCCCCGGGGACCACTCGATCGCCACCCGCCGCACGTCCGGCCCGACCCGACCGGCCACGACCCGGAAGTACCCGCTCCGCGGCTTTTCGTTGCGGATGGCGCGTTCGTCCGTCTGCACCACGTACGCGTCCACGGTGAGGTCGCCCGTCAGCCCGGCGGCCAGGCCGCCGGGAGCCTTGTGGCCCCAGTACGTGAACACCGCCGGCTCGCCCTGTTCGCCCTTCGGTACGGGCGTGCAGAAGACGAACCCGGCCGTGCTGCCGAGCAGCGCCGTCGACCCCTCGCCGTCGGTGAAGCGCGCCAGCACCCGGAAGTCCTCGACACGGCCCTGCTCGGGCAGCCGGCGGCCGGGGTCCATGTTGTGCACCGGGCCGTCCTCGGGCATGCAGTCGCGGATCATCCCCGCCTGCTCGGGGGTGCTGGCCGGCAGCCTGATCAGCTCGGCGGCGGCGTCGCGGCCCCCGAGGCCCGGAAGGTCCGCCAGGGGGGAGGCGATGACCGTGCCCACCAGGCACGCGGCCACCAGCCCCGCCACCGACCAGGACGTCCGCCGCCGCCGCGCCGAGCGGGCGAGCGCCCGGTCGACGTAGGCGTGCGGGTGGACCGGCCGGGCCCGGCCGGCCAGCAGGTGCAGCTCCTCGGCGATGTTCCGCTCGTCCACGTCCACTTCAGGCCTCCAGGGTGACGGGTCGGCCGATCAGCTTGCGCAGCTTCGCGACGGCCTGGTGGGTCTGGCTGCGCACGGTCCCGACCGAGCAGCCCATGATCTTGGCGACCTCCGACTCGGGCAGGTCCTCGTAGTAACGCAGCACCAGCACCGCGCGTTTGCGCGCGGGCAGCGCGCGCAGCGCCTCCTGCATGGTGATGCGGGTCTCTATTTCGTCGGGCCGCTCGGTCTGCGGCCGGTCGGGGAGGGCCGCCGTCGTGTGCTCCCGGCCCCAGCGCGGACTGCGCCACCGGCTGACCTGCTCGTGGTACATCACCCGCCGCACGTACGCCTCGGGCGCGGAGCGGATCTTGCGCCAGCGGCCGGCGGTCTTCGCCAGAGCGGTCTGCAGCAGGTCCTCGGCCGCGTGCTGGTTGCCGGTCAGGACATAGGCCAGCCGGATGAGGCTGTCCGAGCGAGCCGACACGAACTCGGCGAACTCGCTCTGGTGGTCGGAATGCAAGAGGCCTCCTCTGGTCTCACCCGCATAGATGCGGCGGAGGCGGCGGATCTATGGCGTCTCGCGGCTCAGTCGTTCGGCGTGGTCGCGGAACCAGTCGAGCATGAACCGGCCCGAGGCGATGCCGTAGGAGAGCGCGGCGCGCTGGTGGGTGACCAGGTCGCGGTGCTCATCGGGGACGTTGAGGGCGTCGAGGCGCTCGTCGAGGTCCGTGAGGGTGGCGAGCTCCGCCTCGATGCGCGCCGTGATGCGGCGCATCACCGGCAGGCGTTCGGACTGCTCGACCAGGCCGAGGAAGTAGAGCCTGGCCAGCGCCGCGGTCTCCAGGTCCGGCCCTGCCGGGTCCGCCGTCATCCAGGCGCTGAACTCCTCGCGGCCGGCGTCGGTCACGCGGTAGACCTTGCGCCCGCGGCCGCCCTCGACGCTGGCCACCTCGATGAGCCCCCGGGCGAGCAGGCCGTCGAGGGAGCGTTTGATGCTGCCTGAGCTGGCGCTGTAGAAGAGCGCGACTCCGCTCTCGAACGCCTTGATGAGGTCGTAGAAGCTCATCGGGGTGATCAGGAGCAGACCGAGGATCACGTGGGCCACCGGCCGAGTCTAGCCCTGTTGACTCTCATAGACATGTCTAATAGATATGTCTATGAGAGATGTCCACGAGAGATAAGGGGTCGCGCTCATGGTTCCCGCCGACATCGACGCCCGCATGAACCGCCTGCTGGACAAGCTCGCCGCCCGGCGCGGCCTCCACCACGTCAACCTCGCCGTCGCCCGAGGGGACCGGCGCTGGTCCGGCGCCGCCGGCTTACCGGGCCCCGACACGCCGTTCTTCGTCGCCAGCGTGACCAAGCGGTTCATCATCACGCTGGTCCTCCAGGCCCACGAACGCGGCGAGCTCGCCCTGGACGCGCCCATCACCGCCTACCTGCCCACGGAGATCACCGACCGGCTCCACGTCCTCGACGGCGTCGACCGCACCCCCGAGATCACCGTGCGCCACCTGGCCAGCCACACCTCCGGGCTGCCCGACTTCTTCGAGTACCGAGGCGACGGCCCCAGCCTCTTCAAGCACCTGGCCGCCGGAGAGGACGTCTCCTGGACGTTCGAGGAGGCCATCGAGATGGCCCGGCGGCAGGGCCCGCACTTCGCGCCCCAGGACCTCACCGCCCCCCGGCAGAAGGCCCGCTACTCCGACACCGGCTTCCAGCTGCTCATCCGCATCGTGGAGACGGTCACCGGCCGGTCGTTCGCCGACCTGCTCGCCGACCGCGTCACCGGACCGCTGGGCCTGACGAGCACCGGGCTCCCGGACCGTCCCGTGCCCCTCTACGCCAGGCGCCGCCGCGTGGACCTGCCCGGCCTGGTGAGATCGTCCAACGACCTGATCAGCACCACCGGCGACCTCCTCACCTTCCAGCAGGCGCTGCTCAAGGGCGAGCTCTTCAAGGACCCGCGCACGGTGGACCTCCTCACCGAGCGGCGCAACCGCCTGCGCAACGTCCCCGTGCTCACGTACGGGCTGGGCACCATGTTCTTCACCGTGGGCCGCCTGGCCGCGCCGAGCCGCCACCCCGCCACGCTCGTGGGCCACTCGGGGGTCACCGGCACCTGGCTCTTCCACTGCCCCGAGCTCGACCTCCACCTGGCCGGCACCGTCGACCAGCTGGAGGGCAGGGCCGTCCCGTTCCGGATCATGGCCCGCTGCCTGAACATCTGGCGAACCTGACCGTGCTGCCGTCCCAGCACAGGAAGAGCTCGTCCTCGTCGTGGTGGTGCCACGGGAACTCGCCCTCCAGCACGGCCATCCCGGCGCCGTCCCGCTGCCCGGTCAGCCGATGAAGGATTCGGGGCCGAAGCGGCCCCATGCGACGAAGGCTGCCAGGGCAAGGTAGACCAGGTTCCCCGCGGCCGACATGACCTCACCACGGCGGAGGTGCGTGACCATCGCGCCGACCATCAGCAGCACCACACCGACCGCCGCCACCGGCACCAGAACCGGCACGATGCCGGTCACGGCGGGCAGGACGAGTCCCACCGCTCCCAGGACCTCGATGGCGCCGAGGATCTTCAGGAACCCGACGCTGAAGTCCGCGGTCCATCCCGCGCCGCGCATGGCGGCCATCTTCTCCCGGGGCACGATCAGCTTGCCGACGCCACCGATGAGGAGGACGACGGCCAGCAACCCGGCGCAGATCCACAGAGCGACATTCATGAGATTTCTCCTGACAAGGGGCTGTAGGCGTATCGGTCCTGCTCGTCACCCATGCCGGCCGGGCCGGTAGTCGCCGGCGGGCTGCCGGGTGATGACGTTCACGCGGTTGACGGCGTTGATGAGGGCGATGAGGGACACCAAGGCGGCGAGCTGGTCCTCGTCGTAGTGCTTGGCGGCATTCGCCCAGACCTCGTCGCTGACGCCACCGGCCGCATCAGCGATGCGGGTACCCTGCTCGGCCAGCTCCAGGGCGGCGCGCTCGGCCTCGGTGAACACCGTGGCCTCCCGCCAGGCCGCGACCAGGTTGAGACGGGTGGATGTCTCCCCTGCGTGCGCGGCGTCCTTGCTGTGCATGTCCACGCAGACCGCGCACCCATTGATCTGACTGACGCGCAGCAACACCAGCTCGCGCGTCACGGACGGCAGCGCCGACTCCGCGGCCACCTTGCCCGCCGCCACGATGTGCTTCAGAGACCTGCCCGCGACCGGGTTGCCGAAGAGGTTCAAGCGAGCATCCATCGTGCTCTCCTTGTCGTTGTTCCGTTGTCGCCCCTCTAGGACAAGGCAGTCCGCCGGCCTGTGACGGCCGCGAATGTGACGTGCGTCTCCCCTCCCGTGCGGGCCTGCGCGGCTACCCTGCGGTACGTCATCGCGGCCGTACGCGAGTCGGG
Source organism: Nonomuraea sp. NPDC049725 (assembly GCF_040674795.1). NCBI lineage: Bacteria > Bacillati > Actinomycetota > Actinomycetes > Streptosporangiales > Streptosporangiaceae > Nonomuraea > Nonomuraea sp. NPDC049725. The sequence goes on along the minus strand of NZ_JBFANJ010000001.1, from coordinate 795,106 downwards.
GAGGAATTCCGTGCTTGGATCAACAGCTCAGAAAGAGGCCTTCGGTTACCGGCCGCTGCTGTTCTCCATCGCCTACGGGATGACCGGGTCCGTGGGCGATGCCGAGGACATCGTGCAGGACGCGTTCCTCGGCCTGACTCGGGCGTACCAGGCGGGGACCGTGATCGACAACCTGAAGGCGTACCTGACCACGGCCGTGACGCGACTGAGCCTCAACCACCTGGGTTCGGCGCGGGTGCTCCGGGAGACCTATGTCGGCGAGTGGCTGCCGGAGCCGGTCGTCGTGCTCGCCGACCTGCCCGGACCGGCCGAGCACGCTGAGCTGTCCGACTCGCTGTCGATGGCCTTCCTGGTGCTGCTGGAGTCGCTCTCGCCGATGGAGCGGGCCGTGTTCATGCTGCGCGAGGTGTTCGGGTACGGCTATTCGGAGGTGGCTGGGATCATCGGCAAGACCGAGGCGAACTGCCGGCAGATCTTCGCCCGCGCCCGGCAGCACATCGCCGCCGGAGGGCAGGTCGAGGGCAGTGCGCTGTCCCGCGAGCGCCGGGCGGAAGGCGAGGAACTCGCGCGTAGGTTCTTCGTGGCCGCCGAGGGCGGCGATATGGACGCCCTGCTCGGCCTGCTCGCACCTGACGTGGTGCTCCACGGGGACGGGGGCGGCAAGGCGCGGGCCTTCGGGAGTCGTCTGGCCGGGCGGTCGGCTGTCATACGGCTGCTCCTCGGCGTGTTCCGCCGGGGCGGGACCCTGGGCGTCTCCCTCCGGCCGGCCTCGATCAACGGCCGCCCGGGCGCTGTCAAGTACGACTCCGAAGGCCGCGTGATCGGGGTGGTCGAGCTCGACATCGCTGAAGGTGTGGTTCGCGCGATCCACGCGGTGGCCAACCCCGACAAGCTCGCCCACATCGGGCCGGTATCCGATCTAGGACGGCTCTAGGAGTGATGGTGCAGCTCCCGATCGTCAGCAGGCTGTCTCAAAGGCGCAGAGCGACGGCACTCCACGAATGGGGGTAGGTGTGACCGTTGAGGTGCCCGTGGGGAGGGGTCGTTACGGCCTGCGGGCTCATAGCGGATCCAGGACAAGGCGCCGAGGGCTCACCTGGGACCCGAACGCCAGAAGGGGTGTGCCGTGATCACGGCACACCCCTTCTGGGCTGGCGGAGGATGGGGGATTTGAACCCCCGAAAGGTTGCCCTTTACACGCTTTCCAAGCGTGCGCCCTCGGCCACTAGGCGAATCCTCCGCCGACGAGCTTACCGGACTTCCGGACGTGTGAAGACCACCATTTCCCCGGAGCGAGCGTGGAGCGAGCACTGCCGCATCCCGCTAGACTGTCGGTGGACCCCTCGCGCGGCGTCATCCTGTGAACCTCCCCAGGGCCGGAAGGCAGCAAGGATAAGCGGGCTCTGGCGGGTGTGCGAGGGGTTCTCTTCGTTAGGAGCCCCTCGCAGGCGGGATGGTCGCATGAGCCTTGCGCTTTACCGCAAGTACCGGCCCGGGACCTTCGCCGAGGTCAAGGGTCAGGAACACGTCACAGACCCGCTGCGGCAGGCGCTGCGCACCGGCCGAGTCAACCACGCCTACCTCTTCAGCGGCCCGCGCGGCTGCGGCAAGACCTCCAGCGCCCGCATCCTGGCCCGCTCGCTCAACTGCGAGAAGGGCCCGACGCCCGACCCGTGCGGCACCTGCGAGTCCTGTGTCGCGCTGGCTCCGACGGGTCCCGGTCACCTCGACGTGATCGAGATCGACGCGGCCTCCCACGGTGGCGTCGACGACGCCCGCGACCTGCGCGAGCGCGCCTTCTTCGCGCCGGTCTCCGCGCGCTACAAGATCTACATCATCGACGAGGCGCACATGGTGACCCGCGAGGGTTTCAACGCGCTGCTCAAGCTCGTCGAGGAGCCGCCGCCGCACCTGAAGTTCATCTTCGCGACGACCGAGCCGGAAAAGGTCATCGGCACCATCAAGTCGCGTACCCACCACTACCCGTTCCGGCTGATGCCGCCCGCGACGCTGCGCGCGCTGATGGAGGAGATCCTCACCTCCGAGAGCGTCCCGTACGAGCCGGCCGCGCTGCCGCTCGTCGTCCGCGCCGGTGCCGGGTCGGCGCGTGACTCGCTGTCGATCCTCGACCAGCTCCTCGCCGGGGCGGAGGACGACGGCATCACCTACGCCAAGGCCGTGTCGCTGCTCGGCTACACCGACGGCGACCTGCTCGACGACGTCGTGGCCGCGTTCGCCGAGCGTGACGGCGGCCGGGTGTTCCAGACGGTCAGCCGGGTCATCGAGGGCGGCCACGACCCGCGCCGCTTCGCCTCCGACCTGCTGGAGCGCTTCCGCGACCTGGTCATCCTGGCCAACGTCCCCGAGGCCGCCACCAGCGGGCTGCTCGACCGGCCCGCCGACGAGCTGGAGCGTCTCGTCCAGCAGGCCGCGTCCATGGGGCCCGCCGAGCTTACCCGGGCCGCCGAGATCTTCAACGCCGGGCTCACGGAGATGCGCGGCGCGACCTCGCCGCGGCTCCTGCTGGAGCTGATGTGCGCCCGCGTCCTGCTCCCGGCCGTCTCGCAGGACGAGACCGCCCTGCTCGCCCGCCTCGAACGCCTCGAACGCGGCGGCGCCGTCGCCCAGATGGCCGCCCGCGCGTCCGCCCCTCCGCTCCCGCAATCCGACGGTACGGGGCACGGCGCGGCGGGTCACGGCGCGGCGGGCCCTGGTGGGCCGGTGCGTGAGGCCGTGCAGGGCGGGGTGGCGGTTCCCGCCCAGGGCGCGGCGTCCTACACGACAGGCGGTCCGGGCGGTGGCGCTCCTGCCGGTGGTGCGGCGCAGGGGAGTGGCCCGGGCGAGGCGGCGGCGCAGGAGGCCGGTCCGGGGGAGGGGCGCGTGGCGCGGCCCTCCGGCGACGACTGGCCCGAGACCGTACGCCCCGGCGCCGCGCCACCGGCCGCTGCTGCCCCGGCCGCTGCCGCACCGGCGGCTCCCGCGCAGAGCGGCGCCGGGCCCGTGTCCGGCGGCGCTTCCGGGGGGCCCGTCGCCGGCGGGGCGGGGGCGATCCAGCAGCAGTGGCCCGCGGTCCTGGCAGCGCTCAAGCAGCGCAGCATCGTCGTGTGGGCGAACGTGAGCACCAACGCCCAGGTGGTGGGCGTCGAGGGCAACCTGGTCACCCTCGGCTTCACCCAGGTCGGCGCGATGAAGAACTTCACCGGCGGCGGCAAGGACGCCGTGGTGGCCGGCGCGCTGGGCGACGTGCTGGGCGGCACCTGGCGGGTGGAGGCCGTGGTGGGCGGCGGCCCGCAGGCGGCCCCGCGCGGTCCTCAGCCGGGCGGCTCCCACCCGGGCGGCTCGCATTCCGGCGGGCCTCAGGGGCATGCGCCGGGGTCGCACCCGGGCGGCGCTTCCGGGTCCCATCCCGGCGGGGCGTCGGGGTCGCATCCCGGGGGCGGATCGGGTTCTCATCCCGGCGGTCCCTCCGGGGCGCAGGGCGCATCCGGCGGTGACGCGGCGGACGGGCAGCAGGGCGGCTCCCACGTGGGCGGCGCCGAAGGGCGCACGGGCGGGCCTTCCGGGCCGCCGTCCGGGCCTGCGGGCGCGCGTCCCGAGGGAGGCGCGGGGTCACGTCCCGGCGGCCCCGCGGGGTCGCACGCGGGCGCTGCGGGGCCGCACGGGGCTGCCACGAGCTCGTACGGGGACGCGGACGGCCGGGGAGGCGCCGCGGGCGGTCCGCACGACGCGGCGGGAGTCCAGGCGGCACAGGACGGCGCGCAGGGGCCCAGTGGGCCGGCGGGCGGCCCTCAGACGACGGACGAGTCGTGGCCGACGGCGCCCGACGACCCGGGGCTCGGCTCGCCTCCCACCCCGGACCCCACCCAGACGGCTCCCGGACGGTCCGGGGGCGCCGCGGTGGGCGCCGGCCTGGCGGCGGCCCGTTCGGCGGCCAGGGCGGCCGCTCAGGCGGGTCCCCGGACCGGGGCTCGTGCCGGCGGCCGGGCGGGGGCGGCGGCCGGATGGCCGGACGCGGTGCCCCGGCGGGACAAGAGCCTGGAGACGGACGACGTCGACCCGCTGAACGACGCGGACGCCGACGTGGACGCCGTCTCGGGCATGGCGCTCCTCCAGCGCGAGCTCGGCGCCCAGGTGATCGGCGAGATCGACCACACCTGACCCCGGGCGCGAACCCGGTGGCAGGCGCGGATTCTGACGGTGTCGCGGTTACCTGTCAGTAGCGGGCGGCGCAGGATCAGGGGGCGCGGAGGCGGGCGTGGGCCGCGGCGGCTCGGGGGTCGCAGGCCGGGAGGCCGCGGGTGATGCGTTCGAGGACCTGGTGGTCGTCGCGGCCGCTCTCCGTCTGGGCGTAGGCCCACAGGTCCTGGGGGGTGCCGTGGCGCAGCAGCGTGGTGCGGACCTGGACCTCCAGCTCGTCGCGGGCGCGGCGGATCTCGGGTGACTCCGAGCGCGGCAGGAGCGGCCCGGCGTAGGCGCGGGCCAGGGCCGCCGGGTCGCCGGCCGACAGCAGGCGGCGCAGCTCCAGGAAGTCGGCGTCGACGGGCGAGGTCAGCCGGTACGGCTTCGCCTCGACGATGGCGCCGAGCTGGGCGCGCAGCCGGTGCACCTCGGCCCTGATGGTGACGGGGTTGCCCGCGTCCCCGTACAGGTGGAAGGAGAGCTGGTCGGCCGAGAGGCCGCGCGGGTGGAGGGCGAGGAGGGCGAGGATCTCGGCGTGCCGCAGGGACAGCGGCAGCTTGCGGCCGTTGACGACGGCGGTCGGCGGGCCGTCGCCGAGCAGGGTGAGGCCGAGCGGGGAGGCGGTCACGGTCGGGGTGGCGCGCAGGAGGTAGCCGCCCGAGAAGGGCTCCAGGACGGCGACGCGGCCGTCGCGCAGGATCATGCGGTCTCCGGTGGTGGGGAGCGGGACGCGGGAGCCGAGGCGGCCGGAGGGGTCGCCGGCGATGACGCGGCCGGTGGGGGAGAGCAGGATGGTGGAGCGGGCGCGCAGGCCCTCGTAGCGGCGGCGCAGCGCGTCGTCGCGTTCGTGCATGCGCAGCGCGAGCTGGTTCTCGGCGAGCTTGGCCGCGGCGCCGACGAGGGCGACCGTGGCGGGGTGGAGGCTGGGCGCGGTGCCGCTGACGTCGACGCAGCCGAGGATCTGGCCGGAGTCGGGGTCGATGATCGGGGCGGCGCTGCACGACCAGACGTGCAGCACGCGCATGAGGTGTTCCTCGGAGTAGACGTGCACGGGGCGGCGCAGGGCCAGGGCGGTGCCGATGCCGTTGGTGCCGACGATGCCCTCGCCCCAGTGGTGGCCGGTGGCGAGGCCGACCTGGTCGGCGCGGCGCAGGGTGGCGGCGTGGCCCTCGCGCCACAGCACCCGGCCGTCGGAGTCGGTGACGAGGACGATGTTCTCGCTCTCGTCGGCGGAGCGGCCCAGGGTCTGGGCGAGGAGCGAGAGCAGCGGCTGGAGCGGGTGCGAGGCGCGCACGTCCTTGATGGTGGCGCTGTCGAAGGCGAGCGGGGCGGCGGTGGCGTCGAGGTCGATGCCGGCGTCGAGGGAGCGCCTCCAGGAGGCGCCGATCATGCCGCGGGGCTCGGCGGGGGTCACCTCGTCGGCGCTGAGGCTGTCGTGTGCCGCGCGCAGGCGGCGGGAGTATGCGTTCAAGTGAGCGTAACTCATCGGCCACTCCATGTAATCGGCCCCCAAGGCGAGCATCCGTTGTACAGGGCTTCCGGCGCAACCCGTTCGAGGGATTGCTTAGGGTGATTGAACGATCGCAACCTGTGTGCAACGTGGTGACGTCTACCGTTCCTCTCGACGCACCGGCATGGTGCGGCCGCTCCGGCCGGTGTGATGGCCGGGTCCCGGACACTGGAGGGGGGCCGGGATCCGGCCAGAATGAGGCCGGAGCGCGAAACACCTGCATGCCTGCCAGTACATGACCGCGCCCAAACACCGTAGGCTCGTGGCAGTCAAGAACGCGGAGCCACGAGGAGCGCACGACGGTGAACCCAGGGGATGTCAACCTGCAGCAGCTGCTGGAGCAGGCCCAGCTCATGCAGCAGCAGCTTGTGAGCGCCCAGCAGGAGCTCAACGATGCGCAGATCGAGGGCTCGGCCGGTGGCGGGATGGTCACGGCCGTCGTCAACGGCTCGGGCGAGCTGCTCGAGCTCAAGATCGATCCGAGCGTGATCGACGCCGCGGACCCGCAGGACACGGCCGACACGATCGCCGACCTGGTGATCGCCGCCGTGCGCGACGCCATCAGGGCGGCCTCCGACCTGCAGCAGGAGAAGCTGGGCCCGCTGGCCCAGGGGCTCGGTGGCGGCGGCCTCGGCCAGTTGCCGGGGTTCTAGACGATGTACGAAGGGGTCGTCCAGAACCTGATCGACGAGCTGGGTCTGCTGCCTGGCGTCGGTCCCAAGAGCGCGCAGCGGATCGCCTTCCACCTGCTGGCGGCCGATCCGGCCGACGTCAAGCGGCTGGCGCACGCGCTCCTGGAGGTCAAGGAGAAGGTCCGGTTCTGCCGGGTGTGCGGCAACGTGGCCTCCGAGGAGGAGTGCCGCATCTGCCGTGACGCGCGCCGCGACACGCACGTGATCTGCGTGGTCGAGGAGTCGAAGGACGTCGTCGCGATCGAGAAGACGCGCGAGTTCCGCGGCACCTATCACGTGCTCGGCGGCGCGATCAGCCCGATCGACGGCGTCGGCCCCGACGACCTGCGCATCCGTGAGCTCATGACCCGGCTGGCCGACGGCCGGGTGACCGAGCTCATCCTCGCCACCGATCCCAATCTCGAGGGTGAGGCGACGGCGACCTATCTCGCCCGTCTGGTGAAGCCGATGGGTGTGAAAGTGACACGACTGGCCAGCGGTCTGCCTGTGGGCGGTGACCTCGAGTACGCCGACGAGGTGACCTTGGGCCGCGCGTTCGAAGGACGGAGGCTGCTGGATGTCTGACGAGTGGAGCATCCTGGCGGAGGAGATCGCCGGACACGCGAGCAACTATGTGGACGGCCTGGCGAGAGTGGCGGGCGGCGAGGGCGGCGACGCCATCTGGTCGCTGCTGCTGGTCGAGGTCGCGCAGGTGAGCCTGGCCGGGGCCAAGCTCGGCGCGAACCGCGACGTGATCCTGTCGGGCAACTACGAGCCGCCGCTGAGCGAGGACCCCGACATCGACGGGGTGCGCACGGCGCTGGCCGAGAGGCTCGGCCCGGTCGACGACTACGCCGAGGTGTTCGACCCGTACAAGGACACGGGGGTCACGCCGTACAGGCTCTCCGACGACCTGACGGCGGTGGCGGCCGACCTCATCCACGGGCTGCGTCACTATCAGGCCGGGCGGCCGGCCGAGGCGCTGTGGTGGTGGCAGTACTCCTACTTCAACACCTGGGGCAACCACGCGGGCGCGGCCATGCGGGCGCTGCAGGCTCTGGCCGCGCATTCGCGGCTTGACGTGGCGGAGGAGGCCACCACCGTCTGACGGGTGTCCACATAGTGGTTGAGCCATCAGTGGCATGAGAGCCCCCAAGTAGACTGGCACCTCACAGTCCAGACCGGGAGACTCTCGTGGCGCTCGTTGTGCAAAAGTACGGTGGTTCGTCCGTCGCCGACGCGTCCTGCATCAAGCGGGTCGCGCAGCGGATCGTCGCGACGAAAAAAGCCGGCAACAACGTGGTCGTCATCGTCTCCGCCATGGGTGACACGACGGACGAGCTGCTCGACCTGGCTCAGCAGGTGTCGCCGCTGCCTCCGGGCCGCGAGCTCGACATGCTGCTGACCTCCGGCGAGCGCATCTCCATGGCGCTGCTGGCGATGGCGATCGCCAACCTGGGGCACGAGGCCCGCTCGTTCACGGGCTCGCAGGCGGGTGTGATCACCGACTCGACGCACGGCAAGGCGCGCATCATAGACGTGACGCCGAGCCGCATACAGGAGGCTCTCGACCAGGGCCACATCGCGATCGTGGCCGGTTTCCAGGGTGTCTCGCAGGAGTCGAAGGACATCACGACGCTGGGCCGCGGCGGCTCCGACACGACGGCGGTCGCGCTGGCGGCGGCCCTGGAGGCCGACGTCTGCGAGATCTACACCGACGTCGACGGGATCTTCACCGCCGACCCGCGGATCGTGCCGGCCGCGCGGCAGATCCCCAGGATCTCCTACGACGAGATGATGGAGATGGCGGCCTGCGGCGCGAAAATCCTGCACCTGCGCTGCGTCGAGTATGCTCGCCGCTTCAACCTGCCGATTCACGTACGCAGCTCGTTCAGTAACAGGGAAGGCACGTGGGTCGTCTCCGACCCTTACCACGAAGGAACCGAGATGGAGCAGCCGATCATCTCCGGCGTCGCGCACGACCGGAGCGAGGCCAAGATCACTGTTGTCGGGGTGCCCGACAAGGTCGGTGAGGCTGCCACGATCTTCAAAACTCTGGCCAACGCCGAGATCAACATCGACATGATCGTGCAGAACGTCTCGGCCGCTGCGACCGGTCGCACCGACATCTCCTTCACGCTGCCCACGGCCGACAGCCAGACGGCGCTGACGGCGCTGAAGAAGATCCAGAGTGAGATCGGCTACGAGTCGCTGCTCTTCGACGACCAGATCGGGAAGGTGTCGCTGATCGGCGCGGGCATGCGCTCGCACCCCGGCGTCACGGCGACGTTCTTCGCGGCTCTCGCCGATGCGGGGGTCAACATTGAGATGATCTCCACGTCGGAGATCCGCATCTCCGTGATCGTCGAGCAGGACGGTGTCGACGCGGCCGTGGCGGCCGCCCACCGTGCCTTCGATCTCGACTCCGACCAGGTCGAAGCCGTTGTGTATGGAGGTTCAGGACGATGAGCAGGCCCAATCTCGCCCTGATCGGGGCCACCGGAGCCGTCGGCACCGTCATGCGGGACATCGTCTCCTCGCGTGACGACATCTGGGGCGAGGTGCGCCTGGTGGCGTCGCCGCGCTCGGCCGGCAAGGTGCTCCAGGTGCGCGGCGAGGACGTCGTCGTGCAGGCGCTGGCCCCTGAGGTGTTCGACGGCATCGACATCGCCATCTTCGACGTGCCCGACGAGGTGTCGGCCGTGTGGGTGCCGATCGCGGCCGAGCGCGGCGCGATCGCGATCGACAAGTCGGGCACGTTCCGCATGGAGCCGGACGTCCCGCTGGTGGTGCCCGAGGTCAACCCGCTCGACGCGCGTGAGCGGCCGCGCAACATCATCTCGACGCCCAACTGCACGACGCTGTCGATGATGGCGGCCATGGGCGCGCTGCACGCCGAATACACGCTGACCGAGCTGGTCGTCGCCTCCTACCAGGCGGTCTCCGGCGCGGGCGTGGCGGGCTCGGCCCGGCTCTACGACGAGGTCGAGGCGCTGGCGGGCGACCGGTCGATCGGCCAGACGGCCGGTGACGTGCGCAAGGCGCTGGCCAACAAGCTGCCCGACGACTCGCCGTTCCCGGCGCCGATCGCGTTCAACGTGGTGCCGTGGGCGGGCTCGTACAAGGACGGCGGGTGGGCCTCCGAGGAGCTCAAGCTGCGCAACGAGTCGCGCAAGATCCTCGGCATCCCCGACCTCAAGGTCTCGGCGACCTGCGTCAGGGTGCCGGTGATCACCACGCACTCGCTGGCCGTGCACGCGCGGTTCGCGCGCGAGATCACGGTCGCCGACGCGCACCGGGTGCTGGGCGCCGCGCCGACGGTGGTTCTCATGGACGACCCGGCCAACGGGGTCTACCCGACCCCCGCCGACGTGGTGGGCACCGACCCGACCTATGTGGGCCGGGTGCGTCAGGCGGTCGACTTCCCCAACACGCTGGATCTGTTCGTGTGCGGTGACAACCTGCGCAAGGGCGCCGCGCTGAACGCGGCGGAGATCGCCGAGCTGGTCGCGTCCGAGTTCTGACGGGTTTCTGAAGTCCGGGCTCCGTCCACCGGGTGGTGGACGGAGCCGGCCCTGTCACCGGAACAGGATGTCCCAGTGGTCGCCTTCGTCGGCGAAGATGTCGCCCGACGGGGAGCGGTAGAGGGTGGCGCCGTCACTCCGCACACCGGTCCGGTGATGATTTTTTGTGATGTACCGGTCGATGCACTGGTTGTGTGAGATGTCGAGCTTGTAGCCGTTCCCGTGGCTGAACCGGCCTGAGGCGTGGCCCGCCTCGGTGCCGCCCGTCACCGTGATCGGGCACCGGCTGCGCCGCTTCAGCTCCACGGCCTTGGCGACGGTCCGGGTGCGCACCGAGTCGAGCGACGTGCAGTGGCGCAGGTGCTTGCTGGTGCAGTTGCCCGTCGACTTCCAGCGCAGGCCGGCGTCCTTGAGCCAGTCCGAGGCGTGCGCGTGCGACAGGTGCACGGTGGCGTGCCTGGGCCGGGCCCGGTGCAGGTCCACCGCGGGACGGCGGTGCCGCCTGGCCTCCGCCTTGCCGCCCTTGCTCTCGCGGGCCCGTGATTCGGGCCGCTCGGCCTGGCCGGCGTCGAAGCGCCTCAGGTAGAGCTCGCGGAACTCGCGCTCGTCGCCCGGCTCCCGGAAGTCGCCGGGGTGGCCGCTGGGCTCCCGGAAGTCGCCGGGCCGGCTGCCGGGCCGCCGGAGCTCGCGGGGTTCCCGCAGCTCTCCGTGCTCTCCAGGCTCTGCGGGGTCCCGCAGCTCTCGCGATTCCCCGTGCTCCCGCGGTTCTTCGTGCTCCCGCAGGTGGGAGAGCTCGCGCGGGTCGGTGGGTTCGCGCATATGGGTGAGCGCGCCCGGATCGGCGTGCTCGCGGGTCTCCGGGTGGTGTGCGCGGAGCCCCGCCAGCCCATGGACGGGGCCGAGTTGGGCGTGGTAAGCCCGTTCCAGGCTCGTCGCGGTCTTCTCGAGCATGGAGTACCAGCGAGGGGCGTTGTACATGTCACCGGCTTCGTACACCCGGATGACCGGGTCCGGAGCCTGGCGTGGCTCGTCCGCCGGCGTCCTGGGGGCGGCCGAGGCCGCAGACGCCATCGCGATGATGGTGATCTCGATACCAAAGAGCGCGACCACGAGGAGCCGCACTGTCCTACGTATCCACATGTCGATGCCTTTTCGCGGAATAGCCCTTCCGCTGGAATCATCAATCCCACCCTTCACACCGGATAACCCCTGTCCCACCGGGATCTTTGCCTTGTGGCGGCGATCACCGTGCGGCTTCATGACCTAACCCGGAAATAAGCCGTAAAGTGACGAACGTGTCCGAAGCCCGAAACCGAGGATCGGAGAGCACTCGAGAGGTCATCGTCGAGACGGCCTTGCGACTGTTCCGGGAGCGCGGCTTCGAAGCGACGACGATGCGCGCCATCGCCGCCGAGGCCGGAGTGTCCGTGGGCAACGCCTACTACTACTTCGCCAGCAAGGAGGCGTTGATCCAGGCGTACTACGACCGCGCCCAGGCCGAGCACGAGCAGGCCTGCCGTGAGCTGCTGGCCACCGAGTTCACGCTGGCCGGGCGGCTGAGCGGGGTGCTGCGCGAGTGGGTGCGCGTCTCGGAGCCGTACCACGAGTTCGCGGTGAAGTTCTACAAGCACGCGGCCGAGCCGACGAACCCGCTGAGCCCGTTCAGCGAGCAGTCCTCGCCGGCCAGGGAGGCGTCCATCGGGATCTACCGGCAGGTGGTCGAGGGGGCGCGGGACCGGATGAACGCCGAGCTGCGCGAGGAGCTGCCCGAGCTGCTGTGGCTGCTGTCGATGGGCATGGTGCTGTTCTGGGTGCACGACACCTCGCCGGGGTGCGCGCGCACGTATCGGCTGATCGAGGTGACGGTGCCGCTGGTGGACCGGCTGGTCGGGCTGTCGCACCTGCCGGGGCTGCGCGGGATCACCAAGGACTTCATCGCCGCGGTGCACGAGCTCAGGGCGTAGTCGAGGCTACAGACCGGTTGGTATGGTCAGGGCACACCCGGATCCCGGAGGCGCGCGATGACCCAGAACTGGGGCATGACCATCCCCTTCTACGACCGTTCGCTGGCCCGTTCGCGGGAGCTGATCGAGGAGCTGCCCGCGCTCGGCTACACCGACCTGTGGTCGGCCGAGGTCAACGGCACGGACGGGTTCACGCCGCTGGCCCTGGCCTCGCAGTGGGCGCCCGGGGTGCGGCTGGGCAGCGCCATCGTGCCCGTCTCCACCCGCGGCCCGGCGCTGCTGGCCATGTCGGCGGCCACGCTGGCGGACCTGGCGCCGGAGCGGTTCGTGCTCGGCATCGGCTCGTCGTCCCCGGCGATCGTGGAGCGCTGGAACGCCGTCGAGTTCGCCAAGCCCTACGCGCGCACCCGCGACACGCTGCGCTTCCTGAAGCAGGCGCTGACCGGCGAGAAGGTGTCGGAGACGTACGAGACGTTCCAGGTCAAGGGGTTCAAGCTGGAGCGGGCGCCGAAGACGCCGCCGAAGATCGTGCTGGCCGCGCTGCGGCCGCGGATGCTGAAGCTGGCGGCCGAGGAGGCCGACGGCGCGATCACCAACTGGCTCTCGCCCGACGACGTGCGCAAGGTGCGCGCGGAGATCGGGCCGGAGACCGAGCTGATCGCCCGGCTGTTCGTCTGCGTGAGCGAGGACACCGACCGCGTACGCGAGCAGGCCCGGTGGATGCTGGCCTCCTACCTCACGGTGCCCGCGTACGCGGCCTTCCACGACTGGCTGGGACGCGGCGAGGTGCTGCGGCCGCTGCACGAGGCGTGGGCGGCGGGCGACCGCAAGTCCGCGCTCCAGGCCATCCCCGACGAGGTCGTCGACGCGCTGATCGTGCACGGCGACGCGGCGACCTGCCGGGCGCGGATCGAGGAGTACGTCGCGAACGGCCTCAACACGCCCGTGCTCGCCCCGATCCCGGGCGGCGAGGTCTCCATCACCCAGGCCGTCCGCGACCTGGCTCCGAAGGGCTGAGGCGCATGGACGACATCCTGCGGCTGGACGCGGTCGGCCAGGCCCGGGCGGTGCGCGAGCGGCTGGTGTCGCCGCGCGAGCTCGCCGAGGCCGCCATCGCCCGCATCGAGGCCCGCGACGGCGAGCTGAACGCGGTCGTGCACCCCCGCTTCGAGCGGGCGCTGGCCGAGGCCGGCGACCTGCCGGAGCACGCGCCCTTCCGCGGCGTGCCGATCCTGCTCAAGGACCTGGGCTGGCAGCAGGCCGGCGAGCCGTACAGCGCGGGCTCGCGGGTCTGCGACGGCCTGAGGATCGACCGGGACGGGCACGGCGTGACCCGGTTACGCGAGGCCGGCTTCCTGATCCTGGGCCGGACGAACACGCCCGAGTTCGGCAGCACGATCAGCACCGAGCCCGTCGCGTTCGGCCCCACCCGCAACCCGCACGACCCCGCGTACTCGGCGGGCGGGTCGAGCGGCGGCTCGGCGGCGGCCGTGGCGGCCGGGATGGTCGCGCTCGCGACGGCCAGCGACGGCGGCGGATCGATCCGCATCCCCGCCTCCTTCTGCGGCCTGGTGGGTCTCAAGCCCACGCGCGGGCGCGTCAGCCTCGGGCCCGCGCAGGGTGAGGGCTGGAACGGCTTCTCCTGCCCGGGGTTCGTGACCAGGACCGTGCGCGACACCGCCGCCGCGCTCGACCTGGTCTCCGGGTACGTGCCCGGCGACCCGTACGCCGCCCCGCCGCTGCCGCGCCCGCTCGCCGAGGAGGCCGGAGCCGACCCGGGACGGCTGCGGATCGGGTACGTCACCGCGCACCCGAGAGGCGACGTGCCGGAGGTGCCCGAGCTGGTCGAGGCCGTGACGGGGGCGGCGGCGCTGCTGTCGGCGCTCGGGCACGACGTGGCGCCCGGCTGCCCCGAGGCGCTGGGCGAGCCCGACTTCCCCCTGCACTTCGGCGCCATCGTGGCCGACAACCTGGCCGCGCTCGTCGAGAGCCTGGGCCCGGCCAGGGGCAGGGCCGTCGAGCTGGACGAGCTGGAGCCGCGCAACGCCGCCATGGTGGCCACGGCCCGGGGACGCAGCGCGGCGGCCCACCTGCTGGCCGCGCAGTGGATCGACGGCTTCCGCAGGCGGATGGCCGCCTGGTGGGCCGCCGGGCACGACCTGCTGCTCATGCCGTCGGTGGGCGTGGCGCCGTTCCCGCTCGGCTGGATCCCGCCGGAGGACCTGAGCACCGCGTTCGGCAGGACCGCGCACGTCGTGGCCTTCACCTCGCCCGTCAACGCCACCGGCCAGCCGGCCGTATCGCTGCCGCTGCACCGCACCCGCGACGGGCTGCCCGTGGGCGTCCAGCTCGTGGCCGCGGCCGGGCGGGAGGACCTGCTCATCAGGGTCGCGGCGCAGATCGAGGCCGCCAGGCCGTTCGAGCATCCCGCGCTGTGAGGAACTCCTTGCCCCCGGTAACACGTTATGTCGTGAGAGACGGGGTAAGGGGAAACACATGATGGCGAAAGCAGCGAAGGCCGCGGCGGCCTATCGGGCGTACCGGGACGTCACCAAGCCCGGCACGCCCGGCCTCATGCCGCGGCTGCGGGCGATCCCCCGCATGCTCGGCGCCGCGCTCCGGGGCCGGTACGACGGGCTGGGCAAGGGCAGGCTCACCATGATGGCGCTCGGCGTCGTCTACCTGGTCTCGCCGATCGACGTCGTGCCCGACTTCCTCATGCTGATCGGCGTGGCCGACGACTTCGGCGTGTTCCTGTGGCTGATGGCGTCACTGCTCGGCGAGAGCGGACGCTACGTCGACTGGGAGCGCCGGATCATCACCGGCCGGGTGGAGCCGGCCCCGCAGGAAGGCTAGATCTCCTCCATCCTCAGCCACGCGCGTGACGGCAGCGGGTGCCCGAACAGCCGGGCCGCGTTGCCGTACGCGACCCTGGCGATGTCGGCGGGCGGCAGCGCGCCGAGGTTGCGCGCGACCGACTTCTGCGTGTCGGGCCAGGTGGAGTCGGAGTGCGGATAGCCGCTCTCCTGCAGCACGTGGTCGAGGCCGACCGCGAGCCGCACCCCCGACAGCGCGTGGTCGTCGAGCGTGCCGAAGAAGAAGTTGCGGCGCAGCACCTCGCTGGGCTTGAGCCCGCCGTCCCACTGCGCCTCGCCGGCCACCGGGTGGTCGAGCGCGTAGTCGGCCCGCTCGGCGAGCACCGGCAGCCAGCCCACCCCGCCCTCGGCGATGAGGATGCGCAGGTTGGGGAAGCGCAGCGGCAGCCCCGACCACAGCCAGTCGGCGCAGGCGAACATGGCGCTGGTCGGCAGCAGCGTGGTGATCGCCTCGATGGGGGTGTCGGGCGACGGCACCGGCGACCAGCTCGACTCGCCTATGTGGAGGCAGACGACCGTGCCGGTCTCCTCGCAGGCGGCGAAGAACGGGTCCCAGTGGCCGGTGTGGATCGACGGCAGCCGCAGCCGGGTCGGGAACTCGGGGAACACCACCGCCTTGAAGCCCCGGGCGGCGTTGGCGCGGATCTCCTTGGCGGCCACGTCGGGGTCGGGCAGCCAGGGGAGCTGCAGGCCGATGATCCGCTCCGGGTAGGTGCCCGCCCAGACGTCGATGTGCCAGTCGTTGTAGGCCTTGACCAGCGCGAGGCCGAGCTCCTGGTCGCGCGTCCTGGCGAACGGCATGCCCGACTGGCCGGCCAGCATGCCGGGGAAGCACAGCGCGGCCCAGACGCCGGCCACGTCCATGTCCTGGACGCGGGCCTCGATGTCGTGGCAGCCGGGGCGCATGGTCTCGAACCTGACCGGGTCCAGGGTCCACTGCTCGCGGGGCAGCCCGGCGCCCACGTCGAGGCCGGCGCACGGGTAGGTGGCGCCGCCGTAGCGCCAGACCTGGTGACCGGCCTCGGTCTCCACGACCTTGGGCGCGACGTCGGCGTATTTCTCCGGCAGCCTGTCCTCGAAAAGGTCAGGGGGCTCGATCAGATGATCGTCGGCGGAGATGATCACGTAGTCGCGCCGCCTCGGCTCTGGATCGGGAAGCAGCGGCGTAGTCACGCAGGTAACCGTACGACGGCGGGATAACGTCGAACAAGCTGCGACGTATCCGTTGGGTATCCGGGCATATCCGAGGGCCGTTCGGACCCGGGATCGCCGGGAGGGGGACGGCTGGCGATCCCGGGGCCCCGCCGCTACCCGCGCGGGCCGGGTTCAGTCAGGAGATGGGCGCGCAGTTCGCCGACGGCGTCGGGGGAGAGGCCGACCACGCCGGTCACGTACGACTCCACCGAGCCGTGCCTGTCCGCCAGGTCGGCGAGGAACAGGCGCATGGCCTCGGCGGGGGCCAGGCCGAAGCCGGGCCACAGCTCCTCGTCCGGGTGGCGGGCCCGCCAGTCGGCGATGAACCGCTCGGTGGCCAGGCCGGTCAGCTCGTAGTCGGCCACGATGTCGTCGTCGGCCACGCCCGCCACGGCCAGGATCATCGCCGTGAGCAGGCCGGTGCGGTCCTTGCCGGCGGCGCAGTGGATCACGGCGGGGGCGCTGTCGGCGCGGCAGATCGTCTCCAGGGCGGTGCGCAGGTTGTCCACGCCGTCCTCGGTGACCTCCAGGTAGCGGTCGGCCAGGAAGCGGGGCACGCCCTCCGCCTCGTCGAAGGTGGCGAACTGCCAGCGCCGGCCCTCGATCGGCAGGTTGTGGTAGGCCAGGCCGTGCTCGTCGGGGACGCGGCCGTGCCTGTCGACCTCGAAGGGGTGGCGCAGGTCGATGACGGTGCGCACGCCCAGCGCGCGGAACGTCTCCAGGTCGGGTCCGGCCAGCCAGCCGAGGGAGTCCGCCCGGTAGAGCCGCTGCCAGCGGACGATCCGGCCGTCCTTGGTGGCATATCCACCTATGTCGCGGAAGTTGTGGATATTTGCGAACTTGATGTGGCGGCTCACGCTCACCACCTTAGTTCGCGGACATTTCCGCCTGCTGGTCATCGGCGGCGCGGGCCTCCTGCGCCTTCCGGTCGGCCAGCTCGCGGCGGATCAGCAGCACCCAGCCGCCGATCGCGATGCCGATGAACAGCCACCACTGCACGCCGTAGGCCAGGTTGAGGCCGCCTCCGGCGCCCACGTCGGGGGCCGGCACCGGCTCGGGCGCCGCCGCGGGCGCGGGCTCCTGCTCGACCAGCTCCACGAAACCGCCCACGAGCCGGTACGGCAGCGTACTGCCGATCTTGGCCGGGTCGATGAGCAGGACCTGGCCGGGCGGCAGCCCGGAGCGCTCGCGGATCCCGCTGTTGGCCTCGGTCTCGCCGGTACGTAGCCGGCCGGTGACACTTACCTCACCCGGCGGCGGCGGGGGCACGTCCGGCGGGGTGTCGGCGGTCGCCCCGGCCTTCACCCAGCCCCGGTTGACGAGCACCGCCTGGCCCTGGCCGATCACCAGCGGGGTCAGGACGTAGTAGCCGTTGCGCCCGTCCTGCGGCCTGCGGCGCACCACCAGGCCGTGCCCGGCGTCGTACGTGCCGCTGACCACGACCTTCCTGAACCGGTCGGACTCCTTGACCGGCTCGCCCGGCCGGGCCAGGGTGCCGAGCGGCACCGGGGCGGCCTCGATGTTGGCGGTGACCAGGTCGCTGTTGGCCGAGCGCTCCTCGAAGCGCCCGAACTGCCACCGGCCCAGGAACACGAAGGCGGGGATCACGAGCAGCACGACGACGTGGAGCGCGATCCAACGGGGCGTGAGCAGGAACCGGTACACGCTACAAGGGTAGGCACCGATGCCGGTGGTCAGGCGCCCGGCACCGCCGTGACCTCGCGCGGGCCGCCCACCTCGTGGCCGTCGGCGCAGCGCAGGTGTTGCTCGACGGGGGCGCCGCAGTCGCGGTGGGTCAGCAGGACGGGCGGGCCCTCCTCGCCCGCCAGATACTTGTCGCCCCAGTGCATGAGCGCGACCAGCAGCGGATAGAGGTCGCGCCCCTTGTCGGTGAGCCGGTACTCGTCGCGCTGGCGCTGGCCGGGCTCGCGGTAGGGCTCCTTGCGCAGCAGGCCCTCGTCCACCAGCCGGGTCAGCCGGGCGCTGAGCACCTGGCGGGGGGCGCCGGTGAACGCCTGCATGTCGGCGAAGCGGCGTACGCCCCGGAACGCCTCACGCAGCACCAGGAAGGTCCACTTCTCCCCGACGATGTCCAGGGTCCGCTCGATGGAGCAGTTGGCCACCCGGAAAGGCACGTTCATGGCGCACATCATACCTGAGTTCAGTTGACAGACTCAGATGGTTGAGGGCAGGCTGGGTCTGTGATCCGAACTCAGGAGCCGCTGATCCGACCGGCGCGGGCCGACGACGACGAGCGCGTCCGGCGCTTCCTGGCCGGGCTGTCGCTGCAGACGCAGACGCTGCGCTTCTTCACCGGCGTCGCCCGGCCCTCCGCGAGCCTCGTGCGCACGATGGTCGAGGTGGACGAGCGCCGGGACGCCCTGGTCGCGCTGCACGGCGACGAGATCGTCGGCCACGCCATG
Source organism: Nonomuraea sp. NPDC049725 (assembly GCF_040674795.1). Taxonomy (NCBI): domain Bacteria; kingdom Bacillati; phylum Actinomycetota; class Actinomycetes; order Streptosporangiales; family Streptosporangiaceae; genus Nonomuraea; species Nonomuraea sp. NPDC049725. The sequence goes on along the minus strand of NZ_JBFANJ010000001.1, from coordinate 776,765 downwards.
AGCTACCGGGGCGGCACGGCCGACGTGGAGGTCGCCGTGGTCGTCACCGACCAGTGGCAGGGCTTCGGGCTCGGCCCCAGGCTCCTCGGCACGCTCCTGATCAGAGCCGCCGTGCGGGGCGCCACCACCGTGGGCATGGACGTGCTGGGGGAGAACAGGCGGGCGCTGCGGATGATCCGCAGGATCTGGCCGGAGGCCGGCATGAGAGTCGCGTCCGGCGCGGTCGAAGTGACCGCTATGATCCAACAGGCGGGAGTATTTGCGGAACAACGTTCTGGTGGCTCACCATTGACAGCGTGAAGAGTGTCAAGAACGGACGCGACGGACGGACCCGGATCATCGAGGGCGCGCTCCGCCGTTTCAGCCAGGACGGCGTCTCCGCCACGACCCTGGCCAGCCTCCGCGAGGAGAGCGGCGTGAGCGTCGGAAGCTTCTACCACCACTTCGCCAGCAAAGAGCACGTCTTCGGCGTGCTCTACGGCGAGATCCTGGCCTCCTACCAGAGCGAGTTCCTCGCCGAGCTGGTCGGGCACGACGACGCCCGTGCCGGGATCGAGGCGATCGTCGCGTTCCACATGCGCTGGGCCGGAGAGCACCCCGAACGGGCCCGCATCCTGGTCAGCGAGCGCCCGCCGCGCAAGCACGAGCCGGGCGGCGCCGAGGTCGCCGAGGCCAGGCGCGGCTTCTTCCGTCAGGTCTCCGACTGGTGGCGGCCGCACATGAAGAACGGCCTGCTCCAGCCCGTCCACCCGACCATGTGCTATGTGCTGTGGCTCGGGCCCGCGCAGGAGATGTGCCGGCTGTGGTTCGCGGGCGCCCACACCCCCACCGACGAGGAGATCAGGGGGCTCGGCGAGGCCGCCTGGCAGAGCCTTCGCCAGCCCTGACCGGCGGCCCCAGCCGGGCAGGCACCCGCCAGCTCGACCGGTCGAGCGAGATGTCCAGCCGCAGCTCACCGCGCTGCCTGCGCAGGCCGGGCACCCGTACGCGATCGTGCACCGCGAACCGGCCCCGGTGCCGATAGCCGAAGCCGAGCTCGCCGGGCAGCACCCGCATGTCGTCGTGGTTGCCGCAGCGCGGGCACGTCCACGAGACCAGGTCCAGCCACCGGTTGTAGCCCGAGCAGGCCGCGAAGTATTCGTCCGGCGCGAACCGGGACTGGCAGGTCAGGCAGGGGATCAGCACGAATCCGCTCCTCGTCGAACGGCACAGCGGCTCCCCAGAAGTATCGCGCCCCACTTGTTCCCAGCTTGCGGAAAACTTGGATGTCTCGGTAACAGTATGATCACTGACGGTATCGGAGGTTCCGTTGTGATCTGCGGTGAAAGGATGGTCTCGTGGAACGACTGCGTGAGCACCTCCTGGAGACCGGCTACACGATCGACGGCGTCCGCGACCGGCTGGGCGACATGGCGGCCACGGCGCTGGCCCGCGAGGAGCTCGTGCCGGCCCTGCGCGCCACCGCCGCCGGCGACCCGCTGGGCACGCTGATCCGTATGTGGTGGCTGGGCGCCCCCGTGGAGACGAGCGCGCTGCACCCGTCCGTGCTGGAGTCCGGCCTGATCGCCGTCTCCGGCTCGCAGGCCCGCGCGACCGTCCACCTCCAGCCCTGGGAGACCGGCGGCTACGTCGTCTCCGACCGCAAGGTGCGGCCCGGCGACCCGGCGCTGCGCCCTGACCACGTGGTCGGCGCGGGCGGCGCCTCAGCCAACCTCGCCCAGCTCGTCACCCGCCGCCCCGTCGGCCGCGCCCTCGACCTCGGCACCGGCTGCGGCGTCCAGGTGCTCTCGCTGGCCGGGCGGGCCGGCCACGTCACCGCCACCGACGTCAACCCGCGCGCCGTCGAGCTCGCCCGGCTGAGCTGGCAGCTCTCCGGCCTGACCGGCGTCGAGGCCCGCACCGGCTCCCTGTACGAGCCCGTGGCGGGCGAGCGGTTCGACCTGATCGTCTCCAACCCGCCGTTCGTCATCTCGCCAGGCGGCCGGCTGACCTACCGCGAGACCGGCGGCGACGGCGACGGCTTCTGCCGCGATCTCGTACGGGACACGCCCCGGCACCTCAACCCCGGCGGCCAGGCCCACTACATGGCCAGCTGGCTGCACGTCGAAGGCGAGGACTGGCGCGACCGCGTCGGCGGCTGGCTCGGCGAGACCGGGTGCGACGCCTGGGTGGTGCAGCGCGACGCGCAGGACCCCGCTGAATACGTGGAGCTGTGGCTCAAGGACGCCGCCGAGCAGGGCACCCCCGGCTACACCGAGCACTACGACCGGTGGCTCGCCTGGTTCGAGGAGCACAAGGTCGAGGGGATCGGGTTCGGCTGGATCAGCATGCGCAGCTCCGGCACCCTGGACCCGGTCGTCCGCCTGGAGGAGCTCACCCACCAGGTCACGCTGCCCGTCGGCGGCTACGTCGACGACGTGCTCGACGCGATCGGCGCCGCCCACCGGGTCCGCGACCTCGGGTCCGCGCTGCTGCGCACCGCCGACGGGCTGCTCGACGAGCGGGTGGGGCTGCCGGGGGCCGAGGACCCGATGCGCATCGTGCTCCGCCAGACGACCGGGCTGCGCCGCAGCAGGGAGGTCGGCACCGTCGAGGCGGCGCTCGCCGGGGTCTGCGACGGGGAGCTGGCGCTGGGGCCGCTGCTCAACGTCATCGCCGAGCTGGTCGGCGACGGCGAGATCCCGGACGCCGACGCCATCCGCCCCCTCATCGCGGAGGGGTATTTCCTGCTCTAGGTGTTCCGGCTGACGCGGCGCGCCGCCCTTGCCCCCCGGGGTTTCGCCTTTCCGCGCCCACCCCCGGGTTTTCGCCTTGTTCGCCCACCCCCCAGGTTTTCGCCTTTGATTCGCCGTTGATCGGTTGTTGACGCCGCCGGTGGAAGCTTCTGACTACGACACGGACCTGGGGGGTTCGAGGACCGTGTCGGGTCCGGCCGGTCGTCGATGTGAGGCGGCTAGCCGCTACGCGGAGCATCCGGATAACCGGGCCCCCTAGCGACGCGTGGCGGTCAGATGGCCGGCCGGGCCGCGTATCTCATCGGCCACGGGGGTCGTGACTCCAAAGGGACAGCCTTGTTTAACCATGTGTGGATGACACGTCTGGACGACGAGCTGTACTCAGGACTCGACGACCTGAGCGCTGTCGAGGAGGACCCTGATGTCCCCGGCCTCGGGCGCGCCCAGCCTGGTGAAGATGGCGAAGGCCTGGCGTAGGCAGTCGACGCTCCTGGAGACGCTGCCGAGCCCGCGCAGCGCCTTGCCCAGCACCGCCAGCGACAGCGCCTCCCCGAACGGGTGGCCGATCTCGCGTGAGACGACCAGCGCCTGTTCGGCGTGGCGTACGGCGTCGGGGTAGCGCTCGGCGGCGATGAACGTCTCGGCCAGCCGGGAGCAGACCCGCTGCTCCCACACCCGCTGCTTGCTGGCGCGGAAGAAGGCCAGGCACTCGGCGTGGTGGTGCACGGCCTCGGTGAGCCTGCCGACGCGCGACAGCACGATGCCGAGGTGGTAGCGGGCCCTGGCGGTGCCGGCGCCGCTGCCGATCTCGGTGAAGATGGCCAGGCCCTTCTCGGCCGCGGCGATCGCGTCGTCGGGGCGGCCCAGGCCCAGGTGGTCGCGGGCGGAGTAGCTGAGCACCAGCCCCTCGCCGGCGGGCACGCCGTTCTCGCGGTAGAAGCGCATGGCGGCGTCGAACCAGGCGAGCGCCTCGGTGTGGCGGCGCTGCCGGCTGACGACGACGGCGAGCGCGTTCAGCACCTCGCCGGTGACGACCTTCTCCTTGCGCTCGACCGACAGCGTGTGGACGATCTCGAACTGCTCCTCGGCCTCCGGCAGCCGGTTGCCGGCGAACAGCACGCGGCCGAGCACGTAGCGGGCGCGCAGCTCGCCGGCCTGGTCGCCGAGCCGCAGCGCGGTGGCGAGCACGGCGCGGGTGCCGAGGTCGAACTCGCGGGTGTGGGTGCCCGACTCCAGCAGCGGCTCCATGGCCACGAGCAGGTCGCCGGCGGGCAGGAGCTGCTCGCCGGTGCGCGAGGACGCGGCGGCCTGGTTGATCGCGGCGAACAGCGAGTCGCCCTCGGCGATCAGCCAGGCGACGGCCTCGTCGGCGGTGCCGAACGTGCGCCCGCTGCCGACCACCACCAGGTTGTCGGAGATCATGCTGCCCTCGTAGGCCAGCCGGTGGGCCGACTGGGCGGAGGCCAGGTAGAAGCCGAGCAGCCGCCGCAGCGCCATCGTGCGGGCCTGGGGGCGTTCGCTCTTCTCCAGCGCCCGCCTGGCGAACAGCTTGAGCAGGTCGTGGAAGCGGTAGCGGCCGGGCGCCGGGGCCTCCAGCAGGCTGGCGTCGACCAGCGACTCCAGCACGTCCTCGGCCTCGATCACGGTCGTCGAGAGCACGGCCGCCGCGGCGCCCGCCGAGATGTCGGGCCCGTTGGGCAGCGACAGCAGCCGGAAGGCGCGGGCCTGGGCGGCTTCGAGCTGGCCGTAGCCGAGCGCGAAGGTGGCCTCGACGGCCAGGTCGCCGACGCGCAGCTCGTCGAGCCTGCGCTGCTCGTCGGCCAGCCTGGGCACCAGGGAGGCGACGGTCCACGAGGGCCGGGCGGCGAGCCTGGCGGCCACGATGCGCACGGCGAGCGGCAGGAAGCCGCAGGCGGCGACCACGTCCATGGCGGCGGCGTGCTCGGCGGCGACCCGTTCCGGCCCGGCGACCGAGGAGAACAGCGACAGCGCCTCGTCCGGCTCCATCACGTCGAGGTCGATGAGCTTGGCCGACGGCAGGTCGGCCAGCTTGACCCGGCTGGTGACGATGGCCGCGCAGCCGGGCGAGCCGGGCAGCAGCGGGCTGACCTGCCGGGCGTCGCGGGCGTTGTCGAGCAGGACGAGGATGCGCCGGTCGGCGAGGATGGACCGGTACAGCGCCGAGCGTTCGGCCAGCCCCTCGGGGATGACGTCGGTCGGGATGCCGAGCGCGCGCAGGAACGCGCCGAGCGCCGATTCGGGCGCGGTCGCCTCGTCGGTGTAGCCGCGCAGGTCGGCGTAGAGCTGGCCGTCGGGGAACAGGTCGCCGGTCGCGTGCGCCACGTGCACCGCCAGCGTGGTCTTGCCGACGCCGCCGATGCCGCAGATCGCGGCGACGGGCACGCCCTCGGCGGGCGACTGGGCCGACAGCAGCGTGCGCAGCCGCCGGGCGAGCTCCTTGCGGCCGGTGAAGTCGTTCACGGCGGCCGGGAGCTGCGCCGGGCGGGGCAGCTCGGGCGCGTGCTCCTCCTCGGCGGGCGGCTCGTCGGGAGCCACCTCGGCGGCGGCGAGCGTGGGGTCGGCGGCCAGGATGCGCTGGTGCAGCGAGGTCAGCTCGTGGCCGGGCTCGATGCCGAGCTCCTCGACGAGCGCGTCACGCGTCTCGGTGAACACGGCCAGCGCGTCGCCCTGCCGCCCGCACCGGTAGTAGGCCAGCATGAGCTGGGCGCGCAGGCGCTCGCGCAGCGGGTGGTCGGCGGTCAGCGCGATCAGCTCCGACACGACCGCGGCGTGGTTGCCCAGCTCCAGGTCCATGTCCATGAGCGTCTCGATGGCGCTGATGCGGCGCTCGATCAGCCGGTCGCGCTGGTGCTCGGCGTACGGGCCGACGGCGCCGGCGAGCGGTTCGCCCTCGAACAGGGCGAGCGCGGCCCGCAGCCCGGTGGCGGCGGCGGACAGCCGGCCGGACCTGCGCGCGCTCTCGGCCTCGGCCATGCCGCGCTCGAACCGGGTCAGGTCGAGCGCGTCGCCGGGCAGCCGCAGCGCGTAGCCCCTGCCGACGGAGGTGAGCAGCTCGGGACGTGAGCGGGCGGGCCTGTCGGGCTCCAGCACCGTGCGCAGCCGCGACACGTACGTGCGCAGCGCGCCGAGCGCCCTGGGCGGCGCGTCCTCGCCCCACACGGCGTCGATCATCTCGGCCGGGGTGACGGCGCGGCCTTCCCGCAGGAGCAGCATGCCGAGAATGGACCGCTGCAGCGGCGTGCCGAGGTCGAGCTCCTGACCATCGCGCCACGCGCGGACGGGACCCAGTACGGCGAACCGCAGCCCGCCTTCGATGTCCTGACCAGCCATGCCGCCTGTCCCCACATCAATGGAACGATTTGTTACCAAATGATAGATCCAATGACGCGCAGCACCTAGGAATGCGGGCATTCGTTAACCGAAGCGTTGGCCGCCTTTTGACGACACGGCCTTTACGACACAGGCCCCGCCCATTCCGGGCGGGGCCTTCAACGGATTTTCCTATGCTGCTTCGACTGTCGTCTCGACCAGACCGAGCCTGTGGAGCAGCCGTTCTCGTACGGCCGGCCATTCGGAGATCAGGATCGAGTAGAACGCCGTATCTCGGACCGTGTCGTCGGCGCCTCGGCTTTCCGCTCGCCGCACCCCGTCGAAGTGTGCGCCGAGGGCCTCGATGGCGGCCCGGGATCGGACGTTCCTCACGTCGGCCTTGAGCGTGATGCGGTGGACCTGCCAGGTCTCGAAGGCGTGCGAGAGCATCAGGAACTTGCTCTCCCGGTTGGCACCCGTGCCCTGGGCGGAGGCGCCCAGCCAGGTGTAACCGATGTCGGCCACGGACGGGACCTCGCCCACCGCACCACGCGTGCCCGGAGGCCAGGGCATGGGGCCCTGCCAGTACTCCAGGTTCATGAGACGGGTGGCACCGACCACGCGGTCGGTGTGCAGCCACCGGATGGCGAAGGGCACCGTGCGGCCCTCCGCCTGCTCAGCCAGCGCGGCCTCCACGTAGGAGACCATCTCGTCCCGGTTGCCCGGGACCCGAGTGAAGCCGTAAGTGGACCGGTCTTCACTCGCCGCGGCGATCAGGTCATCGACCACCGCGAGGCTGAGAGGTTCCAGGCGCACGAGGCGCCCGGACAAGGTGACAAGAGCGGACATGTGCACATGATGGGGGTTGCTCGGAGTCCGCGGAACCACGCTATCGGGGCCGTCGTCCCCGCACCTCGGAAAGCACGGTGTTTCCGCAGGTCAGAGGGGTAATTCGGAAGGATCTCCGGGGAAGATTTCGCCTAACCGTGACATCCGGTCGGCACCAGCGCCGGACGCCGTTCACGCGACGCCAGCGAGAGCTCCTTCAGGCCCATCGAAAGATGGTCGAGCGAGGCCGCGATCCACGGCAACTGGAGCGGATCGGGGCTGGTCAGCGCGGTCAGCCGGTCCTCGGTCGTGTCCCCGTACAGCAGGCTGACCGCGACCCGCACGCGCGCGGCGGCCGGGTCGTCGCCGAAGGCGTGACCGGGCAGCACCCCGAGGCCGTGCTGGTCGAGCAGGAGCCGGGTGACGTCGGCCGAGCCGCCGAGCCGCAGATGGCTCAGGTCCGGGTAGAGGTAGAAGCCGCCCTGCGGGGCCGGCACGGAGGCGCCGATCTCCACGAACCTGTCGCGTACGGCGCGGGCCAGCGTGCCGTGCAGCCGGCGGCTCTGCCTGACGCGCTCGGTGAGCTCGCCGGGGTCGGTGAAGGCGTACGCCGCGGCCTCCTGGACCGGGGCGGCCGGGGCCGACCAGATCTCGCTGGCCACCGCGAGCAGCCGGGCGCGCAGGTCGTGCGCGTCGTCGGGCAGCCGCGCGACGCCGATCCGCCAGCCGCCCAGGGCCAGGCTCTTGCTCAGGCCGGTGGTGACGATCGTGCGCTCGGGCGCCAGATCGGCCGGGGAGGTGAAGGGCGTGGAGTGATCGTGCAGCAGGTCGCGGTAGATCTCGTCCGAGATGACGTACAGGTCCAGTTCGCGGGCGAGCGCGACCAGGCGGTGGATCGCCGAGCGCGGCGCGAGCCGGCCGGTGGGGTTGTCCGGCAGCGTCACGAGCAGGGAGCGTACGGTCCGGCCCTGGGCGCGGGCGTCCAGCACGGCCGCCTTCACCAGGTCGGGATCCGGCACGCCGCCCTGGCCCGAAGGCGCCGGGATCAGGATCGGGCGTGACCCGACGAGGTCGGCCTGCGCGGCGTAGCTGACCCAGCTGGGCATGGGCAGGACGACGTCGCCGCCGATCGCCAGGAGCAGGCCGTACAGCAGGGATTTGCTGCCTGGCCCGCAGACGACCAGCTCGGGGTCGGTGATGAGCCCCCGTCGTGTCCAGTAGCCCGCCGCCGCCGTCCTGAGCTCGGACGCCCCCGCGACCGGCCCGTAGCCGTTGCGTTCCGATGCGGCGGCCAGCTTGTCGCGCAGCGCCGGGTGGACGGGCAGTCCTGCCTCACCGAAGGCGAGGTTCAGCACGCGTTCCCCGGCGCGTCGTCTTCGTTCGATGTCCTCGTTCGCCGCCAGGGTGGCGGAGAGAGTCACGGTCATGTTTGTCACGTTCCCAGGGTGGTTGTAGGAAGGCATCAGGACAAGCGAGGCTTTTTGTGGGTAGGCGTAAGGAAGTCCGATGCTCGATTTGCGGCGTTTGACGTTGATCTGCGAGTTCGCTCGGCGCGGCAGCATCGCCGCGACCGCGGAGTCGCTGGGCTACAGCCCCTCCGCGGTCTCTCAGCAGCTCGCCGCGCTCGAACGCGAGACCGGCACCGCGCTCATCGACCGGACCGCGCGCAGTGCCGAGCTGACCGACGCCGGCCGCAGGCTGGTGGCGCACGCGGAACGCATCCTTTCCATGGTCGAGGAGGCTGAGTCGGACCTTTCGGCTCACGCGGGCAGCCCCGCCGGACGTGTCGTGGTTACCGCCTTCCCCACAGCGGCCGTCGCATTCGCCCCGGCCCTCGCCAGGTCCCTCCGCCGCCACACCGAACTCACGCTCAGGCTGGGGCAGAGCAGGTCGGGAAAGGGCATGCGGGAAGTGCAGTCCGGCGAGGTCGACATCGCGCTCGTCGACGACTGGTACGGCATGGCGCGCGACAGCGAGAACCTGCGCGTCTTCCCGCTCCTGCACGACCCCCTGGTGCTCGTCGTGCCGCGCAAGCACCGGCTGGCCGACCCCGACGTGCCGCTCGACCTCAGGGAGCTGCGCGACGAGCCGTGGATGGCCACCCCCGACGGAGAGCCGTCCCGCCTGGCGGTGGACCGGCTGTTCGTGGACGTGGGCGGCACCAAGCCGACGCCGTGGGAGTTCGAAGGGCTCGGCACCATCCTGTCGCTGGTCGCCAAGGGCATCGGCATCGCCGCCGTGCCCGCGCTCGCGCTGGCCGCCGGCGTGCGCGGGCTGTCGGTCCGCCACTTCCCCGGCAACCCCGTCGGCCGCGACGTGCACGCGGTGGCGCGCGTCTCCAGCGTCAACCGGCCCTCGGTCTCGGTGACCCTGCGGGCCATCCACGTGGCCGCCCGCTACATCGCCGCCGATCTGGATCCGGTACGGTTCGCCGACCGGTAGCGTTCTGCGCCATGGCGCCGACGTACGACATCGAGACCCTCCTGCTCGCCCAGCCGAGCGTGCGCACGGTCGCGGGCGTGGACGAGGTGGGCCGCGGAGCCTGGGCCGGGCCGGTCACCGTGTGCGCCGTGGTCACCGACCTGTCCGCGCCGCCCACCGGGCTCACCGACTCCAAGCAGCTCTCCGCCGCCAAACGCGACAAGGTCGCCGCCGAGCTGGAGACCTGGGCCGCCGGCATCGGCTTCGGCGAGGCGGGCCACGACGAGATCGACCGGCTCGGCATGACCGAGGCGCTGCGCCGGGCCGCCCGCCGCGCCCTGGAAGCGCTGCCCACCAGGCCCGACGCCGTCATCCTCGACGGCAAGCACGACTACATCGGCGCGCCCTGGCCGGTGCGCCTGGAGGTCAGGGGCGACGCGGCCAGCATCTCGGTGGCCGCCGCCTCGGTGCTGGCCAAGGTCAGGCGCGACGCGTACATGGCGGAGATCGGATGTGAGGCGTACGGGTTCGCGGAGAACGCCGGATATCCGTCGCCGCAGCACCAGCAGGCGCTCGCCGAGCTGGGGCCGACGGCGCACCACCGGCTCTCCTGGTCCTACCTGGACGACCTGCCGGCCTGGCGGCACCTCAAGCGGCACCGCGACCCCGCCGCCGTCGAGGGGCAGGTCAGCCTCTTCGGCTGACACCGGGCCGGGGCGTCGGCCATCATCGGTGGGATGCGCATCGGCATCTTCCTGGTCGCCGCCCAGTTCCCAGGCGGGGAGCCGGGCCAGATCCTGGCCGACACCGTCGAGCTGATCGTCGCCGCCGAGCGGGCCGGGTTCGACGACGCGTGGATAGCCGAGCACCACTTCATGACCTACGGCGTGTGCCCGTCGCCGATCACGCTGGCCGCCGTCGCCGCCGGGCGCACCACCAGGATCGGGCTCGGCACCGCCGTCAGCGTGCTGTCCACGCAGCATCCGATCGCCCTGGCCGAGCAGGCCGCCATGCTGCACCACCTGTCGGGCGGGCGCTTCACGCTCGGCGTCGGGCGCGGCGGGCCGTGGGTGGACCTGGAGGTGTTCGGCACCGGGCTGGACCGGTTCGAGCGGGGCTTCCCGGAATCGCTCGACCTGCTGACGGCCGCCCTGTCAGGCGAGACGGTGTCGGCCTCCGGTGAGTTCTTCGCCTTCCGCGACGTGCGGATGGTGCCGTCGGCGCGGCTGCGGCCGGTGGTCGCGTGCACGTCGGGGTCCACGATCGCGCTGGCGGCCGCGCGCGGGCTGCCGATGCTGCTCGGCGTGCACGTGGGCGACGAGGAGAAGGCGGCGGCGGTGCGGGCTCATGGCGCGTCCGGTGTGCCCGGCTCTTCCGGTGTTCCCGGCTCTTCCGGGGGGCACGTCGCCGCGGCGGTCGCGCACGTCGCCGACACGACGCCGCAGGCCGTGCGGGAGCTGAAGGAGTCGATGCCCGCCTGGCTGAAGCCCGGCCTGGCGAGCTACACGCCGGTGGACGGGCGGCCACGACCCGAGCGGGACGTGGACGCGTACGTGGACTTCCTGGCCCGGATCCACCCCGTGGGCTCGCCCGAGCACTGCGCCCGCACGCTGCTGCGCACCGCCGAGACGACCGGGATCGACCACTTCATCCTGATGGTGGAGGCGGCCGGGAACGCCCTGGAGGACGTGCGGCGGCTCGGCGCCGAAGTGCTGCCGCTGCTGAGAGGCCGCCCGCCCGGAGCGGCGGGCGGCCCCTGAACGGATCAGCAGTCAACCAGCTCCGGCTTCTGGTTGAGGATCTGCGCCCGCGGCGTGACGAACTCGCTCAGCGCCTCGCGCGCCGCCGGGTCGAACACGGCCACGCGGTGGCAGTTCTGGAAGGCCAGCTTCATGCCGAAGTGGCGCTCCAGGGCCCCCCGCATCGCGTCGCTCGCCAGGCAGCGCAGGAGCTGCCCTCGGGCCTCCTCGTCCGGTGGCGGCACCTGGTTGTCGGCGAACTCGGCGCCGGTCCTGTCACGCTGCTCGACCAGCTCGGTGATCACCGACCAGGCGTAGGGCAGGGAGTCGCGGACGCAGGCGACGAACGCCGCGTCGTCGACATCCCCGGCTCTGGCCTGGTCGAGGAGATCGTTCGGAACGGTCAGCGACATGCTGTCTCCTTTCGAAAGACATCAACTTGACGCTAGGTGAGCCTCCGGAAACGCTCCAGATGGCCGTAGGGCGACAGTCGTGTGGGTCAGGCGGCCGGAGGGCCGTAGACGAAGCCGGGGTCGACCTGACCGGCCAGGTCGAGGCCGGTCCTGGCGTTGGCCCAGGCGCGGGCGTTGCGCAGGTGGAACTCGGCGGCCTGGCGGCCGAACCGCACCCAGTCCTTCTCCTGCTCGTCGACGTGCTTGAGCAGCACGGCGAGCGCGTCGGAGTTGGCCGGCTCCAGGTCGTCGAGGCTGAAGGCGCGGCCCTGCTCCATGGCGCGCACGGCGGAGGAGTGCTCCATCCAGGTGAGCAGGTCGTCGCCCACGTGCTCGCGCAGGAAGTCGACGTCGGATGGGCCGTGCACCTTGTTGCCGACCACGGCCAGCGGCACGTCGTAGTCGGCCGCGTAGTCGCGATACTGCCGGTAGACGCCGACGCCCTGGCGGGTCGGCTCGGCGACGAGGAACGTCAGGTCGAAGCGGGTGAACAGGCCGGAGGCGAAGGAGTCGGAGCCCGCCGTCATGTCGACCACCACGTACTCGCCGTGGCCGTCGACCAGGTGGTTGAGCAGCAGCTCGACCGCGCCGACCTTGGAGTGGTAGCAGGCCACGCCGAGATCGTCGTCGTTGAACGGGCCGGTGGCCATCAGGCGGAAGCCCTCCGGCGTGGGGGCCGCGTAGCGGTGCTCGGCCAGGTCCTTGACGGACACCAGCCGGGAGCCGCGGCCCGGCGGGGTCGTCTTGACCATCGCGTCGGCGGAGGGGATGCGCGGGTTGTCGCCGCGCAGGAAGTCCTTGATCTCCGTGAGGTGCGCGCCGAGCGGCTCCGGCGGGCTGTCGAGCCCGAGCACCAGCGACAGGTGCTGGTTGATGTCGGCGTCGACCGCCACCACCGGCGCGCCCCTGCCCGCGACGTATCTGGCGAACAGCGCCGAGATCGTGGTCTTGCCGCTGCCGCCCTTGCCGACGAACGCCACCCTCACGGGAACCTCCTGGCGATGATTATGAAAACCGTTTCCGCTCGTACGGGTGACCATCATGCCACACTCGGTGCATGCGAAACGATGATTTGGCGATGGCCGTGCGGTTGCGTGAAGAAGGCAGGAAGGAGGAGGCCAGGACGGTGCTGCTCGCCCTGGCGGAGCAGTATCCGGACGACGCCGAGGTCGCCTGCCACACCGCCTGGGTGCACGACTCGCTCGGGCTGGAGGCCGAGGCGGTGCCCTATTACGAGCGGGCGCTGGCGGGTGATGGGCTGACGCCCGGCGACCGGCTGGGGGCCTTCACCGGCCTGGGCAGCACGTTGCGGGTGCTGGGGCGGGTGGCCGAGTCGCGGGCGCTGTTCCGGCGGGCGCTGGAGGAGTTCCCCGGAGACCCGGGGCTGCGGGTGTTCGAGGCGATGGCGCTCTACAACGCGGGGGAGTCGCGGGAGGCGGTCTCCGCGCTGCTCAAGCTGCTCGTGGAGGCCGGGCACGTGGGCGGCTACGAGCGGGCCGTCACCTATTACGCGGACAATCTGGACGAGACGGTCTAGCGCGTCAACCTAAGGATGTAGCCGGGATCAGACCCTGGGCCGATGTGACGGCAGGTGATCGCGTCGTAGCGTTGAGCTGACCAATCGGGGGATCGACTCGGGGGTGACCGCGATGACCGTGACGGCCCGGCCGGCGGCGCGTACGGCGTCCTGGCAGGTGTTGCTGGCCATCATGCTGGTGGTCTTCGTGGTGGTGCCCGTCGCGGCCTTCTACGGGCTGCGCGCCCTGGGAGTGAGCCCGTGGCTCGCTCTCATGGCCGGGGCCGTGGTGCCCGCGGCGGTGCTGGCGCACAAGGTGATCGCCGGCGGGCGGATCGACGGGCTCGACCGGTTCACGATCGCCACGCTGGCCCTGACCGGCGTCAGCTCGCTGTTCAGCGGCGATCCACGGCTGCTGCTGCTCAGGGACGCGCTCACCGGCGCCGTCGCGGGCGGCTGGGCGCTGATCACCGCGATCTCGTCCCGGCCGCTCGCCCTGGAGCTCACGCTCCAGCTCGGCGCGCCGGAGCGGGAGGCCGCCTGGCGGACCTCCCCGGCCTACCGCGGCGCCATCCGCACGATCACCGCCCTGTGGGGCGCGGGGCTGCTGCTCGACGCGGCCGTCTCGGCGGTGGTGACCTTCACGGTCCCGCCGGACCTCGTGCCGCTCGTCCGGCTGTCGGGGCTGGCCTTCGTGGCCGCCGCCGTCACCGCGGGCGTCATCCACGCGCGCCGCTACCACCGGCGCCACGGCCACCGCCTGGTGATCCCCGACAACGGCCGCATCGTGCTCGACTACCCGACCTGAGGGGGCACCCATGACGACCACCCAGCTCACCGCCGAGGTGCGACGGATCGCCGGCCTGCCGTTCGACGAGAGCGAGACGCTGCCGCCCGAGGTCTACACCTCGCCCGAGTTCCACGCCCTGGAGCTGGAGCGGATCTTCCGCAGCGACTGGCTCTGCGTCGCCCGCGCCGACCAGCTCGCCGACCCCGGCGCCTACCTGCGGCTCGACCTGCCCGGGCGGCCCCTGGTGCTCACCCGCGACGAGGACGGCACGCTGCACGCGCTCTCGCGGGTCTGCCGCCACCGGTTCATGGACATCCTGCCGCCCGAGACCACCCCGGAGCAGGGCCGGCTCAAACGCCTGACCTGCCCTTACCACACCTGGACCTACCGGCTCAACGGCGACTTCGCCGGACGGCTCGCCGGGGCGCCGCTCATGCGCGCCCCCGGCTTCGACCGCGCCGCCTGCCGCCTGGCCGCCTACCGGCTGGAGGAATGGCACGGCTTCGTCATGCTCAACCTCGACCCCGGCGCGCCGCCGCTCGCCCCCGAGCTGACCGGCCTCGACGCCGTGCTGGCCGGGTTCGACCTGGCGTCCTGGACGCACGCCGCGACCATCCGCTGGGACGACGTGCCCGCCAACTGGAAGGTCGCCCTGGAGAACGGGTCGGAGAACTACCACCACATGGGCACCCACGCCGACACGCTCGAACCCGTCGCGCCCGCCCGCGCCACCCGCGTCGACGAGTGCGACGGCCGCTGGTTCACCATGCACACCCCCGACCCGGCCGACCCCGGCACCGGGCTGACCATCGCCGGGATCTTCCCCAACACCGTCCTGGCCCTGCAATCGGGCCTCGCGGTGTGGGCCACCTGGTGGCCGACCGGGCCGGTGACGCACGACGCGGTCTTCCACGTCCTCGTCCCGCCGGGCGCCGCCGGGCAGCCGGGCTTCCCGGCCTACCTGGACTCGCTGGTCGCCGGGCTGCGGCTGATCCAGGACGAGGACCTGGTGGCCATTCACGGCGTCCAGCGCGGGCTGTCGGCCGCCCCCGACCCGCCCGCGGGCCGCTTCTCCCACCTCGAACGCCCCCTGTGGCAGTTCCAGCGCTACCTGGCTTCCCGCCTCGCCGCCGAGGCGCCGGGGTGACGGGGTGACGGTCGGGCCGGTCGTCCACGTGGGGCGGCCGCGCCGGCGCACCGGGAAGATGTGGCTCGACGGCTACCGGGACCGGCTGGGGTTCGTGACGATGCTGCTGCGGCGGGTCTAGCCGCAGGCGCTGTCCAGGGTCAGCGGGCGTTCGGGGCTCGGGCTGGCGTCGGACGACCGGTCGGGCGTGGCCCCGCGCGCGGCGGTCCCGTCGGGGGCGGTGTGGCCGGTGGCGATCGTGGGGCGCTCGGAGAGCACCTGCGAGACCTTGCGCCTGATCAGGTGCCAGTCCGGGTCACCGGTGCTGATCAGGGGCGGGACGAAGCTGAGGCTCCTGATGTGGGTGTCCTTGACCTTCTGCGACAACTCGACGAGCGCCGGGAGCACGTCCTGCGGCAGGTCGGTGGAGATGGCGCGCTTGGTGGCGGAGGCGAGGCTCTCGAAGCTGTTGAGCACGGTCACCGGGTCCGCCTGCTTGACCACGGCGTTGAGCAGGCACTTCTGGCGGCCCATGCGCACGTAGTCGTCGCTGTCGGTGCGGGAGCGGCCGTACCAGAGGGCTTCCTCGCCGCTCAGCTTGCGGGTGCCGGCGGGCAGCAGCCCTTCGCGGTGCCTGCCGTAGACGATGGGCTCCTCGACGGTGACGCGGACGCCGCCCATCGCGTCGACGATCTCGGCGAAGCCCTTCATGTCGATCATGGCGTAGTAGCTGACCGGGATGCCGAGGATGCCGCTGACGGTCTCCTTCAACAGCGCCGGGCCGCGCTTGCCGTCAGGCTGGCCGGGGACCATCTCGGGGTGGTCCTCGGCGTACTGGAAGACCTCGTTGAGCAGGCCGGGCGTGGCCGCGCCCGCGCCGGTGAAGCCGTAGGGGAACAGGTCGCGCGGCGGGCCGGCCGGCATCGGGACGTTCTGGAGGTTGCGCGGGAGGCCGAACAGGGTGGTGGCGCCGGTCGCGGTGTCGACGCTGGCCACGGTCATGCTGTCGGTGCGGACGCCGGGCCGGTTGGGCGCGGAGTCGGCGCCGATGAGCAGGAAGTTGACGCGCTGGGCGCCGTTCCACGGGTCCTGGGCGACGACGGGCGAGGAGTTGCCGGCGAACAGGGTGTGGACGACGTCGCGCGACAGGTAGGCCAGGCGGGCGGCGTACGCGGTGGGGGCCAGGACGAGCGCGCACAGGGCGATGGTCAGGCCGGCGGTGAGGCCGCGGGCGACCGCGTGCGAGGAGGTGGGCCGGACCAGCAGGTACGACCAGATGATCACGGTGGTCCAGGCGACGGCGAGGACGGCGAGGGCGAGCGCGAGCACGGTGATCCAGCGCGGCTGCACGGCGAGCGACAGCAGGCGGGCGCTGAACGCGGTCAGCACCGTGAGGATGAAGCCCAGCATCAGGACATATATGGACATGAGCAGGATGCCGGTCTTGTGGCGGTGTGTTGCCATGTGTGCCACGCCCCACAGCAGGGCCGAGCCCAACGTGAGCACGATGCTCGCTCCGGGCCCGAAACCGCGTTCCTTACCTGTCATGCCTGGTCAAACCCCCGCTTCTGGCCAATCCCTCCCACGTTAGTGACGCTTTGCCGTTGTATGACCTGCCCTCAGGGAAGGGGCGTGCCAATATCCGGTCAAGAGATTCTTTGAGTTATAACGTGATTGTGCGTGGAAACTACGGGTTCGACGCGGCTTGGGCTCTGGCAGGGCTCGTCGCGGGAGGCGCGCTGCTGGCCGCCCTCGCGGCGCTCGCGTACGCCAACGACGTCCCCGAGGCGGGCGTCGCCTTCGTGTTCGGCGCCTGCTACACGCTGGCCAGCGCGGGCAGCTACTTCTACACCGCGCGGCGCGGCAGGTTCGCCGTGTGGGAGCGCGAGCTGGCGCGGCTCAAGGGGGACGAGGAGCTGCTCGACCTGGGGACGGGCCGCGGCGCCGTGCTCATGACCGCGGCCAGGCTGCTGGAGGGCGGACGGGCCACCGGCGTCGTCTGGCACGCGCGGGGCGAGGCCGCCGTACGCGCGAACGCCGAGGCCGAAGGCGTCGCCGACCGGGTCGAGGTGGTCACCGGCGACCCCGGCGAACTGCCGTGCCCCGACGAGTCGTACGACGTGGTGGTGTCGAGCCGGCCGACGCGCGAGCTGACGATCCAGGAGGCGTACCGGGTGCTGCGGCCCGGCGGGCTGCTGCTCGTCGCCGACGTCAAGCACACGCAGGCGTACGAGGCCACGCTGCGCGAGCTCGGCGTCACCGACGTGCGCAGGCGCGACCTGGGCGCGCGCTTCTGGTACGGCGGGCCGTGGGCAGCGACGTGGCTGCTGGAGGCGCGTAAGCCGTAACCGCCGGGTTTGCCGTTCGCCACGCGGGTATCGACGTGACCTTATGAGCGACGTGGAGATCGGCACGATCAGCACGAAAGTGCCCGCCCGGCTGGATCGGCTCCCCTGGTCGCGCTGGCACTGGATGATCGTGATCGGTCTCGGCACCGTCTGGATCCTCGACGGCCTAGAGGTCACGATCGTCGGCAACCTGTCCGCCCAGCTCGCCAAGCCGGGCAGCGGCCTGGACATCACCCAGCAGCAGGTGGCCGGCATCGCCGCCGCGCTCTACGTGGCCGGGGCCTGCTCGGGGGCGCTGTTCTTCGGCTGGCTGACGGACAGGTTCGGCAGGAAGAAGCTGTTCATCATCACGCTGATCGTCTACCTCGTGGCGACGCTGATGACGGCGTTCTCGTTCAGCGCATGGTGGTTCTTCCTGTTCAGGTTCCTCACCGGGTTCGGCATCGGCGGGGAGTACGCGGCCATCAACTCGGCCATCGACGAGCTCATCCCCAGCAGGCATCGGGGGCGCATCGACATCCTCATCAACGGCAGCTACTGGCTCGGCGCGGCCGGCGGCGCGCTGCTGACCGTGCCGCTGCTGAACGACCTGCCCGTCAACATCGGCTGGCGGGTGGCGTTCGGGCTCGGCGTGGTGCTGGGCCTGGCGATCCTGCTCGTACGCAGGCACGTGCCGGAGAGCCCGCGCTGGATGTTCATCCACGGGCGTGAACAGGAGGCCGAGGCGATCGTCGACGACATCGAGCGGCAGGTCGGCGGGCACCTGCCGGAGCCCGCGCAGTCGATGACGATCCACCAGCGCAAGTCGATCGGGTTCGTCCGGATCGCGCACACGATGGTGGCCCTCTATCCGAAGCGCACCGTGCTGGGTCTTTCGCTCTTCATCGGGCAGGCGTTCCTCTACAACGCGATCACCTTCGGGTACGCGCAGATCCTGTCGACGTTCTACGGCATCGACACCCACACGGGCTACTACTTCGCGGTCATCGCGGTCGGCAACTTCCTCGGGCCGCTGCTGCTCGGGCCGCTGTTCGACACCGTGGGACGGGTGCCGATGATCTCGGCCACCTACGTCGGCTCAGGGCTGCTGCTGCTCGGCACCGCGTGGCTGTTCAACGAGGGAGTGCTCACCGCCGTCACGCTGACGGCGTGCTGGTCCGTGGTGCTGTTCGTGGCCTCGGCCGGAGCCAGCTCCGCCTACCTGACGGTCAGCGAGATCTTCCCGATGGAGACCAGGGCCATGGCCATCGCGTTCTTCTTCGCCATCGGCACCGCCGCCGGAGGCATCGCCGGCCCGCTGATCTTCGCCGAGCTGGTCTCCAGCGGCGCCCCCGGCGACACGGCGCTCGCCTTCGCCATCGGCGCGACGTTGATGATCCTGGCCGGCGTGGTCGAGCTGATCTTCGGCATCAAGGCCGAACGTCGCGGCCTGGAGGACATCGCGGCCCCGCTCTCAGCGGCCTCGACAGGCAAGGACGCATGACGCGCAGCACCTGCGTGCTGTCGGCCAGGTAGAGGTGCGGCACGTCCACGAACACCCGCATCGGGCCCAGCGTCAGCCCCAGCTCGTGCGCCATCCCCGCCTGCACCTCGGCGAGCGGCAGGTAGTTCAGGTAGCTGGTGAAGGCGTTCTGCGAGCGGAACGTCGCCGTCATCACCAGCGCGCCCTCCCTGATCCGGAACGCCAGCCCGATCAGGCACGGCACGCAGTCGTACGGCTCGCCCGGCACCGTGAGCGAGATCCACGCGCTCTTGCTGTACGGCTTGACGCGCAGCAGATCGGCGGCCCAGCGCAACTGCCCCTTGATCCGGGCGCCATAGCTGTACTTGAACGGCGCCACCACCGTGTCCTGGCTGAACTTCCTGCCGTACAGCGCCAGCCGCTCGGCGTCACCGTAGCGCTCCACGATCGGGTCGTCCCGGCGCACCTCGGCGATCTCGAACAGCACCGACGGCCCCTCCATCACCGGGCCCCGGTCGTCGTCGGCCAGCGCCCCCTCCGTCCACACATGGCGCATCAACCAGATCCACGCCTCCCCACATGACGCCCACTCCGCAGGATCGGGCATTCAGGTCTCCAGATTCGGGAACTCGTACGGGTTACGGGGGAGCCGGCGCCGCCGCGACACGTTGCACCGCACGTAATAGACCGAGTAGTGCACCAGCGCCACCATCAGGACGCCGAACAGCAGCAGCAGCGCGTTCGGCTCCTGCCTGGCCAGGCCGGTCACGCCGACCGTCAGGTAGGCGGAGTTCACCAGCGACAGCACCATGACGTTCACGCCCGGCCAGGCCAGCGGCGCGTACGTCTCGGGGAAGCGCGGGTCGACCGGCAGGTTCGGCGACCAGCCGAGGTCCGCCGCCAGGCGGGTCGCGTACAGGAGCCGGAAGTTGTTGATCGCGCGGGCCGTCCTGGCGTGCGCGTTGACCGCCTCGATCAGCCGCAGGAACGGCAGCACCGCCAGCACCCCGAACGCCACCACCAGCGCGAACAGGTACCACGGCACGCTCTGCCAGGCGGTCAGGCTCTCCGGGTCGACGACCTTGGCGCTGGTGAGCGCGATCGCCGCCAGGAACGGTCCAGACAGCAGGCTCATCGCGAGCCTGGTCATCTTCAGGCGCTCTTCCTTGGCGGCGAGATGGACCGCGTAGATCCCGGTGAAATCGGCCGTGGCCAACTGGAGGAACTGGGCCGGGCCGAGCCCGTCGGCCGGGGGTGGTTTCCGCATGAGCGTGCTCCCGCATTCTCCCTTAACCCCAGTATGAGCACACTCTTTGGGAAATGACGGGGATTCTTACCATTGGTACCAACAAATCGTCAGGAAGTCGCCTTCGCAGCGGTGACCAGCCCCGGCAGTGCCCCACCGTGTCGCTCGTCCCCGTCGGCAAAGGGCTCGCCCGTCAGGCGCTTCGCGCCCTCACCCGCTCGGCGCGCTTCCCGGGGCTTTCGGCCCCTCCATGAGGCGAGGGCAAGCCCTCGCGCTCCGCCGCCCGTTACGCGGTCGGGTGGTGGGGGTGGTTGGGGCCGATACCGGAGCGGCAGGACGACCACGCGGGGTGCGGCAGAACGCCCACAGGGGGTGCGGCAGAACGCCCACGGAGCGTGCGGCAGAACGCCCACGGAGGGTGCGGCAGGACGACCACGGAGGGTGCGGCAGATCGCCCACAGGTACAGCGGCAGAACGACCACACACCATGCGGCAGAACGACCACATCCCCTTCTACCAGTGATAACGTCTGAGTCATGGTCGACGGCAATCTCTATGGCAGACGCGCGCACGGCATGGCTCTGGAAGCCCTCGCCGACACTCGGGTAGTCGTGGTCAATGGCGCCCGCCAGGTCGGCAAGAGCACCCTGGCGCACTCGATCCTGGGCAGGACGCCCGGGGCCAAGGAGTTGTACCTCGACGATCCGGCGGTGCTCGACGCGGCACATGAAGACCCGGTCGGGTTCGTCCAGCACGACGGCCTGCTGCTGATCGATGAGATCCAGCGGGCACCCGGACTGCTGCTCCCGATCAAACGTGAGGTGGACCGGGACCCCCGCCCTGGACGCTTTCTCCTGACGGGCTCGGCGCGCCTGCTCGACCTGCGCGACCTTCCCGACGCCCTGCCCGGACGGACGGAGACGATCGAGTTGTGGCCGCTGTCCCAGGGCGAGATCGACTCGGCTCCGGACGGTTTCGTCGACGCCGTCTTCCGCAGAGGCGCGGATGTCGACGTCAAGGCTGAACTCAGCAAACACGACTATGTGGCGCGGGCACTTCGTGGCGGCTATCCGGAGGCGGTTCGGCGTGACCCGGGCCGCCGCCGTGCTCGTTTCTTCGATTCCTATGTCTCCGATCTCATCACTCGTGACGTGCGCCAGGTGACGGACATCGAACGGCCGGCTGAAATGCGGAGGCTGCTTAGCGTGGTCGCCGCGCGTATGGGCAATCTGGCGGTGGCTCAGGCTCTCGGCAATGACGCGGGAATGCCCCGCGTGACGTTGTCGCGCTATCTGGATCTCCTGGAGCTGGTGTTCGTCATCAAAAGAATTCCGGCCTGGTCCTCCAACCTCACGACGCGTGCGGTTGGCACGCCGAAACTGCTGGTCGTGGACTCTGGCCTGGGAGCGCGGCTGGTCGGGATCTCGCCCGAGCGCGCGATGGACGTGACGAGTCCCGTGGGGCCGCTCGTGGAGAATTTCGCGCTCGGGGAGATCGCTCGCCAGCTCACGTGGGCCGATGAGCCGGTGCAGCTTTTTCATTACCGCAATCGGGACAAGGTGGAAGTGGACGCCGTGCTCGAACACGCGTCCGGCGACATCGTGGGCGTTGAGATCAAGGCGGCCGAAACCGTGCGCGGCGACGATTTCCGCGGCCTTCGCCACCTGCAGAGCCGGCTCGGGAACCGTTTCATCGCGGGGTTCGTGCTCTATGCCGGGCAGGAGTCGCTGTCCTTCGGGGCCGGACTCAAGGCGCTTCCGCTGGCCGCGCTCTGGCGGCTCGAAGCGTGACTCCCGGGGGCGCCGGGCCCGCGAAATTGACTCTCACACCGTGTGATGCCCTATGCCAGGATGTGCCGAATCCTGGGAGGTCATGATGGCAATCGAAGAGCGCGTCGAGGCCGTGCTGCGGGCGGGCGAGGCGCCGAACCTGCACGGGCTGGTCGTCCGGCGGCACGGTGAGGTGCTGGTGGAGCACTACGGGGCGGGGGAGGACTACCGGCTCGGTGAGGCGCTCGGGCATGTGACGTTCGATGCCGCGACGCTGCACGACGTCCGGTCCGTGAGCAAGAGCGTGGTCGCCCTGCTGTACGGGATCGCGTTGAAGGACGGGCTGGTGCCGGTGCCGGGGGCCGGGCTGGTGGCGCAGTTCCCGGAATATCCGGACCTGGTCGCCGATCAGTCCCGGGCGCATCTCACGATCGAGCATGCCCTGACCATGACGCTCGGCCTCGACTGGGACGAGAGCGTCCCGTACACGAGCACCGCCAACAGCGAGCTCGCCATGGAGGAGTCGCCCGACCGCTACCGCTACGTCCTGGAACGTCCCGTCGTCGAGGAGGCCGGGAAGCGGTGGTCGTACTGCGGGGGCGGCACGACGCTGGTCGGCGGGATCATCGCGCGGGGCGCCGGGCGGTCGCTGGCCGAGTATGCGCGTGAGGTGCTGTTCGAGCCGCTCGGGGTCGGCGCGTTCGAGTGGACGACCGGCGACGACGGGGTGCCGCTGGCTCCGGCGGGGCTGCGGCTCAGGCCGCGCGACCTGGCGACGATCGGGGAGATGGTGCTGGACGGCGGCCGCGGCATCGTGCCGGCCGAATGGCTCGACGAGATGCTGCGACCCCGCGTGGAGATCGGGGCGAACTTCGCGTACGGCTATCACTGGTACATCGACACCGGCGAACCGCGCAAGATCGGCGCGCACGGCAACGGCGGGCAGCGGCTGTTCCTGGACCCGTCGCAGGGGCTGGTGGTGGCCGTGACGGCGGGCGACTACAACGACTTCGGGCAGCCCAGCACCACGGCCGTCATGAAGGCGATCGAGCAGGATCAGGAGCGCAGGTCGAGCCGGTAGACGACCGAGTCGCGGGGGTGAAAGCCGGCGCGCTGGTAGAGCCGGTTCGCCGCCTCGCGGGCGGGCCGGGACGTCAGGTCGACCGTACGGGCCCCTGCCTCCCTGGCCAGCTCGACCGCGCGGCTGACCAGCGCCGCCGCGACGCCTCGCCCGCGCGCCTCCTCGTCGACCACCACGTCCTCGATCCGCGCCCGCATCCCGGTCGGCAGCGGCACCGCGCACAGGGTGAGCGTCCCGGCGATCCGGCCGTCGACGCGGGCGACGAGCACGGTGGTGGTGTCGCTGCGCAGGAGCCGCGTCAGGCTCTCGTGATCCAGTGCCTCGGCCGACGACGAGAGCTGCGGCAGCAACCGGCCGAACGCCGCCAGCACCTCGTCACTGGACTCTCGCAAGATCTCGACGGTCATGCGCCGACCATATCCTCGGCGCTCCGCCGGGCCGCTCAGCCGACGCCATCCAGAGGGGAGGGACGGTCTGGCCTCCGGAAAGTCGATTTCATCTTAGTAAGAAGCAATCTTACTTAGATGGATCCGACTTAACCTCGCCGATCGCCGTGTGGAAGGCCGTGAGGGCGGCTCGGATGGCCGGGTGGTCGCCGTGTCCGCGTCTGAAGGCGGCCAGGGTGCGGCGGCTGAGGGGGAGCGGGGTGAGGGTGACGCCGGGCGGTGGCGACAGGGCGGCCAGGCGCGGGACCAGCGCGACGCCCGCGCCCGCGGCGGCGAAGGCGAGGACGGTGTCGAAGTCGTCGATGCAGTGCCGGACGAGGGGTTCGAAGCCGGCGGCCTGGCAGGCCCGGATGGTCATGGTGTGGCAGAGGGTGCCGGGTTTGCCGACGATCCACGGGTCGCCGGAGGCGTCGGCGATCGCGGTGCGGTTCGTCAGGTACATCGGCTCGCTGAACAGCGGCTCGGTCTCCAGCGACGTGTCGGTGACGGGCGGGACGAAGTCGTACTCGTGGACCAGCGCCACGTCCAGCTCGCCGGCGCGCAGGGCGGCGGAGACGTCGGCGGGGTCGATCTCGGAGATCATCGGGATGACGGCGGGGTGCGCGCCGGTGAGCGCGGCGAGCGCGGGCGGGAGCAGGACGCGGGCGGCGGTGGGGAAGGCGCCGATGCGCAGCGGGCCGGCGGGGCCGCCGCGGACGGCGGCGAGCGCGGCGGAGGCGCGTTCGAGCTGTTCGAGCACGGCCTGGGCGTGCTCGACGAGGAGGTGTCCGGCGGGGGTCAGCGTGACGGTGCGGCCGGTGCGGCGCAGGAGCGGCACGCCCGCCTCCCGTTCCAGGGCGCTGAGCTGCTGGGAGACGGCCGACGGGGTGAACGCGACGGCCTCGGCGACGGCGGCGATGGTGCCGCGCCGGGACAGTTCGCGTAGAAGGTGCAGCTTGCGAGGGTCGAGCATAAGACCAGCTTACGGTGGACGTCACGAATCGTCGCTGGACCTACCGAATGCCCAGGGGCCAAGCTCGAAGCATGCTGAGTGGAATCCATGTGCCGCTGATCACGCCGTTCGACGAGACGGGGGCGGTGGCGTACGACGCGGTCGAGAAGCTGGCCGGGCACGTGCTCGACCAGGGGGCGGCCGGGCTGGTGGCGCTGGGGACGACCGCCGAGGTGGCGGCGCTCGACGCCGACGAGCGGGCCGGGGTGATCGAGGTGTGCGCGCGGATCTGCGGCGAGCGCGGGGTGCCCCTGACCGTGGGCGTCACGGGCAACGACACGCGATCCGTCGCGCGGGCGCTGAGCGAGCTGCCCGACGGGGTCGCCGCGGCGCTGGTCACGGTGCCGTACTTCCTGCGGCCGGCGGAGCGCGGGGTGATCGCGCACTTCGAGGCGCTGGCCGAAGGGACGCCGGTGCCGCTGGTGATCTACCACATTCCCTATCGGACCGGGCAGGCGGTGAGCGCGGCCACGCTGCGGCGCCTGGGCGCGCACCCGATGGTCGCCGGCGTGAAGTACGCGGCCGGGGGGATCGACCAGGACGCGGTCGACCTGCTCGGCGACCTGCCCGACGGGTTCGCGGTGCTGGGCGGCGACGACGCGTTCGTCTCGCCGCTGCTGGCGCTGGGCGCGGCGGGCGGCATCCTGGCCTCCGCGCACCTGGTGACCGACCGGTTCGCCGAGCTGGTCGCCGCCTGGCACGCCGGGGACGTGCCCCGGGCCAGGGCGCTCGGGCACCGGCTGGCCACGATCTCGGCCGCGCTGTTCGCCGAGCCGAACCCCACGGTCATCAAGGGCGTCCTGCACGCCCGGGGCCTCATCCCGACCCCGGACGTGCGGCTGCCGCTGCTGCCCGCGAGCGCCGCGGCCGTCTCACAGGCTGACCTGGTGGCGGTACATCCAGGCCAGTGACTCCTGGCTGGCGCTCTTCTTCAGGAAGAACGGCATCAGCGCGTCGCGGAACACCCGCGCCACCGGCCCGGCCGCCTTGCTGTTGCTGATCGTCTTCGCGTACGCCACCACGCGCTCGACCCGGCCGCGCCGCTCGGCCTCGAACCGGCGGAACGCGGCCTCGTGGCCGGCCTCGTCGCGCAGGCAGCGGGCCAGCACGACGGCGTCCTCGACGGCCAGCGAGGCGCCCTGGCCGGAGCTGGGCGAGGTGGCGTGCGCGGCGTCGCCGGTCAGCACGACCCTGCCCCGGTGCCAGACCGGCACGGGCGGCAGGTCGTGGATGGGCAGCATCGGCCCGATCTCGGCGCGCCGGACCAGCTCGGCCGAGAAGTTCGCGTCGTCCTTGAACGCCTCGACCAGAACCGGCCGCCAGTCGTCCGGCACGTCGCCGAGCGCGCGCGGCAAGTTCGCGAACCACCACGTCTCACCCGATTCGGCCACCGAGTAGCCGAAGAACGCCCGCTTCCCGAACACCATGTGGTAGACGCCCGGTTCGCCGGTGAAGTCCTGGTCGTGGATGATCCCGCCGCCGCTGTAGAGCCCGGCGTAGCGCGGGGCGGGCGCCTGCGGGTCGAGCAGGTGCCGGGTGCGCGACCGTACGCCGTCGGCGGCGATCAGCAGGTCACCCGTCGCCCGCGTCCCGTCCTCGAACGTGGCCGTCACCTGGTCGCCGGTGTCGTCGAAGGACACCATGCGCTTGCCGTACGAGACCCGCACGCCACGGCGGGCGGCCCCGTCGCGCATGATCCGGTAGAGGTCGGAGCGCAGGATCGTGTGGCTGACCGTGCCGTCGTCCAGGGCGAGCCCGTTGGCCACCGTGCCTAGGCGCTTGCCGGTGCCGCTCCACATGACCATGGCCGGCGTGGGGATGCCGGCCGCCATGACCTCGCGGTGCAGGCCCAGCGAGCGCAGCGCGTCCAGGCCGTTGGACGCCAGGTTGAGGAACGAGCCGACGCCCTGCGCGGTGTCGCCGTACGCCTCGTAGATCTCCGCCTCGATGCCCACCTCGTGCAGTGCCATCGCCAGCGCGGGGCCGCCGATGCCGCAGCCTATGACCAGAGCCTTCATCGTGATAACCTTTCGTTCGGCTGAACGAAATATATGACGATGGAGGTGCCGATGTCCAGAGATATTTCGGAACACCGAAAGAAATTGCTCGACGCCCTGTCCGACGCTGGACGGGCCAACAGCAACGCCGCCGTGATGTACCACACCGCCATGGGCGAGCGGATGGGCCTGGGGATGAGCGAGGAGAAGACGCTCGACCTGCTGCAACGCCTTGGGCCGCTGACCGCGGGGGAGATCGCGCAGCACACCGGGCTGGCCCCCGCCTCGGTCAGCGGGCTCATCGACCGGCTGGAGGCCAAGTGGCTCGTCCGGCGCGTCCGCCACCCCAAGGACCGCCGGCGCGTCATCGTCGAGGTCAACTACGAGCGGATCGCCGGGTTCGGGGAGCTGTTCGAGCCGCTGGTGACCGGGCTGACCGAGCTCTACGCGGGCTACTCCGACGAGGAGGTGGAGGTGATCGTCGACTTCCTCCAGCGCGCCACCGCCATCCAGGTCGCGGCCACGGCGAAGCTGACGGAGGGGAAAGGGCCTTGACTTATCCCGATTTATCGCCTTAGATCATCGCCCTATGGGTTACTGCTTCCTGTGATGTTCGCGCCGGGCGCCCCCGCGTAGAGCCGTACCGCTCCGCCACGCGCCCGCTCTGCCGTCATGTTCGCGCGAAAAACAGGAGCTGGTGCTTCCTTGCGTACCCAACTTTCCCTCTCCCAGGTCACCAAGCGTTACGACGACCGCGTCGTGCTCGACCGCGTGTCGTTCACCGTCAAGCCCGGCGAGAAGACCGGCGTCATCGGCGAGAACGGCTCCGGCAAGTCCACGCTGCTCAAACTCCTCGCCGGAGCCGAGCGGCCCGACAACGGCGACCTCACCGTCGCCGCGCCCGGCGGCGTCGGCTACCTGCCCCAGGCGCTCGAACTGCCGCCCGGCGCCACCGTCGGCGACGCCGTCGACCACGCCCTCGCCGACCTGCGCGACCTCGAAACCCGCATGCGCGCCGCCGAGCAGACGCTCACCGAGGACACCCTGGACGCGTACGCCGCCCTCGTCGAACGCTTCGAAGCGCGCGGCGGCTACGAGGCCGACGCCCGGGTCGACGCCGCCCTGCACGGCCTCGGCCTGCCCGGGCTCCCCCGCGACCGGCCCGTCGCCACCCTCTCCGGCGGCGAACGCTCCCGGCTCGCCCTCGCCGCCACGCTCGCCTCCGCGCCCGAACTGCTGCTGCTCGACGAACCCACCAACGACCTCGACGACCAGGCCGTCGCCTGGCTCGAACAGCACCTGCGCGCGCACCGGGGCACCGTCGTGGCCATCACCCACGACCGGGTCTTCCTCGACCGGGTCACCACCAGCATCCTGGAGGTCGACCACGGCGCCGTCCGCCGCTACGGCAACGGCTACGGCGGCTACCTCGCCGCCAAGGCCGCCGAACGGGCCGCCCAGGCGCTCGCGCACGAGGAGTGGAAAGCCGAGCTCGCCCGGCACGCCGGCCTCGTCACCGCCAACGCCGGCCGGCTCGCCGCCATCCCGCGCAAGGTCGCCAAGGCCGGCATGGGCACCGGCGCCTGGCGCGCCCGCTCCCGCACCCACGGCGCCGCCGGGCGCATCCGCCAGTCCCACCAACGCGCCGCCTGGCTCCGCGCCCACCCCGTCCCCCCACCCCCGCCCCGCCTCCACTTCACCACCCCGCCCCTCCTGACCACCCCCCACCCTCCGGGCCCGCCAACGCCCCCCACGGCCTGGCCCTCACCCCCGGAGACGCCTCCCTCGGACGGCGCGCTTCCCCTGGAGGGCGCCTCCCAGGAGTGGACCCCACCTCTGGAGCAGGCCCCCCTTCCGGAGGGGGCGCGTTCCCAGGAAGGGGCGACGTCCTCGAAGGTGGCGCTCTCTGCGGAGGGTGCGGCCCCTTCAGGGGCCAAGGGCCCTCAGGAGACGGTTCCGTCGGAGGCGGCGGGGCCGGGGGAGGGGCTGCTCCCCTCGGAGAAGGCGCGCCTCTCGGAGGGGGTACGCCCGGCGCAACGGACCGCCTCGCCGGAGGCCGCAGGTGGGCCCGGGGAACGCTCCGGGCGGTCGGAGGTCGTGGTGGAGGCGAGTGACCTCGTGGTACGGGGTCGGCTGCGGTTGGCGGGGCTGTGCGTACGCCAAGGGGAGCGGCTGCTGGTCACGGGCCCGAACGGGGCGGGCAAGAGCACGCTGATGCAGGTGCTGGCCGGGGAGCTGACCCACGACGGGGGGACGGTGCGGCGGCCGGCCAGGGTCGGGTACCTGCGGCAGGACCAGGCCCCGGCTGCCGGGGACCTGACGCTGCTGCGGGCGTTCGCCGAGGGCCGGACGGGTGACCTGGAGGAGCACGCGGAGACGCTGCTGGCGCTGGGCCTGTTCCGGCCGCGGGACCTGCTGCTGCGGATGGGCGAGCTGTCGTACGGGCAGCGGCGCCGGGTGGAGCTGGCCCGGCTGGTGACGAGCCCGGCGGACCTGCTGCTGCTGGACGAGCCGACGAACCACCTGTCGCCGCTGCTGGTGGAGGAGCTGGAGGAGGCGCTGGCCGGGTATGGCGGCGCGCTGGTGGTCGTGACGCATGACCGGCGTATGCGCGCCGCCTTCACGGGTTCGCGGCTGGAGCTCAGGTCTCCCTGATCGCCGAGCCGACTTCGCGGACGCGGTCGGCGAGGAGGCCGAGGGCGCCGACGGCCCGGGTCATCGGGTCGTCGCCGCTGCCGCCGAGCGCCTTGGCGCGCACGTACGCGGCTTTGATCTCGGCCCAGCGGGCGGCCTGGGCGGGGGTGAGGCGGCCGCGGAGTTCGGCGAGTTTGAGCAGGTTGGCCTCGGCGTCGGAGGTGAGGGTCTGGGCCTCGCCGAGGTAGTGGTCGTCGAGCACGGCTTCGAGCTCGTCGTCGTTCATGGCGGGGACGATGCGTTCGGCGAGCTTGTTCATGTTGCGGTAGGAGCCTTGGAGCCGGTAGGGCGGTTCGGTGCGGGCGGCGTCGGACTGGGCGGCGGAGGCGATGTAGGCGCGGTTGTTGGCCAGCACCACCTCCTGGACGCGCAGGAGCTTGCGCAGCACGCTGAGCACCTGGTCGAGCTCGGGCTTGGTGTAGGGGTGCTTGAGCTGGTCGGGGCGCACGCCCTGGTCGCCGCGGGCGAGCCGGACGAGGAGTTCGACGTCGGAGCGGTCGCGGGCGGACAGGGGGGCGAGGACGGCGTTGGAGGTGAGCGCGTTGTCGATGAAGCTGAGCGCGAACAGCTCTTCGCGTCCGGAGAGCACGTCGCCGAGGTTCCACACGTCGGCCCGGTTGGCGAGCATGTCGGGGATGCGGAAGCGCTGCCCGGACTCGGTGTACGGGTTGCCGGCCATGCACACGGCGAACCGCTTGCCGCGCAGGTCGTAGGTGCGGGTGCGCCCGTTCCAGACGCCTTCGATGCGGCGTTGGGCGTCGCAGAGCGAGATGAACTTCTGGAGCAGTTCGGGCGAGGTGTGCTGGATGTCGTCCAGGTAGAGCAGGGTGTTGTTGCCCGTCTCCAGCGCGAACGAGATCTTCTCCACTTCCTGCCTGGCGGTGGCGTCGGGCGCTTCGGCGGGGTCGAGCGAGGTGACGCGGTGGCCCAGGGCGGGCCCGTTCACCTTGACGAACACGAGCCCGAGCCGGCTGGCGACGTACTCCATGAGCGTCGTCTTGCCATAGCCGGGCGGTGAGATGAGCAGCAGGAGCCCCATCTGGTCGGTCCGTTTGCCCGCGCCCGCCGCGCCGAGCTGCTTGGCCAGGTTGTCGCCGATGAGCGGCAGGTAGACCTCGTCGAGCAGCCGGTTGCGCACGAAGGCGCTCATCACCTTGGGCTTGTACTCCTCCAGCCGGAGCCGGCGGCGTTCGGCGTCGACGAGCTCGCCGCGGCGCTTCTGGTAGGCGCGGAATGCGGGGACGCGTTCGGTGGCGAACCGCCGGGTCCTGGCCAGCGTCTCGTCGAGGCGGATCTCCAGTGTGCGGCCGGTGATGCGGGTGTGGGCGCCGAGGAGCCCGTCGGCGGTGGCGGTGACGGCGGCGCCGGAGTCGTGCCGGGGCAGGTCGCAGAGCTGCACGGCGACGGCTTCGGTCAGCTCGGGCCCCTGGTCGAAGGCGCCGAGCCAGGCGCGGGCGAGCTGCACCCGTTCGGGCAGCGGGACGGCCTTCAGGTCCTGTTCGAACTCGCGGGTGCGGCCGGGCCCGAGCGCCTGGTGGAACCCGGCGACGAGGTCGCGCGCCGCCTTGCTGGTCACGAACCCGGCGGGCTGCCCGGCCAGCTCCTCGACCAGGTATTCGCCGGCCAGGTCGCCCGCGTCCCAGGCCCCGGCGGTCGCCAGGAAGGCGGAGATGAGCGCGCCCAGCTCGGCGGCCAGTGCCGACAGCGCCGGGGTGGGGCCGAAGACGTCGCGGGCGCGCACCAGCGACACGGCCCGGGTGGTCAATGTTTTACGTGAAACCTCGTCGATCCCGTGCGCCCAGAAGAGCTGCGCCCCGGCCCGCGCCTCGGGCGGGTAGCGCAGCAGCCCGGCGCCGTCGCGGAGCCGGACGAGCACGTCGAGGATGGCCGCGGCGTCGTGGTCGTGGACGCCGCGCTCGTACCCCTCGTCGTAGCGGTCCTGGGCGGCCTGCCGTACGAGGGCCTGGAGGTCGGCGCCAGGCACGGCGGCGTCGAGGAGTGAGGCGGCGAGGTGTTCGGCGCGGTAGACCTCGGGGGTCTCGGAGACCAGGAGCTGGTCCCAGAACGGCCGGGTGTCGGCGAACGAGGCGGGGACGGGGGCGCGGTAGTCGGTGCCGGTGATGGCGAAGTGCATCTCGGAGCCGTGCGGCACCAGCGTGAGGTCGATGGGCTGGGTGTTGACGGCGAAGCGGTGGTGGCCGAGCCGGATGGTGTCGCCGCCGTCGGTGAACAGGTCGAGCCGGTCCCGCAGTGCCCGTCCGGCCTCCTGCTGTGCCGCCTTGACCCGGCCGTCCAGCTCCTCGGCGCGTACGGCGTCGCCCAGCTCGCGCAGTTCGGCGGCGACCGAGCGGAGCTTGGTGATCATGGGGTCGGTGGCGAAGTAGGTGTTGACCTCGTCGAGCGTGCCGAGGCCGCCGAGCCGCCGGGTGACGCCGGTCAGGATGCGTTCGGCGGAGGCGAACAGCCGGTCGGCGCGCCGGGCCAGCGCGTCGAGCTGTGACTGCTTGCGGGAGGAGAACGCCTCGTAGACGTCGTCGCGCTTGGCGGCGAGCTGGGCGGCGAAGTCGTCGAACTCGCCGAACCGCGACTCCAGGTTCTCCACCTGGATCATCAGCCGGCCGAGCTGTTCGTCGCAGCTCTCGGGGCTGTCGGCGACGGCGAGCGCGCCGGTGATGGCCTGCCCGAGCAGCGCGAACTCGGCGGCGAACGCGGCGCGGCCCTCGCTGCCGAGCAGTTCGCGCCGCCGTCCGTCGAGCACGGCCCGCGCCCGGTTGACCCCGCCGAGCACCTCGGCGATGCGGCCCAGGATGGCGGTGCGGACGGTGGCGTCGGCGATGTCGAGCGAGCCGACGACCTCGGTGACGACCTCCAGCCCTTCGGCCTGCGTCGACAGCCGGTCGGCGACGGGCTCGGCCTCGGCGGCGGTGGTGATCGCGCCGGCCTGGACAGCCAGCTCCTCGACGGCGGCGTGGTAGCCGGTGAACGCGTCGGCGCCCTCCAGGAACGCCACCGCGCGCCGGCCCGCCGCGTCCAGCTCGGCGCGCACCTCGGTGGCCAGCTCGTCCAGCCGGGCCAGGTCGACGTAACGCACCTCGCGCAGCGTCACCAGGTGGCCCTGGGCGCGGCGGAGGGTGGCCAGCAGCGTCACCCAGGCGTCGGCGGTCGCGGGCGTGTCGCCGCGCGAGCGCCGGACGAGCTGGGTGACCTCGTCCTCGGCCTCTTCGAGGGTCCGCGCGGCCTGCCGGGTGAGCTGCTCGACGTTCTCGTACTCGTCGAGGACCTGTTCGGCGGTGGCGCGGACGTCGCCGAGCGGGCCGTCCAAGCCCTGCTCGCCGAGCCAGTGGTAGCTGTCGAAGGCGCGCGTGCAGGCGGCGATCAGCGCCTCGAACGTGGCCGCCGACGGCGCCATCTCCTCGATCATCCGGGCGACCGACAGGCAGTCGGAGATGCCGCGCACCAGCTCGGCGTTGCCGATCCGCTCCAGCGGCCCGGTGCCGGCGGGCTGCGCCGCCGCGTAGGTGTCGGAGACGTACGGCGTCTGCCACACCTGCATGGGGTGGACCCGCGTCGGCTCCTCGGAGGTGGCGCGGAAGACCACCATCGTGCCGTCGTCGAACAGCGAGTAGCCGTGACACACGATGGGGTTGGCCACCTCCTTCCTGATCACGTTGTACGGCAGCAGCAGCGAGCGGCCGTCGCCCCTGGCGTGGAAGACGTAGAGCACGTCCTCGCCGTTGGGGGAGCGCACCACCCGCTCGAACTCCAGGTCGGTCACGTCGGTGTCGAACGTCTTGCTGACGCCGGTGGCCAGGTAGTAGCCGCCGGGGAAGATCAGGCCCTGGTCCTCGGGCAGCCGCTGGCAGGCCTGGCCGATGCCGTCGAGCCTGGTCACGGCCTTGGTGCGGGTGTTGAAGACGAGGTGGCGCCAGGCGGTCTCCTTGTACGGCCTGATCCGCATGAGGATGAGCGGGCCGACGCGGGCGTGCTCGACGTCGGCGTCGGCCAGGCTCTGCAACTGCTCGGTGACGGGCTCGGCGTAGATGCCCTCGCCGGACTCCGTGTTGTTCTCGATCTTGATGGTGAGGTCGCCGCCGACGGTCTCGACGAACACCTCGCCCTGCACGGAGATGTGCGGGTGGCGGCCGAGGACGTGGTCGTCGCGGGTGGTGGGCGTCCACTCGAAGTCGTGGGAGGGCGGGAAGATGTGGTCCCGCTCCCCCCGATTGTCCTGATATTTCGGGACCCCGGTGGGCGTGACCGTCCAGCGCAGCACCCGGATGTCCGCCGGCCCCGTCCTGAACACGGCCAGCAGCTTGCCCTCCACCCGCCTGAGCTGCGCCAGCCGGGTCTCCTTGTAGTAGCGGTAGAGCTCGGCGAAGTCCTTCCTGAACGCCTCGTCGTCCAGCGTCTCCAGCTTGTCCTGGTCGAAGCGGAACGCGTCCCCGTCACGGGTGAACCGGTGCACCGCGAACACGTCCGACACCGCGGTCTCCGGCTTGAGCCCGATGAACACGTTGTAGCCGAACAGCATCACCCCGCCCAGGGAGACGATGTCCCTGGGCACGCAGTTGTTCTCGGTGCGGATCCGCTCGGTGCCCAGCAGCCGCAGCTCGGCCCCGCCGAACACCTCCAGCCGCTGGGCGTTGACCGACTCGGCCGCCTTCGTCAGCGCCTTGGCCTGGGCTCCGAGCCGGTTCCTGAGCACCTCGTAGGTGCCGGCCTCCAGATCGGGCCGGACGTCCTCGGCCACGCGTCAGACCTTCGCCGGGGTCAGCGCCGCCACGGGGGAGTCGGCCACGCCCAGCCGGCGCGCCGTCTCCAGCAGCTCGCCGAGCGGCCCGGAGTCCGGCCCGCCGCGCTGGATGAGCTGCATGAGCAGCGCCGACACGGTCAGGTTCTTCAGGTCCTCGCTGCCGATCCCGCCGACCAGCCGCCCGATGTCCTCGACCAGGCTGGCGCTCCCGTTCAGGTACGGGGTCGCCATCGACCGGACGACACCGGAGTGCTCGACGAAGCCGTCGACCACCTTGCCCGCGGTGATGGAGCCGACGACCTTGTCGAAGAACATCGTGTCGCCGCCGACGATGTCGATGTTGGCCTTGGCCAGCCCGGCGGCCAGCACACCGGCCTGCGACTCGGCCACCTGGCGGGAGACGTCGATCTGCTTGAGCCGCACTTCCTTGTCGGCCTCCAGCCGCAGCCGGTACTCCTCGTGCGCCCGGCTGGCCTCGTCCAGCGCGGCCAGCGCGGCGGCCTTCTCCGTCAGACCCTCGGCCTCGGCCTTGAGCTTCTCGCCCACCGCCGCGGCGGTGGCCAGCGCCATCGCCTGCTCGCCCTCGGCCTTGGCCTTGAGCCGGTCGCCCTCGACCAGCGCCATCGCCTTGGCGCCGTCGGCCTCGGCCCGCAGCTTCTCGCTCAGCACCAGCGCCTCGGCGCGGCCGACCTTCTCGATCGCCTCCGCGTCGCGCTCCCTGACCTGGACGTCGGCCAGCCCGGCCGCGGCCGACTCGGCCTGGATGCCCTCCGCCAGCCGGATCTTGGCCCGGGCCTCCAGCTCGGCGGCCTGCTGCTTGGCCTCGGCGAGCACGAGCTCCTCACGGGCCCGGAACTTCGACGCCGCCTCCGCGGCCTCGGCCGCCTTGATGCCCTTGACCAGGTTCTCCTGCGCCTCGGCCTCGGCGGCGATGATCACCGACTGGCGGGTGCGCTCGGCCTCCTCGACCACGCGCAGCCGCTTGATGGCCTCCTCCTGCTCGGCCACGGTCTTGTCGACGGCGATGCGCTCGCGGATGACCTCGGCGATCGACCGCTTCTCGGTCTCGACCTCCTTGTCCTTGGCGATGCGCGACAGCTCGGTCTCCCGCTCGCGGGCGATGACCTCCAGCAGGCGGTCCTTCTCGATGCGCTCGGACTCGATGGCGATCACGCGCTCGCGGTTCTTCTCCGCGACGGCGACCTCGCGGGCCCGGTTCTCGTGCTGGACGCCGAGCTGCTCGTCGGTCTTGATGTTGGCGGCCTGCGCCTTGAGCCGCTCCTCGGCCTGGACGCGGGCGATCTCGGCCTCCTCGCGCGCCTTCATGGTCTCGATCTCGCGCTTCTGCTTGATCTCGGCGTCGGCCTGGCGGCGCTGCAGCTCCAGGATGGCCTCACGGGCGTCCACGTTCTGGCGGGTGATCTCCTTCTCCTCGGTGCGCTGGAACTCGTTGGTGCGCACGTGCTCCAGCGCCGTCAGCTCGGTGATCTTCCGGATGCCCTGGGCGTCGAGGATGTTGCTCTTGTCGAGCTGGTTGAGCGAGGTCTGCTCCAGGTAGTCGATCGCCGCGTCCTCCAGGCTGTAGCCGTTGAGGTCGGTGCCGATCAGCCTGACGATCTGGTCGCGGAACTCGTCGCGCTTGGTGTAGAGGTCGACGAAGTCGAGCTGCTTGCCGGCGGTCTTGAGCGCCTCGGAGAACTTGGCGCTGAACAGCTCCTGGAGCGTCGACTCGTCGCTGGCCCGGACGGTGCCGATGGCCTGGGCGACCTTGATGACGTCTTCAGCGGTCTTGTTCACCCGGACGAAGAAAGTGATCTTGATGTCGGCCCGGATGTTGTCGCGGCAGATCAGCCCTTCCCGGCCGGTCCGCCCGATCTCGATGGTCTTCACCGAGATGTCCATGATCTCGGCCCGGTGGACGACAGGCAGCACGATGGCCCCGGTGAACGTCACGTCGACCTTGTTGACCTTCGAGATGATCAGCGCCTTGCCCTGCTCGACCTTCCGGAAAAGGCGGCCGACGAGGATGAGCAGTCCTATGACGATGACCAGGACGACGGCGAGGAATATACCGAATCCGGTGGAGATGACATCCATCAGTGCTCACTTTCGTAAGGCATGACCCAGAAGAATTCGCCGTCTGCGTCGTATTCGAAGATCAATGCGCTGTCGCCGCGGGACAGCCTGTCCTGACCGGTCGTGCGGACCTGGATCACGGCCGAGGAGCCGTCGGCGGCGGTGACTTCGGCCTGACCGAAGTCGGCTGTCGCCGAGCCGGTGCGGATCACGCACATCTGGCCGACGAAGTCGCCGCGCGAGGGCTGCCGCTCGCGGGGCGCCAGCCGCCGCAGCGGCGCGAGCAGGGCGCGCGTGCCAAGCCAGCCGCCGGCCAGGGCCGGCAGCGGCACGACAGGAAGGGTGGTGATCTGGCTGCCGATCAGCGTCAGCAGCCAGGAGAACGCGATCAGCAGCGAGAGCGTGACGCCGGCCGGCACACCGCCGAGACCGAGCCATGGCGCGTCATGGTCGCCGGTGTCGAACAGACCGGTCACGACCACGATCCAGTAGCCGACGACCACGATCAGCGGGTAGGTGAAAACGGCCATCGGATAGCTGAACGCGACATGCAGAAACTCGCCCAATGCTGGTTGCCCCGTCCCCCGGTGCGTATCCGTTGTCGGACTATATCGAGATAAAGAGCGAGTAAAGGAAAAAGTTCCCGAAAGGTTAGCTGGCTTGACCTCAAGTGCGGTTGAGGGATCAGGCTGGGCGGCATGAGCCAAGAGATGATGCGGGCCGCGGCGTTCTCCGCCTTCGGCGGCCCCGAGGTGTTGCGTGTGATGGAGCTGCCCGCCCCGCAGGCGGGCCCCGGCCAGGTGCGGGTGCGGATCAGGGCGGCCGGGGTGCAGCCGTTCGACACGGCGGTGCGCGCCGGCTGGACCCCGCCGAACGTGACCGGCGACCTGCCGCGCATCCCCGGCAACGAGTTCGCCGGCGTGGTGGACCAGGTGGGCGAGGGCGTGACGGAGGTGGCGGTGGGCGCGGAGGTGCTCGGCTTCTCGCTGCTCAACTGCT
Source organism: Nonomuraea sp. NPDC049725 (assembly GCF_040674795.1). Classification (NCBI taxonomy): domain Bacteria; kingdom Bacillati; phylum Actinomycetota; class Actinomycetes; order Streptosporangiales; family Streptosporangiaceae; genus Nonomuraea; species Nonomuraea sp. NPDC049725. The sequence goes on along the minus strand of NZ_JBFANJ010000001.1, from coordinate 739,966 downwards.
ATGCCGAGTACGTGGTGGTGGCCGCCGGTGACGTGACGCCCAAGCCGCCGGAGCTGCCGTGGGAGGTGGCGGGCGGGCTGACCTCCGGGGTCCAGTCGGCCGAGCTGGCCATCGACGGGCTCGGCGTGGGCGAGGGCGACACGCTGCTCGTGCACGCCGCCGCCGGCTCGGTCGGCACCGCGGCCGTCCAGATCGCCCGGCGCCGCGGCGCCACCGTGATCGGCACCGCCCGCGAGGAGAACCACCCCTACCTGCGCGAGCTCGGCGCGATCCCGGTCGTGTACGGGGACGGGCTGGCCGACCGGGTGCGCGCGCTCGCGCCCGGCGGGATCGACGCCGCGCTCGACGGCGCCGGCGGCCACGCGCTGGAGGTCTCGCTGGAGCTGGTCAAGGACCGCTCCCGCATCCTCACGCTGGTCGAGCACGACAAGGCCGCCGGGCTGGGCGTCAAGGTCACCCAGGGCGTCCGCTCCGCCGAGCGTCTCGGCCGCTACGCCGCCCTGATCGCCGCCGGGGAGTTCGTCTTCCCGGTGCGCAGGACGTACCGGCTGGAGGAGGCCGCGGACGCGCACCGGGAGAGCGAGACCGGCCACGGCCGCGGCAAGATCGTGATCACGGTCGGCGCCGCTGGTTGAACCGGCCCACCTTGGACCGGTTGCCGCAGACCTCCATCGAGCACCAGCGTCGGCTGCCGTTCTTGCTGACGTCGAGGAACCACAGCACGCACTGAGGGTTGGCGCACTTGCGCACCCGTTCCGGCCGCTCGCCCAGCACCCGGGCGAGGTCGGCCGCCGCGGCCCAGGCCGCGTGCCAGTCCGCCGCGTCGACCACCACCAGCTCGTACGGCCCCGTCTCCCCGAGGCGGGGCCGTCGGCCGCCGTGGTCGAGCACGGCGTTGAGCCGGTCGGGAGGGCCGCCGCCGAGCAGGGTGCGCATCGCGTCGCGGGTGGTCACCAGCCGGTCGCGGACCCGCTCGGCGTCGTCCGCGCCGGGCAGGTCGTGGTCGGCGAGCCAGGCGCGGACCCCGTCGAGATCGTCGAACTGGTCGAGGAGCCCGCCCTGCTCCACCCACACGGTGTCGACCAGGTCGAGCCCCAAGGGCTCACCGCGCAGCGGCCGGATTCTCACTACTAACCCCTGAAACGAGTTTGACCGGTTATCGACTGCCATGCTATCACTTAACCGTCTAAATCGCTTTGACCGGTTAGGGGTTGCTGTGACCATTCGCTATCGCACCGCCGTCGTCGACGGGCTCGACGTGTTCTACCGCGAGGCCGGAGACCCGTCCGCGCCCACGCTCGTGCTGCTGCACGGCTTCCCGACCTCGTCCGTCGCCTACCACGAGCTGATCACCGAGCTGGCCGACGAGTTCCACCTCATCGCGCCCGACTACCCGGGGTTCGGGCACAGCTCCGCGCCCGCCGCCGACGAGTTCACGTACACCTTCGACCGGCTCACCGACGTGGTGGACGCGCTGCTCGACTCGCTCGGGCTGCGCTCGTACGCCCTCTACGTGCACGACTACGGCGCGCCGGTCGGCTTCCGGCTGGCCCTGCGGCACCCGGAGCGCATCGCCGGCATCGTCACGCAGAACGGCAACGCCTACGAGGAGGGGCTGACGCCGTTCTGGGAGCCGTTCAAGAAGATCTGGGCCGACCCGTCCGCCGACGTCGCGCCGCTGCTCGGCCTGCTCACCCCGGAGGCCACCCGCTGGCAGTACGCCCACGGCGTGTCCGACCTGTCGCTGGTCAACCCGGACAAGGCGGCGCTCGACCAGGCCAGGCTCGACCGGCCGGGCAACCACGAGATCCAGCTCGCGCTCTTCCGCGACTACGGGACCAACCCGGGGCTCTACCCGCTCTGGCAGGAGTACCTGCGCGAGCAGCGGCCCCCGCTGCTGGCCGTCTGGGGGCGCAACGACGAGATCTTCGGCCCGGACGGGGCGCGCGCCTTCGCCCGCGACCTCCCGGACGCCCGCATCCACCTCCTGGACGCCGGCCACTTCCCCCTGGAGACCCGCGGCCGCCAGATCGCCGGCCTGGTGCGCGACTTCCTGCGCACGCTGTCGGACCGGCCGTAGGGCGGGCTACCGCTCCCGGGGCAGCACCCGGAAGCGCAGGTGGACGGCTTCGCGGCCCTGGGCGGTCCGCAGGATCTCCAGGTGCACGTGCCGCTCCACCTGCTCGAACAGCCTGGTCCCGGCGCCGAACAGCACCGGGACCAGGTGGATGGACAGCTCGTCCACCAGGCCCGCCCTGATGCCCTGGCAGATCGTCTCGGCGCCGCCCATGATCGCGACGTCCTGGCCGCCCGCCGCCTCCTTGGCCAGCGCCACGCCCTCCTCGATGCCGGGGGCGAACTCGTACACGCTGTTGGCGGGGACGTCGTCCGGGACGCTGTGGGAGACGACGATCAGCGGCAGCCGGGCGGGGCCGGACGGGCCGTCGGCCCGCCAGAAGCGCAGGGAGGCGTCGTAGGTGCGGCGCCCGGCGACCATCGCCCCCATCGCCGGGACGTCGGCGACGGCGCGCTCGCCGAGGTCGAAGAACCACTCGTGCAGCCGCTCCCCGCCCACGCCCATCGGCTCTTCCGGGGTGCGTCCGTCGGCCTCGACGAAACCGTCGAGGGACATGCTGATGTCGGCGATGACCTTGCTCATGATGGCGCTCCTCCGGATCGGCTGTCACTGAAGCGTCGAACACACTCATCCCCGATCGACACTTTGCCGCAACCCGTGATATGTATGCATATGCAACATTTGCAGACGCTCAGTACATCGGGGAGCAAGCATCATGGACACCCGTAACGGCAAGCCCGTCACCGTCGAGGACCTCTCGCCGCTGGCCTTCGCCGGATTCGCCCACTTCACCGCCATGCAGGTGCGCGACGGCCGCGTACGAGGGCTGGACCTGCACCTGGAGCGGCTGCGCAACGCCTCCAAGGAGCTGTTCGGCCGGGCGGTTCCGGACGACCGGGTGCTGGCGTACATCAGGTCGGCCGTGGAGGCGGGCCCCGCCGACCTCTCGCTCAGGGCCACCGTCTACTCGCCCGCGGGCGAGTTCACCGCCGCCGACGCCGAACCCGAGGTGCTGGTCAGCACCGGCCCCGCCTCCGACGGCCCGCGCGGCCCGCTGGCGCTGGCCGTCGTGGAGCACGAACGCTTCCTGCCCGTCATCAAGCACGTCGGCGAGTCCGCGAAGACGTATGTGCTCCGCCAGGCCGTCGAGCAGGGCTTCGACGACGCGGCGTTCGTGGACCGGCGGGGCCGCCTGAGCGAGGCGTCGATCTGGAACCTGGCCTTCTGGGACGGCGAGGCCGTCGTGTGGCCCGAGGCCGCGATGCTCACCGGCACCACGATGGGCATCCTGCGCAGGCGGCTCGACGACCTGGGCGTGCCCCAGCGGGCCAGGGAGATCACGATAGCCGACCTGCCGTCGCTGGCCGGGGCCGTGGTGATGAACTCGTGGACGCCCGGCGTGCCGGTGCACCGGATCGGCGGCGAGGCGCTGCCCGAGGCGCCGGAGTTCGTCGGGCTGCTGCACCGCGCCTTCGAGGCGGAGCCGCTCACCACACCGTGACGACGGCCTCCGCGACCGCGAGCTGCACGTCGTCCAGCCGGGTCTCGCCGTCCTCGACGCTCCACAGCGAGTTCTGCAGGACCCGGCCGAGCGTCCAGCCCGCGGCCCGCTGCCGGTCCAGGCCCAGCAGATCGGTCATCAGGTCGAAGCGCCGCAGCACCGCCCGCCGCACGTCACCGGTGGCGACCACGTCGTCCCAGCGGTTGTGCAGCGCGGGCATCAGGTCGAACCCCGGGTCGCCGGCCAGCGGCTTGGGGTCGATCGCCAGCCACGGCTCACGCTCGGCGGCCAGCACGTTGTCGTAGTGCAGGTCCCAGTGCAGCAGCCGGTCGCCGGCCTCGCCCGCCAGCTCGCCGACGGCCCCGGCGCACACCCGCAGCCAGCGCCGGTCGTCCTCGCCGGGCAGCGCGTCCAGCGCGCCGGGCACGTCGTCCAGCATGCCCCGGGCGATGTCGGCCAGCCGCCGCGTCCCGGCCGGCGCGGGGACCGCCACCAGCCGCCGCAGCAGCCCGGTCAGGATCTCCAGCGCCGCCAGGTCGTCCGGCACCGACGACAGCGTCGTGCCCCCGTCGAGCCGCTCCAGCAGCAGCGTGCCCGTCGCCGGGTCCGACTCCAGCAGCAGCACGCTGGCCCGGCCCGCCCAGGCGAGCAGCCCGGGCCCCTCGCTCGCGTTCTCGTCGCTGACCGGCTGCAGCTTCAGCGCCGCCGGGGCGCCGCCGGCCCGCACCACGGGCAGCACCAGCGACACCACGCCGTGCATCGGCTCCCCGTCGAGCCGCAGCTCCCACTCCTCCAGGTAGCGCTCGGCCAGCGCGGGCAGCCCCGCCGACCACGCCCGGCCCGCCTCGCCGTCCCACTTCACGTGACTCTCGGTCAGTGCGGGCGGCACCACGATCCTCATGGCGCCACGCATTTCCTGAGACTGCGCAGGCACAGCTCCAGCGAGGAATGCTTGGGAGCGCCCTGGTCGCGGGTGTGCTGCCAGGCGGTGTAGAGCATGGCCCACAGCATCTGCGTCACCCACTCCGCCGGCTGGCCGGGATCGAAGCTCCCGTCGGCGTGACCGCGCTGGACGAGCCGGGTGAGCGCGCGGTCGGCGTCGGTCTCCTCGTCCCATCCCTCCCAGGTGGTGAGCTGGGGGTTGTCGAAGGCGAACAGCAGGCCGTCGCCCAGCTCGAAGTATTCCTGGCAGACCCGCTCCAGCGCCTCCAGGGCCGTCCCCTCGTCGAGGCGGGCCCGCTCGGTGGCGGTCTCGATGCGTTCGAGCAGGTAGACGCTGAGCGCCGCCAGCAGGTCGGAGCGCTCGCGGAAGTAGCGGTGGATGGTGGTCCGCCCCACCCCGGCCTCGGTGGCCACGTCGGTCAGCGAAGCGCCCGAGTTCTTCGACAGGACCGCCACCGCGGCGTCGAGGATCGCGCGCCGGGTCCGCGCCCGGGTGCCCGTGAGAACGTCCATGCGTCTACGGTACTCCCTAACCCGGAACGGAACGAGTTTGACGAGAACAGAACAGTCGTGTTCCATAAATGTCATGGCTGACTCATTCCGGATCCTGTGGTCCTTCGCCCGGCCGCACACGCGCACGCTGCTGTCCGGACTCGTGCTGGCGCTGCTCGGGTCGGCGCTCGGACTGGCGACCCCGATGGTCACCAAGTGGGTCCTCGACACGCTCGGCACCGGCAGCTCGCTGGCCGGGCCCATCACCGCGCTGCTCGTCCTGATGGTCGTCGGCGCCGCCATCGGGCGCTGGCAGTGGACCATGCTCGGCTCGCTGGGGGAGCGCGTCGTCCTGGAGGCCCGCGACTCGATGGTGCGCCGCTTCCTGCGCGCCAAGGTGCCCGCCCTCACCCGGCACTCGCCCGGCGAGCTGGTCACCCGCGTGACCTCCGACACCGTGCTGCTGCGCGAGGCCGCCACCTCCAGCGTCATCGGACTGATCAACGGAGCCGTCATGCTGGTCGGCACGCTCGTCCTGATGGGCGTGCTCGACCTGGCCCTGCTCGGCGTCACCGCGGCGGCGGTGCTAGCGGTCGTCCTGCTGTTCGCGCTGCTCATGCCCGCCATCGCCAAGGCGCAGGCCCGGGCGCAGGAACACGTCGGCAGGATGGGCGGCGTCCTCGAAGGCACCCTGCGCGCCATCAGGACCGTCAAGGCCGTCCGCGCCGAGGAGCGACAGGGCGACCGCATCCTCGCCGAGGCGCGGGCCTCGGCCGAGCAGGGCGTGCGCGCCGTGCGCGCCGAGGCCACCGCGTGGACCGTGGCCTGGTCCGGTCTCCAGCTCGCGATCATCCTGATCCTCGCCGTCGGCGCCTGGCGGGTGGGCGCCGGCAGTCTGGAGGTGTCCAGCCTCATCGCGTTCCTGCTGTACGCGTTCGGCCTCATGGAGCCGATCACCGAGCTGAGCCAGAACCTCACCGCGCTGCAGTCGGGCGTCGCCGCCGCGACCCGCATCCGCGAGCTGGACGCCATGGAGGCCGAGCCCCCGGTGAGCGCCACGCGCCGCGACCTGGCCCCGGTGACCGGCCGGGGTCCCGTCCTGGAGCTGCGCGGTGTCACCGCCGCGTACGCGCCGGGAGCCGGGCCCGCCGTGCGCGACGTCGACCTGGTCATCCCCAGGCACGGCCACCTCGCCGTGGTCGGCCCGTCGGGGGCGGGCAAGACGACGCTGTTCTCGCTCCTGCTCGGCTTCCTCGAACCCGGCGACGGCACGCTGCTGCTCGACGGCCGCCCGTACCAGGAGTACGGGCGCGACCAGATCAGGGCGCGCCTGGCCTACGTCGAGCAGGAGACGCCGATCGTGCCCGGCACGGTCCGCGACAACCTGCTGTTCGCCCACCCCGACGCCACCGAGGAGGAGCTCCACCGGGTGCTGGCCGAGGTGCGGCTGGCCGACAAGGTCGCCACGCTCGACGACGGCCTCGACACGCCCCTGTCGTCCACCCAGGTGTCGGGCGGCGAGCGTCAGCGCATCGCGCTCGCCCGCGCCCTGCTGCGCACCCCCGACGTGCTCCTGCTGGACGAGGCCACGGCCCAGCTCGACGGCATCACCGAGGCCGCGGTCCAGGACTGCGTACGGTCACGTGCGCGGTCGGGCGCGGTCATCACCATCGCCCACCGGCTGTCGACCGTGATCGACGCGGACAGCATCGTCGTCATGGACGGCGGACGCGTCCGCGCCCAGGGCCGCCACGAGGAGCTGCTGGCCGCCGACGAGCTCTACCGCGAACTTGTCGCGGCGCTGCGCATCGCGGCGACCGGGGCCACGGCCGCCGCGCGCTGATCAGTAGTGCCAGGGGAACGGCGACCAGTCGGGCTCGCGCTTCTCCAGGAAGGAGTCGCGCCCCTCGGCCGCCTCGTCGGTCATGTACGCCAGCCGCGTCGCCTCACCGGCGAACACCTGCTGGCCCACCAGCCCGTCGTCGATCGCGTTGAAGGCGAACTTGAGCATCCGCTGCGCGGTCGGCGACTTGCCGTTGACCTTGCGCGCCCACTCCAGCGCCGTCGACTCCAGCTCGGCGTGCGGCACCACCGCGTTGACCATGCCCATCCGGTGCGCGTCGGCGGCGCTGTAGGTGTCGCCCAGGAAGAAGATCTCCCGGGCGAACTTCTGCCCCACCTGCCGGGCCAGATAGGCGGAGCCGAAGCCGCCGTCGAAGCTCGCCACGTCGGCGTCGGTCTGCTTGAACCGGGCGTGCTCGGCGCTGGCCAGTGTGAGATCGGCCACCACGTGCAGGCTGTGGCCTCCGCCCGCCGCCCAGCCGGGCACCACGCAGATGACCACCTTGGGCATGAACCTGATCAGCCGCTGCACCTCGAGGATGTGCAGCCGGCCGGTCGAGGGCGTGCCGTCGGCGTACTGGTAGCCGTCCTTGCCCCGGATGCGCTGGTCGCCCCCGGAGCAGAACGCCCAGCCGCCGTCCTTGGGCGACGGGCCGTTGCCGGTCAGCAGCACGCAGCCCACGTCGGTGCTCTGGCGGGCATGGTCGAGCGCGCGGTAGAGCTCGTCGACCGTCTGCGGCCGGAAGGCGTTGCGCACTTCCGGCCGGTTGAAGGCGATGCGGACCGTGCCCTGGTCGACCGCGCGGTGATAGGTGATGTCGGTGAAGTCGAACCCGTCGACAGCCTGCCACGCCCGGGGATCGAACAGCTCGGAGACCATGGGGCAGAGCCTAACGCGTGGGTCAGGGGACCTCCGCGCGGAGCTCGGCCAGAAGCTGCCCCTGGTCTGCGAGCATGTCGGTGAGGATGCGGCGGGCGGTGCCGAGCAGGTCGGCGAGCTCCGGCGTGGCCAGTGTGTAGACCACGGTGCTGCCTTCGCGGATCGCGCTGACGATGCCCGCCCTGCGCAGGACCGCGAGCTGCTGGGAGAGACTGGACGCCTCGATGTCGATCTGGGCCAGCAGATCCCTCACGGGTAGTGGCCCTTCCTGGAGTAGCTCCAACACTCGGATGCGAGCGGGGTGGCCGAGCGTCCGGAAGAAGTCGGCCTTGGCCTGGTTGACCTCCACGTGCATAGTGCCAGACTAATCCAGCGCAGTTGCATAATTCTTCAAGTCGTAACGTTGTTGGATAGCATGACAGCGGGGACTAGGGAGTAGCCATGGGCCGAGGAAGAGCCAAGGCGAAGCAGACGAAGGTCGCTCGCCAGCTGAAGTACACCAACCATCACATCGACTATGACCGGCTCCGCGAGGAGTTGGGCGCCGATGCCGGGCGCGACGAGATGCGGCCGGCTACGGCGTCCGAGCAGGAGTCCGAGCGCGCGCAATGACGCGTGTCAGCTCCGCCGGGGCAAGGGTGACGTTCGCGAGCCGCCTGGCCTCGGGCGCCTGATCAGGCGCCACGAGTTCCAGGCGGTGCAGCACCTCACGGATGATCACGCGCATCTCCAGGAGGGCGAGCTGCGCGCCGACGCAGAAGCGCCGGCCGCCGCCGAAGGGCATCCACGCCCGGCTCTGCTGCCCCTCCAGAAAGCGTTCCGGGCGGAACTCCGCCGGTGACGGAAACGCGGCGGGGTCCTGGTGCACGAGCGGGATGAACGGTCCCGCGTACCATCCTGCGGGGATGTCATAGCCGCCCAGCCGGAGCGGGGCGTCCAGCAGCCGGGGCGCCTCATAGACCACGGGCCTGGCGCGCAGGGCCTCCTTGACGACCGCGTCGAGGTAGGGCTCGTCGTCGGGCAGCCGCCGCAGCACGTCGGGCAGGCGCAGCAGCCGCTCGAAGGTCCAGGCCAGCCCGGTGGCCGTGGTCTCGTGGCCGGCGATGAGCAGCGTGATCAGCTCGTCGCGGACCTCCTCGTCGCCGAGCCCGGCGTTCAGCAGCCGGCTCAGCACGTCCGTGCCGTCCGGGTCCGCGCGCCTGCGGCGGATCTCGTCGTACAGGATGGCGTCGACGGCCGCCCGCAGCCTCAGGAACCGCGCGTACGGCAGGAACGGCAGCGCCGCCGCCGGGCCGCGCAGCCGTGCCGGGAGCATCGCGACGGAGGCCGAGCCGCCCGACTCGATCAGGCGGGGGAGCAGCGCGCGCAGGCGGCCCATGCGCTCGGCGTCGCGGATGCCGAAGATCAACCGGATGATGATCTCCAGCGTGATCTCCTGCATGCGGTCGCGCAGCGCGAACGGCCTGCCGAGCGGCCAGGCGGCGATCTTCTCGGCGGCGATGGCCGCGATCTCGTCCGCGTAGCCGGCGACCTGCCTGGCGCGCAGCGGCGGCGTCAGAGACTTGCGGTGCCCGGCCCAGGCGTCGCCGTCGAGCGTCAGCACCGAGTGCGCCCCCACCAGCGGTTCGAGGAAGTCGCGCCGGGCGGCGCCGGCCCGCCCGCCGCCCTGGTCGGTCCTGAAGACCTGCTCGGCCAGCTCGGCCGTCGCGACGTACACCTCCGGCGGGAAGCCGAACCAGCGGATCGTGAAGACGTCCCCGTATCTGGCGTGACAGCGCTCGATCAGCCCGGCGGGATCACGCATGAACCAGGCCGTCTGGAGAGCGGCGGGCAGCCGGGGCCCGGGTGGCAGCACGTGCATCAGCTCCAATTGATATGTACGTACGTCATATACGCCCGTATACATCTGTAGCATGGATCACGTGGCACGAAAAGAGGCGGGATACCGCGAAAAACTCCTTGCCGGCGCGGTGAGCTGCCTTCAGGAGAAGGGCTACGCCCGCACCACGGCCCGCGACCTGGTCGCCGCCTCGGGGACCAACCTGGCCTCCATCGGCTACCACTTCGGCGGCAAGGACGCCCTGCTCAACGAGGCCATCGCCGGCTGCTACGAGGCGTGGACCGCGCGGGTGGAGGAGGCGATGTTCGGCGACGCCGTCGGCTCGCCGCGCGACCTGCTGGAGCGGGCGATGGTCGCGCTCATCGACGTGTTCGACGAGATGCGGCCCCAGCTCGTCGTCTGCATCGAGGGTTACCCCGCGGCGCTGCGCGAGAGCGTGCTGCGCGAGCGCCTGGCCGCCGCCTACGGCAGGGGCCGCGAGGCGGGCGTCGCCATGCTCCACCGGGGCGCCGCCGAGCTGGGCATCGAGCTGCCGGTCCCGCCCGAGGCGCTGGTGTCGGTGCTGATCGCGATCTCCGACGGGCTGATGATCCAGTGGCTGCTCGACCCGGCGAGCACGCCCGACGCCCGCCAGGTCGTCGACGTGCTCGCCGCGCTGGGGGCGTTCACCGGGCCGTGTGAGTGAGGATGGCCGCCGCCAGCTCGTCCGCGAACCGGGGCGCGACCATGTGCCCCATGTCCTGAACCATCAGCAGCTCGGCGTCCGGGATCTGCTCGGCGATGAGCGCCCCGTGGCCCGGCTTGGCCGGCTCGTGCGTGCCCTCGACGACCAGCGTCGGCGCCTTGATCCGGGGCAGCGCGCCCACCGGCTCGAAGTCCGGAGCCGTCTGGCCGGCCCGCCGATGGTTCATCGCCGCCCCCAGGTCACGCGCCCGCTCGTGCACGCGCTCGGCCAGCCGCCGCTCCGCGTCCTCGTCGAACGGCAGCGCGGTGCCGTTCATCACCCGCGCCTCGGCGATCAGCGCGTCGATCTCCTCACCCCGGCTCGCGGGCGGCGGGCTCGCGATCACCGCGCGGAAGTGCGCCACGAACTCCGGCGTCGGCGGCGGCAGGCTGCCCTCCGGCTGCGGCTCGCCCATCAGCGCCCGCATGATCACCTGGCCCTCGCCCCCGCCCAGCGGCGACGCGCCGACGACCGTGAGCGTCCGCACCCGCTCCGGCTGCTCCACCGCGACGAGCTGGCCGATCAGCCCGCCCGCCGAATGGCCCACGAGATGCACGCTCTCCAGCCCGTACGCGTCCATCACGCGCAGCATGTCGTCCTTGATGTCGAGCCAGCTGTAAGGATGCGCGTCGAAGTCCACGGTGCCCGACCTGCCCGTGTCGCGGTGGTCGTAGCGGATCACCCGGCGACCGCCCGCCACCAGCCTGCCGACGAGCTCGTCCGGCCACGTGACGCCCTGCGCGCCCGAGCCCGCCACCAGCAGGATCGGCGGGTGCGCCGCGTCCCCGAACTCCTCGGTCCAGATCTCGACGCCGTCACTGTCAATCAGGTTCGTTTGCATGCCTGTCAGCCTGCCGGACCAGGCCCGTGCCGCCTTCCGTAGGACTACTGGCCTCCTACAGTAGGCGGGCCAGTTCAGTACGGCTGGTGATGCCCAGCTTGGGATAGATCTTGTACAGGTGATACTCGACGGTCCGCGGGCTGAGGAACAGCCGCGCCGCCACCTCCTTGCTCGACGCCCCCTCCGCCACCAGCCGCGCGATCCGCAGCTCCTGCGGCGTCAGCGCCGCCAGCGCGTCGCCCGCCGGCCGCTCCACGGCCTCGCCCGCCGCCCGCAGCTCCGCGTGCGCGCGCCGCGCCCACGGCTCCGCGCCCAGCCGCTGGAACGTCTCCAGCGCCGCCCGCAGCGGCCCGCGCGCCTGCCCCGGCTGATGCCCCCGGCGCAACCGCTCCCCGTACAGCAACGCCGTACGCGCCTCCTCGAACGGCTCCCCGTGCAGCCGCAACGCCTCCTCGAACGGCTCGATCGCGCCCTCCACCAGCCCCACGCAGCGCAGCCGCAGCGCCCGCGCCTCGTCGGTCCTGGCCTGGGCCGCCCACCGGTCAAGCGCCTCCAGCGCCTCCCGCGCCGCCGCCGCGTCCCCGGCGGCCATCGCCGCCTCCACCCGGTCAGGGGTCGAACGCCACACCACGGTCGGATGCCCCGCCCCCGGCCCCGCCGCCCGGATCGCCTCGAACCGGTCGTGCGCCGCCGCGAACCGCCCCATCCCCAGATCCAGCATCGCCAGCGCGTACGCCGCCACCGCCGCCCGCAACCCCACCCGGTGCGGCACCGCGATGGCCAGCGCCTCACCCGCGTACGCGCGGCACCGCTCCTCCTCGCCCCGCAGCGCCGCCACCACCGCCAGGTTCGCCAGGTGGGCCGCCTCCGAGTTCGTGTAGCCCGCCTCCCTGGCCAGCGCCAGGCCCTCCTCGGCCACCGCCGCGCTCTCCGCCAGCCTGCCCCCGACCCGCTCGGCCGTCGACACGAACTCCAGCACCACCGGGAGCTGCCCCACCATCCCCGACACGCGCGCCACCCGGCCCGCCCGCCGGATCAGCTCCGCCGACACGTCCGCTTCCCCCAGGTACGACGCCGCCGCCGCGGCCCACAGGAACTCCGCCGCCCCGCTCAGCTCACCGGTCCGCGCCAGCGCCCCGCGCAGCAGCTCGCCGCCGCTCCCGTCACGCAGCATCGCCGCGACGCCCACCAGGATGTCGCGCAGGAAGCCCGGCGCGAACCCCTCCGCCCGCCGGCCGACGTCCACCATGGCCGCCACGTCCCCGACCACGCTGGCCGCCTCCCACGCGTCGGCCAGCATCTCCAGGCTGTCGCCGGCCGCGAACACCCGCATCGCCTCGGCGGCGTCCCCGGAGTTCAGCTCGAACCGCCCCCGCAGCCGAGCCACCTCCCCAGCCACCTCCCCCCGCCCGCCCCTTCCCAGGGCACACCCCTCCACGGGCCCGCGCCCCTCCCCGAGGCCGCGCGCCTCCGCCAGGCCGCCCGCTTCCGTGAGGGCGTGCGCGTCCACCCGCCGGGAGGGGCCCTCTTCCGAGGGGCGCGCTTCCGCCGGGCCGCGCGTCTCCCCGAGGGCGCCCGCCTCCCCGAGAGCGCCCGTCTCCCCGAGGGCATGCGCGTCCACCCGCTCGGACGGGGCCTCTACCAGGAGGCGGGCTTCTGCCAGGTAGGTCTGGGCCTGGCCCGGGCGGCCGCCGAGCCAGGCGGCCTCGGCGGCGTCCTTGAGCCGGCGCGCCCGGGTGAGGGGGTCGGGGGTGAGCTCGGCCGCCCGAGCCAGCGCCGTGGCCGCGTCACCGTAGCCGCCCCGGGCCTGCGCCCGCCCGGCAGCGGCCGCGAGGGCGCCGGCCACGGACTCGTCCCGGCCCACGGCGGCGGCGGCCAGGTGCCAGGCCCGCCGGTCCCCGTCGACCAGCTCCGCCATCACCTCATGGGCCCGCCGCAGCTCACCGGCCCCGGCGGCGGCGTGCACGGCGGACCGCACCAGCGGGTGCCGGAACCGCACCACGGCCCCGGACACGACCACCAGCCCGGCCCGTTCGGCCTCCTGCAGCCCGGCCTCGTGCGTCCCGCGCTCATGGGCCCCGGCGAGCGCGTCCGCCGCCCCCAGCACCGGCCCCAGGTCGCTCTCCAGGGAGGCCGCCAGCAGGACCCGCCGCGCCCCCTCCGAGAGCAGCGCCACCTGGTCGCCGAACAGCTGCTCGCCTCCGGGCAGCGGGTCCGGCAGCGGCGTCCGCCCGGCGAGCTGGTCGGCGGTCAGCACCGCGACCGCCTCGCCGAGCACGAGCGGGTTCCCGCCGGTGAGCGACACGAGCCGCGACCGCACCCCCGGCGCCACCTCGGCCCGCGCGTCCAGCAGGGCGTCGGCGCTCTCGGCGTCGAGCCCGTCCACCCGCAGCTCGGGCACCCCTTTGACGGGCGCGTCCCCACGTACGGCCAGCACCATCCCGACCCGTTCGGTACGCAGCCGCCTGGCCGCGAACAGCAGCGCGTCGGCCGACGCCCGGTCCACCCACTGGAAGTCGTCCACCACGCAGATCAGCCCGCTGTCGGCCGCCGCCTCGACGAGCAGCGAGAGCACCCCCGCCGACACCAGGAACCGGTCCTGGCTGGGCGCCGCCATCCCGAACGCCCCGGCGACGGCGTCACGCTGCGGCCCCGGGAGCGCGTCGAGCAGCCCGATCACCGGCCACACGAGCTGGTGCAGCGCCGCGAACGCCAGGTCCGCCTCCCCTTCGACGCCTCCGGCGCGCAGCACGGTCGCGGCTCCGGCCCGGGAGGCCGCCAGGTCGAGCAGGGCCGACTTGCCGACCCCCGCCGCCCCGCGCAGCACCAGCGCCCGCCCGTCTCCGGCCAGCGTCGATCCGATGAGCTCGTCGATCGCGGCAGTCTCCGCGGTTCTGCCGTACAGCATGCAGGTGACGATATAGGCCCCTGAACACGTGAAAAGCGCGCCCCCGGTTGTCGGGGGCGCGCTTCAGGCGCCGATCACGGCAGCTTGCGCGAGACCTCGTCCGCCTTGTCGGACGCCTTGGCGCCCGTGTGGCGCACGGTGTCCGCAGCCCTGTCGGACTTCTCGCCGACCCAGCGCGAGGCGTCGGAGGCGGAGTCCTTCATGTGCTCGGTCCACTGCTGGGCGTTGCGGCGGTAGAACATGTAGCCCACCGTCCCCACAGCCAGACCGGTGATCAGGACGAGCATCGGCCAGCGCCGCGACTTCGGCCTCGCGGGATTCACCTTGTACGCGGCCGAGTTGAGCATCGAACTCACGGCCGGGGCGAGTTGGTCCTCGACCCGGTGCGCGGCGTTCTCTAGCCTTGGAGCAGCCCAGTAGCGGGCGTCTTCCACTCGCCGGTTGGCGACCAGTTTTGCCTGGTCGGCCATCGGCGCCATACTGCGGCCGGTCTTGACGGCCTGGGCCTTCATCCGGCCCAACCACGTGGTGGGCACTTCTATGGCCACGTGGCGTTTCCTCAGTGTCAGGGACACGACTACCTCCCCTGTCGTTGGGGCCCCGCGCCTGACCTTCCCGGTACAAGGCGGCTCAATCATGACGGGGCGTGGGAGGATGGGCCCGAAGGCCGTACGGCCATAGTCGTCAAATCACCACAAAACCAACCCGGTGCATAGAGGAAGGCCGCTGTCTCGTGGCTGAGAAGCTGATCGCAAACCTGCAGACCAATCACGGCAATATCAAGGTAGAGCTCTTCCCCAACAAGGCTCCCAAAACGGTCCGTAACTTCGTCGAGCTGGCCGAGGGCAAGCGCGAGTGGACCCACCCGGGCACCGGCGAGAAGAGCACCAACCGCTACTACGACGGCACGATCTTCCACCGTGTCATCCCCGACTTCATGATCCAGGGCGGCGACCCGCTGGGCCAGGGCACCGGCGGCCCCGGCTACGAGTTCGACGACGAGATCCACCCGGACCTGTTCGCCTTCAACCGCCCCTACCTGCTGGCCATGGCCAACGCGGGCGTCCGCTTCGGCAAGGGGACCAACGGGTCGCAGTTCTTCATCACCACGGTCAACACCACGCACCTCAACGGCAAGCACACCATCTTCGGCGAGGTGCTGGAGGGCCAGGACGTGGTCGAGGCGATCTCCAAGGTCCGCACCGGCCGCAACAACAAGCCGGTCGAGGACGTCGTCCTGCAGAGCGTCACCATCGAGCGCGTCCAGGAGTAGAAGCGCCGACGCACGACCGGGCCGGGCATGGCAGGGGGGACGCGGCATGCCCGGCCAAGTCATAGGCTGCGGTCATGACCGCCCAGCCGCCCAGCACGCCTCCGCAGCCCGAGCAGCCCGCCGAGGCGGTGCCGACGTGTTTCCGCCATCCCGATCGTGAGACGTGGGTGCGCTGCCAGCGCTGTGAGCGGCCCATCTGCCCTGACTGCATGCGGGATGCCGCGGTCGGGTTCCAGTGCCCGGAGTGCGTCGCCGAGGGCAACCGGGGGATCCGGCTGGCGAGGTCGACGTTCGGCGGGGCGGTGGTGCGCACGCCGTTCGTGACGTGGACGCTGCTGGCGGTCAACGTGCTGGTGTTCGGGGCGCAATACCTGACCGGAGACGTCGTCAGCGGCCTGCTGGCGATGAACCCCTACTGGGTGCTCGTCGACGGCGAGTATTACCGGCTGCTCAGCGCCGCGTTCGGGCACTTCGGCGTCTTCCACATCCTGTTCAACTGCTGGGCGCTCTACGTGACCGGGCCGTACCTAGAGCGGGCGTTCGGGCATGTCAGGTTCGTGGCGCTCTACCTGATCAGCGCGCTCGGCGGATCGGTGCTGGGGCTGTGGTTCGATTCGGCCAACACGTTCAGCATGGGCGCGTCCGGGGCGATCTTCGGCCTGTTCGGCGCCGTGTTCGTGGTCGGGCGCAGGCTGAACATGGACGTGCGCGGCATCATCGTGCTGCTCGTGATCAACCTGGCCATCACGTTCCTCGTGCCCGGCATCAGCTGGACAGGACACATCGGCGGGCTGATCACGGGGGCGGCGCTGGCCGCCGGGATGGCCTACGCCCCCGGGAACAACCGGACCCTGTGGCACGTGGTGGCGATCGCGGGAGCGGTGGTGCTGCTCGCGGCGCTCGTCGTGGTGCGGGCGGTCACCCTCACCCTCTGAGCTCTGTCCCCAGGTGTGGAAAAGACTGTGGAAAGAACTAACGCCAGCGAGTGGAAAGCACCACACCGAAGATGATGAAAACAAACCCGATCAGCAGATTCCAGTTCTGCAGATCGCCGATGAAGGGCGCCTGAGGGGCCACGTAGTAGGTGGCGATCCACAGAATGCCGATGAGCCAGGCGGCGACCATCGTCGGCGCGAGCCAGCGCGGGCTGACCTTCACCTGCTGGGACTTCTGCGGCGGCGTGTAAACCGCCTTCTTGCGGGCCTTCGACTTGGGCACTGGGTTAACTCCTGCTGAGGGCCTGGGCTTCCGGATCGTCCGCAGGCTCTTCGTTAAGGGTAGCGGCCCCAGGATAGTCGCCACGCGCACGACATGGCGATCCCCAGGGTCACGGTTCGGACCTGCTTACTCTGGGCGGGTGCGGGCCTTGCTGCGGACCGTGGGGGAGCTGAGCGTCACCGCGGGCCTGATCCTGATGCTGTTCTGCGCCTACCTGCTCTGGGGTACGGGCGCGTACACGCAGAGCCAGCAGCTCCTGCTGCAGCGCGAGCTGGAGGAGCGCAACGCCGGCCGCCTGGCGAGGATCGAGCTGGGCGAGGCCGTGGCGTTGCTGCGCATCCCGAAGCTGGGCCGGGGCTACCGGTACGCGGTGGTGGAGGGGGTGGACGCCGAGCACCTGAAGAAGGGGCCGGGGCACGACCCGGCCAGCGCCCCACCCGGCAAGGTGGGAAATTTCGTGGTCTCGGGGCATCGGACCACGTACGCGGCCCCGTTCAACCGCCTGGACGAGCTCGAACGCGACGACGAGATCATCGTCGAGGCCCGCGAGGCCCGCTACACCTACCGGGTGACCTCACAGGACATCGTGGAGCCCGACGAGGTCGAGGTGCTCGCCCCGGTGCCCGGCAAGCCCGACATCCGGCCCATCCGCGCCTTCATCACCCTGTCGACCTGCCACCCCGAATACTCCGCCGCCCAGCGGCTCATCGTGTACGGGGTGCTCAAGAAGACCGAGCTCAGGAAGGAGTGACGTGTACGGCTGGATCTGGCGCAAGCTGCCGGGCGGCACCGGCGCCAAGGCGGCCTGGGCCGTGGTGCTGAGCGCGGTCGCGGTCGCCGTACTCTGGTATGCCGTGTTTCCGCTCCTGGAGCCGGCGGTGACGCTCGACGAGGTGACCGTACGCCGATGACCCGTGTCCTCGTGGTGGACAACCACGACAGCTTCGTCCACAACATCGTCCAGTACCTCAAGGAACTGGGCGCCGAGTGCGACGTGCGCCCGCGCGACGAGGTGCGGGTGGCCGACGCCGACGGCTTCGACGGCGTCCTGATCAGCCCGGGGCCCGGCACGCCCGAGGCCGCCGGGGTGAGCGTCCCGCTCGTCCACCGGGCCCACCGCGACGCGCGGCCGCTGCTCGGCGTCTGCCTCGGCCACCAGGCCATCGCCCGGGCGTTCGGCGCCTCGGTCGGGCGGGCGCCCGAGCCGGTGCACGGCCGGACCAGCGCCGTCGAGCACGACGGGCGCGGCGTGTTCGACGGGCTGCCCACGCCCGTGCGGATGACCCGCTACCACTCGCTGGCCGTGCTGCCGGGCACCGTCCCGGACGTGCTGGAGGTGAGCGCCCGCACCGCCGACGGCGTCATCATGGGCCTGCGTCACCGCGAGGCGCCCATCGAGGGTGTCCAGTTCCACCCCGAATCCGTGCTTTCCGAGCACGGCCACCGGCTCCTTTTGAACTGGTTGCGTGGATTGGTGTAACGCACGCCGAACGCGGAGCGACATCCAGATGAGCGTCCCCGCCGTTGCCCCCGAGCGGCGGGGGCGCTTCTTTCATGCCGAAGGCCGCCACCCCGCGAACGGGATGGCGGCCTTCGGCACACCTGGTCAGCCGTTGAGGCCGCCGTCGAGCGGACCGTCGTCACCCGGAGGCTCGTCCTCCGACGGGAACTCGTCCGTCGGCGTGTCGGTCGGCAGGCCGTCGGTCGGGAAGTCGTCCGTCGGCTCCTGCGTGGGCGTCGACACGTCCGGCCCCTCCGAGACCACGATCGTGACCGTCATCCTCGGCGCGAGCTTGGCGCCCTCGCCCGGGTTCTGCTGGATGACGGTGCCGGCCGCCTGCTCGCTCGGCTGCGGGACGCTCTTGACCTTGAAGCCCTCCGACTCCAGCAGCGCCTTGGCCTCCTGCTCGGTCATGCCGAGCACGCTGGGCACCGTGGCCAGCTCCTTGGGGATGAAGAGCTTGACCGTGCCGCCCTTCTCCACTTCCGAGCCGGCCTTCGGGTCGGTCTGGAAGACCTTGCCCTGCGCCTTGGTGGACGCCCGGGGCTCGACCACGCCCTTGAGCCCGAGCTCGCTGAGCATCTGGTTGGCCTCGTCGACGCTCATGCCCACGAGCCCGTCGGGCACCGCGACCTTCTCCGTGCCCTTCGACACGTACAGCGTGACGGTGGCGCCCTCGTCGACCTTGGTGCCGGCGGCCGGGTCGGTCTTGATGACCGTGCCCTTGTCGAACTCGGCGCTGAACTCCTCGACCACCTTGGGCGTGAGCTTGGCGCTCTTCACCTGGGCCTCGGCGTACTCCTGCTCGGTCGAGACCAGCTCGGGCACCGCGATCTGGGAGTCGGTCGGGGTGTCACTGCCGCCGCCGCTCAGAACCACGTAGCCGATGGTGATGAACGCGCCGATGATCAGCAGCGGGATGATGATCCACAGAGCCGTCTTGACCGCGCTGCCGCCACCGCTGTTGGCCCGGCGCCGGCCGCGACCGCCGCCGCCACCGCCCTCGTCGTACTCGTAGGGCGGGACCGTACCGGTGCGCTGCGTCGCCGGACCCTGCGCGGCCTGGGTGGCCGTCATCATGCGGGTGCCCTGGCCGTAGTTGCCCGTCATCGCCATCGTCTGGGCGTCGACCGGCATGCCGGACATCGCACGCTGGATGTCGGCCCGCATCTCGCCCGCGCTCTGATAGCGGTGGGCGGGGTCCTTGGCCATGGCCTTGAGCACGATCGCGTCGGCCCACGCGGGGATCTCCGGGTCGATCTGCGACGGCGGGATCGGCTCCTCGCGCACGTGCTGGTAGGCGATCGCGACAGGGGAGTCGCCGGTGAACGGCGGCTGGCCGGTCAGCAGCTCGTAGAGCACGCACCCGGTGGAGTAGATGTCGCTGCGCGCGTCGACCCGCTCGCCGCGGGCCTGCTCCGGCGACAGGTACTGGGCGGTCCCTATCACCTGCGCGGTCTGCGTCATCGTCGCGGCCGAGTCGGCCATCGCGCGGGCGATGCCGAAGTCCATCACCTTGACGTCGCCGGCCCGGGTGATCATCACGTTGGCCGGCTTGATGTCGCGGTGCACGATGCCGCCGCGGTGGCTGTAGTCGAGGGCGCGCAGGATGCCGTCGACCAGCTCGACCGCGCGCTCGGGAAGCAGCCGGCGGTCGGCGCGCAGCAGGTCGCGCAGCGTCCGCCCGTCGACGTACTCCATGACGATGTAGGGCACGGGAGTGCCGTCCGTGACGTCCTCGCCCGTGTCGTAGACGGCCACGACCGCCGGGTGGTTCAGCGACGCCGCCGACTGCGCCTCACGGCGGAAACGGGCCTGGAAGGTGTGGTCACGAGCCAGATCCGACCGGAGGGTCTTGATCGCGACCACCCGGTCGAGCCGGATGTCCCGGGCGCGATACACCTCGGCCATGCCGCCGCGCCCGACGACACCGTCGAGCTCGTAACGACCTCCGAGTTGCCGAGGCTGAGTCATTTCCTGCACTGTCCCTTACCGTTCATCTTGGTGCCGGCCTGCGCGGGGGGCGGCCGCCGGTGTCCATCGTCGACCCGTTGGCACGTCACGTCTGCTCCTTCGTCGGGTTTGTCTCACCCGGGTCCGGTGTGGCCGACGTCGTCGGTGTCGGCGTGGGCGTCGGCGTCGGGGTCGGTGTGGGGGTCGGGGTTCGGGTGGTGGTCGGGGTCGGTTTCGGCGTCGGCGTCTTCGTCGGTGTTGCTGACTTGCTTACCGTAGCCGACCGCGAGGGTACCGGCTTCGTCGACTTCACCGTAACAACCGGGGGCCGCCGGGTCTCCTTCTTACCGGGCGACGGTTTCGGTTTCACCGGTGAGGCCGTCCGCGAGGCGGGCTCGGTGACCGGGGGCGGCGCCTGGACCGGGGCCCTGGCCGGGGTGAGCGCGAACGCTCCGATCCCCACCGCCGCCGCGCATCCGGCCCCCGCGACCAGCGCCAGCGCGCGGCTGCGCCGCCGCTTGGGGGCGCGCTCGTGCAGCACCGTCGACGGGCTCTCGCCCAGGCTGTCGGTGGTCCGCTCGTCCTCGGGGTCGGGCGGGCGCACCTTGAACCCGGACGGGTCGGTCAGCATGCTCAGCTCCGCGCCGCCGTCGCCGCCGCCCGCCAGCGACTCACGCAGCACGTACGCGCGGTCCGCGATCTCCAGCGCCGACCCGGGCCGCCGCGCCGGGTCCTTGGCCAGCAGCGCCATGACGAGCTCGCGCACCGGCGCGGGCACGTCGACGCCGAGCGGCGGCGGCGTCTCGTTCAGGTGCAGCAGCGCGATCGCCACCGCGCTGTCGGCCTGGAACGGGGTCCGGCCGGACAGGCACTCGTAGGCCACCACGCCCAGCGAGTAGAGGTCGGTCGCCGGCGTCAGCGGCAGACCCTGCGCCTGCTCCGGGCTGACGTACTGGGCGGTGCCGAGCACGGTGCCGGTCTGCGTGACCGGCGCGGCCTCCAGCGCGCGGGCGATGCCGAAGTCGGTCACCTTGATGGCGCCCTCGGGCGTCACGAGCAGGTTGCCCGGCTTGACGTCGCGGTGGATGATCCCGGAGGCGTGCGCCGCGTGCAGCGCCCTGGCCGTCTGGTGCAGCACGTCGAGCGTCACCTCGGGACCGAGCGAGCCGTTGCGCGCCAGGATGGCCGACAGCGGCTCGCCGTGCACCAGCTCCATCACCAGATAGGCGAGGTCGCTGTGCTCGCCGTAGTCGAAGATCTGCGCGATGCCGCTGTCGGCCAGGCCCGCGGTGATGCGCGCCTCGTTGCGGAAGCGCTCGCGGAAGGTGTGGTCGGCGTAGACGTGGCTGCGCAGCACCTTGACGGCGACCTCGCGGCCCAGCAGCTCGTCGCGGGCACGCCAGACCTCCCCCATGCCTCCGGTGGCGATGCGGGAGATCAGCAGATAGCGGTTACCGAGCCGCATGGTCCTGCACGTTACAGTCCCTCACTACTTCAGCACCGCCTCCATCACGGTCCGCGCGATCGGGGCGGCCGTGCCGCCGCCCGTCGCCTCGGCGCCGACCCTGGCGGCGCCGGACTCCACCAGCACCGCCATCGCGATCTGCGGGTCGTCGGCCGGCGCGAAGGAGATGAACCACGCGTGCGGCGCCTGTCCCTCAGCGGTCTCGGCCGTGCCGGTCTTGCCCGCTACTTGGACGCCTGAGACCTGAGCTTGGTTCGCGGTGCCGTTCTGCACGACGCTGACCATCATGTCGCGCAGCTTGCCCGCCGTCTCGGGGCTGACCGCCTCGGCCAGCTCGTCGGGCTCGGCCTCGTCGATCGTGTCACCCTTGGCGTCGGTGATCTTGTTCACGAGGTACGGCTTCATCACGGTGCCGTCGTTGGCGATGCCGGCCGCGATCATGGCCATCTGCAGCGGCGTCATCTGGTTGCTGCGCTGGCCGATCGAGGCCATGGCGACCGCCGACTGGTCCTCGCGGGGGCCGAAGTCGCTCTTGGCCACCGGCATCGGGACGCTGACGGGCACCCCCATGCCGAACCGCTCGGTCTGCTCGCGCATCTTGTCGTAGCCCAGGTCCATGCCCATCGAGCCGAACGGCGTGTTGCACGACCTCTCCAGCGCGTACACGAGCGTGACCTGGCCGGAGCCGCACGCCGCGCCGCCGTAGTTGGGCAGGCCGACCGTGGTGTTGGGCAGCTTGAGCACCTGCGGAGCGTCGACCACCGTCTGCCCGTCGCGGCTGGGGTCGTCCTCCAGGTACGCCGCGGCCGTCACGACCTTGAACGTCGAGCCGGGCGGGTAGGTGCGGTCGATGTTGCGGTTGAGCAGCGGCTGGTTCTTGTCCTTGGCGAGCTCGTCGTAGCGGGAGAACACCTGGCTCTTGTTGGTACCGGACAGCTCGGCCGGGTCGTAGGTGGGCAGCGAGACCATCGCCAGGATCGCGCCGGTCTTCGGGTTGAGCGCGACCACAGCGCCGCGCTTGCCGCTCTGCCGCAGCGCGTCGTAGGCGGCCTGCTGGGCCTTCGGGTTGATCGTCAGGTCGACGTTCGCGCCGCGCGTCGGCTCGCCGGTGAACAGGTCGATGCCGCGCTGGAGCAGCAGGTCGGCGCTGGAGCCGTCGAGCAGGTCGTTGCGGTAGTGCTCGATGCCCGACTCGCTCTCGGGCGAGAAGAAGCCGGTCACGTGCGCGTACAGCTTGGCCTCGGGATACTGCCTGACGAACTTGAACTCGTTGCTGTCGGTCTCCTTCGACTGGGCGAGGATGACCTTGCCGCCCGTCGTGATGCGACCGCGCTGCACCGCGTAGCGCTCGTAGAAGTTGCGGGTGTTGCGGGCGTCGTCGCTCAGGTCCTTGGCGCTGACCGCCTGCAGCACGTTCACGTTGATCATCAGCAGCGCGAACATGGCCAGGCAAGCTACGGCCGCTCGCTTGATCGTTCCGTTCATCGCTGGAACACCTGCGTCATTCCCTCGTTCTGGATCGCCTGGGGCGGGGGGCGCCGAGCGGCATCAGACATGCGTACCAGGAGCGCGATAAGGATCCAGTTAGCCAGCAACGCCGAGCCACCCTGCGACATGAACGGGGTGACGAGGCCGGTCAGCGGGATGAGGTTGGTCACGCCGCCGACGATGATGAAGACCTGCCAGGCCAGCAGGAAGGACAGGCCGCCGGCGAGCAGCTTGGAGAACGGGTCGCGGGCCGCGAGCGAGGTGCGCAGGCCGCGCTCGACCAGCAGCGCGTAGAGCATCAGCAGCGCCATCAGGCCGGTCAGGCCCAGCTCCTCGCCGGTGGCGGCGAAGATGAAGTCGGAGAAGGCCAGCGGGATCAGCTCCGGGTGGCCCTGGCCGAGGCCGGTGCCGAGGATGCCGCCCGAGCCCATGGCGAACAGGCCCTGCATGAGCTGCTCGCTGCCGCCGATCTTCTTGAAGAGCTCCGGGTCCTCGGGGTTGAGATAGACCTCGAACCGGGCCTGTACGTGGTCGAACAGCACGCCGGCCAGCAGCGCGCCGCCGACGAAGAGCAGGATGCCGATGATGACCCAGGAGCTGCGCTGCGTGGCGATGTAGAGCATCACGATGAACGTGCCGAACAGCAGCAGCGACGAGCCCAGGTCCTTCTGCATGACCAGGATGCCCAGGCTGACGCCCCAGGTGATGAGCACCGGGCCGAGGTCGCGGGCACGCGGCAGGTCGATGAACAGCAGCCGCCGCCCGGCCAGGGCGAGCACGTCGCGCTTGGCCACCAGGTAGCCGGCGAAGAACACGACCAGCGCGAGCTTGGCGAACTCGGCGGGCTGGAGCTGGCCGAGGCCGGGGATGCCGATCCAGATCCGGGCGCCGTTGAGCTCCTGGCCGAGGCCCGGGGTGAGCGGCGAGACGAGCAGCAGCAGCCCGAGCGCGCCCGCGGTGTAGGTGAGCCGCTGGAGCGCGCGGTGGTCGCGCATGAAGATCAGGGTGACGCTGAACAGCACGACGCCGACCAGGGTCCACAGGATCTGCGAGTTGGGCGAGGCCAGCGTGGCCGACGGCAGCTTCGACGGCGACTCGGACAACCGGAAGATCATCACGAGCCCGAGCCCGTTGATGACCGTGACCAGCGGCAGGATCAGCGGATCGGCCCACGGGGCGAACTTGGCGAGCACGAGGTAGGCGGCCAGCATCAGCCCGCCCAGGCTCAGGCCGTAGGTCAGCATCCCCGACGGGATCTCCCCGTTCATCGCCAGGCCGACGTTCGCGTAGGCGCCCATGGTGATGGCGACCGCGAACGCGAGCATGACCAGCTGGGCCAGGCGACGCTTGGCGGGCATGGGGACGGGGGAAGCGGCCACTTCGCTCATTTATTGGGGTTTCGTCTTCGTCGGCGTGGTGGATGGCGACGTGGTCGCCTCGGGCGTGCTGGTGGCCTTCTGGTCGGAGAAGTCAAGGCTGTTGATCTTGGTGAGGCCCTCGGCGACGTTGGTGACCTCGATGCCGTCCCTTATGAGGGCCTGGTCCGGGGGGGACAGCTCCGACAGCGAACGGCCGGTGCGCTCGGCGACCTTGAAGAACTGCAGCGGCCCGACCTCCTGCTGGATGCCCTGGAACACGACCACCTCGTCGTCCCAGGCGCCGACGAAGAAGTGGTCCTGCGTGTACTGCCAGCCGAAGTAGCCGCCGACGCCCACGATCGCGGCCACGGAGACCACCGAGGCCAGCACGGGCCACACGCGGCGGCGGCGCGGCCGGCCGGCCGCCCTGGCGACCGGCTCGTCGAAGTCCTCGTCGTCACCGATCACCGGCTGGGGCGCGGTGGCCGCGCCCGCTCCGCCCGGCGAGGTCTCCTCCGCCATCAGGCGGTTCATGCCCGCAGCGCCGACCACCGCGGCCTCCGTCACCGGCTGCGGCTCGTCGCCGATCTCCAGCACGTCGGCGAGCACGCAGGTGATGTTGTCCGGCCCGCCGCCCCGGTTGGCCAGGTCGATGAGCTGGCGCACCACCTCTTCGGGATCGTCGAGGTTGGTCAGCGTGGCGTGCAGCGTCTCCGCGCTCACCACGCCGGACAGGCCGTCGGAGCAGAGCAGGTAGCGGTCGCCGACCTGGGCCTCGCGCAGCGTCAGGTCGGGGTCGACCTCGCCGCTGCCGTCGAGCGCGCGCAGCAGGATCGACCGCTGCGGGTGCGTCGCCGCCTCCTCGGGCGTGATGCGGCCGTCGTCGACGAGCTGCTGCACCAGCGTGTGATCGTGGGTGATCTGGTAGAGCTCCCCGCGTCTGAGCAGGTAGGCGCGCGAGTCGCCGACGTGCACCAGCGCGACCTGGGTGCCGTTCCACAGCATGGCCGTGAGCGTGGTGCCCATGCCTTTGAGGCTGGGATCGCGACCCACCATCTCGTGCAGCTTGCGATTGGCGTCGCGGACGGCCGCCTCGATGGCGTTGAGCAGGTCACCCCCCTGCTGGGCCTCTTCGAGAGAGGCCATGGCGGCGATGGCGACGGAGCTCGCCACCTCGCCGTGTGCGTGCCCGCCCATGCCGTCGGCGACGGCGAGCAGGCGGCCGCTGGCGTACGCCGAGTCCTCGTTCCCTTCGCGGAGGAGGCCGACGTCCGAGCGGGCGGCGTAGCGGAGTGCGATGGTCATTTGCGCAATTCAATGACTGTCTTGCCGACGCGGATCGGAACACCGAGCGGCACCGGGGTCGGACGGGTGACTTTCGAGCGGTCGAGATACGTGCCGTTGGTTGAGCCGAGATCTTCCACGATCCACTGACCGTCCTGAGGGAAGAGCCGGGCATGGCGGCTGGATGCGTAGTCATCGCTGACGACCAGCGTCGCGTCGTTGGCCCGGCCAATGGTGATGGGCGTCTCCGTGAGGTTAATGGTGGTGCCTTGCAGTGGGCCACCTGTCACGATGAGCTGGCGTGGCTCGCCCTTCTTGCTCTTGGGCTTTGCCATGGGTTTGGCGGGTTTGACCCCCTTGCGCGGGCCGGCGGGAGCAGTGCGTGATCCGAACAAGTCCGTCCGGATCACGCCGACTGCGGCAATGACGAAGAACCACAGCACCGCCAGGAAAGCGAGCCGGATCAGCAGCAGCGTGAGCTCGGACATGGACCGTTTGTCTACCCCTAATCGCGCCGGAACACCAGAGTCGTACGCCCCAACGTCACTCGCGTGCCGTTCTGGAGCTCGATTCTGCGTACCGGCTGGCCATTGACGAAAGTGCCGTTCGTCGATCCGAGATCGACGAGGACGACCTGCTGACCCTCGACGCGCAACTCCGCGTGGTGACGCGAGACGCCGGGGTCGACGAGACGAAGGTCGCAGTCGGTGCCGCGGCCCAGCAAGGTCACCGGAGTGGTGAGCTCGTAGGAGCGGTCGCCCTGCGGGTCGTCCTGGGTGGAGACGAGCAGCCGGGGCCGCCCGCCGAAAGCGTTGGGCCGCGACGGGGGCAGGTCGCTCGCCGGCTGGCGGATCTCGTCCTGCTCGACGGTCGCGCCACGGATGACGCCGGACCGGATGCGGAACAGTCCCACCGCCAGATCGCCGGCGGTCTCGAATCGGACCCGGACCGGTCCCACGAAGGAGTAGCCCTGCTCCTTGGCGTACTCCCTGGCGAGGTTGGCCAGCTCGTGGCTGATGCTGTCGGCGTACACCTCAAGCCGCTCGCTGTCGGTCGTCGACAGCTCAACCACGAAGTCGTTGGGCACGAGAGTGCGACCCTGGGCGACGATCGCCGCCCGCTCGTCCATCTCCCGCTGCACCGCGCTGGCGACCTCGACCGGCTGAAGGTCAGATTTGAACGCCCGCGCAAAGGCCCCCTCAACCAAGCCTTCGAGCCGTCGCTCGAAGCGCTGAAGGACTCCCACCGGGTACCTCCCTTCCTCCGTGCATATGATCGCGGCCCCCAGACGCTCGTGGCGCCCGGTCTCCGCTCGTCCCACGGTCACGGCGATCCTGGCGCTCGTCGGCTGTCGCGCCCTGCTCATCCGCTCCCGTGTCTTATGCGATCGTATCCGGGTTCAGTACCAGTGGCTGTTCCGTGCTACTGTTTCTCCGCACCCACAAGGGCGGGTGGCGGAACGGCAGACGCGCACGGTTCAGGTCCGTGTGTCCGAAAGGACGTGAGGGTTCAAATCCCTCCTCGCCCACTTCGGTCTCACCGATGAAATCGGCAGACCCACACTGACGAAAGACAGCCCCGGTTGGCAAGAGCCGGGGCTACTTCTTTCTCACAGGCTGCCTGGCGCGGCCGCCTCCCGCAGGGATGACGCTAGATCTCCCCACTTTCAGATCACTTTCGGATGACTTGCGTGATTTAACGCACATTTCCGTACGCGCGCGATGCCCGGCCCGGGAAATCCGGGGCCGGGCATCGTCGGTCAGGCCGCCAGGGCCCTCGTGTCGAGAAGCTGGCCGAGCAGGTCCGTGAGACTCACCATGCCGATGACGGCGCCACCGGCCCCGGTGACCAGCGCCAGGTGCGCGCGGGCCTCCTGGAGCGCCGTGACGGCCTCGGGGACCTGTGTGACGCACTCCAGGCGCGGCACCGGCCTGGCGAGCTCGGCCGCCGTGCGTCCGGGCTCCAGAAGCGCGTCACGGGCGTGCAGGACCCCCTCCACGCCGGCCGGCCCGCTCACGAGCAGCCTGAGGTGACCGCTGCGGGCGGCCGCCTCACGGATCTCCGCGGTGCCGGCGGCCGGGGCCACCCCGACGACCTGGTCGATCGGCACCATCAGGCGCTCGATGCCCTCGGCCTCGAACCGCAGCGCCCGCGTCAGCAGGTCGTGCTCCTCGCGGTCGAGCAGGCCCATCCGGCCCGACTCGCCGACCAGCATGGCGAGCTGGCGCGGCGTCCTGGTGGTGGCCAGCTCGTCCCGGGTCTGGACGCCGAACAGGCGCAGCATGACGTTCGTCACGCCGTTCAGCGTCGACAGCAGCGGCCGCATCACCCAGGTGAACGCCCGGAACGGCAGCGTCAGCAGCAGCGCCGCCCGCTCGGGATGGGTCAGCGCCCACGACTTGGGCGCCATCTCGCCCACCACCATGTGCAGGAACGTGACCAGCGCCAGCGACAGCGTCAGCGCGATCGGCATCCGCAGCGCCTCCGGGATGCCGATGGTGGCGAAGACCGGCTCCAGGTAGTGCTCGATGGCCGGCTCGGTGACCTGGCCGAGCCCCAGCGTGCACAGCGTGATGCCGAGCTGGGCGCCGGCCAGCATGAGCGAGAGCTGGCGGCTGCCGCCCACGGCGGACCTGGCGGCGATCCTGACCAGGCGGTTGCCGCCGCCCGCCATCTCCTCCAGCCGGTGCCGGCGTGAGGAGACGAAGGCGAACTCGGCGGCCACGAACAGCGCGTTGAAGGCCAGCAGCGCGAGGCTGACGAGAATCATCGTCATCGGGCCGCCTCCGCGTGCCGGACCGGGGCCAGGCGCACCCATTCGGGCACCCGGCGGTTGATCGACATCACGGTCAGCTCGGCCAGGGGCGGCTCGGCGTCCTCGGCGAACGGGTCGAGCTCGGGGACGATCTCGACCGTCACCGTGTCGCCCGCCTCCGGCATCCGGCCGAGCTTGGCCAGGATGAGCCCGCCGAGCGTGTCGTAGTCGTCGCTCTCGGGCAGCGCGACGCCGGTGGCGCGCTCGACCTCGTCCAGCCGGAGCCGTCCGGGCACGTCCCAGACGCCCTCGGCCTGCGCGACCGCGCCGACCGGGTCGGGGTCGTTCTCGTCGACGAGCTCGCCGACCAGCTCCTCGGCCAGGTCCTCGACGGTGACGACGCCCGCGAGGCCGCCGTACTCGTCGATGACGCAGGCGATGTCGTCCTTGGCCACCCGCATGCGGTCGAGCACGGCCGGCAGCGGCAGCGAGTCGGGGACCAGCAGCGGCGGGCGCGTGATGGCCGCGACGCGGCCCTCGTCGAGCCCGGAGGCGAGCAGTTCGCGCACGCCCGTCACGCCGAGCACGTCGCCGTCGGCGCCGAGCACCGGATAGCGGGAGTGCCCGCACTCGCGCATGGTCTCCACGAGGTCGGAGATCGGCTGAGAGGAGCGCAACACGACCACCCGCGGGCGCGGCACCATGATCTCCTCAGCCGTGTGGTCGCCGAACTCCAGCGCCCGTTCGAGCAGCTCCGACAGGCGCGGCGGCAGCTCGCCGGCCTCGGTCGACTCCTCGATGATGCGCGAGAGCTCCTCGGGCGTGGCGCCCTGCTCCACTTCTTCGACCGGCTCGATGCCGACCTTCCTGAGCAGGCCGGTGGCCGCCGAGTCGAACAGCCTGATGACCGGGCCGACGACGGCCAGGTAGGCGAGGGTGGAGCCGGCCAGGAACTTGGCGACCGGCTCCGGCCTGGCGATGCCGAGGTTCTTGGGGGCGAGCTCGCCGAGCACCATCTGCACGATGGTCGCCACGAACACGCCGATGGCCACCGACAGGCCGGTGATCAGGCCGTCGGACAGCCCGGCCTCGGTGAGCCAGGGACGTACGAGGACCGCGATGGCGGGCTCGGCCAGGAAGCCGACCAGCAGCGCGGTGACGGTGATGCCGAGCTGCGCGCCCGACAGCATGAAGGACAGGCGGGAGGTGACCCGGAGCGCCTTTTCGGCGGCCGGGTCGCCGGCGGCGGCCTGCTCGCGCAGGACGCCCCGGTCGGCGGCGACGAAGGCGAACTCCTGGGCGACGAAGTAGCCGGTCGCGGCTGTGAGCAGGAAGAGGGCCAGAAGGCCCATATAGGCGCTCACCGTTGCGAGCTCTCAGGGGTACCCGTGCTCGTGCACGGGCCAATACTCCATGAGTCCGGAGCGGACACGATCTTCCCTTCGATAGAGGTCGTCCACAAACCTAACGACCGTGATGGCCGCTGTGTTTCCGGAGGGTCCGGGGAGCGCGTTCCGCGTACTTTTCCGTAGGAATTCCTTGGCGAGAAGTCTGCACTGGTAAGGCGATCGACGTAGCGTCTATGTCAAGCGAAGGGAAGAAGAAACCACGTGTCTGAGGACGACCGGACGCGGGCCATGCGCTCGCCGGGTGACGGCCGCCCGCTGCCTCCCCGCCATGACGACGGGCTGCGCGCGGCGGGGGCGCCGGCGCATCCGCAGCCGCAGGGGCGGCCGATCCCGGGCGCCGCCGAGGCGACCAGGATCAACCCCCCGCCGCAGGGCGAGCCCCGCAAGGGCGCCTCGCGGGTCTACGGCAAGCAGCGCTCGGGCAACAGCCCGATCAGGCCGCTCCGCGGCGGCGGTGGCGGTGACGGCGGCGGTGGGGCCGCCGCGCAGAGCCCGGCGGGGCCGAGGCGGCCGAGGAGGCCGCGCGGGCGTCTGATCGCCGGGATCATCGGGGCGTTCCTGGTGGTGCTGCTCGTCGGGGCCGCCGGGATGCTGTTCTGGATCGACGGCCGGCTGGCCGGCATCGACGGCGTGCTCGACGACTACGAGGGCCGCCCGGCCGACACGCCGGGCACCAACTGGCTGCTGGTCGGCTCCGACAGCCGCAAGGGCCTGACCGCCGCCCAGCGCCGCAAGCTCGCCACCGGCCGCAGCGCGGGCCAGCGCACCGACTCGATGATGCTGCTGCACCTGCCCGAGGGCAGCGACCGGCCCACGCTGGTCAGCCTGCCCCGCGACTCGGCCGTCACCATCCCCGGCCAGGGCCGCAACAAGCTCAACGCCGCCTACGCGATCGGCGGGCCCAGGCTGCTCGTGCGGACCGTCGAGACCGTCACCGGCCTGCGCGTCGACAACTACATGGAGATCGGGTTCGCCGGCTTCGTGGGCATCGTCGACGCCGTCGGCGGCGTGGAGATCAACGTACGCGCCGCCGTCAACGACCCGAAGGCGGGGCTGAAGCTCAAGAAGGGCACCCAGACGCTCACCGGCGGACAGGCGCTCGGCTACGTCCGCACCCGCAAGGGCGGCGCGCTGCCCGACTTCGAGCGGACCAAGCGGCAGCGCCAGTTCCTCAGCGCGGTGGTCAAGAAGGCCGCCAGCCCCGGGGTGCTGATCAACCCGTTCACCTCGATCCCGCTGGCGGTCAGCGCCACCGACGCGGTCGAGGTCGACTCCGGCACCGGCGTGTTCGACATGCTGTCGCTGGGGCTGGCGATGGGCGACAGCCCCGTGACGACGGTGGTGCCGTTCGGCGGCAGCGAGATCGCGGGCGGCGGCACCGCCGTCAAGTGGGACCGGACCAAGGCGCTGGCGCTGTTCGACGCGCTCAAGGCGGACAAGCCGGTCCCTCAGGACGTCATCGACGCGAACTGACGGGTCAGCTCGCCGCCACGACGGCGGTCGTGGCGGCGGTGACCGCGATGGCCGCGTGGATCGCGGTGATCGTCTGGGCCACGGCCTCGGCCGCCCAGGCGCCCTCGGCGATCTCCTTGACCCGTGCCTTGTCGGCTCCGGGGAACGCCTTGCGGTCGAGCTTGGCGGCGTGCATGACGGCGATGAGCACGGCGGTGCGCGCCGTCGGGTCGGCGCCGCCGAGCGCGGCGGCGACGCGCTCGCGGACCTCCGCCTCGGTCCGGCCGTCGACCTCGGGCCAGCGGGTCGTGGGGAACAGCCCGAGCACCTTGGCGCGCTCCTCGGCCAGCACGCCGGCCCGGGCGAGGCGGGTGAGCAGGCGGGCGCGCAGCTTGACCGACTGGAGCTTCTGCACCCACCAGGCGGCCTTGCGCTCCTTGCCTTCGGCGATCGCGGCGAGCACGGCGTCGAGCTCCTCGTCGCCGAGCGGCGTGGCGTCGACGAGCTGGACCTTCTTGCCGTCCAGCGTCACCCGCTCGTTGACGGCCAGCTCGGCGAGCAGGGCGCCGGCGAGCGCGGGGTCGAGCTGGGTGGAGGGGATGAGGGGCTTGCCGTCATCTTCCTTGTGGGCGAGAAGGAGGATTTCCTCCGCAATCGTCACTTTCATGCTTCGACACTAACGTTTCGGCCATGACTATCTCCGAGAAGTTGCACGCGATCGGCCGGCCGCTGCTGGACGCCCAGCTCGCCCACCCCACGGTGGTGGGCATCGGGCGCGGCGACCTGCCGGAGCCGGTGTTCAGGTCGTGGCTGGAGCAGGACTACCTGTTCCTGATGGACTACACGCGGGTGTTCGCCCGGCTGGCCTGGCAGGCGCCCGACGGGCACCTGGGCGATCTGGTCGACCTGGCGCACGCGACCTTCCACGAGGAGCTCGACCTGCACCGCTCGCTGTCGGCCGGGTTCGGGGCCGACCTGGAAGGGGCGCGCAAGGGTCCGGCGTGCGCGGCCTACACGGCGTTCCTGCTGGAGTCGGCGGGCTCGTACGCGGAAGGACTGGCCGCCCTCTACCCGTGCATGTGGGGATATTCGACGCTGGGGCAGATCCTGGCCGAGAACCCGCCCGCAGAGCCGCGCTACCGCGCGTGGGTCGACACGTACGCCGATCCGGGGTTCGCGGCGCTGGCGGCCAGGATCGCGCAGATGATCGACGAGGCCGATCCCGACCCGGCTCGGGCGGAGGCGATGTTCACCGAGGGCATGGCCCACGAGCTGGCGTTCTGGGACGTGCCGTAGCCGTCCACAGCCTGTGGACGCAGATCGTACCCTGGTGGCATGCCGGAACTTCCCGAAGTCGAATCGCTCGCCGCGTTCCTGCGGGAGCGGGCGGTGGGCCGCGCCGTGCTGGGCGTCGACGTGGTGGCCATCCAGGCGCTCAAGACGTTCGACCCGCCGGTCACCGCGCTCGGCGGGCTAACGATCACGGGCGTGTCGAGGCACGGCAAGTTCCTCGACTTCGACTGTGACGGGCTGCACCTGGTCATCCACCTGGCCCGGGCGGGCTGGCTGCGCTGGCGTGACGACCTGTCGGGCGCCAAGCCGGTGCGTCCGGGCAAGGGCCCGCTGGCCGTACGGGTGCGGCTGGCGCCCGACGAGCTGGGTCTGGCGCCCGGGTTCGAGCTGACCGAGGCGGGGACGCAGAAGCGCCTGGCCGTCTATGTGGTGAAAAATCCGGACGAGGTGCCCGGCGTCGCCGCCCTCGGCCCCGACCCGCTCGCCGACACCTTCACCGTCGACGCGCTCAAGGCCATCGTGGGCGGCAACCGCACCCAGATCAAGGGCCTGCTCCGCGACCAGAAGGTCATCGCCGGCATCGGCAACGCCTACTCCGACGAGGTGCTGCACGCCGCCCGGATGTCGCCGTTCAAGATCGCCTCGTCGCTGACCGACGCCCAGATCGCCGACCTGCACGAGGCCATCGTCACGACGCTGCACGAGGCCGTCGAGCGGGCGCGCGGGCTGGCCGCCAAGGACCTCAAGGCCGAGAAGAAGTCGGGGCTGCGCGTGCACAACCGCACCGGGCAGCCGTGCGACGTGTGCGGCGACACGATCCGCGAGGTGTCGTTCGCCGACTCCTCGCTGCAGTACTGCCCGACCTGCCAGACAGGCGGCAAGCCGCTGGCCGACCGCCGCCTGTCCAAGCTGCTGAAGTAGCTCACGCCTCCACGGGCACCGGGGTCCGGCGGCGCAGCCCGGAGGCCACCACGACGACCGACACCAGCGTGGCCAGCACCGGCACCACCAGGGCCGCGCGCACGGCGTCGATGCCGCTCGCGCCGCCGTCGAGCGCCGCCACGTTCACCACGGTCACCATCGAGATCCCGAGCGCCGCGCCGAACTGGAACGACGAGGTGATCAGCCCGCCGGCCAGCCCCTGCTCGTGCTCGGCGATGCCCTCCGTCGCCACGATGGTCACGGGCCCGTACACGAAGGCGAACATCAGCCCGATCAGCAGCATCGAGGGCACCATCGCGGCGTAGGTCCAGTCCATCCCGACGCCGAGGAACATCGCGAAGGCGACCACCCCCGACAGCAGCCCGCCGAGGATCACCCGCGCGTTGCCGTAGCGGTTGACCAGCACCGGCGTGAGCGTCGGCGCGAGCAGCACGTCGGCGGCGGCGATGAGCAGCGCGAGCCCGGTCTGGATGGGCGTCCAGCCGCGCAGCTCCTGGAGGTAGAGGGTGACGAGGAATTGGAAGCCCATGAACGAGGCGGTGAGCAGGGTGGCGACGACGTTCGCGCGCACGAGCGAGGCCGACCTGAACACGCCGAGGCGGACCAGCGGGTCGGCCGAGCGGCGTTCGATCGCGGTGAACGCCGCCAGCAGCGCGAACGCGCCGGCGAACGCGGCGACGGTCCAGCCCCAGCCCTCGCCCGGATGCTCCAGCCGTACGACGCCGTAGACCAGCAGCATCATGCCGCCGGTCATCGTGACCGCGCCCGGCACGTCGAAGCGGCCACCGGCGGGACGCGGGACGGCCGGCTCCTTGATCAGCACGACGGCGGCGAGCAGGATGCCGGCGGCCAGGATCACCGGCGCGAAGAACACCCAGCGCCAGCCCACCGCCGTGAGCAGGCCGCCGATGACCAGGCCGAGCGCGAACCCGGCGGCGCCCGTACCGGCGTAGACGAGCAGCGCCTTGTTGCGCTGCCTGCCCTCGGCGAACGACGTGGTGATCAACGAGAGCCCGGCCGGGGTCATGAACCCGGCGGCCACCCCGGTCACGAACCTGGCGACCAGCAGCACCCAGCCCTCGTTCGCGAACCCGCCGAGCCCGGAGAACACCAGGAACACCGTCAGCCAGAACAGGAACATGCGCCGCCTGCCCAGCAGGTCGGCCGCCCGGCCGCCGAGCAGCGTGAAACCGCCGTAGCCGAGCACGTACGCGGTGACCACGCCGCTCAGCATGCTCGTGGACACGCCGAGGTCGGCGCGGATGGCGGGCAGGGCGACGTTCAGCATGGCCACGTCGACGCCCTCAAGGAAGATCGTTCCGCACAGCACCAGCAGCACGCCCAGCGGGCGGCCTGTCAGCCGTTCGGATGCACGCATGATCAAACTCCAGTGGTTACGTTCTCGCATGTCGGTTATCTCTTGTAACCGTCAGAATCATGCGGCAGCATGGATCGACATGGAAGACGGCACTTTGAAGTCACCTGGTTACGTCGACAGCACCACGACCGACGCCGACTTCGACGTCCGCCACTGGGACGCCCGCGAGGGCTGCGAGGTCAGGCAGATCCTCGACCGCGTCGCCGACAAGTGGTCACTGCTGGTCATCGCCATGCTCGACTGCGAAAGCCTGCGCTTCTCCCAGCTCCGCCGCGAGATCGACGGCGTCAGCCAGCGCATGCTCAGCGTGACCCTGCGCAAGCTCGAACGCGACGGCCTGGTCAGCCGGACCGTCCACCCGGTGGTGCCGCCCCGGGTCGACTACGCGCTCACGCCGCTCGGCCGCACCCTGCACGAGACCATCAAGGCCCTGGTGACCTGGACCGAGACCCACCAGCAGGAGATCGCCGAAGCACGTGCGGCCTACGACGCGAGGCACGGGATGATGGAGGCATGACGGTTCCAGAAGTCGAGGCACGCGATGTCCCCGAAGGCGCCTACCTGCTCGACGTGCGCGAGCAGAACGAATGGGACGCGGGTCACGCCCCCGAGGCGGTCCACATCCCGATGACGCAGATCCAGGCCCGCGTCGAGGAGGTCCCCGCCGACCGCCAGGTCTACGTCGTCTGCCGGGTGGGTGGCCGGTCCTTCCAGGTCGCCGCCTGGCTCAACCAGATCGGCCGCGACGCGGTCAACGTCGACGGCGGCATGCAGGCATGGGCTCACGACAAGCGCCCCATGGTCAGCGAAACAGGACAGACTCCCTTCGTAGCCTGAAAACTGGCATAATGCGCGGCGGAAAATTACACAACGCGGGAGCTCGGGGCGTACCGGGCTGAGAGGGCGACCGAGGCCGTCGCCGACCGCATGAACCTGTCCGGGTAATGCCGGCGTAGGGAGCAGTGCGATGGCGCATGACGTCCGCGACGACGAAGTCCCTCTCACTCTTGAAGGGGCCGCCCCCAAAACCCTCGGAGTCCTCGACCAGGGAGCCCTCTGGGCCAACCTGGCCGTCAGCCTCCTGGGGTTCTCGGGCGCCCTGTTCCTGCTCGACCCGCTGGGCAACGCACCGCTCAGCCTGACCGCCGCGCTGGCCGCCGCCGTCGTCGGCAGCCTGATCGGCACCGCGATGGTCGGCCTGTCGGCCATCCCCGGGACCCAGACCGGCCAGCCCGCGATGGTGCTGCTGCGCGGGCTGTTCGGGGCCCGGCTCTCGTACGTGCCGACCGCGCTCAACATCATCCAGATGATCGGCTGGGGGGCGTTCGAGCTCTGGGTCATCTCCCAGGGCGCGATGGCCGTCTTCGGCGACACCGTCCCGTACGCGGTGTGGGTGATCGTCGCCGGGGTGCTGACCACGGCGCTGACGATCTGGCCGCTCGGCGCCATCAGGCTGCTGCGGCGCTACATCACGGCCCTGGTGATCGTGGCGCTGATCTGGTTCACGTTCCAGTTCCTGGGCGACGCGCCTCCGCAGAGCGGCGGGTCCTGGACCGCGTTCGCGCCGGCCGTCGACTACGTGATCGCGCTGTCGGTGTCGTGGGTGCCGCTGGCCGCCGACTTCGCCAGGCACTCGCGCTCCAGCCGGGCCGCCTTCACCGGCGTCGTCGGCGGCTACACGCTGGCCCAGGTCGCCTGCCTGGGACTGGGCGTCTACGCGGTGGCGATCGCCGGGGCCGCCGCCGTGCAGAACGACAGCACCGCCGTGTTCGGGCCGTTCGTGGCCGTGCCGCTGGGCGCGGTGTTCTTCGGCATCCTGGTGCTGCGCGAGGCCGACCAGTCGTTCGCGAACGTCTACTCGACCACGGTCTCGCTGCAGAACCTCATGCCCCGGGTGGACCGGCGGATCCTCAGCGTCGCCATCGGCGTGCTGACCGTCGCGATCGCGCTGGTGGTCGACGTGACCTCCTACGGCGCGTTCCTGGGCGTGATCGGCGCGGTGTTCGTGCCGATGTTCGCGGTGCTGGCCGTGGACTACTTCCTGCTCGGCGGCGCCACCCGGTGGAACACCGCCGAGGACGCCCCGGCCCGCTGGTCCATGCTGGCGCCGTGGGCGCTCGGCTTCGCCGCCTACTGGCTGACGACCTCCACGCCCACGGTGGAGCAGTGGGACGGCATCTGGGCCGCCGTGCGCGAGGCGATCGGCTTCGAGCGGCAGCCGTGGATGAACGGCGCGCTCGGCGCCGCCCTCGTGGCGGCCCTGGTGACGCTGGCGCTCGGCGCGCTCAGGCGGCGCGGCGCTCGACGTTGAGCAGGTGGCGCTTGGCGGCTTCGCCCCCGGCGTAGTCGCCGAGCCCGCCGTCGTCACGCACCACCCGGTGGCACGGCACCACCACGCACACCGGGTTGGCGCTGAGCGCGTTGCCGACCGCGCGCAGCGCGCGCGGCCTGCCGATCAGCTCGCCGATGCTCTCCAGCGTCGTGGTCGTCCCGTACGGCACCGCCATCGTCTTCTGCAGCACCGTGCGCGCGAAGGGGGTGGCGAGGGCCAGGTCGACCGGCGTGGCGAAGGCCCGCAGCCGCCCCGAGAAGTAGGCGTCGAGCTCGCGGCGCACCGGGTCGAGCCGTCTCGGGTTGGGGGCGATGTGCCGGCCCACGTGGTTGGTGACGCGCTCGTACACGTCCTGCTCGTCCTCGAAGCTGCACGAGATGATGCCGCGGCCCGTCACCGCGATGATCATCCGCCCGACCGCGCCGTCGTACGTGCCGAACGCGACATCGGGCGGCCCGTCGCCTCGATAGGTGGCGGAGGTCACCCGCAACAGGGCGTCGATGTCGTCCGACATGCCTTCACCCCCTGTTGGAAACGCCGTGACCGCAGCGTATCGGACGGATCGCCCGACAAGGCCGCCACGCCGGGGGCACTATGGAGTCGTGGGGGACGAATGGGCTGGGAGTGACGATGACATAGCCCGTGCCGTGCTCGACAGCTCGCCCAATGCCGTCGTGGTCCTCGACCGGGACCAGACCGTCCTGGTCTGGAACGCCGCGGCCGAGCGGCTCTTCGGCCTGACGGCGGCCTCGATGCTGGGCCGCCGGGCGCCGATCGTGCCGGACGAGCTGACCGCCGAGCACCACGCGGTGCTGGAGCGGGTGCGCACCGGCGGGCAGGTCTCGCTGCGCACCAAGCGCGTGCGCGGCGACGGCGAGGTGCTGGACGTCCGGGTCGACATCAGCGCGCTGCGCATCGGCAGCGCCGTCGCCGGTTACGTGTGCGTCCACCACCTGGTGCAGGCCGACGACGCCGCCAAGAACCGGATGGCCCGCCGGGCCCGGCTGGTGCGGCGGCTGACCGACGTGGTCGGCGACATCAACGCCGAGCTGGAGCTGCCCGCCGTGCTCGACCGGATCTCGGCCAGCCTGACCGAGCTCACCGGGGCCGACGCGGGCGGGTTCGTGCTCATCGAGGGCGACCGGCTGCGGCTGGTCAGCACCTACCAGCTTCCCGACGTGCCCAAGGGCACCACCACCGACCTGCACAACAGCCTCGTCGGCAAGCTGCTGCGCACCGGCAAGACCGTGCTGCTGGAGTCGGAGGGGCTCGACAGCCTGGTCTGGTCCAGCCTCAAGGGCCTGCACACGGTCGCGCTCGGCCTGGCGGCCGTCGGCGGGCGGCCGTACGGGGCGCTCTACGCGCTGTTCGCCCGGCGCAAGCCCGGCCACCTGGAGCTGGAGCTGCTGGAGCTGCTGGCCGGGCACGCCGGCATCGCCGTCGGCAACGCGGTCGCCTACCAGGAGGCGGTGCGGCAGCGGGCCCACGAGCGGGCGGTGTTCGACGCCAGCGCCGACGGCATCGCCGTGCTCGACCGCGAGGGGCGGGTGCTGCGCTGGAACCCGGCCGCCGCCCGGCTGACCGCCGTCCCGGCCGAGGAGGCCGTGGGGCAGCCGCCGCCGTTCCCGCAGCCCGCCCCGGGCGAGAAGCTGACGGTCCAGCTCGCCGACGGGCGCTGGCTGGACGTGGTGGGCGCGCGCATCCAGGAGACCGGCGAGCTGGTCGTCGACTTCCGCGACGTGACCGCGGCCAAGGAGCTGGAGGAGGCCAAGGACCTGTTCCTGGCCACGACCAGCCACGAGCTGCGCACCCCGATCACGATCGTGCGCGGCTTCGCCAGCACGCTCGACTCCCGCTGGGACAAGCTGAGCGACGCCGAGCGCCGCTCCGCCGTGCACACGATCGCCGAGCGGTCCAGGTCGCTCGGGCAGCTCATGGACCACCTGCTGCTGGGCGCGCGGGCCGGCGCGGAGGAGCAGGTGGTCAGGGACGAGCCGTTCGACCTGGCCGAGCGGGTGCGCGCGGCCACGCTGGGCTTACCCGTGCTGTCCGACAGCCACCGGGTCGAGGTGAGCGTCGCCGACGGGCTGCCGCTCGCGATGGGCGACGCGCTGGCCACCGACATCGTGCTCGCGCAACTGCTGGAGAACGCGTTCAAGTACTCGCCCAAGGGCGGCCTGATCAGCGTCTCCGCGCGGCCCGAGAACGGCGCGCTGGTCGTGGTCGTCGACGACGAGGGCGTGGGCATCGCGCCGGCCGACCGGGAGCGGATCTTCGAACGGTTCGTGCAGGTCGACAGCGGTGACCGAAGACGGTTCGGCGGGGTCGGCTTAGGCCTCTACATCGTGCGGAGCCTGGCCAGGGCCCAGGGCGGCGAGGTGAGCGCCCATCCGGGGCCCGGCGGCGGCACCCGTATGAGACTCGTGCTCAAGCGTGCATCCCCTATCGGATCCGACACACCGATGCGGTAACGAGGTGGTCACGGTTGAGCTGATCTATCGTCCGATGTGTACAAGCTGTGATCGAGATGCGGTTTCTGGGATTGAGTAACGGGGCATTTCGGTCGTACCGGGGAGTGTTCCCGCGGGGGGCACTGGGAGCGGGGAGGTGGGTGTGTCAAGCGTGGTGCTGCTGCCGTACGCGCCGTCCAGCGTCGCCGTTGCCCGCCAGCGTCTGAGCACCGACCTGCAGGATTGCGGGGTGTTCACCGCCGCGATCGACGACGCCGTCCTCGTGGTGAGCGAGCTGCTGAGCAACGCGCTGAGGCATGCGCATCCGCTGCCGTCGGGCATGGTGAAGGTGACCTGGCTGCGCAGCGACGATCACATCGAGGTCGCCGTGAGCGACGGGGGAGCGGCGACCGAGCCGCGGGCGGGCCGGCCGGCGCTGTCGTCACTGGGCGGCCGTGGGCTGGGCATCGTCGAGTACGTCGCGGAGAGCTGGGGGGTTCGCCACGACGGCGACACGACCACGGTGTGGGCGATCCTGCCCGCGCCCACGGGGACCGTGAACAACGGGCAGGTGCACGCGCTCAGAGAGGCCGGGTAGCCAGCACCGCGCGCTCTCCGGCCGTCCAGGCCGTCGACACGAGCAGGTAGAGCCCGGCGGCCAGGGGAAGCACCGCCGCGGCCAGCAGCGAGCCGAACGGCAGCAGCGGCATGATCCGGCGCATGAGCTCCGGCTGCTCCTCGGTCATCATGGCCTTGGTCCTGTGTGACATCCACCACGCCACCAGCGCCATCAGAGTGATGACGAGTGTAAAGACCAAAACCGGCACGCTGAACAGACCGTAATTCACCGTTATCGCGGCCACGTGCTGCCCGAGCGGCGCGCCGAACAGGTCGTGCCCCGCCAGCGCGGTCGGATGCGTCGCCACCCGGTACATCAGCCACATGAACGGCAACTGCGCCAGCCCCGGCAGGACCCCGGCGAACGGCGACGTGCCCTCCTTGGCGTAGAGGGCGCGCGTCTCGCCGGCCAGCTTCGCCGGATCGCGCCCGTAGCGCTTCTGGAGCGCCCGCAGCCTGGGCGCGAGCCGTTCCCTGACCCGGGCGCTGCGCGCCTGCTTGACGGCCAGAGGCAGCAACAGCAGCCGCACCGCCAGCGTGAACAGCACGATCCCGAGCGCGGCGTGGCCCCCGGACATGCCGATGACGAACGTGACAAGAGAGTCGATCATGAGCCCTTCTCATGGGAGAGAACCTCAGGGCTCGGATGAGCCCCGCTTACCGGAAAGCGGGGCGCGCCGATGGCGCTCGCGGCCGGGGCCGCCCGGCCGCGTCGGGATCGCGCTGGCGCTGGAAAGCCGTGCGCCGCGCGTAGACCAGCGGAAACCCGGACGGCTCACCGCCGAGGACAGGCAGCAGCCTGGCGGCCCAGGAGGCCAGCAACAGGACCGCGACCATGGTCACGGCGATGAGCCACGGATCGAACAGGAAGAGCGTCACCGTGCCGACGAGGACTTACCGACCATCGTGACCACGATGAACACCAGCACGGCCACGACGCCGATGATGAGAGCGACCTTCAGAAGCCCCAGAACCATCGGGACGATGAAGTTGAACAACACGAAGAGCGCAAGCAGTGCGCCCAGCACGAGCATGATTACTCGACCCATGAGGCCACCGTACGTCCTGCCGGGACGATCTGCGACCCTTACGAACCGATGACGCGGGTGCCGCCCGATCAGGTCCGCGCCGTACCGTGCAGGGGTGAGCACCCGAATCCTGGTGGTCGAGGATGATCCGACCGTGTCCGAGGTGGTCGCCCGCTACCTGGAGCGCGACGGGCACGAGGTCGAGTGCGTCGGCGACGGTGCGGAGGCGCTGCGCCGCGCGCTGGCCAGCCCGCCCGACCTGATGGTGCTTGACCTGATGCTGCCCAAGCTCGACGGCCTCCAGGTGTGCAGGAAGCTCAGGGAACGCTGGCCCGTGCCCGTGATCATGCTGACCGCGCTCGGCGAGGAGATCGACCGCGTGGCCGGGCTGGAGACCGGCGCCGACGACTACGTGACCAAGCCGTTCAGCCCCCGCGAGCTGGCGCTGCGCGTCCAGTCGGTGCTGCGCCGCGCCCGCGGCGCAGCCGTCACCGCCGGCACCGGTGTGCTCCGCGACGGCGACCTGGTCGTGGACGTGGGCGCGCACGAGGTCCGGCTCGGCGGCGCGCCGGTGATGCTGACCGCCCGCGAGTTCGACCTGCTCGCCTACCTGATGCGCAACCCCCGCCAGGCGTTCAGCCGCTCGGCGCTGCTCGACCAGGTGTGGGGCTGGTCGTTCGGCGACTCCTCCACCGTGACCGTGCACGTCAGGCGGCTGCGCGAGAAGATCGAGCCGGATCCGACCGAACCACGAAGGATCGTCACGGTCTGGGGGGTCGGCTACCGCTACGAGCCGCTGGCATGACCGGCGACCTCGGCATGATCGTCGCCGTCACCGCCGGGCTCGGGCTCCTGGTGGCCGGGCTCGGCCTGGCCGTGATGGGCCGCCTGCGCACCCGCTCGATCGGCGTGATGCTGGCCGTCGTCGTGGTGGTCGCGGTCGTGGCGACCCTGGCCGGCGTGGTGGCGATCACCATGCGCATGATCCTCGAAGGCCCGGCGCGCGACATCGTGCTCAGCGTCGTCGCGGTGGGCGGCCTGGTGGGGCTCGGAGTCGCGTTCGTGCTGGCCAGGCGGGTGGTGGGGGAGAGCAGGCGGCTCGTCGCCGCCGTCCGCGAGGTCCCGTTCAGCGCGCCGCGCGGGCTGCCCGCCGAGCTCCAGACGATCGCCACCACCCTGGAGGAGGCGTACGCGCGCGAACGCGCCCTGGAGGGAGCCCGGCGCGAGCTCGTCGCCTGGGTCAGTCACGACCTGCGCACCCCGCTGGCCGGGATGCGCGCCATGGCCGAGGCGCTGGAGGACGGCGTGGTGTCCGATCCCGCGACCGTCGGCCGCTATCACGCCCAGATCCGGCTGGAGGTGGACCGGCTGTCGGCCATGG
Source organism: Nonomuraea sp. NPDC049725 (assembly GCF_040674795.1). Taxonomy (NCBI): domain Bacteria; kingdom Bacillati; phylum Actinomycetota; class Actinomycetes; order Streptosporangiales; family Streptosporangiaceae; genus Nonomuraea; species Nonomuraea sp. NPDC049725. The sequence goes on along the minus strand of NZ_JBFANJ010000001.1, from coordinate 697,341 downwards.
TCGACGACCTGTTCGAGCTGTCCAGGATCCACGCCGGGGCGCTGCGGCTGTCGCGCAGCGGGATCGGGCTGGCGGACCTGGTCGCCGACACGCTCGCCGGGGCCGAGCCGCTGGCCCGCGCCAAAGGGGTGCGGCTGACGGCCGAGGCGGGCGCGGCGCCGCCGGTCACGGCCGATGCCGGAGCCCTCGGCCGGGCGCTGCTCAACCTGGTGGCGAACGCGATCAGGCACACGCCGCCGGGGCGCGACGTCGTGTTGCGCGCCGGGCTCGACGACGGGCTGGCCTGCCTGTCGGTCTCCGACTGCTGCGGCGGAATCCCCGCAGAGGACCTGCCGCGGGTGTTCGACGTGGCGTTCAGGGGCGAGGCGGCGCGGACGCCGACCGCCGACGGCGGGGCGGGGCTCGGGCTGGCGATCGCCCGGGGCCTCGTCGAAGCGCACGACGGGACGATCGGCGTGGTCAACGAGGGGCCTGGGTGCCGGTTCGAGATCCGGCTCCCAGCGGGTTCGGCTACGGGTTCGGCTGCGGCTACGGCTTCGGCTACGGCTGCGGCTTCGGTGGAGGGGGGAGGGCCCGCTCAGGGCGCCGTCAGGCGGGCTCCGTGAGGGGCCGGGGTGGGCGCCGTCAGGCCGACTCCGGGAGGGCGGACTCCGGAGGCGCGTTGAACGAGTCGGAAATAGCGCGGAATGTCGGGCAGGGCCAGCGCCACATGCAGCTCCGGCACCGCAGGATCGGATGCGCGGCGTCGCTGGTGATGCCCCCGGCGTCGCGCGGCTGGTGCAGGTCGAGCAGCCGGAGCCCCAGCTCCGAGAACCTCAGCAGGTCCTCCCGGGCGCCCGCCAGGAAGTCGAGGTCCACGCCCGCCAACCGGGTGCGGACCGGCACGTACCCCTCATGGTTGACCAGGCCGCGCAGGCGAGCGGCCTCGTCATGCCACGAGGTGGCCTTCTCGGAGCGGATGAGGATGGCCTCCAGGTGTTCGCGGAGCCTCTGACGCTGCGGATCTTCGAGTCGGTCTGTGTTCATGGACGATCGGGCCCGCGGGTTCCAGCCCAGCCCCTCCTCCTGTGTGAAGTGGGGCCGTCGCCGGACCCCAAGGTTTCGCACCGTCAAGTTTCGCGTACTCTCCGTCGCCGTGGAGCCCAAACGGCGACTCTCGTACGACCTCGCGGCCGGCGGTCAAAGTCTCTCGCGAGCCTCGGCCAAGAACCCGTCGTTTCCCGGCGTCGCTCCATACCGGTCGTCGCCCTATCGGCGTGACAACGTGACCCGGGGCGCTCGCGCCGCTAGCCTGCCCATGTGGAGCTCAAGGTCTCGACTCGATCACATGCCGGCCACGCACTCGTCGTGATCGCCGGTGAAATCGACCTCTATACGGCACCCCACCTGCAGTCGGAGTTCACGCGACTGCTGCAGGAGGGGCCCAGCCGCGTGGTCATCGACATGTCCGCCGTGGATTTCTGCGACTCCACGGGGATGAACGTGCTGCTTTCGGCGCTCAAACGGATGAAGGAGCAGGGAGGCGCGCTCGACGTCGCCGCCCCGCGCCCCGCCGTGCGCAAGATCCTGCAGGTCACCGGGCTCGACTCGGTGTTCACCGTGCATGACGAGGTGCCGCAGGAGTTCCTCATCGCCGAGGGCTCATGACGGCCGACACGGCGGTGGTCGTCCCGGCCAAGAACGAGGCCGACCGCATCGGTCTCACCGTCGAGGCGGCGCTCGGCCTGCCCGGCGTCGACCTCGTCGTGGTCGTCGACGACGGCTCGACCGACCCGACGGGCCGGGTGGCGCGCGCGGCGGGGGCCAGGGTGGTCCGCCACAGCCGCAACCGCGGCAAGGCCGCCGCGATGGAGACGGGCGCCGAAGCCGTCCGGCTCCTCGACGGCGAGATCCCGCGCCACCTGCTGTTCCTCGACGCCGACCTGGCCGGCACCGCGCAGGCCGCGGCCCCGTTAATCGAGCCCGTGCGCACCGGCGAGGCCGACATGACCATCGCGGTCTTCGCCACCAGGGTCAAGCTCGCCGGCCACGGCATCGTCGTCCGCGTCTCCCGCGACGGCATCCGCCGCGCGACCGGCTTCGAGGCCACCCAGCCGCTCAACGGGCAGCGCTGCCTCACCCGCGACGCCTTCGAGGCGGCCCGGCCGCTGGCGCACGGCTTCGGCGTGGAGACCGCGCTGACCATCGACCTGCTGCGCAAGGGCTTCCGCGTCCGCGAGGTGGAGGTGGAGATGGCCCACCGGGCGACCGGTTCCGACTGGCGGGCGCAGCTCCACCGGGCCCGGCAGCTGCGTGACGTGGCGCTGGCCCTGGCCAGCCGCGAGCCGGTGGTCGCCGACAACCTCGGCAAGCTGCGGCGCTGACCGCCCCGTCACGTTTTCCACAGGCTGGAGATCGGCGTCCGGGCGGGCGTGGCGAGTGTGCTGGAATTTGCGGGTGACTTCCGAGACCCGGAGTGCCGGGGCCGCCGCCGCGCCGGCCGCCACGCCGGTGGCCGTCCTGGCCACGGCGGCGATCGTCGCGTCGATCCTGCTGACGATCACCATCGGTCTTCTCGGCCCGTCCGCCCTGGTGCCCGCGCTGACCGGCGCGGCCTGGCATCCGCCGTTCTCGCTGTCCGCCGCGCCCGATCCGCACCTGGTCGTCGCGATGGCCGCCGCCGCGCTCGTCCTGGGCGCCGCCGGGCTGCTCGCCGGGCTGAGCGTCCTGCCCTCGCGCGGGGGCGTCGCCCGCTCTCTGGTCGCCCGCCGTCTTGTGGCGCTCGGCTGCGTGGCCGCCGGGGTGCTGGCGTTCCTGCCGCCGTCCGGCTCCGGTGACCACCTCAACTACGCCGCCTACGGGCGCATGCTCACGCTCGGCCTGAGCCCCTACTCCCACGGCGCGACCGACCTGCCCGGCGACCCGATCGCCGACGCGGTCGAGGAGCCGTGGCGGGAGGAGCCGAGCGTCTACGGGCCCGTCGCCACGTTCGTGCAGGCCCTGGCGAGCTGGGTGGGCGGCGACTCCCTGCGCCTCACGATCTTCGTTCTCGCGCTGGTCAACTCCGCCGCCTTCGTCGCGACCGGGCTCCTGATCGACCGCTTCACCCGGCACGACCCGGCCAGGCGCGTGCGCGCCGCGCTGCTGTGGACGGCCAACCCGCTGCTGCTCTACCAGCTCGTCGCGGGCATGCACGTCGACACGCTGGCCATCGCGTGCGTGGTGGCCGCCCTGCTGGCGAACGGCCTGCCGTCCAGGGGCGGCGCCCTGGCCACCGGCGCGCTGCTGGGGCTGGGGGTCGCCGCCAAGGTCAACGTCGGCCTCGTGGCGCTCGGGCCCGCGTGGGAGATGCGGCGGCGGCCCGGCCGGCTGGCCCTCGTGGCCGGGATCGCGCTCGCGGTGGTGGTCGCCGGTTACGTCCTCGTCGGGGCCGAGGCCGTCGGGCCCGTGACCCGCACCAGCAAGTCGATCTCCCACGCCTCGCCGTGGAAGCTCGTCCAGGGCTGGCTGCAGGAGATCGTCGGCACCGGCAGCGCCTACCGGGGCGAGATCCAGATCGGCTCGCTGCTGCTGCTCGCGCTCATCGCCTGGTCGCTGTTCCGGGTGACCCGGGCGGCGCGCGGGCCCGCAGGCGAGAGCGCGGCGGTGGTGGCGCTGGTGCTGGTCGTCGCCTACCTGTTCGCCTCGCCCTACGTGCTTCCCTGGTACGACGGGCTGGCGTTCGGGGTGCTGGCCCTGGTCGCCGCGTCCACGCTCGACCAGTTCCTCGTCGCCCACCTGCTCGTGCTGTCGCTGGCCTACCTGCCGGCCCGGGTCTACGTGCTGCCCGACGACCTCGAATGGCTCAGGAGCGTCGTGCGCGGCCAGATGACGCCGTGGGCGCTGCTGGCCCTGACGGCGGCCCTGCTGTGGTGGGCGCGGCGAGCTGCAAGGCCCTTACACACGCCGCGAGCGTGAGCGGCACCGCCACGGTCAGCGCCATGGCCGGGATGGCGATGCCCGAGTCGTTCATGAGGAAACCGATGAGCGCGCACGTCAGCGCGCCGAACAGCCCGGCACGCAGCGTGGGCGCCAGCGCGTACGCCTGGCCGAGCGCCGAGGCGCCCCACCGCGACGGCCGGTTCAGCACCAGGAAGAGGAAGGCCAGCGCGACCAGCGACAGGAGGGTCAGCGACCAGTTCCCCACCGTGACGCCCACCATCGCCCCGAACTTGCGGGCCACCACGGTCAACGCCTGACCGTCGATGATCTGCTGGACGAACGTGCCCAGATGCGTCCGCTGGCTGTCCGGGCGCAGCCAGTCGAACACCGCGATCGCGCCGATCAGCACCGCCCCGGCCAGGCCCACCAGCAGCAGCTTCACGATCGACACCCGGCGTCCCGACAGGAGGATGAGAAACACCGCCAGCCCCACCACGAACGCCGGCACCCCGCCGAAGTCGGCGCCCCACGACGGCCACCCGTCGGCGAACACCGCCAGCCCGCCGTACGCCGCGCACACCGCCATCACCACGACCCGCGGCGTCCCCCGGCCGTTCAGCCACTGCGCCACCCCGGCCAGGGCCAGGATCGTGCCCGTCGCGTAGATGGCGAACGCGATGTTGCTGAAGCCGTAGAAGCGGCCGCCCGTGACGGGCTCGTAGCCGGACACCGCGTTCACCTGGAGGGTGGAGCCGGTCATCACGTCCACCAGCATCGCCACCGACGTCACGGCCGCCACCACGGTCAGCGGGCCCAGCACGTGCGCCCGCCACGGGCCCGCGAACGCCAGACCGGTGATGAGGGCGGCGGTGGCCAGGATGGTGCCGATCAGCGCCGTCATCGGCGCCCCCAGGCTCCACCACGGGACCAGCTGGGCGAGGAACGTCGACACGGCGATGGCGCCACTCACGACGGACACCACCTGCACGGCCACCAGCAACCGTGAGGCACTGGCCACATCGATCCCCCCAGCCGCCCGGAGCCCACTGCCGGTGGCATGGGGCGACCGCCCGCCCTGGGCCGCTCCCGGAGACGCCGGACGGCCTGCGGCCCCGGTTTCTCCGCCCTGGGTCGGGCGGTCTGCGGTCCCGGCCTCTTCGGCCTGGGCTGAGCGGTCTGCGGTGCCGAGTTCTTCGGTCCGGGCCTGGTCGGTCTGTGGGGTGGGGTGTCCGGCTTGTGTGGGGTGGCCTTCGGGGGTGCGGCGGCGGCGTAGGGCCAGGGCGGCGAAGGCGTAGAAGAGGAGCTGCACGGCGACGAAGACGGCGAAGAAGGGGCCGCGGACCTCGCGGAGGACCTGGCTGGCCAGGTCGGCGTCCGCCAGGCCGGTGACCGTTTCGGCCGGGGTGGCCGCGGCGCCGTTCGGTTGCCAGGGGCGGCCGACGACCTGGCGCGGGTGTTCGGCGCCGGTGAGCTGGATGGCCGTGGCCGTCAGGTCGGAGATGGTGACGAGGGCGTCCTGGCGGGTGGAGGTGGCGGTGAGGTGGCCGGGCCCGTACGGCTGGCCTGTGGGCGAGGGGCCGGCGGCGATGGCGACGTGCAGGTGGGCGCTGGGGGTGACGTCCGAGATGCCCGCGACGAGGGTGGTGAAGCCGGGCGGGAGGGTGGCGAGGAACGCGCCGATCCGGGCGTCGGCCTTGGCCACGGCGGCGTGGCGGGTGGCGGCGGGCATGGCGGTGGGGACGCCGTACTGGTCGAGGGGACGGTGGGACCAGGCGTCGGCGAGTTCGGGGGCGTCGAGGACGATCAGGGTGTAGGCGGACGGGTCCGGGAGGGCCTCGGGGGTGTCGGCGTATCGGGTGATATTTCCCGCCTTGTCGGCGGCGGCGAGCGCGGCTCCCGGCCCGATCGCGGCCGCCTTGCCTCCGGCGTCGGCCACGGACTGGCCGAGGGTGCCGAGCTGGGCGGCGTACCCGGTGTCGGCCTGGTGGGCGGACAGCTCGGCCCAGCCGGGGACCGCCGCGCCGCCGTCCGCGGTGGGCCGGGGGGCGGGGGTGGGCGGGCAGCCCTTGCCGGGGGTGCCCGCGCGCTGGCCCGCAGAGACGGTGAGCCAGCCGGCGACCGGGCAGGTGATGCCGCGGTCCGGGGGCGGGACGGCGCGGGTGGACATGGAGGCGGAGGCGCCCTGGGTGACGAGTTTCCACAGGTTGGGGGTGCGGGACTCGTCGAGGTCGCTCCACTCCAGGCCGGGGACGCCGATGAGCGCCACCCGGCCGGGTGCGGCGGTGGCCGGTGCGGTCGTGGCCGGCGCGGTGGTGGCCGAGGCGGGTGCTGCCAGGACGGTGGTGAGCATGAGGGTGAGCAGCAGGGCGGCCAGTGCGCCGAGGGCCGGTCGCCGTGCGCCTTGTGCGCCGCTTCGCCGTACCCGTTGCGCCGACCTCCGCCGTACCGCGTACTCGCCGCACCGGCGCCCGGAGAGCTCGCGCCCATGCCCGGGGAGGTCGTGCCAGCGCCCGGAGAGGTCGCTCCTGTGCTCGGGGAGGGTGCCCTGGCGGCCGGGGAGGTTGCGCTGGTGCTCGGGGAGACCGGGCAGGCGCCCAGGGAGGTCGCTCAGGTGCCCTGGAAGGTCGTGCTGGCGTGCGGGGAGAGCGCGCAGGCGCTCGGGGAGGTTGTGCTGGCCTTCCGGGAGGTCGCTCCCGTGCTTGGGGAGGGGGGAGGGCGCGCGGAAGGTGGCTTGCGGCATGTGCGGAACCCCCGGTGTTGGCGCGCTCGGTGAACAACAGCCACGGTAACGTGCCACACCGTGACGAGTGTCGAGGCGCCGTGGCGGCGGCAGTGGTGGGCGTGGGCCGTGGCGGTGCTGGTCGTCGCGGCGGCTGTGACGCCGCTGGTGCAGCACTGGCTGACGAACCCGGACGACCAGCGCCTGGTGGACCTCGACGTCTACCGTACCGGCGGGCGGATGCTGCTCGACGGGCGTCCGGTCTACGACTATTTCACCCCGGCGCCGCAGTTGCTGCCGTTCACGTACCCGCCGGTGGCGGCGATGATGGCGGCGGGCCTCGCGGCGATGTCGTGGGAGACGGCGCAGTGGGCGTGGACGGCGGGGATCTTCGTCGCGCTGGCCGTGGCGGTGGGGTTCGCGTTCCGGCGGGTGCTGGGCGGCAGGTACGCGCCGTGGGTGTTCGCGTTCCTGATGGTGGCGTGCACGTACCTGATGCCGATCCGCGACCAGGTGCGGTTCGGGCAGGTGGACATCCTGCTGGTGGCGCTGTGCCTGGCGGACTGTGTGGCGCGGCGGCCGTGGTGGCCGCGCGGGTTCCTGATCGGGGTGGCGACGGCGGTCAAGCTGACGCCGGGCGTCTTCCTGATCTATCTGCTGGTGACGCGGCAGTGGCGGACGCTGTTCATGGCGTCGTTCGTGACGGCGTTGCTGACGTTGCTGCCGTTCGCGGTGGTGCCGCAGGACGCGGTGGACTTCTGGTTCGGGGCGCTGCTCGACTCCGAGCGGCTGGGGGCGAACGCCGCCACGACGAACCAGTCGATGCGCGGCATGCTGATCCGCCTGTACATGCCGGACGCGCTGACGACGGTGATCTGGCTGGCGTTGGTGGCGGTGGTCGGGTGGTACGGGTTCCGCGCCGCGCGTGAGGCGTACCGGGCGGGTGACGGGGTGCGCGCGGTGGCGCTCGTGGGGCTGATGGCGGTGCTGCTGTCGCCGGTCGCCTGGATCCACCATCTGGCCTGGGTGGTCGTGGTGCTGGGGGCGATCGTGGGCGACGGGCGCGATCCGGTGCGGCTGCGGGTGGCCGCGGGGGTGTGGCTGTACTACGTGGTGCCGGTCCCGTGGTGGGGGGTGTCGCTGAAGGCGGCGGAGATACCGGTGGTCAGCCCGGTGCTCGGCAAGATCGTGCAGAACGGTTTCGGACTGGGGGCGCTGGCCCTGGTGTGGCTGCTGGGCTGGTGGCTGCCGAAACGGCGTTCCGAAATACCCGACGCGGCTCGTCAACCTGCGGATACCCTGTGAGTATGCCCAGACTCGCGTATCTCGGACCGGAGGGGACCTTCACCGAGGAGGCCCTGCGGCTGCTGGAGCCAGGGGCCGAGCGCCTGCCGTGCGCCACCGTGCCTGCCGCGCTCAACGCGGTGCGGAGCGGCGAGGCCGACGGGGCCGTGGTGCCGCTGGAGAACTCCCTTGAGGGCGGCATCACGACGACGCTCGACGAGTTCGCCTGGGGCGAGCCGTTGCTGATCACCGCCGAGCTGCTGCTGCCGGTGCGGTTCTCGCTGCTGGCCAGGCCCGACACCGAGCTGGTGCACATCAAGCGCGTCTACACGCATCCGGCGGCGATCACGCAGTGCCGGGCGTTCGTGTCGCGCGAGCTGCCCGACGCGGTCGTGGTGTCCGCGCCGTCGACCGCCGCGGCGGCCCAGGAGGTGTCGCTGCCGGGCTCGCCGTACGACGCGGCCATCGCGGCGCGCATCGCGGGCGAGCACTACGGCCTGGTCGAGCTGGTGGGCGACATCGGCGACCGGTCCGACACCGTGACCCGGTTCGTCAGGGTGAGCAGGCCGGGCCCGCTGCCCGAGCCGACCGGCTCCGACCGCACCACGCTGGTGGCTTTCCTGGCCGACGACCATCCGGGCGCGCTGCTGGAGATGCTGACCGAGTTCTCGGTGCGCGGCGTCAACCTGAGCCGGATCGAGTCGCGGCCCACCGGCAACGGCATCGGCCGCTACTTCTTCCACTTCGACTTCGAGGGTCACGTGGCCGACGCGCGGGTGGGAGAGGCGATCTCCGGGCTGCACCGCATCTGCGGCGAGGTGCGCTTCCTGGGCAGTTATCCGCGCGCGGACGGGGTGGCGCCGCAGATCAAGCGGGGCACCGCCGACGCGGAGTTCGCCGAGGCGGCGGGCTGGCTGGCCCGTGTCCGCGCCGGCGAGGTCTAATCCGGGAGCGGGTGAGGGGCCCGCGCCGGTAGCCTTTCCTTGTGATTGACCTGCGTACCCTTCGTGAGGATCCCGACCGGCTACGGGCGTCGCAGCGTGCCCGCGGTGAGGACGACTCCGTCGTCGACACGCTGCTCGCGCTCGATGAGCGCCGCCGATCCGCGCTGACCTCGTTCGAGGCCATGCGCGCCGAGCAGAAGAGCATGGGCAAGTCGGTCTCCAAGGCGCAGGGCGAGGAGAAGGCCGCGCTGCTCCAGCGGGCCAAGGAGCTCGCCTCGCAGGTCAAGTCCGCCGAGGCCGAGGCCGAAAAGCTGGCCGGCGAGCTCGACGAGGTCCTGCAGACGGTGCCCAACATCGTCGAGGAGGCCGCCCCGCCCGGCGGCGAGGACGACTACGTCGTGCTGGAGACGCACGGCGAGCCCCGGGTGTTCGACTTCGAGCCGAAGGACCATCTGGAGCTGGGCGAGCGGCTCGACGCCATCGACATGGAGCGCGGCGCCAAGGTGTCCGGCTCGCGGTTCTTCTTCCTCAAGGGCGTGGGCGCCAGGCTGCAGCTCGGCCTGCTCAACATGGCGATGCAGCACGCGATCGAGCGCGGGTTCACGCCGATGATCACGCCGGTGCTGGTCAAGCCGGAGACGATGCAGGGCACCGGGTTCCACGTGGCCCACGACAAGGAGATCTACCGTCTGCCTGACGACGACCTCTACCTGGTCGGCACGTCGGAGGTGTCGCTGGCGGGCTACCACGCGCACGAGATCATCGGCGGTGACGAGCTGCCGCTGCGCTACGCGGGCTGGTCGTCGTGCTTCCGCCGCGAGGCGGGCTCCTACGGCAAGGACACCCGGGGCATCATCCGCGTCCACCAGTTCGACAAGGTCGAGATGTTCTCCTACGTGCGTCCCGAGGACGCCGCCGCCGAGCACCAGCGGCTGCTTGAGTACGAGAAGGAGATGCTCGCCAAGATCGAGGTCCCGTATCGGATCATCGACACGGCGGCCGGTGACCTCGGCATGTCGGCGGCGCGCAAGTTCGACTGCGAGGCGTGGATCCCCACGCAGGGCCGCTACCGCGAGCTGACCTCGACGTCCAACTGCACCGAGTTCCAGGCGCGCCGGCTCGCCGTCCGCTACCGGGACAAGGACGGCAAGCCGCAGCATCTGGCCACGCTCAACGGCACGCTGGCCACGACCCGCTGGATCGTCGCCATCCTGGAGAACCACCAGCAGGCCGACGGCTCGGTCGTGGTGCCCGCCGCGCTGCGCCCGTACGTGGGCCTGGACGTGCTGGAGCCCGCCAAGTAGCCCATCGCCGGCTGACGGCCCGCGCGGGCCGTCAGCCGCGTCCTGGGAGCGTGTACGCGTCCGGCCGCGGCTCGCGTGCCTCCAGCAGGGCGCGCCTGCGCAGCGTGACGAGCCCGGCGGCGGCGGCCCCGACGCCGAGCAGGGCGGCGGCCGCCAGGGCGAGGCCGTAGTCGTCCACCAGGCCCGCGCTCCACGCCCTGAACGGCGCCGCCACGCCCACCCCGACCAGCACCCCGGCGCCCACGGCACGCCAGACGCCGCGCGCGCCGAGCCACGCGTCGGAGACGAGCGAGGCGGCCACGATCATCGCGGAGATCAGCAGGACGCCTCCGACGAACATGGCCGCCATCCACAGCGGGGTCACGGGCAAGAGCCAGTACTCGTACGGCCACGGCGCCATGACCAGGGCGCCTCCGGCGGCCAGCGCCACGACCGCCCAGGGGCGGGTGCGGCGGGTGGGCCGCGCGGCCTGCGCGCTCAGCCCGGCCAGGGCCGCCAGGACGGCGGCCAGCGCGGCGACCCGCATCTCGCCGGAGACGTCGGCGGACCGGCTCAGCGGGATCGCCGCGGCGTCCGACAGCTCGCCCTGGGGTGTGAGGCCGAGCCGCCGCCAGGCCCCGTCGGCGTCCTTCACGGCCACGCCGTCGCGGCCGTTGGCCACGACGACCACGTGCCCGTCGCCGTGTTCCTGGACGGCCAGCGACCTCGACACGATGGGAGCGCCGTCGGAGAGGGCGCGTTCCAGCATCTTGACGCGCCCCGGCGACACCTCCCAGCCGGGGTCCCACGTCGCGCCGCCGTCGCCGGAGCGCATGACCTTCATCGCGCCCTCGACGATCTGGTAGCAGTGCTCGCGCAGGCAGGCGGCGCGCTGGCCGGGGCCGAGCTCCTGCCCGTCCCATGCGGGGCCGATCGGCGGCTCGTCGCCTTCCAGAGCGGCCGACGCCCTCTCGCTCTTCCAGTCCGTCCACGTGCGCCCGCCGTCGGAGGACGCCAGCGGGCCCATGGACTCGCCCGCGACCACGATGGAGTCCTCGCGTACCACGACGACGTGGGCGGCCGGGGGACCGGGCGCCGCCGCGGTGGCGGTGACGGCGAGCACGGCCAGCGGCATGGTGGTGATCACGAGCCAGCGCCGCGGGACGCCCGTGAGGCTGCGCCGCCGGATCCACCACGCCAGGCCGAGCGCCGGCAGGGCCAGAAGATCCGTGGGATCGGTCAGGACGCGCGACGGGCCCGCCACGGCTGTCCAGACATGGGAGGCGGCCTCAGCGCCCGTCTCCGTCGTTTTCACGAGCGTGTAGAGCACACCGGTCAGGAGTGTGGCCGCCAGATCGGCGCGGCGGCACAGCAGGAGGGCCACCAGAGGCGGCGCGACCACCAGCCCGGCCACGTCGCTGAGCTTGCCCGTGACAGGGCTTGACCAGGCGTGTTTGAGCAGGTGGTCGTTGAGAAGCAGAACGAGTGCCGCGACGAGCGTCGCGGGGTGCGATAACCACGCATGCCTCATATATGGCTTGATGTCGCGAAAGGCCGCGTGGTTCGGCGGGGATGTGAATCGAGTCACATCCGTGATCGGCCCGGGATCGGCACGGGATCGGCCGGGGTTCAGTCCGGAATGCGAAAGGCCGAGGCCCGCTGGAAGCGAACCCCGGCCTGTCTCGCTGCTACAGGTCAGATGGCACGGACCTGGGAGGCCTGCGGCCCCTTCTGTCCCTGCGTGATCTCGAACTCGACCCGCTGGCCGTCTTCAAGGCTGCGGTAGCCGTTGCCGACGATCTCGGAGAAGTGCACGAACACGTCCGGCGCACCGCCGTCCGGGGCGATGAAGCCGAAGCCCTTCTCAGCGTTGAACCACTTGACGGTTCCCTGAGCCATAAAAGCTCTCCCTCAGGATGTGAATCTATGGGACCCACACCTCGTGGGTCCCGGTGTGTCGTACAGCAAGCACCCGGGGTGGCTCAGACAATGTCATGCTGGTTTTCACTACGGGATCAGCTAATACAACGCCTCCACATCTAACACCATTCTGGCGCGTTGGTGTTCCCGTCGGTAGGAAGATTTCTGGCCGGTCGCATCACCGGGCAAACTGGAACCTGTTATGTACAGCCTTCCCGCGCCGCGTCTAGTGGCCACCGACCTGGACGGCACTGCCCTGCGTACCGACGGAACCGTGTCTCCCCGCACGGCTGCCGCGTTCGCCAAGGTGGAGGATGCCGGAGCCATGCTCGTGTTCGTGACCGGGCGGCCGCCCCGCTGGATGGGCGGCGTGGCGGGCGCGTTGCGCCACCGTGGCCTGGCCATCTGCGCCAACGGTGCGCTGATCTACGATCTGCATACCGAACGGATAGTTGAATCTCACCTCATCGACGCGGAGGTGCTGGAGGAAGTCGTCGCTCAGCTTCGAGCGAACGTGCCCGAACTCGCCTTTTCGGTCGAGTATGAAGGCGGTTTTGCGCACGAGTCAGATTTCCCGCTCGGGAGCTGGGACCGCAAGGCCGTCCAGGGGCTCGACGCCGGCTGCGAGACGCTCACGGGGCGCCCCTGCGCCAAGCTCCTGGCTCTGCACCCCGAGATGGACCCCGACACCCTCCACGCGACCGTGCAGGGCCTCGTGGGCCATCTGGTGACCGCCACCCACTCCAGCGGCCGGAGCCTCATCGAGATGAGCGCCCACGGCGTCACCAAGGCCACGGCGCTGGCCACGCTCGCCGAGCGGCACGAGATCAAGGCGTCGGAGGTCGTGGCGTTCGGCGACATGCCGAACGACCTGCCCATGCTGAGCTGGGCAGGCACGTCCTACGCGGTCGCCAACGCGCACCCCGGCGTGCTGGCGGCGGTCGACCATGTGACCGAGGCCAACGACGACGACGGCGTCGCGCGGGTGCTGGAGGAGCTTTACAGGTAGGGGCCGGAGCCGTGCGGCCGCGGCTGGTCCTCCCCCTGCGGCACGCCGGGCAGCGCCCTGCGCATCTGCTCCAGCTGGGCCCTGGCGGCCATCTGCTGCGCGAACAGCGTCGTCTGGATGCCGTGGAAGAGCCCTTCGAGCCACCCCACGAGCTGGGCGTGCGCGATGCGCAGCTCGGCGTCGCTGGGAACCGCGCCGTTGTCGTCGGTGAAGGGCAGCGACAGCCGCTCCAGCTCCTCGACCAGCTCCGGCGCCAGGCCGTCCTCGAGCTCCTTGATGGAGGACTCGTGGATCTCCTTCAGCCGCTTGCGGCTGGCCTCGTCGAGAGGAGCCGCGCGCACCTCCTCCAGGAGCTGCCTGATCATGCTGCCGATGCGCATCACCTTGGCGGGCTGCTCGACCAGGTTGGTGACCGACCGCTCTTCCTCGCCGTTATCGCCCTGACCTTGGAAGTCGGGGCCCACCACCACGATGTGGGGGGTGTTGTTGTCCTCAGCATTCATACGTCTCACCGTACTAGCAGGATCTTCCCGACGTGCTCCCCGGAATCGACCATTCGATGCGCCTCGGCGGCGTCGGACATCGGCAGCTCGGCGTACACGACGGGACGCACGGCCCCGGCGCTGACCAGCGGCCATACGTTGTCGACGACGCTGCGGACGATGGCGCCCTTCTCGTCGACGGGCCGGGAACGCAGCGTGGTGCCGTGGACCGAGGCGCGCTTCGCCAGCAGCGCGCCCAGGTCGAGCTCGGCCTTGCGGCCGCCCTGGAGGCCGATGACGACGAGCCGCCCGCCCGTACGCAGCGCCCGGATATTTCCGGACAGGTACTTGGCGCCCATGATGTCGAGAATCACATCCGCCTCGACCTTGTCCGCGAAGTCCTCCTCGCGGTAGTTGACCACCTCGTCGGCGCCCAGCTCCCTGACCCGCTCGGCCTTGGCCGCCGACCCCACCGTCGCCGCCACCCGCGCGCCCAGCGCCTTGGCGAGCTGCACCGCGAACGTGCCGATCCCGCTCGCCCCGCCGTGCACCAGCAGCGTCTCGCCGCGCCGCAGCCGCGCCGTCATGAACACGTTCGACCACACCGTGCACGCCACCTCCGGCAGCCCGGCGGCCTCCACCAGCCGCACGCCCTGCGGCACCGGCATGACCTGCTGCCACGGCACGCTCACGCGCTCGGCGTAGCCGCCCCCGGCCAGCAGCGCGCACACCTCGTCGCCGGCCTTGAACTGCTCCACGTCCGCGCCGACCTCGGCCACCACGCCGGACACCTCGAGCCCCGGGTAGGCCGGCGCGCCGGGCGGCGGATCGTAGCGGCCCATGCGCTGGTGCACGTCCGCCCGGTTGACCGCGGAGGCCGTCACCTCGACGAGCACGTCGCCGCGCCCCGGCCGCGGATCCGGCACCTCACGCCATTCCAGCACCTCTGGCCCGCCGCTGCGGGTGATCTCGATGGCTCGCATGCGATCCACGGTAACGGGGCAGAGAAGTTGTGGGTTGGCGGCGTTACCCTCCACTCTTGACGTTAACCTGCGAAGTATTTGCTGCCCCTTTAGACCCACAGGGGGAACACGGTGGCAAGGCACGATCGGGAAGAATCCCTCGAGGAACAGCTGGCCTGGCTCGACGCCATCAAGGAGACGGAAGACGCTCCGGTCAAGGTCAGCGCGTCGTCGGCGTCCGCCGACGACACCGCCGTCGTGTCGCCGTACCCGCAGGACCCGTGGCTCGCGGTGCCGCAGCACGACACGCCGCCCCCGCCGCTGTTCCGGGCCGCGGTCGACTCGGTGTACGGGGCCGCCGCGGCTGAGGAGCCGCCGCCTGCGCCCTCGGCCGGGAGTGAGGCGGGGGAGTGGCCGGACCAGGCCGAGCCCGCCGCCGCCCGTACGGTGTCCGCCGACGAGGCGTTCATGGCGCCGCTGCGGCCGCTGCCCCGGCCCGAGGAGCCGGCGCCGGAGCGGGCCGAGGAGCAGACGGAGGAGAACCTGCCCTGGCCGGCGCCCCCGGCCTGGCGGCCCGCGTCCCGCGAGGACACCGCGCCACAGCCGGCCGTCGCCGACACCCCGCCGTCCGACGACGCGGGCGAGCCGGACCCCGAGACCTCCGACCGCCCGGTCTGGACCCCCGACCGGACCGAACCCGACCGCCCGGACCCGGCCGACAGCCCCGGCTGGGGCTCCGGCGAGCACGACCGGCCCGAGCGGGGCGGCTGGGCGTCCGAGAAGCAGGACCAGGCCGAGAGGCCCGGCTGGGGTTCTGGGGAGCATGAGCGGCCCGAGAGGCTTGGTTGGGGCTCTGGGGAGCATCAGCAGCCCGAGGGGCCCGAGCGGGGTGGTTCGGGCGCTGGGGAGCGTGAGCTGCCCGATCGCGTCGGCTGGGGGGCCGCGGAGCAGGAGCGGGCGTCGGAGCCGATCCGGCTGCGGTGGGGCTCGGGCGAGCACGCGCGGCCCGAGTGGCCCTCCGAGGCCGCCGACCGCCCGTTCGGCGGCCAGGAGCGCCCAGAGCGTCCAGAGCGCCCGGAACGCCAGGAGCGTGCGCAGGAGGCCGTGGAGCCGCGGCACCGGCAGGCCCCCGAGTTCCAGCGCCCCGAGCCGCGCCGCCGCCCGGCCCCCGCGCCGGTCTTCAACGCGCCGCCGAAGCCGCCCGTCACCGGCAGGCCCACGGCCGACAGCCTCGACCCCGAGACCCTGCTGCGCGGCCGCCGCAACGCCCCGTCCAAGGGCTGGCGCCGCCTGATCTACAAGGCGTCAGGCGGCTGGATCAAGCCGGGCGAGCCCCCGGAGGTCAGGCGCCGCCGCGCGCTGATGGCCAGGGCCCGCACCCCCGTGGCCGCAGGTCACCACCGGGTGGCGGTGCTGAGTCTGAAGGGCGGCGTGGGCAAGACCACGACCACGGTCGGCCTGGGCGCGACGCTGGCGCAGATGCGCGGCGACCGGGTGATCGCCATCGACGCCAACCCCGACCGCGGCACCCTGTCCGACAAGCTGGAGCTGGAGACGTCCGCGACCGTGCGCGACCTGCTCAACGAGCGCGAGCAGGTCAAGCGTTACGTCGACATCAGGGCGTTCACGTCGCAGGCGCCGTCGCGGCTGGAGGTGCTGGCGTCCGACCGTGACCCGTCGGTGTCGGAGGCGTTCAGCGGCGCCGACTACCAGGCCGTCTCGCAGGTGCTGGAGAACTTCTACTCGATCTGCATCACCGACTGCGGCACCGGCCTGCTGCACTCGGCCATGGGCGGCGTGCTGGGCCTGGCCGACCAGATCGTGCTGGTCAGCTCGCCCTCGGTCGACGGCGCGCGGGCGGCCTCGGCGACGCTCGACTGGCTGGAGGCCCACCACTACGGCGGCCTGGTGCGCGAGGCGACGGTGGTGCTGTGCAGCGTGAGGCCGCGTTCGAAGTCGGCGGTCGACATCAAGAAGCTGGAGGCCCACTTCGCCGCCCGCTGCCGTGCCGTGATCCAGGTGCCCTACGACCCGCATCTGGAGGAGGGCGCCGAAATCGACCTGGACCGGCTGCAGGAGGACACGCGGGAGGCGTTTCTGCAGGTCGCGGCCAGCGTGGGCGACGGCTTCGCGGGAAGCCACGAGTAAGCGGAGGGTGTGGGATTCGAACCCACGAGGCCATCGCTGACCTGGCCGCTTTCAAGGCGGCTGCACTCGTCCACTATGCGAACCCTCCAGTGCGCACACCACGATAGCGGCTGCGGTGGCGCCGGTGTACGTTCAGGAGGTGGCGGATCTCAGCGTCGAGGTGGAGCGCGGCGAGGGCGTCATTGTCGTGCGCCTGGCCGGCGACCTCGACAAGCTGACGGCCCCCCGGTTCAAGGAGCGGCTGGCCGACTTGCCCGCCGAGGGCCGGTTCGATCTGGTGGTGGATGCGCTCGGGCTGGAGTTCTGCGATTCGAGCGGCCTGTGGGTGCTGGTGGAGCTGCAGCGGGCGGTGGGCGCGCACGGCGGCGGGCTGCGCCTGACGGGCGTGCACGGGGTGCTGCGCCGCGTGCTCGACGTGACCGGGCTCAAGGCGGTCTTCGACGGGGTCCTACCTGCCCAGCTGTGAGAGCAGCCAGCGCGGCCCGGTGGTCTCGGCGCCGAGCTCGGTGACGCGGTCCTTCAGGGCCCGGTCGGCGGTGACGACGAGCATCCGCTCCCACCGTTTGGCCCGGGCCACCACGTCCACGATGGCGTCGTCGCCGCTGCCGGTGGCGGCGACCACCTGGATGCCGGGCATGTCGGGCACGCCCCTGGCGGCGCCCTCGACGACCGCCACCATGCGCGGGAACCACTGCGCCAGCACCGGATGGTCCAGCCGCAGCCCCGCCACGTCGTGCAGCAGCCGGGTGGCGGCGCCGAGCCGGTCGTTCCACCAGCCGTGCTCGTGGCGGGCGCCGACGATGTTGGCCACGTCGAGCACGACGGTCTCGGGGCTGATCGCGCCCTGGATGTCGTCCCACGTCTCGGCGAACCCGGGATGCAGCTTGCGCCCCGGCACCTCGGGCAGCGGCACCCAGCGCAGCTCGTCGCTCTCGCCGTTGGCGCACACGGCGGCCAGCCGCTCGGCCGACTCGGCGATCACGGTCTCGAACTGCCAGCCGCCGTGGTCGTCGAGGTAGACGCCCTGGACGCGCAGCCCGTCAGCGGCGAGCGCGGCTTCCTCGTGGGCCTCGCGCAGCGCGGACGCCACGGCGTCCTCGTGGCTGTCGCGGGCTCCGCCGGGCAGGCCCCAGGTGCCGCCGTGGTGGCTCCACCAGGACCGCTTCTGCATCAGCACATGCGGGGTGCCGAGGTCGTCATGGTGCACGGCCAGGAGCCCTGAGGCGCCGTGGAGCCCCCAGTGCCGGTGGCCTCGTCCGCATTCGGTCCAGCCGTCGCCGTCCTTGTCCGCCATGTCGAAATTGTCGCAGCCTTCGCTTGAGATGACGTGGTGGTCATCATCCTACGTACCTTCTGACCTGCGGTAACCCTGGGCACACCGTGCGTGACGCGCGCCGGGTCCGGGCTCAGCCGCCGCCCTTGCTGAAGTGCTGGTAGTCCTTGGTGCCGGACCAGTCGCCGCCCCACTCCCAGCCGACGGCCGCGAAGGCCCGTACGACCTTGTCGCCGGGGTTGATGACGCCTTTGCCCTTCATCGGGCGTTCGGTGTACTTCTCGGCGTTCGGGTGGGCGGTGTCGCCGCCGGCGGTGACGTACGGGTTCTCGCGCGGGTTGAGGTCGATGGCCTCGCCGTAGGCGTGGTTGGACCAGCTCCCGGACCCGGTGGCGCGGCGGCAGTTGAAGGCCGAGGTGTTGTCGGCGTCGATGGAGTCGTAGTCGTCGCCCCGGTAGACGTCGACGAGCTCCATCCGCCGGATCGGCCACCGCCAGTCGTACAGCTTGCGGAAGACGGTGACGACGTCGTCGGTGACGGTCTTCCTGACGACGAGCTCGCCGGTGTGCGGTTTGTCGTCGAAGCCCCAGTAGGACATCGTGATCAGCCGCAGGTCGCGGTAGTGGACCGGGCAGCCGGAGCGCCACGAGTGCCGCAGGCGGTCACGGCTGATGGTGCTGACCTCGGCCTTGAACTCGGGCGGCTCGGTGGCGGTCGGGGTCGGCGTCGGGGCCGGGGTGGCGGGCGTCCGCGTCGTGGGTGCGGCCGGCGGGCTGGGCGCGGAGGACGCGACCGGCGCCTGCCCGCCGCACGCGACGGACGCGAGCATCACGAACGTCATGGCGGCAGCACGCTTCATCTGGCCACCATATGCGACGTCGTGCCAGGTCAGGGTGTACGGTCACCGGTCGGCGAGCCGACGTGCCGCCCCCGGGTGAGCTCGCGCAGGGCGTCGGCCGCGTACACGACCAGGGCGAGGAACGAGACGACGGCGAGCCCGCCGCCGATCCACAGGTCGTTGACGGTGGCGTCGGTGTAGGCGGCGCCGGCGGGCTGGTAACCGATCGCGAACGGCGCGGCCACCAGCCAGAGGCCGGTCAGGAACAGCAGGACGAGGGCGGAGACGCCCAGTTTGGCCTTCATCGGTTCTCCTCGGCGGTGACCAGGGTGACCGAGCCGTTCTGGCGGTTCGGGCGGGCGGTGTGGTTCAGGTCCTCGCGCAGCGCCTCGACGAGTGGCGCGAGCAGGGCGGCGAGCTCCGCGGATGAGGTCTGCGGCGCCGCCGGGGCGGGCTCGGGCTCCGGCTCGGCCTTGCGCTCGCGTACGGTCACGAGGCCGCGTGCGACGAGGTCCTCGTGGATGGCGGCGGCGAAGGCGGCGGCGCCGGCGAGCCCGATGACGGCCACGCCGAGGCCGGTGAAGAACTCGGCGGTGGTCGGATCGGTCCAGTCGGCGTTCGCCGGCTGGGTGCCCAGGGCGAACGGGGCGAGCATCAGCCAGAGGCCGGCCAGGGCCGCCAGGACGGCCGTGACGGCGCCGATGAACTTGCGAATCATTGCGGGATCCCTCCAGTGACGAGGTCTTTGCGCGGCGGCGCGGCCTGCGCGATCAGCGCGCGCGAGGTGGGGCGCAGCACGTTCTGCGCCACCGACCTGGCGCGTTCCGGCTCGGACCGGTCGTCGGGCGGGGCCATCCGGGCGACCGCGGTGAGCAGGGCGGACGGCCGTCCGTTGGTACGCTCCACCCGCTGGGCGACGAGCTCCAGCAGCAGCCCGGCCAGGACCAGGTCGTCCTTGCCGAGCGGCGGGGCGGCGGGCTCGGGCGGGGCCGCGGAGCCGCGCAGCGGCAGCTCCTTGAGCAGGAGCGTGGCGACGAAGCCGAGCAGCGCGATGGGCACGCCGACGATGAACACGGTCTCCAGGCCGCGCGTGAACGCCTCCAGGATGATGTTCTTGATCGGCTCGGGCAGGTGCTGGATCTGGTCGGGGCTGCCGAGCGAGGCGGTGTCGGCGCTGGGCTTCATGCCCGCGGCGCGCAGCATGTCGGCCATCTCGCTGTTGAGGCGGTTGGTGAGGATGGCGCCGAACGCGGCCACGCCGACGGCGCCGCCGAGCGACCGGAAGAACGACACGCCGGACGTGGTCGCGGCCATGTCGCGCAGCTCGGAGCCGTTCTGCGCGGCCAGGATCAGCATCTGCATGGACAGCCCGAGCCCGAGGCCCAGCACGGCCACGTCGAAGCCGATGAGCCATTCGCCGGAGTCGACGTGCAAGCGCGACAGCAGGAACAGCCCGACGGCCACGATGAGCAGGCCGGCGACGGGGAAGAGCTTCCACCTGCCGGTCCGGGTGACGATCTTGCCGGAGACCACGCCGGACACGAACAGCGCGAACACCATCGGCAGCGTCATGAGCCCGGATGCGGTCGGCGACATGCCCTTGACGATCTGCAGGTACTGCGGCAGGTAGATCATCGCGCCGAACATCGCCATGCCGACGAACAGCGAGGCGAGGCTGGTCAGCACGAACGTGCGGTTGCGGAAGAGGCGGGGCGGCAGGATCGGGTTGCCGTGGGTGCGCTCGGCGACCACGGCCAGGGCCAGCATGAGCAGGCTGAGCGCGCCGAGGAAGTAGGTCCAGGGCGAGTTCCACGCGAACTGGTTGCCGCCGAAGGTCAGCAGCAGCATCAGCGCGCTCGCGCTGGCCGTGATGGTGGTGGCGCCCCAGATGTCGATCGTGGTGTCGCGCTTGACCGTCGGCAGCTTGAGCACCTTCTGGATCACGAAGAAGGACACCAGCGCGAACGGCACGACCACGTAGAAGCACCAGCGCCAGCCGAGCCAGTCGGCGTCGACGATGAACCCGCCGAGCAGCGGCCCGGCGACGGTGGAGATGCCGAAGACGGCGCCCATGTAGCCGGAGTAGCGGCCGCGCTCGCGCGGCGAGACGATGTCGCCCAGGATGACCTGCGACAGGGCGGACAGGCCGCCGACGCCCAGTCCCTGCACGGCGCGGGCGGCGATGAGCTGGCCCATGTCCTGTGACAGGCCGGCGACGAGCGACGCCGCGACGAACAGCCCGAGGGCGGTCTGGAAGAGCAGCTTGCGGCCGAACAGGTCCGACAGCTTGCCCCACAACGGTGTCGACACCGTCATCGTCAGCATGGTCGCCGACGCCACCCACGAGTACTGGTCCTGTCCGCCGAGTTCCCCCACGATCGTCGGCAGCGCGGTGCCCACCACGGAGGTCGAGATCATCGAGGTGAGCATGGCGAGCATGAGCCCCGACATGACCTCGAGAATCTCGCGGTGGGTGTAGTGCCGTCCCGCGGGGGTCGCGGTCTGTGTCCGGGCTACCAAGACACCACTTCCCCTCTTAAGTCCGCATTGGAGTATACGCCCGTTTACTAGCCGCTCGGCAAGTGGATATATTCCCGAGCATGGAAGATTCCGGTCTGTGACCGCAAGGGGCCCCATAACTCCGTAATACGGGTCGTTTGGTACGTGGCGGCCGACATACGCAGCGGTAACTTGACAGCACCCCCATCAAGGAGTGCACATGTTCGGTAAACGCTGTGCGCTGGCAGGAACCGCCCTCCTGGCCGCCTGCCTGGCCACTCCATTCACCCCCGCGCTGGCCGCCGAACCGGTCCCCCAAGCGGCACCGGCGGACACCCCGCCGGCCGTCATCGACGCACTCGAGCGTGACCTCGGCCTCACCGAGCAGCAGGTCGTCACCCGTCTCGCCAACGAACAGCGAGCCGCCGCGGTCGAAGCCACGCTGACCGCCTCGTTAGGCGACTCGTACGGCGGCGCCTGGCTGAACGCCGACGCCTCCAAGCTCATGGTCGCCACCACCGACGCGGCCGAGAAGCCGGCCATCGAGGCCAAGGGCGCCGAACCCGTCGTGGTGACCCGCACGCTGGCCCAGCTCGACGGCGTCAAGGCGAAGATCGACCAGGCCCCGCGCAAGGCCCGCTCCGGCGCCTCCCTCTGGTACGTCGACGTGACGACCAACAGCGTCGTCATCGTCGCCGGGCAGCAGCAGGCCGCCGAGGCCCTGGCCGCCGCCGCGGGCGTCGACCGCAGCGCGGTCCAGCTCACCGTCAGCACCGAGAGCCCGCAGCTCTACCAGGACATCGTCGGTGGCGACCCCTACTACATCGGCACCAGCCGGTGCAGCATCGGCTTCTCCGTCACCCGCGGCTCCACCCCGGGCTTCGTCACCGCGGGCCACTGCGGCCGCACCGGCGCCCGGACCAGCAGCCCGTCGGGCACCTTCCAGGGCTCCTCCTTCCCGGGCAACGACTACGCCTGGGTCGCCACGCCCGGCCACAACGCCACCCCGTACGTCCGCGGCGCCGGCGGCTCGCTCGTCGCCGTCCGTGGCTCCACGCAGGCGTCCGTGGGCTCGTCCATCTGCCGCTCCGGCTCCACCACCGGCTGGCGCTGCGGCACCATCCAGCAGCACAACGCCAGCGTCACCTACCCGCAGGGCACGGTCAGCGGCCTGACCCGCACCAGCGCGTGCGCCCAGCCGGGTGACTCCGGCGGTCCGTTCATCTCGAACGGCCAGGCCCAGGGCGTCACCTCGGGCGGCTCCGGCAACTGCAGCACCGGCGGGACCACGTACCACCAGCCGGTCAACGAGATCCTCAGCAGGTACGGGCTGACGCTCAGGACGATCTGACCCGGTCGGAGCCCGGCGGCGCGCCGCCGGGCTCCGATGAGTTTCGGCGGGCAGCCTGGTCTTCATGGGTGACAGCGACATCGACCCGCAAGGAGAGAGACCATGAAGCGGCCCGCACTTGACGGCATGCTCCTGGCCAGCGCCGATCCGCGCAGGCTCGCCACCTGGTACGAGACGGTCCTCGACGCCACCGAGACCGCCGACGTCAACGGCTACCGGGTGCTCACGTACGGGAGTTTCCACCTGCTCATCGACCACCGGACGGACATCTCGGACAAGAACCCCGAGCCCGGCAGGATGATCCTCAACTTCGACGTCGACGACGCCCGCGCCGTGGCGAAGCGGGTGGAGAGCACCGGCGCCGCCTGGCTGGCCGAGCTGGAGGACCGCGACGGCAGCCTGTTCGCCACGGCCATCGACCCGGACGGCAACTACGTCCAGATCATCCAGCTCAGCGACGAGCACAGGGCGGCGATGTGATGTTCGGCACGACCAAGGCATTCAGCGGCTTCTCCGTCGACGACATCGCCACGGCCAAGGAGTTCTACGGCCGGACGCTCGGCATCAGGGTGTCGGAAGAGCATGGCATGCTCACCCTGCACATCGCGGGCGACCGCGACATCCTGGTCTACCCGAAGGAGGATCACGTGCCGGCCACGTACACGATCCTCAACTTCCCGGTCGACGACATCGAGCAGGCGGTGGACGAGCTGGTCCGCCGAGGGGTGCGGTTCGAGCGCTACCCGCACATGAAGACCGACGAGCGCGGGATCTTCCGGGGCGGCGGTCCGCTCATCGCCTGGTTCACCGACCCGGCGGGCAACGTGCTGTCCGTGCTGCAGGAGTAGTTCTGTCGGTGCCGACCGGCACACTCGGGCGCATGGACGTGCGTTTGCGAGATGTCACCGAGGCCGACCTCGGCACCTTCCACGAGCAGGAGTGCGACCCGGAGGCGGTCTCCCGGGCCCGCTGGCGGCCCCGGGAGCGCGAGGCCTTCATGGCCCACTGGAAGGCCAACGTCCTCGGCGACCCCGGCTGCCTCGTCCAGGCGGTGACCGTCGACGGCGCGCTCGCGGGCAACGTGGTGGCCTGGTGGCACGGCGAGCGGCGGTTCGTCGGCTACTGGCTCGGCCGCGAGTTCTGGGGCAAGGGCGTCGGCACGCTGGCCCTGACCCGCTTCCTGGAGCTGGAGCGGGAGCGGCCGCTGCACGCCGACCCGCACGAGGGCAACGCCGGGTCCGTCCGGCTGCTGGAGCGGTGCGGCTTCCGGCGGACCGGCACCGACCCCGACGGCCACGTCATGCTGGTGCTGAGCTGACCCGCCTATAGTCGGGCCACATGGGCATCGAGGGGTCGTTCTGGCGGGCCATCGCGGTCTATCGCTTCGCCTCCCTGGGCTACGCCGCGCTGCTGCTGGCCAGTGCCGGCGGCTACGCGCGGCCCGTCGCCGGGTGGCTCGTCCTCGGCGTGATGGCCGGGTGGACCGTGGCCACCACCATCGCCTACACGACCTCGCGCAGCCGTGCCCTCCTGGTGATCGACGTCCTCGTCACGCTCGGCTGCATGGCCGCCTCTCCGTACGTCCAGGGGGCCGGCGCCGGGCCGGGGGTGATGCCCGTCACGGCGACCTGGGTCGGCGGCCCGGTGCTCGCCTGGGCGGTCCACGGCGGGCGGCGCGCGGGCGCCGTCGCGGCGATCGTGCTGTCGCTCGCAGACCTGTGGCTGCGCGGCCCGCACGGCTTCGACCTCTCCGTCCCGGTCAACGGCGCGGTGCTGCTCATCCTGGCCGGCACCGTCGTCGGCCACGTGGCCAGGCTCACCAAGCAGGCGGAGGAGCGGCTGCAACGGGCCGTCGAGCGGGAGGCCGCCGTGCGCGAGCGCGAGCGGATCGCGCGCGGCATCCACGACTCGGTGCTGCAGGTGCTGGCGCTGGTGCAGCGGCGCGGCCTGGAGATCGGCGGAGAGGCCGCCGAGCTCGGCCGGCTCGCCGGCGAGCAGGAGGCGGCCGTGCGCGAGCTGATCCGCAGCGGTCCTGCCACCGCCGAGGACGACGCCGGCCTGGTCGACGTGGGCGCCCGGTTACGCCGCTTTACCACGCCCACCGTGACCGTCTCGGCCCCGGCCACCCCGCTGCCACTGCCCGCCGCCCACGCCCGCGAGGTCGAGGCGGCCGTCGGCGCGGCGCTCGACAACGTGCGCTGGCACTGCGGAGAGGACGCCCGCGCCTGGGTCTTCGCCGAGGACGACGCCGGATCGATCACCATCACCGTGCGCGACGAGGGCCCCGGCATCCCCGCAGGCCGCCTCGCCGAAGCCGAGGCCGAAGGCAGGCTCGGCATCGCGCAGTCGATCCGCGGCCGGATCGCCGGCCTCGGCGGCACCGTCACGATCGCCTCCGTGCCCGGCCAGGGCACCGAGGTCGAGATTACAGTGACCAGATGACCAGTGCCCTGCGCGTGATGGTGGTGGACGACCACCCGATGTGGCGCGACGCCGTCGCCCGCGACCTGGAGAACGCCGCCTACGAGGTGGTGGCGACCGTCGGCGAGGGCCGCCAGGCGCTGCGCGTCGCCGGCGCCATCCGGCCCGACGTGGTCATCCTCGACCTGCAACTGCCCGACCTGCCCGGCGTCGAGGTCGCCCGCGGGCTGGCCGCCACCGAACAGCCGCCCCGCGTCCTGGTCCTGTCGGCCAGCGGCGAGCACGAGGACGTGCTGGAGGCGGTCAAGGCCGGAGCCTCCGGCTACCTGGTCAAGTCGGCGAGCCGGGAGGAGTTCCTCGACGCCGTCCGCCGCACCGCCGAAGGCGAACCCGTCTTCACCCCCGGCCTGGCCGGGCTCGTGCTCGGCGAATACCGCCGCCTCGCCACCCAGCGCCCCGCCGCCGACGGGCCCAGCCTCACCGACCGCGAGACCGAGGTGCTGCGCCTGGTCGCCAAGGGCCTGTCCTACAAGCAGATCGCCGAACGCCTCGTGCTCAGCCACCGCACCGTGCAGAACCACGTACAGAACACCCTGAACAAGCTGCAACTCCACAACCGCGTCGAGCTCGTCCGCTACGCCATCGAACGCGGGCTCGACCAGGCCTGACGGTCAAAGACTGTCGACCTTGTACGGGTCGTGCTCGGTGAGCAGCTTGTCCAGACGCGCCTGGTCGACCCGGCTGGACATGTGGGCGACCTCCTGCCGGTCACGGATGACCTTGGCCAGGCCGAACGCGGACGTCACCGTATACAGCACCGCGATCGCCAGGAACGCCCGCACCCAGGGGTCGATCGGCAGGAAGACGATGCCGAGCGCCGTGCTGCCGAGCGCCACGGCGAACGAGATGACACTCTGCGCGTAGTAGGCGGCGGTCATGGTGGGCTGGACTGGTTTGGTCATGCCCCCAGAATCCGCCACCGGGCAGGCGAGCACATGAGTACGAGTACCTGAGTACGTGCCGCCGTTCTCAGTAGCGCCAGCCGGACCAGCGGGTCACGGCCACGACGATCACCGGACCCTCCGGGCGTCGGCCCGCGTACTGGTCGTACTTGGCCACCAGCGCGTCGAGCGCCTCGGCACGCTCGGCCTCGTCGGCGATCCGCGCGCTGCCGTCGGCACGCGCCCACCACAGGCGCGTCCAGTCGTCCTCGTAATGGTCGACGAGCAGCGAGACGTTTGGATTCGCGCGGATGTCGCGCAGCCGCCTCAGGTCGGCGGTGCGCTTCGGCTTGTGGTCGACAGCCGTCACGACCCGTTCGCCGAGCACGGCGAACGTCACGGGCACCACACGCGGCATCCCGTCGGAACCGGCGGTGCCCAGCCGGGCGACCCGCGCGGCCCCGAACAGCCGGCGCGCCGTCCCGGCATCCAATCGCACCGCCTGAGCGGTCCTACAGCTTGTACAGCTTGTGGAAAGGTGTCGTGATCCGCTCCTGCCGTGACCCGAAGTCGACGACGACGGCGATCTCGTCTTCCACTCCGATGACGACACCCAGGCCGAAACGGTCATGGGTGACCCGGTCGTTCAGGCTGAGCTGCTCGACCGGTGGAGCGGGAGGCGGGGGTTTGAAGGGACTGGTAGGCAGGTGGCGGCGGGGCGCGCCGCTAGCTGGCTTCACCCCTCCAGTATGTGCCGCCCGGGCCACTACCCGCGACCGGGGGTAGGTTACTTGTCCGTGGTGAACACTGTTCGCACCAGGCTGGAGAAGGCTTGTGGGGCCGAATCCCCCTCCGAATCCGCCTATGTGGTAGGCGTGAGACCCCGCTCCGGCCGGTCCGGCCAGATCCGCTGAACACCGGGCGCCACCGTCATCCCGAACCGGTCCTGACCCGGCTCACCCCAGGCGACCTCCAGCACCCGGTGCCCGCCCGGACGCCAGCAGGGTGTCGACGGGCCTCTGGATTGCCCGCCGTACGGTTCCTCGTCCGGGTCGCATGCCGTGCGTGATCGTACGGCTACGGAGTGAGGACGAGGCGGCCGCGGAGGGGAGTGGTGGCGAGGCGGTGGTGGGCGGCGGCCACCTGGTCGAGGGGGAGGGTGCCGGCGACGCGGAGGGCGAGGGTGCCCGCTTCGGCCGTGCGGGCACGAACAGGTCGGCGCCGAGCCGCCGGACCAGCGGCTCGTCGGCGGCCCCGGCGACCGCGACCACGCGGAGCCCGCGCGCGACGGCCAGCTGGACCGCGAACCCGCCGACGGCCCCGGCCGCCCCGGTCACCAGCAGCGTCTGCCCGTCGTCCAGTCCGAGCCCGTCGAGCGCCTGGGCGGCAATCAGGCCGTTCAGGGGCAGCGTGGCGGCCTCCACGGGCGACAGGCGGTCCCGGCGGCGTCCCAGTCGATGCCGATCACGTCGCGCGCCGGCAGCAGGCCCGCTCCGGTGAGCGCGCCGGACCGGGTGGCCAGGTCGACCGGGTTGACCGTCGCGGCCTCGACCCGGATGCGGACCTGCCCTTCCGCGGCGACCGGCGCCGGGACGTCGGCGATCCGCAGGACTTCGGGCCCGCCGAAGGCCCGGATGACAACGGCACGCATGAAGAATCGCCCCCAGTTCCGGATATTTCAGGAATCGCGGACTACCGTATGGAGAGCGGCTTTCTACCAGGAAGTACGCACTTCAAGGTGCCCTACGTACGCCCGGGTGCGACGATCGAGCCGGGACCGACCCCGTTCCGAAGGAGCGCGTCAAAGCAGTGACGGACAAGCAAGATCTCCCCATCCTCGCCTTCGCCTCCCAGGCCGAGTTCGAGAAGTGGCTCGACGCCGAGCACGTCGTCTCGCCCGGCCTCTGGCTGAAGATCGCCAAGAAGGACTCCGGCATCCCGTCCGTCACGTACGCCGAGGCGCTGGACGTGGCGCTCTGCTTCGGCTGGATCGACGGGCAGAAGGTGAAGTTCGACGCCGAGCACTGGCTCCAGCGGTTCACCCCGCGCAAGCCGAGGAGCCGGTGGTCGAAGGTCAACTGCGGCAAGGTCGAACGGCTCATCGCCGCCGGGGCGATGCGCCCGGCCGGTCTCGCGCAGGTCGAGAAGGCGAAGGCCGACGGCCGGTGGGAGGCGGCCTACGAATCGTCGAGCACGGCGACCGTACCCGATGACCTTCAGGCGGCGCTCGACGCCGACCCCGTGGCGGCGGAGTTCTTCGCCACGCTCGACAGGGCCAACCGTTACGCGATCCTCTACCGCGTCGGCGACGCCAAGCGGCCCGCGACGCGGGCGGCCCGGATCGAGAAGTTCGTCGCGATGCTGAGGGAGCACCAGAAGATCTACCCGTGAGCCCCCGGGCGTGCCGAGGACGGGTAAATGTCGCAATGGTGACGAACGGCTGAACATTGGCTTCAGGGGCACCGAATCACCCCACGGCCTTGATCCAAATTGGTAAAAACGAGGCCGTGTCGACCGATGACCCGTCCTCCCAGGCCGGCACGGTGCCGCCGCCGCTGGTGAGCCCGTGCCCGCACACTCCCGCGTGCCCGCCACCGGTCTGCCTCCCGCCCACCGTGCGCGCGCAGTCGGCGCAGACCGTACAGGCGTCGTCCGCGCCACCGCCGTCCGTCGCCGACCCCGGAGGCGGCACCCCCTCGGGCGGCTACGAGGTCGACGCCTGGTACGTGCGCAAGTTCGCCGGAACGATGGGCGACTCGGCCATCGGCGTCGACAGCGTCAAGCAGTGGACGCCCCGCTTCGAAGGCTGGCACCTGGCCCCGATGGCCGGCATCCCGATCGTCGGGCTGATGTTCGTCAACCGGCTCAACACCATCGCCGACACCTGGCGGGACAGCGCCGGCATCCTCACCGACGTGCTGCGCACCGACAGCGGCAAGATCTCCACCGCCGCCGCGAACTACGTCGCCGCCCAGAAGGCCAGCACCATCAAGTAGGAGGAACCCCGCGATGACCACCCCATCCGGCGAACCGCCGAAACTGATCGTGCCGGGTCAGACCACGCCTCCTGCCGGCGGCCAGCAGTTGCACGTCGCCAACGCCCGGGGCGCCGTGCAGCGCACCATCACCGTCTCGCCGCCGCAGCCGCGCACCGACCCCGGCTTCTACCGGCGGCTGATCTCGCAGCTCAACCCCCTGCGCCAGACCACCCGCAGCGCCATGGTCATCTCCGGCCTCGGCGTCGCGGCACTCGCGCTGGACGTGGCGGCCACCCTCAACATGGGCAACCCGTTCCTGTTCTACGACCGGCGCGAACAGTGGAAGGACATGGCCGGGCAGCTCGAAGGCAGCCGCTCTGACCTGTGGCGGTCGTTCTTCGACGACATCGCGCCCAACTGGAAGGGCCGCGCGGTCGAAACCCTGCAGCAGTACGTGCGATTCAACGTCAACGGCCTCTACAGCCAGCTCGGCAAGATCTCCGGCGAGATGAGCAGCACCATGCACAGCCAGTTCAAGGAGGTGCTGGAGTACGACCTGTCGGTGTTCAGCCTGTACGCCTCCTCCGCGCCCGTGCTGCGCACCATCGCCTCCCTCAGCGCCCACCCGGTGGGCAAGGTCGCGCTGTGGACCCAGGTGGGCGTGTTCATGAGCATGGCGGGGAACATGGTCAAGCAGTTCGCCGACGTGTACAACTCGTACGAAGGTGATCTCAACAAGCTCGAACTCAAGCTCAACGAGCTGCGAGGCGCCTTCTACAAGAGCGGCAACCCCGACATGGGGGCGCGCGACCTCAACCTCACGCCCGCGATCGCCGACCCCTTCCGGCTGAAGGAATACTGGGTCCCGGCCTCCCAGCCGCAACAGCCCCAGCAGCCCAAGCAGCCGCAGGCCACGACATGAGGCACGTGGAATCGTTCGCAGAAGGGCGGCCCGACAACCTCTCCGGGCTGCTGCGCGAGGCCGAGAGCTGGGCCGGCGCGCTGTCCGGGGCGATGAGCGACCTGCAGCAGGAACGGCTGGAAGGCACGGACCCGAGCGGGGCCGTACGCGCCGTGGTGTCCGGCGGCGGGCGCCTGCGCGCCCTGACCATCGACCCGCGCCTCTCCCGCGACCTGGACCACCTGCAGCTCGCCCAGGCCGTGTTGGACGCGATCGCCGCCGCCCACGCCACGATGGGGGAGCGGCTGGAGGAGGTCATCGAGGGCCTGAGCGTCCCGGGCGCCGCCGGCAGCGCGGCCGACCCGCTGGAGGGCTACATCCGCAACGTGCTGAAAGGGCATTGAACGCATGCAGGACGCGAACGCGCGCCTGGAGGAGCTGATCGCCGCCGCCGCACGGGCGGAGGCGCGGGTGGACGAGTGGAGCGCCGCCGAGTTCACCGGCCGGGCCGACGACGGCGGCATCGTCGCCGTCACCGACGCCCTCGGCGCCCTCACCCGCCTGGACATCTCCCCACGCACCCGACGACGCCTGGACGCCACCAACCTCGCCGCCGCCATCCTGCAGGCCATCACCACGGCCGAGGAAGCCGCCACCGCCTCCAGGGACGCCCTGCTCACCGACCTGCACCCAGGACCCCGCACGAAGCCCTGAGGCTCATTCCGCCTCGACCACGAGCCTTCGAGCTGCCGTACGAAGCCGGTCTCCGAGGATGATCCGGGAACTGCCTGGGGCCTATGGGCGCGTTGTGCCCCTGTGTTCCCGTGCAGTTGCGGAATCACTTGCGGCGCGCAGGCGAGGGTGAAGGGTGGCCGCCAGGACCAGCAGCGCGAACACTACTGCCACCAGGAGAACGACCAGCGGAACACCGCCCAGGGCGAGGGCCACCACGCCGAACGTGAAGATGCCGGCCCAGGCGTAGAGAATGAGCACCGTCCGGGTGTGGGAGTGTCCGCTGTCCAGAATGACGTGGTGAAGGTGCCCCCGATCCGGGGCGAAC
Organism: Nonomuraea sp. NPDC049725; assembly: GCF_040674795.1. Classification (NCBI taxonomy): domain Bacteria; kingdom Bacillati; phylum Actinomycetota; class Actinomycetes; order Streptosporangiales; family Streptosporangiaceae; genus Nonomuraea; species Nonomuraea sp. NPDC049725. The sequence continues at coordinate 666,428 of NZ_JBFANJ010000001.1, read as the reverse complement.
GGGGATTTCCCGTGGGACGTCCTGCGTATGACGGCGCTCAAAAGGTCCACGAGAGGCACGGCGATCAGCGCGACGGGCAGGATGAGCGGAATGACCATCGGAAAGCGGTTCACCTCGGCAACCGCGTCCGGCGCGATATCCGATGTCACCAGCACCATGGAGGTCGCAAGCACCAGCCCCAGGAGCATGGAGCCTGTGTCGCCCATGAAAATCCGTGCGGGGTGGAAGTTGTGCGGCAGGAACCCTAGGCAGACGCCGATCAGAATGGCGGACATGATGGCGGTCACCTGAATGCGGTCGCCGCTCAGATGCTGGGAAAGCATGATCGAATAGAGCCATACCCCTGCCGCGGCTATCGTCGTTATGCCTGCGGCCAGGCCGTCGAGCCCGTCGACGAAGTTCAGCGAATTGATGATGGCCACCACGATGCCGATGGTGACTATCGTGCTCAGCGTGCTGTCGAGTATGTACGTCGCCCCGTTGGGAAGCGGTATCCACGGTAGCCTGATCCCGAAGAAGGACAGCACTCCACCTGCGGCGATCTGCCCGCAGAGCTTCGTGAGTGAGCCGAGACCCAGCCAGTCGTCAAGAAAGCCGAGAGCCACGATGACGACGCAGGAAATGATCAGCCCGTAAAGGAATTCGCTGTCCGCGAGCTTGGCGCCCGACTTGTCGAGCTGAGCGGCGATCAGAAGGGTCGTCACCAAACCCGCGCACATGGCCAGCCCGCCCAGCCGGGGCGTCGGGGTGGCATGCACGTCACGCTCTCTGACCTCGGGCATCGCGCCTATGGAGACGGCGAATCTGCGAACGAGTGGCACGAGGATGTACGTCGCCACCGCTGCCGTGAGAACGAGGTACAGATATTCGCGCACGCCGTGCAGTGTTTCACGCCGACCGCCTCCCGATTCTCAGTCGAGCTGCGGGCGTTGGCCGGAGGGGTCCCATTCGATGGTGACGAGTCCGCCATATTGCTTGGCCATCCGGCGGCGTAAGCCCTGATCGAAGGCATTGGTCTGGAGGACGATCCGGTTGAGCTCCGGCCTGATTCCCATGCCCCACACTTCAGGCTCGTCGATCGGTCCGCGTTCCGCCTCCATCAACGCGGTGAGTTCCGCCTGGCTGTTCTCCACCGGCCGGACCTGGGGCACGATCACGTACGGAACGGGTTTCCCGTCCGACCGGCTCACCCCGGAGATCGGCGGCGAGGCCAGCGCGCGTCCTCGCGCGGTGACGTAGGGGGCGACCAGCCGGTACGGCTCGTACAGGATGTACGGCGGAGCCAGATCGTGCGGGTGGAGCTCGGCCCGCCGCAGGGCGGCTTGCTGGGCGTCCTGGAAGGGCTCGATGCCCTCGTGCGACCGGAGCAGCACGGGTGAAACCGGTTGGTAGTAGACCTCGGCGGCGTCGCTCGTCGCGGGCTGCACGATCACCCGCCACCCGCCGGGCAGGAACTCAGGCGCCGCCGTGACGGCGTACACGGCGAACAGCGCCAAGATCGCCTTCAGTCGCATGCGCGCCGAGTGTAGGCCCGCCCCGACTCTCCGGTGCCCTGACATACTGGATCCTCAGGCTCTTACGCTGCGCCTCATGGACAACGGCGAAACACATCCCCGGCTGGCGGACATCACTGCGGCGCTGGACACGGTGCTCACCACCATGCGAGCTGCAGGCGCCGACATCACCTACCGCCTCGGGGGTACGAGCGCGGCCCTTCTTCAGGGGGTTCACCTTCCTGTCGGTGACATCGACCTTCTGGTGGCGCGACGGGAGGACGTCGACACGTTCGGCGCCGCGCTCGCCTCGTTTCCCTGCCTTTACGCTGCCTCGTGGATTGCGGAGTCCTCGCAATACTTCGCCAGGTACGAGGTGCGCGGGGTCAAGGTGGAGATGAGCACCGTTGAGAAACCGTTCGACTCCGACGGGATGGAATGCATCGGGCGCGGCCCGTGGCAGCACTACGTATGGGTCGCATGCGGCTCGCACCGGGTGCCCGCGGTCCGGCTGGAGCTACGGCTGGCGACGGAGCTCGTACGGGACAGAGCCGACCGGTACGAGCCCCTTCTCCGCCACCTGAGCGCGCACGGGTGTGAGGTGGACCTGCTGGATCGAGCCATGAGGGACCAGGGGCTGTCAGCGGAACGCCGGCGCTTCGCCTGGGATCGCCTCCACCGCTCTGCTCCCTCCGCCTGACAGCCGAGAATGTCGGGGCCGGATGGCAGCATCATCGCTGTGACGAACTTGGACGATCTTCTTCAGCGGGTGCGGGCGAAGGCGTACGCGACCGCGGAGCAGCAGCTACCTCCCCCTGCCACGGCTGAGGAGATGGCGAAGGCGGAGAGCGCCCTGGGGTTCGGCCTTCCTCCTCTGCTCGTCCGGCTCTACCGCGAGGTGGCCAACGGCGGCTTCGGCCCCGACTACCAGCTCCTTCCGCTCGTGGGTGAAGGCCGTACCGCGGTCAGTGTCTACCGCGAGGAACGCGAGGAGCTTGCGGACGGGGCTCCGCACTGGCCTGCGGACGTCCTGCCGGTCCTCGACTGGGGGTGCGGCATGTTCGCCGCCGTGGACTGCCGCAGCGCCGAGGGCGCCGTGCTGCTCTTCGAGCCGAACGGCGTCGACGACGGGTGGTCCCAGGCGTGGTACGTCGACGCCGAAGGGCTGGCCGGCTGGCTGGAGACGTGGCTTTCTGGGACGGGCTGGTACGAGGAGGACGCCGGCGAAGACGGCGGGATGCGGCCGTGGGAGGCGGCCCGGCAACGCCTTTCAGCGACCAGCTGACCTGACCGGCTGTGCCTCGTCCTCAGCTCGAACCGGCCGAAAGGACGATCCCGGGCGCGCCGGATCCTGCTTTGGACCGGTGCCGTCCCCCGGGAGGCCGTACAGGATGAGGCCCCATGCCACGCGAAGACCTCCCCGAGGCCCCGTCCAGCCGCCGCCTCCCGTCCCTGGGGCGGCCCCGGATCATCGCGCTCGACGTGCTGCGCGGGTTCGCGCTGTGCGAGATCCTGCTCGCCAACATCCAGCTCATGGCCACCGGCGCCTCCGCCGTCGTGGTGCAGCCCATGGGCGACTGGGACCCCTGGCTGGGGTTGCCGATCTTCTCGCTGCTGTTCGGCATCGGGTTCGCGCTGCTGCTGAACTCCGCCGCGAACTGCGCCCCCCGCCCCCGCCTGGTCCTGCTGCGCCGGCTCCTGGCGTTGCTCGCGATCGGTCTCGTACACATGCTGCTCTGGCCAGGCGAGATCCTCACCATCTACGCCCTCGTCGGCATGCTGGTGCTGCTGCCCTCGACCTGGCTGCCGCGGTGGGCCCTGGCCGGCCTCGCCGCCGCACTCATCCCGGCGGCGATGATCTTCGGCATGGGCGGGCCCCTGCTGATCGCCGGGCTGTTCGTCCTGGGCTCGGCCCTGGTCCGATATGGCGTGATCGAGCGGATCGAGCAGTCCACCCGAGGGCCGCTCCTGCTGGGCCTGCTCTTCGCGGCGGCACTGGCTACCGCCCTGTGGGCGAAGGCCGGCCTGCGGGCCGTGGGCGCCACGACGCACCTGCCCTCCGTGACGAGCCTCGCCGACCTGCTGCTCGTCGGCGTGTACGTGTGCGGCCTGCTGCTCCTGCTCCGAACGCCGCTGCGACCGGTGCTGCAGTTCGTCTTCGCGCCACTGGGCCGGATGGCGCTGACCAACTACCTGACCGCCACACTCCTCGTACTGGCGGCCAGTCGTGTCCTCGGCCTGCCGATCGGCCAGTCCTTGGAGACGGCGTACTGGACCGCGGGGGCCATCCTTCTGACCCAGTGGCTGTTCAGCGCCCTCTGGCTACGCCACTACCGCCAGGGGCCCCTGGAGTGGCTCTGGCGCTGGACCACCTGGCTGCACCGCCCACGCCTCAGCCGAGCTAGGACGTCATGAACCGGAGTCGTGGCCGGCGCCGACAGAGGGAATGCCTACCTTGGCCGCGAACTCAGCGGTGAAGACGACCATGACATCGTCCGTGCCCAGGTGGTAGACCTCGGCTGGCGGCCATTCCGCCGGGCTCGCGACGGCTATCCACACGGCCTCCTCCCGCGAGCACAACCTGATCGCGTTCGGCGTCGGGAGGCCGCTCTCGGAGTCTGAGGACCAGGCGATATCGACGCGGGTGACTTTTCTGCCGACGAGGCCCGACCAGCGTGGGTGATCCGTCACGTCCACCGCCGCCGACCCGCCGGGCTGCCCGATCATCCGCAGGTGAGCGGTCATCGGCTCAGGGAAGACTTCAAGCCCGAAGTGGTCGAAACTGCTGCCCCACACAGCCGAGAAGCAGGCACCACAGTCGGTGAACAGTTCCACCCCCATGGTGGGTTGGTGCCACGTCCCGAAGTCCCACTCCTCGACGTCGCAACCGTCGTCGCCGCCCATCAACGGGTAGTAGACGACCCTCTGGATACGCCGACCTCGCAACATGGCAGCCGTACGTTCGTACTCCGCCTGGGTCAGCAACGATGACGACATCGGTACAGCATCACCCGAGACGGGCATCATGGGCCAACGCATATCCGCTGGGCACGACCCGGCCGGCCAGTCACAGCACACGTCGAAAAAATCAAAAGGCCCTCTCCCCGTTCAAGGGGCGAGGGCCTTTCAGCTGCGGAGGATCGGGGATTTGAACCCCGGATGGTGTTGCCACCAAACCGCATTAGCAGTGCGGCGCCATAGACCTGACTAGGCGAATCCTCCTGGTAGCCACGTGGCTCAGGACAGCGTACCGGCCTTCTGGCAGTGCGGCAAAGCGGTTCCCGTCACGCGTCCCCGCGCGACCGCCCCGCCGCTGTCCAACCAGTGTCCAACGAGTTGTCCACACCCTGTGGGTAACGGGCTGTGGACAAAGCCCGCTCCTGGTCAGGAGCGGGCTCAGGGCTGTGGATAACCCCCCGCTGTGGACAACCGCGAAGCCTAGGCGGCAGCCGCCGGGTTCGCCTCGCCCTCGATCTCGACCTTGATCTTCTTGCCGACCAGGACGCCGCCCGTCTCCAGGGCCTGGTTCCAGGTGAGGCCGAAGTCTTCGCGGTCGAACTCGGTGTTGATGGAGAAGCCCCAGACGGCCTGGCCCCACGGGTTGGTGCCGGCGCCGCCGTACTCGACCGTGAGCTCGACCTCCTTGGTGACCTCGCGGATCGTGAGGTCGCCGACGACGGTGAACTCGTCGCCCGAGTGGTCGGTGACGCGGGTGCTCCTGAAGGTGATCTCCGGGAACTTGTCCACGGCGAGGAAGTCGTCGCTGCGCAGGTGGCCGTCGCGGTCGGCCACGCCGGTGGAGATGCTCTCGGTCTTGATCGTGAGCTCGGCGGACGAGTCCAGCGGGTTCTCGGCGATCGTGACGGAACCGGAGAAGGTGGAGAAGTTGCCGCGTACCTTGCTGACCATCATGTGCTTGACGACGAAGCCGATGGTGGTGTGGGCGACGTCGAGCGTGTAGGTGCCGGCGGCGGGGACGGTCAGGCCGTTCCAGGTGCGGGTGCTCATGGGGTTCCCTCCGATGGAGCTTGTTGTGCGGACGTTTGCGCCAACAAATTTCTACACGAGGAATATTCCGCGCGTCAACCAACGTCCGTTAGGGTATGAGCGTGACGAACATTGACGACCCCAGGCTGACGGCCATGGGCCTGCTGGCGGAGGTGCATGCCGGGCTGACGGCCAGGATGCAGCCGGTGTTCAGCGCGGCCGGGCTGTCGGACGTCGACTTCGAGACCCTGGTCAGGCTGGGGCGTTCGCCGCGTCAGCAGCTCCGGATGACCGATCTGGCCGCGCAGACCGGCCTGTCCACGAGTGGCGTGACCCGCGTGATCGACCGTTTGGAACGTGACGGCCTGGTCTCCCGCGAGGCGTGCGCCACCGATCGGCGCGCCTCCTACGCCACGCTCACCGGGCCCGGCCGCGACAAGCTGGAAGAGGTGCTGCCCCGCCACCTGGAGGACATCGACGAGTGCCTGACCGGGCTGCTGAGCTCCGCCGAGCTGGAGACGTTCCTGGCCACGCTGCGCAAGATCCGGCAGGTCGTACGGCCCTGCGCTACGGCCGGGGCAGACCCAATTCACTCCTGAGCTTGGCCATGGCCCGCGACACCGTGCTCTTCACCGTGCCGACGCTGATGCCCAGCGCGCTGGCGATCTCCGGCTCGGTCATGTCCTCGTAGTAGCGCAGCACGATGGCCGCCCGCATCCGCTCGGGCAGCTTCTGCAGGGCCAGTTCGAGCCGCTCGTGCACGTCGCCGCAGGCTTCTACCGGCGTAACCACCTCGGGCAACTCGTCGGACGGGTACTCTTCCAGCTTGCGCCGTCGCCACTGGGAGATGTTGATGTTGACCATCGCCCGACGCACGTACCCGTCGAGCGCCCCCCGGTCCTGGATGCGGTCCCATGCGAGGTATGTCTTGGTCAGTGCGCTCTGCAGGAGATCCTCCGCATCCAGAGGGTGTCCGGTCAGCTGCTTGGCGGCACGCAGCAGCGCAGGGCCGCGCGTCATCACGTACTCGCGGAACTCCTCGTCGAATCTCTGCATCCCGGCCAGAATCCCAGCCCGGGGCCGCATTCAGGCAGAACCGCAATTCAGGATTCGGCCCGCCGTGGATAAAGGTCAGTCAAGGTCGGTGGCAGTTTGTATGACGCCGGATGTCATCTCCTTCCCCGGGGGATGCGTATTTTGCTCCCGTGTGCGGTGGAAGGCCCTGGCCCAGCCGCATGCGTGTGACTCTGGTACCCGGGACGAGGGAGGGGCGGATGGGCTTTCCTGATGTTGAGCGTCGCCGGGTGCTGGCAGCGGCGGCGCTGGGGCGCGAGGCGACGACGCCGGGCCCGGGGCCGGAGGGGGGCGAGCCCCTGCGCGCGGTCACCGGCGAGATCCTCGACGTGAGCCCGCACATGATCGCCGTCGAGACCCCGGACGGGAGGCAGGAGCGCCTGGTCATCGCGCCGTGGGCGACCGCGTGGCACGGCGGCGACGTCGCCCCGGCCGACCTTCCGGTACGGGCCACCGTGCTGATGAGGGCGTTGCGCGAGGGCAAGGTCGTCGAGCGGATCTGGGCCGACACCGTACGCCTGACCGGCACCATCGTGTCGATCGAAGGCCGCAAGGACGTCACCGTGGAGCTCGACTGCGGCCCGCACCGGGGCCGCCGCACGATCGTGATCCCCTACCGCGCCACGGGCCGGCTGCGGGTGCGCCATCCCCAGTTCGAGCCCGGTTACCTGTTCGACGCGATCGGGGTCAGGAAGGACGGCGCCACGCTGGCGCTGCTGCCCGCCACGTCGCAGCCCGCTTACCCGGCGCGGGCCGTGCCGCCGCCACCGCCGTCGTACGCCGGCGCCCAGGCGCGCATCGCGGGCACCATCACCTGGTCCGACGTGTTCGACGGCGAGGAGCGCGGCGCCGCGTACCCGATGGTGGAGCGCTCGGACGCGGGCTGCCCAGACGCGGGCGTGTCCTGCGCGGCGCTGCCGTACCTGGCGATCGGCTCGCTGCTGCAGATCCAGAACGTGTGCGCGAACCGGTCGGCGGTCGTGCCGATCGTCGCGTGCGGGTGCGTGGCCGGGCGCTTCTGCGACCGGTGTGTCGAGTGCGGCACCTCGCCACGCGGCCGGATCACCGAGCTCTCCCCGGCCAGCTACGTGGAGCTGGGCGGGGACCTGATGAACGGGTGTTTCAACGCGCAGATCGGATTGGGGTGACACACGTGCTGGCTTCACAGGTGCCTGTCCTGATCGTCCTGCTCGTCCTGGGGACGGTGGCCAAGTTCTCCGTCGTCCGGTCGGGCCGGGAGCCGGGGGAGCTGGCCCGGCTGGGCCCGGCGGTCCTGATGCCGGGCCGGCTCCAGCAACCGGCCCTGCTGCTGTGCGGCGTCGTCGAGCTGGTGCTCGCCGCCGGACTGCTGGTCTCGGCGCACCCGCTGTTCCGGTGGGGGACGGTCACGTTCTTCGCGCTGTCCACGTACGTGCTGCTGGAGCTGCGCAGGCGTCGGCCGGATGCCGGGTGCGGCTGCTTCGGCGAGGTGAGCTCGGCGCCGGTCGGGCTGCGGTCGATCGGCCGGACCGTGGTGCTGACCGGGATGGCGCTCATGGCGGTGTGGGCCGGGACGCCGGGCTGGACGGCGTTCGCCGAGCCGGCCTGGGGGTTCACGCTGGCCGGGGCGGCGGTGCTGGCGGTGCTGTCGCCGGAGATCGACGAGCTGGTCGACCGGGCCCGGCACCGGGCCCCGTGCGAGCAGCGGCGCGGCCCGCAGGAGGGGGTGTCGCTGGCGCGGCTCAAGTCGAGCGGCACGTGGCGGGCCCACGCGGCGCAACTGGCGACCACCGAGCCCTATGACAGCTGGCGGGAGCTGTGCTGGCGCTTCTTCGCCTTCCAGAACCACGAGCGGGACGACGTGGTCTTCGCCGTGCACCTGGCGGGGCGGCGGCCCGCGGTGCGGGTCGCGGTGGTGAGCGCGGAGTCTCTGCCGGAATATACGACCGTATCGGCCTGATGGTAGACAGCCTTATAGAGCGCTCGATTGAACTCTATTGGGCTGTCTAGCTTCCCCACTAGACAGCCCAATAGAGGGCTAGGGGTGGTGCTCACACCGGTTGGGCACGCAGGAACCTCCCGAAATGCGGCACCGTGAACGCGATCAGGCCGCGCTCGGCGCTGTAGATCAGGCCCTTCTTGATGAGGCTGTCGCGGGCAGGGGAGAGGCTGGAGGGCTTGCGGCCCAGCGCCTCGGCGACCTCGGCGGTGGGCACCGGCTCGTCGCCGATCTCCGCCATGGCATGCATGTAGTCGCGCTCGGCGGGGGTGGCGCGCTCGTAGCGGCTGCCGAAGAAGCCCACGGCCAGCTCCTCCTCCGCCTCCGGGGCCGACACCTTGACGTCGTCGAGCGTGATCGGGCTGCGCAGCGCCAGGTCCCAGGCCACCTTGCCGTAGGCCTGGACGAAGTAGGGATAGCCGTCGGCCGCCTCGTAGAGGGCGTCGAGCGCCTCCTGGGTGAACTCGACCTGCTCCTCGCGCGCGGGCAGGATGAGCGCCAGGTCGGCGGCCTCCCGGTCGAGCTTGTCGATGCGCGCGTAGCGGAACAGCCGCTCGCTGTAGCTCTTGCTGGCCGACAGCACGCTCGGCAGGTGCGGCAGCCCGGCCCCGACCACGATGAGCGGGCCGCCGGACTGCGACAGCTCGTGGCAGGCGGCGCAGAGCGCCGAGACGTCGGCGGCCTGCACGTCCTGCATCTCGTCGATGAACAGGGCGATGCCGACGCCCAGGTCGGTCGCCACGCCGGCGGCGTCGACGAACAGCTCGGTCAGGTCGATCTCCAGGTCGCCGGAGTCGGCCCGGCCGCGGCTGGCCGGCACCTCGATGCCGGGCGACCAGTGCGAGGTGCCCTTGGCGGCGGCCGGGTCGCGCATCGCGAACGCCTTGAGCACGCCGAGGAACTCCTCGATGCGCTCGGGCGCGCGGTGGCGCGGGGCCAGCTCGCGGATCGCCATGTGCAGGGCGGCGGCGACGGGACGGCGGATCGACTGGTCGGGCCGGGCCTCGATCTTGCCCGTGCCCCACAGCCGCTGCATCGCCATGGACTTGAAGGTGTTGAGGAGCACGGTCTTGCCGACGCCGCGCAGGCCGGTGACGACCATGCTGCGCTCGGGACGGCCGCGGGCCACCCGCTCCAGCACGACCTCGAACTGCTGCAGCTCACGGTCGCGCCCGGCGAGCTCCGGCGGACGCTGTCCGGCTCCGGGGGCGTAGGGGTTGCGCACAGGGTCCACGCTCTCGGACTCTATTGCCGGATATAGCGGCCGTCTTAGATTTGGGAAGAAAGCGCTACGGCGTGTCCGGGCAGGGGCGAGCGCGAGCACCGTCACCGGACACACCCCCTCTCACCAGGCCGAACCCTTGTTCGATTCGAGTACCTAAGACTGTAGCGCGGACTCGAACAGGTGCGCGATGATTTCGGGTAAAGAAGTTTGCAACAGCCGAGCCCACCCCGGGCGTCATGGTGGTGTGGAGTTCGAGGATTTCGTCCGGGCCCGCGGGCCGGCCCTCCTGCGATACGGCTACGTGCTCACCGGCAACGCCGATGACGCCGCCGATCTGGTGCAGGAGGCGCTGCTGCGGCTGAGCGACACCTGGCGGCGGGTGCGCAACAAGGACAATCCGGAGTCGTACGTCCGTACGATCATGGCCCGCCAGCACGTGAGCTGGTGGCGCAAGGTGCGGCGCGAGCGCCTGACGGGCGAGCTGCCCGAGGGCTCCTACACCGACATCCACTCCACCGGCGAGCTCTGGAGAGAGCTCGCCACGCTGCCGCGGCGGCAACGCGCCGTGCTGGTGCTGCGCTACTACGAGGACCTGTCCGACCAGGAGATCGCCGACATCCTCGGCATCTCCCGAGGAACGGTGCGAAGCCAGGCGTTCCGCGGGCTCAACACGCTCCGGGTCAGGCCGGCGATGCTCGAAAGGGGACGGGCGTGAGGACAGAGGACGAGCTGGTCACGGCGCTGCGGCAGGGCGCCGCGGACGCGCCGGAGCCGGACCTGCTGGCGGGGGTCGCCCGGCTGCGCAGGCGGCGGCGCGCCAGGAGAAGGGCGCAACTGCTGGCCGCGGCGGCCGTGGTGGCGGTCGCGGGCACGGGCACGGCGGTCTTCAGGGGCACCGCCGTACAGGAGAACCCGCAGCCGCTGGCGACGGCCACGGCGTCGATCGCCCCGGTGCCCGTCGAGCCGGTGGAAGCGGTGGCGGCGGAGCTGTGGCCGGAGGCGGTGTTCACCATGCCGGCCAGGAACTCCGACGGCTGGCGCTACCGCCCCATCACCGCCATCAGCCCCACGGAGGTCCTGCTCAGCGCCGAGTCGTCGTTCGAGAAGGCCGGCAAGTTCGAGGTGTACGACTCGCGTACCGGAAAGGCCAGGCTCGTCGCCGAGGTGCCGAAGGACGACCGGCTGAAGAAGTACATCGTGCAGGGCGTGACCGTGGACGGCGCGAACGTCGCCTGGTTCGCGTACGGCGAGCAGGGCGACGGCGCGCAGATCCGCGACATCTGGACGGTCCCGCTGGCCGGCGGCGAGGCCAGGCTGGTGGCCAGCCGAGTGGGCCAGGACGCCGACCTCGACGCGATCGGCCTGGACGGCGACCACGTCGTCTGGTCGGAGGTCGACGGCGGCGTGTGGCGGCACCCGCTCGGCGGGATCGAGCCCGAGCGCGTCCCCGGCAGCGACGGCCTGCACCTCATCCAGTGGCCCTGGGCCACCGACGTGACCGACCTGCCGGGGGACCTGGACCGCAACCAGCTCCGGCTGGTGAACCTGGAGGACGGCTCCAGCCTCACCGTGGCGGCGCCGCCGGGCGTGCAGGGCATGCGCTGCGGGCCGGTCTGGTGTTACGGCCGGGCGGAGCGCGGCACGGTCATCAGCCGCGTCGACGGCTCGCAGCCGCCCCGGGAGGTCGCGCGCGGCATCGGCATGGGCGTGGCGCGCTACCCGATCCTGGACCGGTTCCTGGCGGCGGGCAATGCGGTGTACGACCTGGCGACGGGCACGATGGTGAGCTTCGGCAACCCGGGCAACTGGTACGGGGCGGGCGTCTCGTCGGAACCGAGCACCGTCTTCTACTGGGGCGCCACCAAGGGGGACAAGCCGGACAAGTTCCGGGTGCTGAACTTGGCAGCGGTCCCACCGGCGCAATAGCGTTCCGCCTCATGCGGACCTTCGCGAACGTACAGGAACTCAAGGCTGCCGTCGGCGAGAAGTTCGGCCCCACCGAGTGGCGCACCGTCACCCAGGAACAGGTCAACCTCTTCGCCGACGCCACCGACGACCACCAGTGGATCCACGTCGACGTGGAGCGGGCCAAGGAGGGCCCGTTCGGCGGCACGATCGCGCACGGCTACCTGAGCCTGTCGCTGCTGCCGGCGTTCATGTTCGAGCTGGTGCGGGTCGAGGGCATCGCGATGGGCGTCAACTACGGCCTGAACAAGGTGCGCTTCCCCCGCCCGGTGCCGGTCGGGGCCAGGGTGCGGGCCACGGCCGAGCTGACCGACGTCAAGGGGACACCGGCGGGCTACCTGTCCAACCTCAAGATGACCATCGAGGTCGAGGGCGAGAAGCGCCCGGCGTGCATCGCCGAGACGCTCAGCCTTTACGTTCCCGCGGAGTAGCCGGGCCGCGGGCCCCCGCCCGCGGCCGGTTTCGTGGAAATTTCGTTACGAGGGAATTACCCAGGTCAGGGGTGTGTTGGACATTTCTGTACGCGGGTAAGACGCGACCGACTCTCGGGCGTCACGACCCACCGTCCATCACAGGGACCGACCTGTGACCGCTGAATCCGCTCACACGCGGAACCGGGGACCCATGTGTTCCACCGGGGTGAATCGGCACCAACATCGCCGTAGGGCAGCTTCCACGCCCGAACCCGTCAGCTAACCCGGTAAGCGGTATGGAAGCGAGGAGTTACCCTTAATGCGCCCCATCCGCACCCCCAAGATCAACGTGTCCAAGGCCGTCCTCGGCGCCGCGCTCGTCGCGACCGCTTTCGGCGCCCACGTGTCGGCGGACGCCAGCACCGCGACCACCGCCAACACCCAGCCGCAGGCCGCCCAGGCCCAGCAGGCCGCCACGAACCAGAACACCAGGGTCAACGTCTCCGCCTCGCAGGTCCTGGCCGTCGCCAAGGCCCAGGTCGGCACCTCCGAGAACGCCGCCGGCGGTGGCACCAAGTTCCAGGAGTGGTACGCCAACTCCCAGCGCGCCGCCGAGACCGTCCAGCGTGACGGCGGCAACCGCCAGGACTACCTGAACGCCGCCTGGTGCTCGATGTTCGTCTCCTGGGTCGGCGAGCAGACCGGCGCCCGTCCGCAGGTCGGCTGGGACGCCTACACCGTGACCCACGCCAAGTGGTTCGCCGCCAACGACCGCTGGGGCCAGGAGGCCAAGCCCGGCGCCGTGGTCTTCTTCTCCTGGAGCGGCAGCAAGGACATCAGCTCCATCGACCACGTCGGCTTCGTCGTCAAGGACAACGGTGACGGCACGATCTCCACGATCGAGGGCAACACCGGCAACGGCAAGGTCGAGGAGCGGGTCCGTCCCACCTCGCAGGTCGCCGGCTACGGCTACCCGTCGTACGCCGCCTGATCAGACCGCCTCGAAAGCGCGCGTCCCCTTCCGGGGGCGCGCGCTTTTCGCGTTTCGTGCAACGGTACGGCGTGCTGGAGGATCCCTGGATACGTGGACCACACAACCGAGTTCGACGAGTTCGTCCGGAGCCGGGGCGACGCGCTCCTCCGGTACGGCTACGTGCTGTCCGGCAACGCGGACGACGCGGCGGACCTCGTCCAGGAGGCCCTGGCCAGGCTGGGTGACGCCTGGTCACGGGTGCGCAAGAAGGACGACCCCGAGGGGTACGTGCGCACGACCATGGTCAGGCTGCACATCACCTCGTGGCGGCGCAGGCACCGGGAGGAACTGGTGTCCGTCGTGCCGGAGAAGGGGCGCTTCGACCGTTACGAGGATGCGGACCTGTGGGCGGACCTGCAACGGCTGCCGCCCAGGATGCGAGTGGTCCTCGTGCTGCGCTACTACGAGGACCTGCCCGACGCGGAGATCGCCGCGATCCTCGGCGTCTCGCGCGGCACCGTGCGCAGCCAGGCGGCGCGTGCCCTGGACAAGCTCCGGATCAAGCGAATGCTGCAGGAGGCACGATGAGAAGCGAAGAGGACCTGGTCCGGACCCTGCGTGCCGGGGCCGGGCACGTCACGCCGACCGGCGGGCTGGCGGCGGCCGTCGCGGCCCGGCGGCGGTCGCGGCGACGCCGGCAGTGGGCGGGCATGGCCCTGGCGGCCGCCTCGGTGGTGCTGGTGGCCGGGGGGACGATGGCGGTGTGGCGGGGGGAGCCTCGGGTCTCGGTGGAGCCGGCGGTCGCGGTGACCACGGTGTCGCCCGGGGAGGTGGCCAGTGCCGTCCCCAGGGTGGCGGAGGTGAAGCCGGTGGCCGAGGTGTGGCCGGAGGCGGTGTTCACGATGCCGGCGGCGGCCCCCGATGGTTGGAAATATCGCCCGGTGACCGGAATTTCCCCCACCGAGGTGCTGCTGACCGCCGAGTCCTCCTTCGAGAAGGCCGGCCGCCTGGAGATCTACGACAGCACTGCCCGCACGACCAGGGTGGTGGGCGACATGCCCGCCCCCGAAGGCGTCAAGGGCTACTTCGTCCAGGACGTCGAGGTGGGAGAGCGGTACTTCGCCTGGTACGGCACCACGCCCAACGACAGGGACAAGTGGGCCGACTTCTGGATCATCCCCCGCGAGGGCGGCACCGCCCAGCGCGTCGGCGAGGTCACCGGCGACCTGGCGAACGTGGAGCGGATCGGCCTCACCGAGGACGCCCTGGTCTGGTCCGTACGCGACGGGGGTGTACACCGGCTTCCGCTGTCCGGCGGCGAGCCCGAGAAGGTCGCCGGTTCCGACGGCCTCCACCTGGACTCCTGGCCGTACGCCGTCGGCTACGCGCCGGGCGAGCGCGGGCAGAAGAACCAGGATCGCAGGGTCGACCTGGTGACCGGCGAGAAGATTCCGCTCCCGGCCTCCGGCTCCGTCACGAAGCTGACCTGCGCCGCCGAGTGGTGCTACGGCGACGCCAAGGGCGGCGGGCTCCTGGTGCAGGGCCTCGACGGCTCCGACGCCACGCTGCTCCCGTCGCTCGGCTTCCACGGGGAGGTCCTGGGCGACCGGTTCGCCTCGGTCATGCCGGTCAGAGGTGACGCCGATCCGGCCAAGGAGTACGTCGCGCCCGTCGCGGTCTACGACCCGACCACCGGCAAGATCGCCGGCGTGAACCGGGTGTCGCCCGACGGGTCCGCCAGCTACGGCAGCGGAACGTCGTCCTCGCCCACCACGATCATGTACTGGGGCAAGGGCCCCGAGGTCACCGTGATGAACCTGGCGGCCGTCACCAGAAGATGATCGCCGCCACCGCGAGCGCCGCCAGCAGCCCCAGGTAGGCCAGCACCAGCCGGGTGTCCCGGAGCAGGCACTTGCTCCGGGTCAGCCCGGCCCGCCGCGCCTTCCAGTAGCCCGCGAACCCCAGCCCGGCGAACGCCAGCAACGCCCACGGCCCGAACAGCCACGCCAGCAGCGCGACCGTGGCATAGACGCACAACCTCAGCGGATCGTACGGCTCGGCCTTCACGTGATCACCTCCAGCGGGAGCCGTACCCTCGGCTCGGCGGCCACCGCCGACAGCCGCTGGGCCGAGAGCTGCGGCCACGCCTGCACGGCGCAGAACGGCGCGCACTGGTCACGGTCGGACCGCGTGCCCACGTGCACGCAGCACTGCGTCAGCCGCTCCTCGATCATGGTCGACAGGTCCATGAACGGCTTGACCGTCACCCGCACCACCCGCTCGCCCAGCATCCGGCGCAGCTTCGCCCGCCTGCCCGGCAGCGCGGACGAGGCCAGCGCCAGCAGGGTGGAGACGCCGAGGTCGCAGTTCTCGCAGATGTTGCGCCACAGGTCGCCGATCCGGGGGTGCGACAGCGACGACTGCTCCGACAGCAGGCCGAGCAGCGACTCCTGGACGGCCAGCCGCAGCTCGCGCGGGATCTCGGAGTCGGCGATGCGGTTGGCGACCAGGCCCAGGTTCTCCTTGAGCCGGTCGTGGCCGATCAGCGCCACCAGCGAGCGCCACTGCCGGGAGTCGTCGCGGATCAGGTAGCCGACCGAGCAGCAGTGCGAGTGCGAGCACGGCAGCGCGGTCAGGTCGCGCCAGGTCACCAGGCCGCCGGTCTGCGGGCCGAGCCGCTTGAGCACGCCGGTGTGGGTCAGGCGGTCCATCGGGTCGATGGCCCCCGACCGGCCCGAGCCGAACTGCGGCTGCAACGACACGCCGCCCACGTACGGGGTGTCGAGGGCCAGCTTGATCACGTCGCCGATCTCGCCGTCGTTGACGCCCAGGGCGGCGGTCATCACCAGCGTGGTGAAGATCTCCCGCTCCGACAGCCTCCGTACGGCGTCGGCCTTCAGTCTGCGCAGGTCGCCGCCTCGGTGATGCCGGGAGGACTCGGCCGACGAGCCGTCGTACTGGAGGTAGACCTCGACCCGCTCGCGGTGCTCGGTGAGCAGGTCCAGCAGCGAGTCGTCGCGGGCGATCAGGACGCCGTTGGTGTTGATCAGGATGCGGGTGACGGGCCGGGCGGTCAGCTCGGCCAGGAGCGTCTTCAGCTCGGGGTGCAGCGTGGGCTCGCCGCCGCTCAGCATGAGGACGTCCAGCCTGCCGTTCTCCCTGGCCAGCCGCTGGTCCACGTTGGCCAGCACCTCGGCGACGGGCACGATGCCGGACAGGTCGGGGGAGCTGCCGGCGAAGCAGGTGGGGCAGCGCAGGTTGCACGCCTCGGCGATGTCCTCCAGCAGGATGCAGGTGTGCTGCGTCTGCATCTCGGGAAGCCCTTGCAGGTACGCGCCCGGCACGGGGGCGAAGTTGCCCGACACGTCCGGGATGTGCTGCTTGGTGGGAGCGGTCCATTCCTCCAGATAGGCAAGAATCTCCGGGTCCTCGTCGTACAGCGTCCTGACCAGCCCATGCTCGCGGCACCCGCGTTCGAGCCACACCCGGCCGTCCCGCTCCGCCAGGTAGCCGCTCAGCCGCTCCACCCGGGTGAGATCGGGCTCCTGACAGTGCGGGCAGAACGCGTTGACGTAGCGGAGGATGCGGTCGCCCCGCAGCTCCATGCCTGTGCTCACTGGTGCACCTTCCGGTCGAAGAGGGCATCGTAGTAGCCGCGCCGCCAGCCGTAGCCGACCCGGAGCCCCAGCAACAGCAGACCCGGCAGGAGGAAGCACTGCGGACCGGTCAGGCCGGACCACAGGATGTCGTTCACCCGGGTGAACTCCACCAGGAAACGGAACACCGCGTAGCCCGCCAGGTAGAGCGTGAACAGCTCGCCCGGCCTGGTCAGCCGCTTGCGCGCCCACACCAGGGCGGCGAACGCGGCGAGCTGGAAGACGATCTCGTAGACGAACGACGGGTGCATCGCCTGGCCCGCCAGGCATCCGGGGCAGTCCGGGGTCGTCGCCGGCGCGTGGATGCCCCACGGCAGCGAGGTCGGCCGCCCCGGGGCCTCGGTCAGATGGCAGCCGATCCGCCCGACCGCCATGCCCAGCGCCACCGCCGGCGCGAACAGGTCACCGGTGCGCTCCCGATAGCCGATCACCCGCTTGGCGACGAGCACGCCCACGTACGCGCCGGTCAATCCGCCCAGGACGCTGCGCGACCCGTACAGCCAGAGGCTCTGCAGGTCCAGCGTCTCCAGCCAGCCCGCCAGGCGCATGCCGATGGCGCCGCCGACCAGCGCCCCGGTGACCGCCACCAGCGACTGCTCGTTCAGCGCGCCCCGGCTGCGGGCCTCGCGGACGAACACCACCGAGGCCACCAGCACGCCGAGACCGACGAAGATCTCGTGCAGCGGCACGTCAGCCGCCGTAGAGGCTCGGGTTGAGACCCGTGCACAGCCCCGCCGTGACGATCGACCACAGCGCCCAGCCGATCATCAGCCCGAGCCCGGTGCCGATCGACCACGGCTTGCGCACCAGCAGCAGGCCGACGCCCACGCCGAGCCCCACCAGGGCGAGGAACGCGGCCGCCGCCCCGATCACGACCCCCGCCTGGTCGCCGCCCATGGCCGAGCCGGCGACCATGAGGACCCCGAACACGACCATGACGTTGATGACGCTGTAGATCGCCACCCCGGCGAGCGCGAGCCCGACCACGATCCCCGCCGAGCTGCCCTGCGGCTGCGGCGGAGGCGGAGGCGGCCACGGCCCGTGCTGTTGCCCGTACGGCGGCCACTGCTGTTGCCCGTGTTGTGGCCCTTGCTGTGGCGGCCCGTGCGGAGGCCCTTGCTGCGGCCCTTGTTGTGGCCCCTGTGGCGGTCCCTGGGGTGGCTGGCGCCACGCCGGGTCGTCCGGGCCCTGCGGCGGCGGCGGTGGTGTGGTCATCGGCTCTCCCCCCTGGTCCGGCAAAGGTTAGGGGGCGACACTTTCACTTGGCTATACATACCGGCCGATATTGCTGCCACGCGCCCGGCCCCACCCCCCAGCCCTGCCCAGGATGAACCTCCTCAGACCGCCCTATAGCCCCTCCGAGTAATAGATGGCCGCCTGAACCCGGCTCTTCAGCCCCAGCTTGTTCAGCACCCTGCTGACGTGGGTCTTGGTCGTGGCCTCCGCCATGTCGAGCTCCCGGGCGATCTCCGCGTTGGACAGCCCGCGCCCGATGCAGGCCAGCACCTCCCGCTCGCGCGGCGTCAGCCCGGCCGGATCGACCGCCTCCTTGCGCACCGGCGGCGCCTGCTCGCCGAACGCCGTGATCAGCCGCCTCGTGACTGCCGGCGAGATCAGCCCGTCACCCCTGGCCACCAGCCGCACGGCCTCGACCAGCGAATCGGCGTCGGTGTTCTTCAACAGGAACCCGGCCGCCCCCGCCCGCAACGCCCCGAACACGTACTCGTCCACGTCGAACGTCGTCAAGATCAGCACATCGGCCACCCCGACCAGCTCCCTGGTGGCCGAGATGCCGTCCATCCGCGGCATCCGCACGTCCATCAGCACCACGTCCGGCCGCTTCTCCCTGGCCAGCGCCACGGCCTCCACCCCGTCGGCCGCCTCGCCCGCGACCTCGATGTCGTCGGTGCCGTCGAGGATCAGCACGATCCCGGCCCGGACCGCCGCATGGTCGTCGGCCACCAGAACCCTGATGCTCATCCCGCGCTCCCGTCATCCTGTCCAGAGGTCGGCAACCGTGCCGTGACCCGCCACCCGTCGCCCTGCGGCCCGGCCTCGAACGTGCCGCCGACCAGCGCGGCCCGCTCCCGCATGCCCACCAGCCCGGCGCCCGCGCCCGGCAGCCGCGCGTCACGCCCGTTGACTGCGTTGTCCACGGTCACCGAGACCTGCCGCGCCTCGTAGCGGATGTGCACGCTCGCCGGCTGCTCGCCGTGTTTGAGCGCATTGGTCAATGCCTCCTGAAGAATGCGGAACGCGGCCAGATCGACCGGCGGGGGCAATTCCCGGGGCTCGCCCTCGACGCGCAACGACGTCTCCATCCCCGACCCGCGGGCCCGTTCGACCAGGCCCTCCGCGTCGGCCAGCCGTGGCCGCACCGCCTCGGCCTCCTCACCCGCCTGCCGCAGCAACCCGATCATGGACCGCATCTCGGACAACCCCTTCACGCTGTTCTCACGTACGGACTCCATGATCTTTCGCACGGTGCCCTGATCCAGGTCCTTGCGGGACAGCACGGCCGTGGACTGGATGGCGATGGCGCTGAAATGGTTGGCGATCATGTCGTGCAGCTCGCGCGCCATCCGCGTGCGCTCGGCCGTGATCGCCGCCTGCCGGTCGAGCTCGGCCAGCCGCGCCACCTGCTCGGCCCGCGTCCGCTCGGCCACCGCCCGGTCGCGCTGCTGCCGCAGCACCTGGGCCGTCGTCACCGGCGACACCAGCACCAGCCCCAGCTGCACGCTGATCAGCGCCAGCACCCGCCAGTCGCTCGCCAGGAACCCGCCCACCGCCCCGGACACCACCGCGATCATCGTCGTGCCGATCAACAGCCACCGCGACGCCCTGGCCGGCCCGTAGAGCGCGGCCGCGTACAGATTGTCGGTGTAGACCAGCACCGTGCCCAGCGACGGCCCCACCACGGTGTCGAGCAGGATCCCGGTCGTGCCCAGCCCCAGCGAGGCCATCGGCGCCCGCGTGCGCCCCAGCGTGGCGAGGCACACCATCGCCAGCGGCACCGCCATCATCCACCGGGACGGCTGCCACGCGGGCGGGTCGCGGGGGATGTAGGCTCCAGCCGCGATCAGGAGCAGACCCACCGCGAAGGCCAGCCCCGCCAGCAGCGGCACGCGTTTCATGCCTCCTATCCCACCACCCCGGACCACCGGTTCCCTCCTTCGCGGGGCCGCCTGTGGATACACCCTTCGATGTATCCACAGGTTCCTTTTCCTGGCGGAGGAAACCGCCCAAAGCGCCCGCAAGACTGGACAGCGTGATTGTCGCCATCCTGATCGCGTGCGAGATCGGCTTCTGGGTCCTCCTCGGACTCGGCCTCGCCTGCCGCTATCTCTGGAAGCGCCGCCGCCTCAGCACGGCCCTGCTGGTCAGCGTCCCCCTCCTGGACGTCGTCCTCCTCACCGCCGCCGTGATCGACATGCGCGGCGGCGCCGTGGCCGACTTCAAGCACGGCCTCGCGGCCGCCTACCTCGCGTACTCCGTCGTCTTCGGCCACCGCACCCTGCGCTGGGCCGACGCCAAGTTCCACCACCGCTTCGCCGGCGGTCCCCCGCCCCCGAAACCCCCACCCGGCGGCCGGGCCCGCACCCTCCACGAATGGCGCTACTGGCTGCTCATCCTGCTGGCGTACGGGATCACCTGGGCCGTCGTCCTGCTCATGACCTGGCTCGTGGGCGACCCGGCGCGTACGGAGGAGCTTCGGATGTTCGCCCTGCAACTCGTCAGGGTGCCGGCGATCGCCCTGATCTGGCCGGTGAGCCACACGCTGTGGCCCAAGAAGGTGGAGACCGAAGACGCGCGATCGGCGTAACTGGTTCGAGGCATCGCTCCGGACCCGCTATGCTTGCTTACGCAGCGAGCGGCCGTAGCTCAATGGATAGAGCATCTGACTACGGATCAGAAGGTTGGGGTTTCGAGTACCTCCGGCCGCACAGCAGGCCAAAGGCCCTTCGGGATGATCCCGGAGGGCCTTTCGCATGGCCGTACAGCAACGGGATCTACCGCCCTTCTTCGCCGGCCCTGACGGTGCGCCGGAGACGGTTCCTGGAAGCCCGCGGATCAGCTGACCTCCGCGCGGAGGTACGTGACCCGCGCACACCGACGCAGAAAGGCGCTCGCCCTTGACTGTGCGCTGCGTCCGGCTACTTTCTAATAAGAAGCTTTCCTAAGAGTGCACCACCTTCGGGGACCATCCGCGCACCAGCCAACCCTGCTGGAGGTCAGCAAATGCACCTCAGAAAGCACGCGGCGGCCCTGTCCGCCACAGCTCTCCTCACCGCCTCCGCCCTCTTCGGCATGGCCTCTCCGGCGAACGCCGACCCCAACTGCACAACCGGCGTGGATAGTCCCAAGACCGCCTGGGCGATCTGCACCGGCTACGCCCGGTACGCCGTCCTCATCCATGTCAAGCACCCCAACCCCAACGCCGGCGTCGGTTCCTGGCACGAGGTCGGCACCTGCGTGTCCACCGGACAGCGCTCAGAGCACACGCCGTACCACAGCATCCCCTTCACCGTGGGAGTCGCCCTCATCTGCTGACGCCGGCTCCGCACCCCGAAACGAAGGCCCGTGCTACCAGGGAAGTCTGGGACGGGCCTTTCGGTTTGTTTGGGCAATCCCGGGATCTTGCTGACATGGACTCGTCGAGGGCATCGCCGGTCCCGGGGAGGCGGAAGAGCGTACAGCTTGGCTGGAGGCCGTCGTGCTGGGAGTCGACTCGCACGGTGCGGCGGACGGCTGGGCTGCTCTGGCCGACGGCGGGAAGGTCCGAGGCGGGTTCGTGTCCGCGGCCCGGTGGGACGGCTGACGGGGAGGGAACCCGCGCTCCCCAAAGGCGCTGGTCAGGGGTTCAGGGCGCTGTTGACGGCGTTGATGTAGCGGTAGAAGGCGCTGGTGCGGTTGGCCGGGTTCTCCACCCAGGCCCTGGACAGTTTGCCGCCCTTGAAGAAGCGCGTGCGCTGGCCCTTGCTGATCTCCAGTTGTACGCCCATGCGGCGCTTGTTCTTGTTGACGATGTTGCGGGGGCTGGTGCCGTTGATCCGGTCGGGGACCGTGGCCGCCACGGGGAAGCCGGCCTTCCTGAGGGCGGCGGTGACCTTGGCGACCAGGCGGGCGTCGCGGCCGCCGACGTAGGTGGTCGCGTGGGTGGCCGCGGCGGCGTGCCAGGAGACGGTGCGGTCGACGGCGGCGACGAGCTTGAGCGCGCGAGGTTCGTCGAAGCGGGTCGAGGTGATGTGGAGTTTGCTGTTGCCGTCGGGCTTGATGCCGACGAACGAGTAGAAGGCGTGCTTGGTGCCTGCCGCGTGGTCGGCGAGCTGGGTGGTGGGCGACTCGATCGCGCCGCCGTGGATGGCGATGTGCGCCACCTTGGCGCCCCGGGGGAGGCGGCGCAGGCGCAGGTAGTCGCGGCCTTCGACCTCCTTGGCGGCGAGGGCGGCGTAGTCGGGGTACGTGTCGGCGGCTGCGGCGTGGGCGGGGTGCGGGGCGGCCGCGGGGACGAGCAGGGCCACGAGCCCAGCGGTGATGATCTTTCGCATGGCGCCCATCGTGTCATCTCGTCCCGGTATCAGGGGCCGTGTCAGGGCGGCGACGATCTGGTGTCAGGGCGGTGGGCGAAAGTTGGGGACATAAGCGGTTCGTCACTGCGAACCGCGCCACCCGGCCGACAGGCACCGTACAGCTCAGAAGGAGCGTCTCATGACCATCGCCATCTCCCTCACCGACCAGGACAAGCTCACCCTCCGCGTCGCCGCCTGGGGCGCCGTCTCGCTGATGTCCGCCGCCGGCGCCACCGGTTCGGCGCACCGGGTCGCCACTGAGGGGTCCATCGCGCTGACCTCGGCGACCGGGCTGGTCGGGCACGTGCTGGCCAAGGCGCCCAAGGGCGTGAAGTACGGCAGGACGGTGGCCACGCTGGCCGACCAGGTGCTGCCCGCGCTGACGGAGTCGATGCGCCTGCTCAACCAGCAGGACCCGGCCGAGGCGGCCAACTTCCGCGGCACCGTCCTCGTCGCCGTGGACGCGGCGGCGCAGATCCACAAGGGCACGCCCAGCCCCGCCCTGGCGGACATGGCCCGCAAGATCACCGCGGCTCTCGACGCCGCCTGATCCATGCGGGTCCGGGCGAGAATCGTACGCACGGTCACGGGGCCCACGACAGGCCCCGTGACCCTGTGGCCCGGGAAACGGCTACGAGGCCGCCTGCTGCCGGCGCACCATCTCGCCGATCCAGATCGGCGCGTACGGCGACGTGCACCCCGGCGAGGTCGGGTAGTCCTTGAGCACCTCCAGCCGCTCCCCGATGGCCAGGGCGCGGGCGCGGTGTTCGGGGTGTTCGATCCCGATCTGGGCGAGGCAGGTGTTCATCGCCCACTGAAGCCGTTCCGGGGCGTCCTTCATCTCTTTCTCGACGAGGTCGAGCAGCCCGGCGAGGTCGATCCCCTCAGGCTTCTTCGCCACCCGTTCGGAGGTCAGCGCCCAGCCGGCGCTCGCGACCACCGGGTCGGGGTCGGCGAACCAGGCCACCCGCAGCTCCTCGGCGTGCGGGCTCTTCTTCACCACATAACTGACGAGCCAGTCGTGCACCTTGGGCGTGCGCGCCTCGCGCATCATGGCGTCGAGTTCGTCCCGCTCGTACGCCTTCGGGCGGCAGATCAGCATCGCCAGCAGCCTGGCGGCGGTGTCGCCCGTCTCCCAGAGCCGGCGCGCGAGGTCCTGCTGCGTCTTCAGCCGCTTGGCGAGGGCGCGCAGCTTGCCGAGGTTCACCCCGTGGTCGTCGCCGTGCTTCTCGTTCACCTCGCGGATCCTGGGGTCCTCGAGCTCGGCCAGTTCGGCCATCACCTCGGCCACCGTCGTCTCGGCCACGTCAGCCTCCCGTCCGTCACCTGCGGGTTCAGCGTACGCCCGACTCGGCGGCCGTTCACCGCGACGGCGTGAAGGACGAGACGGCCGCCCAGACGACGGCGACGGCGAGCACGACCCCCACGCCGAGCCGCCCCAGGCCGGTGGCCTGCACCGACGGCCGCCTCAGAACCCGGTCGCGCCCCTTGCGGACGAACCCGGCCGCCGGCACCAGCAGCCGCCAGTGGGAGTACGCGGTGGCCGCTAGCGCGACGAGGACGACCGGCAGCCCGATCACCCCGGCATCCACGGACCACTGGGTGAGATCATCCCAGTACGTCCCCCGCGTCCACACGTACACGGTGTGGAGCAGGCGCTCCTCGTGCACCACCGGCGTCAGGCGGTGGAACGCCGGCCCCCACGCCGCCGCCCCCACGGCCAGCAGCCACAGGACGATCCGGTACGGCCTCCGGGGCCGGGCTGAACGGGAGGCCGTGAGCAGCGCGGCGGCGGCGACCGGGTAGCAGCCGATCAGGAGCCAGGGCGGTTCGGCGGCGCGTGCGAGCCCGGTGCACGGGTCGGGACCCGGCAGGAGGAACGCGGTGCCGAGACCGTACGCCAGCTCCACCCCGACTGCGGCTACGGCGGCGAGCGTGGCGCGGCGCGACCCGCGCAGAAGCAGCCAGGCGACGGCGACCGGCAGCAGGAGGACGCCCCAGAACAGCAGTTCGCCCGGCAGGTGCGCGCCGCCGAGCGCGTAAGGGCCGTCCGGGGCGGTCGGGACGGTCAGGCCGGTCGGGACGGTCAGGCTGGTCGGGCCGTCCGGCGCGGTCAGGACGGTCGTGGCGCAGAACCAGCCGGTGCCCGGTCTGCCGATCCCGAACGTCGTGAGGATCACCGGCCCGGACGCGGCCAGGACCGCGGCGGCGCGTAACGCTCCCGCCGCCGGCTCGCGCACGGACATCACCCTCCCTGAGGCGACCGGATCAGGTGTTGCCCGAGTCCTCGGGGATGGGGGTGTTCTCGTCGCGGGTGTACTTCAGCAGGGCGGCCTCGGTGATGACCTCGTCGGCGGGCGGGGCGGTGACGGCGAGGCGGAACCCCCAGCCGGTGTAGCGTGTGTCGCTCCGCTTGACCAGGGGGTTCTTGCCCGTCCCGGCGGTGTCGTTGGTGACCAGGCGCTTGAGCAGCCCGTCGCGGCCCGTCCAGAGCTGCCAGGAGACCTTGCCCTTGCTCCGGGCGGTGATGGCCTTGCCGGACGACCAGTTGACCAGCGTGCCCTTGGTGTTCCGGCGCAGCTCCGCGTAACTCATCGTGCCCCGGTAGAGGCGCCCGCCGGGGACGGCCTTGCTCGTCGAGCACTTCAGCAGGGCCTTCACCAGGGCCGGGTCGTACACGTCGATGGGCTGGAGACTGGCGTCCCCGGCCAGGTCGCGGCCGAAGCGGCCCCGGTGGTGGTCGGGGTAGATGATCCAGTTCTTGCCGGACGGGACGGGGCCGGACACGTGGCTGCGGCTGACGTACACGTCCTTGCGGACGCGGATCACCCGGTGGGACCTGGACTCGCCGAGGTCGCGCCAGGACAGGTCGGCGGCCACCGGGCCCGACGGGGAGAGCTGGACGCGGCCGGTGATCCGGGTCCCGGCAGGCTTGGCCTTCGTGCCGAAGGAGTAGCGGGTGGTCTCGGTGACGCGGACGCCGTGCTCGTGCCGGAGCTGCCGCTTGAGCGCGCTCGCCGGATCGGGGGCGGCCTGGGCGGGGGCGACGGGGACGAAGGCGATCAGGAGGGCGGCGGCGAGGGTGACCCGTCGTCTCATGGAATCGGTCCTTGCTCGGGGGCGCTGTGAAGGCGGTCCCCAAGGGTATCGCGCGGCTTTCCGCCTGTCCCGTCCGAAAAGAGCGGGTCCGAAAGAGCGGGTCCGGAAAGAGCGGGTCCGAAAAGGGCGCGTCCGGTGATAGCGGGTTCGTCCTGCGGTTTAGGGGTGGGGTGGCGGACGGGCGGCGGTCATCGTGGGTGTCATGAGGCATGCCGTCGTCATCGGAGCCAGCGTCTCCGGCCTGCTGGCCGCCGCCGCGCTGAGCAGGATCGCCGAGCGGGTCACCGTGCTCGACAGGGACCGGCTGCCGGGGGAGGACGTGCACCGGCGCGGCACGGCGCAGAGCCGGCACGCGCACGGCCTGCTGGCGCGCGGGCTGGAGGTGATGGAGCTGCTGCTTCCCGGCCTGACGGTGGAGCTGATGGAGCGGGGGGCGTTCGGCGGGGACCTGCAGGCGGACTGCCGGTGGATCAACGAGGGGCGGCGGCTGGCTCCGGCGCCGGGCCGCATGCCGGGGCTGCTGGTGAGCCGGCTGCTGCTGGAGGGGCAGATCCGGCGGCGGGTGAGCGCGCTGCCGGGGGTGGAGGTGGCCGGGGAGAGCCAGGTGGCCGACCTGACGCACAGCGGCGACTGGGTGACGGGGGTGCGGCTCGTCTCGGGGGAGACGGTCAGCGCGGGCCTGGTGGTGGACGCGTCGGGGCGGGGCTCGCGGATGCCGGCGTGGCTGGGGCAGCTCGGGTTCCCGGCGCCCGCCGAGGAGCGGGTGGAGATCGACCTGACGTACACGACGCGGGTGTTCCGCCGCAGGCCCGACGACCTGGCCGGGGACCCGGTGGTGATCATGGCGGCGACCAGGGCGGTGCCGCGCGCCGGGGTGGCGCTGGCGATGGAGGGCGACCGGTGGATCGTCACCATCGGCGGCTACGGCGACGCGCCGCCCGCCGACCTCGACAGCTTCGTCGCGTACGCGAGGTCGCTGCCCGCGCCCGACATTCACGAGCTGGTCTCCCGGGCGGAGCCGCTGGACGAGGGGACCCACCACCGGACCCCGGCCAGCGTGCGGCGGCGGTACGAGCGGCTGCCCCGCTTCCCGCGCGGGCTGGCGGTCGTGGGTGACGCGGTGTGCGCGTTCAACCCGATCTACGGCCAGGGCATGAGCGTGGCCGCCGTGGAGGCGCTGCGGCTGGGCGAGTGGGCCAGGCGCGACCGGCCCGCCCGCGAGCTGTTCCGGTCGATCGCCCGGGTCGTCGACGCGCCGTGGGACATCGTGGCCGCCAACGATCTGCGCCTGCCCGGGGTGCGCGGCCGGCGCACCGCGAAGATCAAGCTGGTGAACGCCTATCTGGAGCGCTTCCACCGCGCCGCCGAGCACGACACCGAGCTCGGCCGGCGCTTCCTGCGGGTGGCCAACCTCCTCGATCCGCCGTCGGCGCTCCTGCGTCCGGCGTGCCTTTTCCGCGTGTTACGCGGGGGCTCGGACGTGGTGCGCGGCGATACTGGAGACGCGGTGCCGGCGGGGGAGCCGAGCTATCCGGCGCGGCACCAAAATTAAACGATTCGTTATCTTGTACCGTTCGCCTTTGCGTAGGTAAGTTTGGCGGCCATGACCGCACCGACCATCGCCGAGGAGCTGCGCGGGGCCGGCCTGCGGGTGACCGCCGCCCGCGTCGCCATGCTCCAGACCGTCCGGGACGGTGACCACCTCGGCGTCGAGGCGATCGCGTCCGGGGTGCGTGACCGTGTGGGACACATCTCCCTGCAGGCCGTGTACGAGGCGCTGCACGCCCTCACCGCGGCCGGGCTCGTACGCCGGATCGAGCCCGCCGGCAGCGCCGCCCGCTACGAGGGCCGCGTGGGCGACAACCACCACCACATCGTCTGCCGGTCGTGCGGCGCCGTCGCCGACGTCGACTGCGCGGTCGGCCACGCGCCGTGCCTGAGCGCGGCCGACGACCACGGCTTCGCGATCGACGAGGCCGAGGTCATCTACTGGGGCCTGTGCCCCCGATGTTCCAGCTCCTGAGCAAGAAAATCCCGGAAGGATTCCATGTCCGAGAACCATGATGCAATCGTCACCGACCCGAAGACGGAGGCAACGGGAGGCTGCCCGGTCGCGCACGATCGCGCCCCGCACCCCACCCAGGGCGGCGGCAACCGCCAGTGGTGGCCGGAGCGGCTCAACCTGAGGATTCTCGCCAAGAACCCGGTCGTGGCCAACCCGTTCGGCGGGGACTTCGACTACGCCGAGGAGTTCAAGAGCCTCGACCTGGCGGCCGTGAAGCGGGACATCGCCGAGGTGCTGACGACCTCGCAGGACTGGTGGCCCGCCGACTTCGGCCACTACGGCCCGTTCATCATCCGGATGGCCTGGCACAGCGCGGGCACGTACCGGATCAGCGACGGCCGCGGCGGCGCCGGGGCCGGCCAGCAGCGCTTCGCGCCCCTCAACAGCTGGCCCGACAACGCCAACCTTGACAAGGCCCGCCGCCTGCTGTGGCCGGTCAAGAAGAAGTACGGCCGCAAGCTCTCCTGGGCCGACCTGCTGGTCCTGTCCGGCAACGTGGCGCTGGAGTCGATGGGCTTCCAGACGTTCGGCTTCGCCGGCGGCCGCGAGGACGTGTGGGAGGCCGACGAGGACGTCTACTGGGGCCCCGAGTCCACCTGGCTCGGCGACCAGCGCTACAGCGGCGACCGCGAGCTGGAGAACCCGCTGGCCGCCGTCCAGATGGGCCTCATCTACGTCAACCCCGAAGGCCCGAACGGCAACCCCGACCCGCTCGCCGCGGCCCGCGACATCCGCGAGACGTTCCGCCGGATGGCGATGAACGACGAGGAGACGGCCGCCCTGATCGTCGGCGGTCACACGTTCGGCAAGACGCACGGCGCCGGCCCGTCCGACCACGTCGGCCCCGACCCCGAGGCCGCCTCGATCGAGGAGCAGGGCCTCGGCTGGCGCAACAGCTTCGGCACCGGCAAGGGCGGCGACACGATCACCAGCGGCCTTGAGGGCATCTGGACCAACACCCCGACTACCTGGGACAACAGCTTCCTGGAGATCCTGTACGGGTACGAGTGGGAGCTGTTCAAGAGCCCGGCGGGGGCCCACCAGTGGCGGCCGAAGGACGGCGCCGGCGAGGGCACCGTGCCCGACGCGCACGACCCGTCGAAGAGCCACGCCCCGACGATGCTGACCACCGACCTTTCGCTGCGCTACGACCCGATCTACGAGCAGATCACCCGGCGCTGGCTGGAGCACCCCGACGAGCTGGCCGACGCCTTCGCCCGCGCGTGGTTCAAGCTGACCCACCGCGACATGGGCCCGGTCGCCCGCTACCTCGGCCCGGAGGTCCCGTCCGAGGTGCTGCTGTGGCAGGACCCGCTGCCCGCGGTGACGCACGAGCTCGTCGACGCCGCCGACGTGGCCGCGCTCAAGGAGCAGGTGCTGGCCTCGGGCCTGTCGGTGTCGGAGCTGGTGTCCACCGCGTGGGCGTCGGCCTCGTCGTTCCGCGGCAGCGACAAGCGCGGCGGCGCCAACGGCGCGCGCATCCGCCTCCAGCCGCAGATCGGGTGGGAGGTCAACGACCCCGACCGGCTCGCGACCGCGCTCGGCACCCTGGAGGGCATCCAGAAGGCGTTCAACGGCGCCCAGACCGGCGGCAAGCAGATCTCGCTCGCCGACCTGATCGTGCTCGCCGGCTGCGCGGGCGTCGAGAAGGCCGCCAAGGACGCCGGTTTCGCCGTCCAGGTCCCGTTCACGCCGGGCCGGGTGGACGCCTCCCAGGAGGAGACCGACACCGAGTCGTTCGCCGCCCTGGAGCCGACCGCCGACGGGTTCCGCAACTACCTGGGCAAGGGCAACCGCCTCCCGGCCGAATACCTGCTCATCGACCGGGCCAACCTGCTCACGCTGAGCGCCCCCGAGATGACGGTCCTGGTCGGCGGCCTGCGCGTGCTGGGCGCCAACTACCAGCGCTCGCAGCTCGGCGTCTTCACCACGACGCCCGGCGTGCTGACCAACGACTTCTTCGTCAACCTGCTCGACCTGGGCACGACCTGGAAGGCGACGTCCGGCGACGCGACCACGTTCGAGGGGCGCGACGCCGCCACGGGCGAGGTCAAGTGGACCGGCAGTCGCGCTGACCTGGTGTTCGGCTCCGACTCCGAGCTTCGTGCCGTCGCCGAGGTCTACGCCAGCGACGACGCCAAGGAGAAGTTCGTGACGGACTTCGTCGCGGCCTGGAACAAGGTCATGAACCTGGACCGGTTCGACCTGGCCTAGTCACACCTGGCCTAGTCACAGCGTCAGGGCCGGTCCGCGCCGGACCGGCCCTGATCCGTCACCGCCTCGGCCTGAAGTGGTGCTTCACCATGTAGGCGGTCACCTGCCTGCCGATCTTCGCACCGGCCACGTCGGCCGCGCGGGTGTGGATGCCGCCCCAGATCCGGGCCTCGGTGACCTCGGCCAGCGCGTGCGAGAAGCCGCGGAAGTGCCTGGTCGTGCCCGCGTCGTGGCTGAACCCGCTGAACGGGATGTCGTCGCGGCCGAAGAAGTGCGTCAGCGCCGACATGCCCGCCCCGCTGAAACACGTGTGCCCGGACGTGTAGTCCGGATGTGGCGGCGTGACCAGCAGCGGCGTCCAGCCGGGATCGGCCGCCGTCTCCGGGTTGCCGTCGCCGTCGGCCTCCCGGATCGCGGTGACCGGCCGCCAGAACGCCCACCGCGCCTTCTCGTTGTAGCAGGCGATCGTCGCGTCGGCCTCGGCCATGCCGACCATCGCGAACATCCGCGCCGTCCGCAGCGTGCTCAGCCGCTGCGTCGTCGCGAGCTGCCGCTTGATCTCCCACTCGGCCAGGTGCCGGTCGTGCCACCAGATCGCGGCCTGCGTCTGGTCGGCCGTGCGCAGCGTGCTGTCCTTGCCGCCGACGGCCTTGACCTCGTTGAAGTCGCGCGCGTACTGCTCGCTGGTCAGCGCCGGCGGGCCCGAGGTGCGGAACATCGACGGGCGCGGGAGCATGAACGGCTTCAGCTCGCCCACCCAGGCGCCGTCCGACCCGAAGCCGGGCGGCGTCGGCCGCCACCGGCCCGGCTCCGTCCCCGTCGGCCACGTCTGATCCCCGAACGCCCCGTCGTCCCGCCGCGCCGCCACCATCGCCGCGGCCGCCCGCGCCCCGATGGCGATCCCGCGCCGCTTGGCCGCCCCGTCGGGGACCGCCGCCAGCGACTCGCCGTACTGCGACTCCAGCCTCTCCCGCTGCTCCGGGAACAGCGCCCGCAGCACGCCGAACGCCGCCGACGCCACGGCCGCCTCCGTCGACGCGCTCCCGCCGGCCTTCGGCGCCACCAGATACGGCTCGTACGGGCTGCCGGCGATCGCGTTCACCGCGTCGTAGACGGCGCCGTGCACCATGGCGAAGCTGCGCGCCTGCACCTGCGGCTGCTGCCTGGCCACCTCCCAGATCGCCGTCTCGGCGTTCCTGTCCCACACGATGACGGCGTTCTCCGGCGCTCGCGCCTCGGCCGCGCTCGCGCCGGGCGCCCCGGCCACGACGACGAACGCCACCACTGCCCCGACGGTCTTGCGTAATGCGGACATGCAAGCAACGTACCTCTCCGAAGATCGCCCAGATAGGGGGCGCCTTCGACCGAGGGTGGAGGGTTCGCCCACCGGGCTTGCTGGTGGGCGGGGGCGCTGGGCGCGGGAAGTCTCCGGGGCCGGTGCAACGACACGCTTGAAGCCATGACTTCAACGGACGACGCGGTCGAGGCCGCGTCCTGGCGGGAACTGCTGGGCCCGCGCCATCTGGGTTCGGCGCTGGTGCTGGCGGGCGGCGTGCTCGTCGGCGCGATCAACATCTACCTGGCCTCCAGCCTGCTGCCCACGGCGGTGGCCGACATCGGGGGCGCCGGCTTCTACGCCTGGAACATGACGTTCTACCTCGTCGCCATGGTGATCGCGACGATGCTGGTCAGCCGGGTGCTGGCCCGGTGGGGGAACGTGGGCGCCTACCTGATGGGGTTCGGCGTGTTCGTGGCGGGGTCGCTGGCGTGCGCGGTGAGCCCGGCGATGCCGGTGCTGCTGGCTGGGCGGGGCGTGCAGGGGCTGGGGGCGGGGCTGCTGTCCGGCCTGGGGTTCGCGGTGATCCACTCGGCGCTGCCGCGCCGGTTGTGGACGCGCGGAAACGCGCTGATGTCGGCGATGTACGGGGTCGGCAACTTCGCGGGTCCGGCGCTCGGGGGGCTGTTCGCGCAGTTCGGGTCCTGGCGGCTGGCGTTCGTGGCGATGGCGGTGATCGGGGCGGTGTGCGCTGGGATCGTGCCCCGGGTGGTGCCGCGCGGTGAGCGCGGGGGAGGGCGGACGCCGGTGCCGGTGGTGTCGCTGGTGCTGGTGACGGCCGCCACGGTGGCCGTGAGCCTGGCGGGGGTGCTGCCCGGGACGGTGGCGATGGCGGCCGGGGTCGCGGTGGCGCTGCTGCTGGTCGGCGGGTTCGTGGCGCATGAGCGGCGCAGCGGGAGGCGGGTGTTCCCCCGGACGACCTACACGGCGGGGTCGGCGCTGAAGTGGGTGTATCTGACGATCGGGCTGCTGACGTTCGGCGTGGCGGTCGAGACGTTCGTCCCGCTGTTCGCGCAGCGGCTGGGCGGGCTGCCTCCGGTGACGGCGGGGCTGCTGGGTGCGGCGGTCTCGCTCGGCTGGTCGCTGACGCAGCTCGGCAGCGCCTCGGCGGCAGGCGGGCGCGCGGTGCGGCGGCTGTGCGTGCTGGGGCCGCTGGTCCTGGCGCTGGGCTTCCTCGCGCAGGGCCTGCTGCTGAGGGACGCGGCGCCGGGCTGGCTGATGCTGGTGTGGGCTCCGGTGCTGGTCGTGGCGGGTTCGGGGATCGGGCTGGCGTATCCGCATCTGTCGGTGGCGGCGATGTCGAGCACGTCGGATCCGGCGGAGGGCCGTCAGGCGGCTGCCGCGATCGCCACGGTGACGAGCCTGTCGATCGCGTTCGGCACGGCGGTGGCCGGGGTGTTGCTCAACGCCGGGGGCGCGTCGATGCTGACCTCGGCCCGGTACGTGCTGTTCGGGTTCGCGCTCGTCTGCGCGGTGGGCGCCGTCACGGCCCGCGCCGCGAACCGGCGGGCCGGTGCGGAGACCCGATAGCGTCGGGTGCATGCGGCTTCATGTGGGTTGTGCGATGTGGACGCACGCGCCGTGGCAGGGTCGGTTCCTCCCCCATCCGCTCGCGCAGGGCGAGCGGCTGCGGGCGTACGCGACGTGGTGCAACGCGGTCGAGGGCAACACGACGTTCTACGCGACGCCGTCACGGAGCACGGTGGAGACGTGGGCGGCCCAGACCGATCCGGGGTTCCGGTTCGTGGTGAAGCTGCCGAAGGCGATCACGCACGAGCGCCGCCTGACGGGGGCGCAGGAGGAGCTGGGGGCGTTCCTGCACGCGATGGAGCCGCTGGGGCCCCGGGTGCACGCGCTGTGGGTGCAGGTGCCGGGGTCGTTCGGGCCGGGTGACCTGGGCGCGCTGGCCGCGTTCCTCCGCAGGCTGCCCGCGGGCCTGCGCTCGGCGGTCGAGGTGCGGCATCGGGCGTTCTTCGAGGACGAGCGGGCCGTGGGGCAACTGGAGCGGGTGCTGGCGGGGGCGGGCGCGGAGTGGGTGCCGTTCGACACCACGACGCTGTTCGGCAGCCCGCCGACCAGCGACGCCGAGCGGGACGCGTGGACGAAGAAGCCGCGCGTCCCGCGCCGGGCGCGGGCGCTGACGGACCGGCCGATCGTCCGCTACCTGGGCAGGGACGACGTGGACCGGACGGTGGCGGGCTGGCAGGGCTGGGTCGGCACGGTGGCCGGGTGGCTGCGGGAGGGCCGTTCGCCGACGGTGTTCGTGCACACGCCGGACAACGCCGAGGCGCTGCCGCTCGCCCGGCGCTTCCACGACGAGGTACGGGCCCGCGTCCCGGGGCTGGAGCCGTTGCCCGAGCCGATGCCCGCCGAGCCGCCGACGCTGTTCTGAGCTCGGGATTTCGGCCGCCCGGAACGTGGCATGTACCGGGGGAGGGCTCGGGAAGCGAGGAGAGGCATGAAAGCTGTCCAGTTGGCCGGCCAGGGGAGCATGCCCGAGGTCGTGACGGTGCCCGACCCCGAGCCGGCTCCCGGTGAGGTGCTGCTCCGGGTCAGGGCGTCCGGGATGTGCCATTCGGACATCGCGGTGATCGAGAACCCGCTGCTCGTCGGGGGCAGCCTGCCGCTGATCCTCGGCCACGAGGGCGCGGGCACGGTGGCGGCGCTCGGCGACGGGGTGACGGGCGTCGAGGTGGGCCAGGACGTGGTGGTGTACGGGCCGTGGGGGTGCGGCACCTGCCGCAACTGCTCCAGGGGCGCGGAGAACTA
This sequence comes from Nonomuraea sp. NPDC049725, assembly GCF_040674795.1. Lineage (NCBI taxonomy): Bacteria > Bacillati > Actinomycetota > Actinomycetes > Streptosporangiales > Streptosporangiaceae > Nonomuraea > Nonomuraea sp. NPDC049725. The sequence continues at coordinate 632,611 of NZ_JBFANJ010000001.1, read as the reverse complement.
CTGCACCCGGGCCCAGGACCTCGCCATCAAGCCGCCCGGCCTGGGCGCTCCCGGCGCCATGGCCGAGTACATGATCGTCGACGACGTCCGTCACCTGGTCCCGGTGGAGGGGCTGGACCTGGCGCAGGCGGCGCCGCTGACCGACGCGGGGCTCACGCCCTACCACGCGATCAAGCGGAGCCTGGCCAAGCTGGTGCCGGGCAGCACGGCGGTGGTCATCGGGACGGGCGGGCTGGGCCACATGGCGGTCCAGATCCTGCGGGCGATGAGCGCGACGCGGGTGATCGCGCTCGACATCAGCGAGGAGAAGCTGGAGCTGGCCAGGGAGATCGGCGCGCACGAGACCGTGATCTCCGACGAGGCCGCCGCCGGCCGGGTGCGGGAGCTGACCGGCGGGCTGGGCGCCGACCTGGTGCTGGACTTCGTCGGCATCCAGCCCACGGTGACGCTGGCGGGCGCGTGCGCGGGGGTGTGCTCGGACGTGACGATCGTCGGGGTGGCCGACGGCCGCCTGCCCGTCGGGTTCGGCAGCGGCCCGTACGAGATGGCGGTGTCGGTCCCCTACTGGGGCGGCCGGGACGAGCTCATCGAGGTGCTGGCGCTGGCCCGGTCGGGCGCCATCGGCGTGCGCGTGGAGCCGCACTCGCTCGACGAGGCGCCGCGCACGTACCAGCGCCTGCACGACAACGAGATCGTCGGCCGGGCCGTCATCGTCCCGTGAGGTCCCGCAGCTCGTGGCTGATCCGCATCGAGCAGAACCGGGGCCCGCACATCGAGCAGAAGTGCGCGTTCTTGGCGGGCTCGGCGGGCAGCGTCTCGTCGTGGAACGCCCGCGCGGTGGCCGGGTCGAGCGACAGGTCGAACTGGTCCTCCCAGCGGAACTCGAACCGGGCGTCCGACAGCGCGTCGTCCCACGCCTGGGCCTGCGGGTGGCCCTTGGCGAGGTCGGCGGCGTGCGCGGCGATCTTGTACGTGATCACGCCGGTCTTGACGTCGTCCCTGTTGGGCAGGCCGAGGTGCTCCTTGGGCGTGACGTAGCAGAGCATCGCGGTGCCGTACCAGCCGATCATGGCGGCGCCGATGCCCGAGGTGATGTGGTCGTAGCCGGGCGCGATGTCGGTGACCAGCGGGCCGAGCGTGTAGAAGGGGGCGTCGTCGCAGATCTCGCGCTGGAGGTCGACGTTCTCCTTGATCTTGTGCATGGGCACGTGGCCGGGGCCCTCGATCATCACCTGGACGTCGTGGTCGCGGGCGATCCTGGTCAGCTCGCCCAGCGTGCGCAGCTCGGCGAACTGGGCCTCGTCGTTGGCGTCGGCGATCGAGCCGGGGCGCAGGCCGTCGCCCAGCGAGAACGACACGTCGTAGGCGGCGAAGATCTCGCACATGTCGGCGAAGCGCTCGTACAGGAAGCTCTCGCGCCCGTGGGCCACGCACCAGGCGGCCATGATCGAGCCGCCCCGGGAGACGATGCCGGTCTTGCGCCCGGCGGTCAGCGGGACGAACGCGCGGCGCACGCCGGCGTGCACGGTCATGTAGTCGACGCCCTGCTCGCACTGCTCGATCAGCGTCTCGCGGAACACCTCCCACGACAGCTCGGCCGCCTGCCCGCCGACCTTCTCCAGCGCCTGGTAGAGCGGCACGGTGCCGACCGGGACGGGGGAGTTGCGGATGATCCGCTCGCGGGTGGCGTGGATGTCGCGGCCGGTCGACAGGTCCATGATCGTGTCGGCGCCCCACCGGGTGGCCCAGGTCATCTTCTCGACCTCCTCGGCGATCGAGGAGGTGACCGCCGAGTTGCCGATGTTGGCGTTGATCTTCACGAGGAAGTTGCGGCCGATGATCATCGGTTCGGACTCGGGGTGGTTGACGTTGGCGGGGATGATGGCCCGGCCCGCGGCGACCTCCTGCCGGACGAACTCCGGCTCGACGCCCTCCCGGACCGCCACGAACTCCATCTCGGGCGTGATCGTCCCGGCCCGCGCGCAGCCCACCTGCGTGACGGGCCCGCCGGCGCGGGCCCGGATCCACTCCGCGCGCCTCGGCGCCAGCCCCCGGGCCAGGTCGACGGTGACCTCCGGGTCGGTGTACGGGCCCGAGGTGTCGTAGAGGCGGACGCGCTCGCCGTTGGACAGTCTGATCTCGCGCATCGGCACGCGGAGATCCCCGGTGTAGACCTTGGAAAAACGCGCGTCGCTCATCGCGCAACTCCCTTCGCCGGCATTACCCGGAGCAGGTTCTGGCGGTCGGCGGCTGGGCAGCCGTCCTCTCAGCCCGGTCGCACCGGGCTCCCGCGTTGGACCCGGTCAACGTAACCCGGCGAAGAAAGTCATGCAAGATCGGCCGAATTAGTGGCGGCCGTTTATGGCTCAGTCGAGGCCGAGTTCGCGGCGGGCGCGGGCATAGCGGCGACCGGGGGTGAGCGAGCCGGCCGACCAGGGCAGGATCTCCGGGACGCGGCGGCCGGCGTTCATGAGCAGGCTCTGGGCGCGCGCGTGGTGGCCCCCGTAGTAGAAGGCGGCGCCGAACAGGTGCATCGCCTCCACGGACCGGGGGTGCGGCCGGGGCCTGGCGTGCCAGGTGTCGACGGCGTCGATCAGCTCCTCGGCCACGTACGGGTCGCGGAAGTGCGCTTCGAGCACCTCCTGGGCGTCGCGGCCCGAGGCGGCGATCTCGCTCCAGGCGACCTCGAAATGGGCCAGCGGCAGCATCGCGGTGACGAGGTCGCCGGGGCCTGCGGTGGCCGCGGCGGTGCGGGCGAAGGCCAGCACCTCCTCGTCGGAGCCGTGCCACTTGCCGCACAGCGCCTGGGCGCGGGTGTAGTGCCCGGCGAACAGGCGGGGCGCGCGGCTGGTCAGCTCCTCCCACAGGCGGTCCAGCTCGTCCCGGTCGCCCAGGCCCATGGCCTGCCACTGCAGGACGTCCCACGGCACCGGGTCTCCGGGGTCCGCCTCGGCGGCCCGGCGCAGCGGCTCGGCGGCGGTGGCGAGCTGCTCGTGGAAGCGGCCGGTGAGGTCGTCGCGCAGCTCCCAGGCGTGCTGCACCCGGGCCGCGCCCAGCCACAGCAGCGCGTCGGGATCGTCGCCGGCCAGCCGCTCCAGCGCGTCGAGGTGCGCCTCGGCGGCCGTGGCGAGCTCGGTGACGCGCAGGGCACGCAGCTCGTGGTCGTCGCGGGCCTGCCTGATCAGGTCCAGGCCGCGCTCCAGCCGCCCGGCGCGGACGCGGCGCAGGGCGACGTCCAGCGCGGGGTCGTGCCACGCCCTGCCCACCTGCATGCGGGAGGTCTTCTCCAGGACGAACGCGGCGGCGCGAAACACCTTGACCGGGATCACGGCTGATGAATATCGCGAAGTGTCGTGCCGGCGCAATGAGAAATACGCCATGTCGGATCATTGAGCTTATTAAGCTGCGGTTATATGGCACGACAATTGCTCTGGCCATTTTCAGCTTATCTCGGTGAGGCCCGGAGGTATCCCGATGTGCGGTGAACCGCTGATGCCGGCTCCGGTGGCCGCCGCACTCGACGAGTACCGGAGGCTGCGCGACAGGCACGGGCCGTGCTGGGGCGAGGAGCCGCTGGCGTACGTGACCCAGGCCCGGGCCACGGTCTTCCTCGACCGGCGCCACGACTACTGGGGCCCGGCGCTGCGCCAGCTCGCCGAGCGCTTCCCGGGCACGAGCTGCGGGCCGTCACCCGGGTGGCCTTCGGCGAGTTCCGCACGGCGCTGCTGCCCGACTCCGCGCCACCGCCTCCGCCCCGCCCGGCTGGGAGCGGGTGTACGCGCGCGTCGACGGCCCGCTGACCGCCGAGTCCTACGCCGAGGCGATCCTGCTCGGCCGCACGTTCGCCACCACCGGGCCGTGGCTGGAGCTCACGGTGAACGGCGAGGGGCCCGGCGCCACGCTGGACGTCGCGCCGGGGGAGCGGGTGGAGATCGCGGTGACCTCGATCGGGCCCGAGGTCGAGACGCTGGAGATCCGCACCGCCGACGGGGTGCTCGCGCAGGGCCCGCCCGGCACACCAGCCCGGTCTGCCTGGACGTGGCCGGCGGGCACGTGGCCCGGCAGGCGGACGTGCGCTGGTGCCTGGCCTGGCTGGACCGGCTGGCCGAGGTGGTGCGCGAGTTCGGCCGATTCGACACCGAGGAGCAGTACGGCGACCACCTCGACCTGTACGAACGCGCCAGGAAGGTGTATCGGAGCCGGCTCCCCTGATCTGTGCATTTTTGCCTGGAACGCTGCCGCAGATCATGTCGATGATCGGGCATGGACGGTGTTCTGCTCGGCAACAGCCCGCTGTTCGCCAGCTCGGATCTCGACGAGGTGCGGGAGCAGGTCGGACGGGTGTTCTGCCCGCACCGGCTGGACGTGACCGGCGACGCCGGGCTGCTGGCCGCCCGCTTCAACTCCGCGCAGCTCGGCTCCGTGCGCGTCAGCTACCTCGACTACGGCGCCGAGGTGCGCATCGAGCCGGGCGAGCTGGAGTCGTTCTACCTGGTGCAGATCCCGATCGCCGGGCGCAGCCTGATCCGGTGCGGCGGCCAGGAGATCGTCTCGACGCCGGGGCTGGCCTCGCTGCCGTCGCCGACCGAGCGCCTGGACATGCGCTGGGGCGCGGGCTGCCCGCAGCTCATCGTCAAGTTCGACCGGCAGGCCGTGGAAGGCGCGGTCGAGCAGTTGCTCGGCGAGCCGGTCGCCGAGCCGGTGGTGTTCGACCTGGGCGTGGACCTGACCGGCGCGTGGGGGCAGGGCTGGCGGGCGATGGCCGGGCTGCTCGTCGGCGCCGCCGAGACCGGAGGCGCGCAGCCGCTGGCCGCCGCCCATCTGGAGAACGCCCTGCTGTTCAGCCTCGTCACCACGCAGCCGTCCAACTACCTGGGCCGGCTGATCGCGCCCCGGCCCGCGGCGGTGCCCAAGGTGGTGCGCCGGGCGATGGCGTTCATCGACGAGCACGCCCACCTGCCGATCACCACCGGCGACGTGGCGCGGGCCGTGGCCGTGAGCGTCCGTTCGCTCCAGGAGGGCTTCCGCGCCCACCTCGGGATCACCCCGATGGCGCACCTGCGCGACGTGCGGATGGCCCGGGTGCACGCCGAGCTGCTGGCGGGAGACCCGGCCCGGTGCACGGTGACCACGGTCGCCGCCCGGTGGGGCTTCCTCCACCAGGGCCGCTTCGCCGCCGCCTACCGCGACAGGTACGGCCGCGCGCCCTCGGCCACGCTGCGGCTGAGCTGACTCCGCGTCCAGCGGACGGGATCCGCGCTCAGCGGATGGCTCGGCCGGGGGGCCGGAAAATACCGTTCCCGGTATGCGAAAGATTCTGATCGTCGGCGCCGGGCAGTCTGGACTGCACCTGGCGCTCGGGCTGCTGAAGAACGGTTACGACGTCACCGTGGTCTCCAACCGGACCCCGGACGACATCCGCGACGGCCGGGTCATGTCGAGCCAGGCCATGTTCGGCACCACGCTGGGTCATGAGCGCGCGCTCGGCCTGGACCACTGGCCGCACTGCCCGCCCATCGACGGCATCCGGTTCGCCGTCGCGGGGCCCGACGGCGGCCAGGCGATCGGCTGGGCGGCCCGGCTGCGCGAGCCCGCCCGCAGCGTCGACCAGCGGGTCAAGATGCCCGCCTGGCTGGCCGAGGTCGAGGAGCTGGGCGGCCGGGTCGAGATCCGCGACGTGACGCCCGCCGACCTGGAGACCTACGCCGCCACGCACGACCTGGTCCTGGTGGCCGCCGGCAAGGGCAAGATCGCTTCGCTGTTCGAGCGGGACGCCGCCAGGTCCCCCTACGACGCGCCGCAGCGGGCGCTCGCGCTCACCTACGTCACCGGCCTGGCGCCCAGGCCAGAGCACTCGGCGGTGTGCTTCAACGTGATCCCGGGCGTGGGCGAGTACTTCGTCTTCCCCGCGCTGACCGTGACCGGCCCGTGCGAGATCATGGTGTTCGAGGGCGTCCCCGGCGGCCCGATGGACTGCTGGGGCGAGGTGCGCACCCCCGCCGAGCACCTGGCCACGAGCCGGTCGATCCTGGAGACGTTCCTGCCGTGGGAGGCCGCCCGGTGCGACGGGATCGAGCTGACCGACGCGATGGGCACGCTGACCGGCCGGTTCGCGCCGACCGTGCGGCGGCCGGTCGCGCTGCTGCCCACCGGCGCCCCGGTGCTGGGCGTCGCCGACGTGGTGACGCTCAACGACCCCATCACCGGCCAGGGCGCGGGCAACGCGGCCCGGTGCGCCGCCGCCTACCTCCAGGCGATCCTGGAGCACGGCGACCGGCCGTTCGACCAGGCGTGGATGGAGCGTACGTTCGAGCGGTTCTGGGAGCAGGCGCGTCACGTCACCGACTGGACCAACGCGCTGCTCGCCCCGCCCCCGCCGCACGTGCTGGAGATCCTGGGCGCGGCCGGGTCGCTGCCCGAGGTGGCCTCGCGCTTCGTCAACGGCTTCGACGACCCGACGGACTTCGCCGAGTGGTTCATGGACCCGGACAGCGCCCGGCGCTATCTGGCCGAGGTGTCGTCGTGAGGGCGCTGCGTGACGCGCTCGGCCGCTACGCCACCGGGGTGGCCGTGGTGACCACCGCCCTGCCCGGCGAGCGCGCCGGGCTCACGGTGAACTCCTTCGCCTCGGTGTCGCTGGACCCGGCCCTGGTGCTGTGGTGCCTGTCGAGCCGGGCGCCGAGCGCGCCCGCGTTCCTGCGGGCCGGCCGGTTCGGGGTGAACGTGCTGGCCGCCGGACAGGAGGAGCTGTCGCGGCGGTTCAGCAGGCCGGCTCCGGACAAGTTCGACGGGGTGGCGACGCGGCTGACGCCCACGGGGCTGCCGGCGCTGGCGGGCGCGCTGGCGTTCTTCGCTTGTCGTACGGTGAGCGCGCAGGAGGCGGGCGACCATCTGGTGATGGTGGGGGAGGTCGAGCACTTCGAGTGGCAGGAGGGCGACCCGCTGGTCTTCCACGCGGGCCGCTATCGGGAGCTGTGCGCCAGGGACGGCGCGCTGGCGCGGATCGGCGCCTGACCGGTCAGACGGCGCACAGCTCCGGCTCGACGGGGGAGGGGTCGTCGAGCCCGTGGAGCAGGATCGCGGCCAGCTCGCGGCGCTGGACGCTGGTGAGCGTCATGGGGAGCACGATCGGCATCAGCTCGATCGCCCCGGCGGGCAGCTCCCGGACATGGCAGGGCAGGAGGGAGAAGGTGTGAACCACCCGCTCACTATCGCAGGCCCCACCGACAAGATCAGCCCGTTTTACCGGCCTCTGACGACAGGCGTTCGTGGAAGGGGCGGCGCCTGAGCGCGTCGGCGGCGGCCTGGAGGACGTCGGTGAGCGGCATGGGGAGCTCGGCGTCCAGGGTGCGCACGGCGCGCTCGGTGGCGGCCCACTCGGCCTCGATGGCGGGCAGCGCCCGGCGGGTCTGGTCGGTCAGGTGGACGATGCGGCGGCGGGCGTCGCTCCCCTTGGCGAGGGTGACCCAGCCGGCGCGGCGCATCTGCTCGACGGTCTGGCTGGCGGCGGAGTGGGTGACGCCGGTGGCCTCGGCGAGGTCGCGGATCGCCATCGGCCCGGCGGATGCCAGGGCGCGGACGGCGGGGGAGAAGCGCGGCCGGTATCCCTCCAGTCCCTGCTCGGCGTAGGTGGCGGCGATGGCGGAGTCCATCAGGTCGTGAAGGTGGCGCAGCAGCGTGCCGAGGCTCGCGGTCATGGGGCTAATATAACAGCGCTGTTAGATATGAGCCCCATCGGGAGGAGCGCGACCATGTATCCGCGAATTGACCCGTACGACCAGGGAATGCTCGACGTGGGCGACGGCAACCTCGTCCACTGGGAGGTGAGCGGCAACCCCGACGGCAAGCCCGCCGTCATCGTGCACGGCGGCCCGGGGTCCGGGGCCGGGCCGCGCTGGCGTGAATACTTCGACCCGGAGCGCTATCGGCTGGTCCTGTTCGACCAGCGCGGATGCGGGCGCAGCACGCCCGACGCCGCCGACCCTGACACCGACCTGTCCGTCAACACGACCGACCACCTGCTGGCCGACATGGAGCTGCTGCGCGAGCACCTGGGCATCGACCGCTGGCAGCTCTTCGGCGGCTCCTGGGGCACCACGCTGGGCCTGGCCTACGCCGTGCGCCACCCGGACCGGGTCACCGAGGTGATCATGTCAGGGGTCGCCACCACGCGCAGGCACGAGGTCGACTGGATCACCAGGGGCGTCGGGCGCTACTTCCCCGAGGAGTGGGAACGCTTCCGCGACGGCGTGCCGGAGAAGGACCGCGACGGCGACCTCGCCGACGCCTACGCGCGCCTGCTCGCCGACCCCGACCCGGCCGTGCGCGATCGTGCGGCCCGCGAGTGGTGCCGCTGGGAGGACTCCCACGTACGGGTGAACGCCGATCACAAGCCCGATCCGACGTTCGAGGACCCGGTGTTCCGGATGCGGTTCGTCCGGCTGGTGACCCACTACTGGCGCAACGCCGCCTGGCTGCCCGACGACGAGATCATCACCGGCGTCGAGCGCCTGGGGCACGTGCCCGGGGTCCTGGTGCACGGCCGGCTCGACATCAGCACGCCCCTCCAGACGGCCTGGGACCTGTCGCGGGCGTGGCCGGGCTGCGAGCTGATCGTGGTCGAGGGCGCGGGGCACTCCAACGCCTACGCGGGCGTCAGGGAGGCCCTGCTGGCCGCCACCGACCGGTTCGCCCGTTAACGGTCGTCGTCCTCGTCGACCAGGGTGTCGAGGGCGCGGGTGACGGCGTCGCCCAGCGGCCGGAACGCCTCGGTGAGGGCCTCGGCCAGTGGCGCGAAGATCTCGGTGACCTCGCGCAGGAGGTCGTCGCCCTTGTTCTCGGGAGGCGCCCAGCGCATCGCGTCGGCGCTCAGCGTCTCCCACTCGTCGACGACGCCGTCGATGGCGTCGAGCACGTGGTCGGGATCTCTCGGCATGACGTTCTCCAAGAGAAGGAAACTGGTCCTCCCACGGTAACCCGCTAGCCGGGGATCGACACCCCGACCCCGCCCCGGGTCTGCCCGCCGTATCGGGCCCGGTCGGCGGCCAGGTCCAGCGGCCGGATGCGGGACCGGGCCGCGAGCAGGGCCTCGTCGACGAACTCGGCGGGCACCAGCCAGGAGACCTCGAACTCCAGGCCGTCGGGGTCACGCGCGTACAGGGCCTTGGTGGTGGCGTGGTCGGAGGCGCCGACGAGCGCGCCGAGCTCGCTCAGCCTGGCGGAGATGCGCTCCAGCTCGTCGAGCGTGTCGACCTCCCACGCCAGGTGGTAGAGGCCGACGGCGGTGCGCCCGGCGGGTGACGGGCCGGCGTCCTGGCCGATCTGGAACAGGCCGAGGTCGTGGTCGTTGGTCGAGCCGGGCGCCTGGAGGAAGGCCGCGCCCGGCATGCCCATGACGACCTCGAAGCCGAGCGCCTCGCGGTAGAAGGCGACGCTGCGCTCGACGTCCCGGACGTACAGGACGGCGTGGTTGAGTCGCTGGACAGGCATGACGGGCCCCTTTCGTTCTGTTCAAATTTATATGAGGCGTCAACTAAGCCGACGCGAGAGCCGGAGCGCGAAAACTGTCGCCGGCACCCCGTAAGGTCTACGGCGGTAGCCGAGTGAGGAGACGGGATGCGTGAGACGGAAGAGGCGCTGTTCAGGGTGGTCCACTCGATCGCGGGGCGGCTGGCCGGCCAGCCCGTGCCCGTGGTGATGGACGCGCTGGCCCGGCAGCTCCCTCCGGCCCCCGGCATCACCCTGGCGGAGATCCGGCGCATCGCCGAGGAGATCAGCGTCGGCCGCGACCCGTCAGGCCTCTGACGGCACCTGTTCCCGCATCCGCCACGGCGACCCGTACTCCTCCAGCAGGTCCAGGAACGGGCGGGCCGGAAACGCCTCGGGGCCGAGCACGCCGGTGCCCTTCCACGCGCCGGTGGCCAGCAGCTCCAGCGCGACGACCGGGTTGACGGCGGTCTGCCACACGACCGCCTGGGAGCCGTACTCGCTCATCGACCACTGGTTGTCGACCACGTGATAGAGGTAGACCTCGCGCGGTGACCCGCCGCTGACGCCCTTCACCCAGGTGCCGGCGCAGGTCTTGCCGCGCATCCTGGCGCCCAGCCCGGCGGGGTCGGGCAGCACGGCGGCCAGCAGGTCGCGCGGCGAGACGCGGGCCGGGCCCTCCTCGGTCGGCACGGTCACCGGGTCGGTGCGGTCGAGGCCGAGCGCGCGCAGGGTCTTGAGCTTGGCGATGAAGTCCTCGCCGAGCCCGTACTTGAAGGTGACCCGGCCGGCGTCGACCCAGCGGGGCACCAGCAGCACCTCCTCGTGCTCGACGTTCACGCACTCCACCGGGCCGATGCCCTCGGGGAAGTCGAAGACCTCCGGCTCGCTGAACGGCTCGGTGGTGTACCAGCCGCGGTCCTGCTCGTAGATGAGCGGCGGGTTGAGGCACTCCTCGATCGTCGTCCAGATGGAGAACGACGGCGCGAACTCGTAGCCGTCCACGGTCAGGTTGGCGCCGTCGCGGATGCCGATCTCCTCGATCTCGTCGAAGAGCTCGTCGGCGGCGTAGCGGGCGAAGACGTCGGCCAGGCCCGGCTCGACGCCCATCCCGACGAGCGCGAGCCGCCCGGCGTCCGTCCACGCGCCGGCGCGGGCGAACTGCTCGTCGCCGAGCTTGACCCCGGCCTTCTCGTACGGCCGCTCGGGGTGCGGCCTGGACATGGACATGGCCATGTCCAGATAGTCGGCCCCGGCCGCGAGCGCCGCCTCGAACAGCGGCATCACGAAGCGCGGGTCGGTGGCGTTGAGCAGCACGTCGCAACGGTGCTCGCGGAGCAGGTCGGTGACCGCGGCCTGGTCGGATGCGTCGGCGCGCACGGCGGTGAAGCGGCGCGGGTCCAGCGGCGCCACGGCCGCCTCGGCACGGGACAGGTCGTAGTCAGCGACCACCATATGGTCGAAGAACGAGCGGCGGGTGGCGATGCGGGTGACGGCGGTGCCCACACCGCCGGCGCCCATGAGCAGAACACGCATGACAACTCTCCCCAAATCGGTGTTCTCCCAGGAAAGGCCAGTAGGCTCGTCAACGTCAATGGTGTTGGCATAAGGGGCGAGATGGCCAAGCGAGTGGTTCCCGACGCGGCACGCCAGCGGCGCCGCCGCACCAAGGAAGGCCAGGTGCTCACCCACGACCTCATCGTGGAGACCGCCCTGCGCATGCTGCGCGAGCACGGCGCCGCCGGGCTCACCGCCCGCCGGCTCGGCCTGGCCCTGGGCGCCGACGCGAGCACGATCTACCGCTACTTCCGCGGCATGGACGACCTCACGCTGGCCATCGCCGACGAGCTGTTCGCGCACGCCCTGACCGGCTGGCGGGCCACCGGCGAGTGGCGTGCCGACCTGCGCAGTCTCGGCCTCAGCATCTACGACGCCTACCTGGCCCACCCGCAGGCGGCGGTGCTGACGGCCAGCCGGGTGGCGGGCCGGCCGCACGAGGTGGCGGTGGACGAGACGATCCTGGCGATCCTGCGCACGGCGGGCTTCCCCGACCCCGACGCGGTCCGGATCTACCACGCCTTCATCGACCAGGCGCTCGGCTTCGCCGTCCTGGACGCGGCCACGCTCGCCCTGCCCCCGGCCACGCGGGCGGCCGACGAGCAGGTCTGGCAGGCCACCTACGCCCGGCTGCCCGCCGCCACCCACCCGCACATCGCCGCCACGGCCCACCTGCTGGTGGCCAACATGAACGACAGCGCCTACCCGGCCGCCCTGGACCTGCTCCTGGCCAGTGCCACGGCGCAACTGGCCGCCCTCTAGGGGGCGCCTCAGGGACGGGTAGGGGGGAGGCCCGGATGCGCCGGGGCCCCTCCGGGCGAAGGATGGCCCCATGTCCGCAGTCAAGAAGGCCTATCCGCTCATCGCGTGCGCCGCGATCGTGTTCGCGGTGTCCGGGGTGGTCATGGGGCAGTTCGGCCCCGACCCGTACCTGGACCCGCTGAACGTGACCGTCAGCGAGTACGCCGTGGCCGACCGCGGGGGCGTCACGGAGGTCGCGATGGCGGTCATGGCCCTGGGGTCGCTGGCGCTGCTGGCGGGGCTGCGGGCGGCGGGGGCGCCGGTCAGGGGGATGCCGGAGCGGCTGATGCTGGTGTGGTCGGGGGCGCTGTTCGTCGCGGCCGTCATCCCGACCACGCCGCTCGGCGCGGACCTGGACGTGGCCGCGCAGGTTCACCGGTACGTGTCGGTGGCGGCGTTCGTGGCGCTGCCCGCGGCGGGGGCGCTGCTGGTGCCGAGGCTGGCCGCCGACCCGGTGTGGAAGCCGGTGGCCAGGACGGTGGAGTGGCTGGCGCTGGCGGGCGGGCTGGGGCTGCTGGCGATCACGTACGTGGCCCTGCCGGGGGAGCGGGTGATGATCGGGCTGGTGGAGCGGGTGCTGCTGGGGGCGGAGGTGGCGCTGCTTGCGGTGCTGGCCGCCTGGCTGGTACGAGTGGTGTGGATGGGGAAGACGGTAAATTTCCCGACATATCACAGATTTATCGCTAGTCGATCTTAAAACCGTGTCTTTCGGTGATATTGTCTCCCGCGATCTTCTATCCGGGAGCGGGTGTCATGGCATCGGGCAGATCCATCAGATTCAAGATCTCGACGCTGCTCGTCATCCCGTTGATCTCCCTGGTGGCACTCTGGGGCTTCGCCGCGAGCACCACGTCGAGAGAGGCGCTCAACCTCCTCAAGGTCGAGACCTTCTGGAACGGGATCATCAACCACGCCGACACCCTGATCGTCCAGCTGCAGGCCGAACGCCTGGCCTCCGCCGAGCTGATGTCCGGCGTCACCACCGACACCCGCAAGCTGGCCGACATCCGGGCCACGTCCGACGAGGTCAGGAAGCGGCTCAAGGACAGCGCGCTGGCCGAGGACACCCAGGAGTCGCTGACCGAGGACATGAAGGTCCAGCTCCAGGCCGCCCTCAAGGCCGTCGACGGGCTGTCGGAGATCCGCCGCCAGGTCGACGAGCGGGCGCTGTCCCCGCACGACCTGGTCAACCGGTACGCCGCCATCCCCGACGCCATCGACCGCCTCTACGCGGCCTTCACCGTCAGCACCGACGTCGAGCTGTCACGCCAGTCCCAGGGCCTCATCGCCGTCCAGCAGGTGCGCGAACTGCTCAGCCGTGAGCACGCGCTCATCGTCGCGGGCAACGGCGGCGACGACGAGCCGACCAAGTGGACGATGGCCGAGGTGCACATGCTGGCCGGCCTCGACGGGGCCAGGACCTACCTGTTCCCCAAGGCCCTGGCCAACCTCGACGCCGAGATGCGCGCCCCGCTGGAGCGGGTCGCCGCCTCCCCACGCCACGCCACGATGGAACGGGCGCTGCAGACCTACGTCGCCGGCGACAAGGTCGACCTCCAGCTCTGGCGCGGCACCGTCGACCCCGTGCTGAAGGACTACACCGAGGCCGTCAACGCCGCCGGCGGCATCCTGCTGAGCCGGATGGAGCCCGCCGGCATGGTCGTCATCGTGCGGGCCGCCGTGGCCGGCGCGCTCGGCCTCATCGCCGTCGTCTTCTCCGTGTTCGTCTCGATCCGCGTCGGCCGGCGCGTCTCCCGCGAGCTGGCCGAGCTCCGCCACACCGCGCTCGACCTCGCCGAGATCCGGCTGCCCGAGGTCGTCGCCAAGCTGCGCTCCGGCGAGCAGGTGGACATCGCCGCCGAGGCGCCGCCCCTCACCGTGGCCGAGGGCGCGACCAGCGAGGTCGCCGACCTGGCCACCGCCTTCGACAGCGTCCAGCACACCGCCGTGGACGCCGCAGTCGAGCAGGCCAGGCTCCGCGAGGGCGTCGCCGAGGCGCTGCGCAACCTGGCCCGGCGCAGCCAGTCGCTGGTGCAGCGGCAGCTCAAGCTGCTCGACGAGATGCAGCGCCAGACCGAGGAGCCCGAGGCGCTGGAGCGGCTGTTCAAGCTCGACCACCTGACCACCCGCATGCGCCGCCACGCCGAGGGCCTGGTGCTGCTCTCCGGCGGCAGCGCCGGGCGCAGGTGGCGCGGCGTCATCCCGGTCGAGGACGTGCTCAGCGGCGCCGCCGGCCAGGTCGAGGACTACACCCGGGTCCGCGTCTACCCGATGCCCGAGTGCGGCATCGCCGGCGCGGCCGTGGCCGACCTCATGCACCTGTTCGCCGAGCTGATCGAGAACGCCGCCACGTTCTCCTCCCCGGGCAACGAGGTCTCCGTCCGCGGCGAGCTGGTCGGCAAGGGGTTCGCCGTCGAGGTGGAGGACCGCGGGCTCGGCATGTCGGACGCCGACCGCGCCGCCGTCAACTGCCGCCTGTCCAGCCCGCCCGACTTCGACCCGGCGCAGACCGAGCGACTCGGCTTCGCCGTCGTCGGCATGCTCGCCGCCCGCCACGGCATCAGCGTGACGCTCAAGCCCTCCCCGTACGGGGGCACCACGGCCATCGTGCTCGTGCCGGGCTCCCTGGTGCAGCCGATGCCGTCGCCCCAGCCGATGCAGCAGCTCGAATCCGTCTCGGTCTCGGTCGTGAGCAACGACACCGGGCCGGGAGAGCTGCCCCGCCGCGTCCGTACCAACAGGCGGAGCATCGAGCCGCGGCAGGAGGCAGGGCTGCCCAGGCGCGTCCGGCAGGCCAACCTGCCGCAGCAGCTCAGGCAACCGCAGGAACCCGCCGAGCCCGTCGAGGAGCGCTCACCCGAGGAGGCCAGGGCCCTGCTCTCCTCGCTCCAGTCGGGCTGGCAGCGCGGGCGTCAGGATACCGACCAGGATGGGGGAGCGTGATCGTGAGCCGCGAGCACGAGTGGGTTGACGACGAGGCCGGGCCCGTGGTCCGGCCGTACGCGGTGGCGCGGGGGCGCACCAAGGCCACCGCATCGCTCGACCTGCTGGCGACCGTGGCCCCGACGGGGCAGCAGGCGCCCGCGCACGCCGACCTCGGCACGCAGCACCGGCGGCTGCTCGCCTGCGTGGCCGCCCAGGCGCGGCCGGTCGCGGAGGTGGCCTCCGAGCTCAACCTGCCGGTGCAGGTCGCCCGGGTGCTCCTCGGCGACCTGCTCGGCTACGGCCTGGTGGCGGTGCGCGCGCCGATCTCCAAGGGGTCCTCCCCGACGGAGAGCCTCCTCAGAGAGGTGATCAACGGCCTGCGGGCGCTCTAGCCGGCGGCGGTCAGCGTCCGCAGCGAGTGCTCGACCAGGGTGATCATGACTTCCTTGGCCGAGGCGCGCCGCCGCACGTCGCACAGCATCACGGGCACCCCGTCGTCGAGGTCGAGCGCGATCCGCACGTCGTCGACGCTGTGCTGGTCGGCGCCGTCGAAGCAGTTGACCGCCACCACGAACGGGGTGCCGCGCTGCTCGAAGTAGTCGACCGACGGGAAGCAGTCGGTCAGCCGCCGGGTGTCGGCGATGACGACGGCGCCCAGCGCCCCGTAGGACAGCTCGTCCCACATGAACCAGAACCGCTCCTGGCCGGGCGTGCCGAACAGGTAGACGACCAGCCCCTCGCGGATCGTGATGCGGCCGAAGTCCATCGCGACGGTCGTGGTGGTCTTGGCCTCCACGCCGTCGAGATCGTCCACGCCGATCCCGCGGTCGGAGAGCACCTCCTCCGTGCGCAGCGGTTTGATCTCGCTGATCGAGCCGACCAGCGTGGTCTTGCCCACGCCGAACCCCCCGGCGATGAGGATCTTCAACGCGACGGGGTCCTCAGAGAGCACGGAGTCCATTGATCACTTCCTTGAGAATGCCCTCATTCGGGCGCGACCCAGCCGCTGCGGGGGCCGACACAGAGATGAGGCCGTGGTCACGCAGGTCGCCGAGCATCACCCGGACGACGCCGACAGGCAGGTCGAGCTCGACGGCCACGTCGGCCACCGAGATCGGATGACGTGCGACACGCAGGATGAGCGCCTGTTCGGGGCCGAGGTCTGCGGGAGGTTCCCCGACGGCGCTCACGGTGGCGATGAGATCGAGATTGTCCCCCGAGGACCTCGTGCGGCCGCGGATGAGGGCGTAGGGCCGGACGACCGGCCCCGCGTCCTCGTCCAGCCACCGCGGGGTCTCGCTCACGGTGTTGCTCGCGGATTGGTGGTGATGTGCTGACCGACCCGCTTGACGAGCATCGCCATCTCGTAGGCGATGTGCCCGACGTCCACGTTGGCGTCGGCCAGCACCGCCAGGCAGGTGCCCTGTCCGGCCGCCGTCACGAACAGGAACGCCGACTCCATCTCCACGATGGTCTGGCGCACGTCGCCGCCGCCGAAATGCCGCCCGGTGCCGCGCGCCAGGCTCTGGAAACCGGCCGCCACGGCTGACAGGTGTTCGGCGTCCTCCCGGCTCAGGCCCTTGGAATGGCCGACGGCGAGGCCGTCGGTCGACAGGATGACGGCCTGCCTGACCGCGCCCACCCTGGTCGTCAGGTCGTCAAGCAGCCAGTTCAGCTCACCGGTGTTGGTCGTCGGCACACTCATGCCTCCCCCTCCTCGTTCACATCTTCTCGGGCACGTTGGGTTCCCCGCTGGAACGCGGAGAACAGGTCGCGTACCTCGTCGGGAGAGCGTTCGTTCTTCCGCTCAGGTCCCGGCTCGGACCGCTGGAGCCGGGATGAAAGGTTGGCCTGCCTGACCCGCCTTGGCAACCCCGCGTGCGTGCCGCCGCTCACGACGGCGAGGGCCTTCTTCCGGGTACGGCTGGGCAGGGCGGGCAGTTCGTCACCGGAGGCGGTCAGCTCCTCCTGGTCGGTGACGAGCGGGCGCGGCACCAGCAGGATGGCGGTGGTGCCGCCGAAGGGGGAGCGGCGCAGCACAACCTTGATGCCGTGCCGCTCCGCGAGCCTGGCGACCACGAACAGGCCGAGCCTGTCGCTGTCGGCCAGGTCGAACTCGGGTGGGTCGACCAGCAACGCGTTGTACGCGGCGTACTCGTCGGCCGACAGTCCCAGCCCGCGGTCCTCGACCTCGATCGAGTAGCCGTTGCTCACCCGGTCGCCGCGGACCTCGACGGCGGTGTCGGGCGGGGAGTAGATGGTGGCGTTCTCGACCAGCTCGGCGACCAGGTGGGTGAGGTCGGCGGCGGCCGCGCCGTCGATCGCGCCCGGGGGCATGGTGGCGACCGTGACGCGGGTGTAGTCCTCGACCTCGGCGACGGCGGCGCGCACGATGTCGACCACCGGCACCGGCTTGCGCCAGGCCCGGCCGGGCGCGGCCCCGGACAGGATGATCAGGCTCTCGGCGTGCCGCCGCATGCGGGTCGTCAGGTGGTCCAGGCGGAAGAGCTCCTCCAGCCGGTCCGGGTCGTGGGTGCGGCGCTGCATGCTGTCGAGCAGCGAGAGCTGGCGGTGCAGCAGCCCCTGCTTGCGCCGGGCGAGGTTGAGGAAGACCTGGCCGACGCCGCGCCGCAGCGCCGCCTGGCCGACGGCGGCGTGCACGGCCGTGCGCTGCACCGAGCCGAACGCCCTGGCCACGTCGGTGATCTCGGCCGAGCCGCTGACCTTGATCGGCTTGGCCTCCTTCTTGACGTTGACCTCCTCGCCGGTGCGCAGCCGCTCGACCAGGCCGGGCAGGCGCCGCTCCGACAGCTCGACGGCCGCCGAGCGCAGCCCGGCCAGCTCGGCGCCGAGCCGCCGGCCGAAGCGCACGGAGATGATGATGGAGGCGAGCACCGCGATCAGCCCGACGCCGCCGGCCACGCCGATCTCGATCTTGGTGGTGGTCGCCCCGGAGGCCGCCCGCGAGGCCAGCGTGAGCGCGGACTCCGAGCCGATCCGGTCCAGCTCGGCCATCAGCCTGTCGGCCGCCGCCGCCCAGGACGGCGCGTCGGGGGGCGGCGCGCCGGTGCGGATGATCCGCGCCTCCATCGTGGCGAACGACTGGAACGTCTGGCTCTTGAACAGTTCCTCGTACGGGGCGCGGAACTGGACGTCGAGCCCGGCCTGGCCGCGCGCGTGCAGGAACTTGCGCGAGGACACGTACTCGGTGAAGGCCGCCGCCTCCGGCTCGGTGAGCTGCCGGTCGAGGAGGGCCGCCTTGATCAGCGCCCGCTCCCTGGAGAGGAACTCGCGGGCGTTGCCCATCGTCTGCAGGGCGGAGGCCTGCTGGTAGATCGTCAGGTCGGGGACCGGGGTCAGGTGGTCGTAGAACCGGAACACCGCGTCGAGCACCCGGTTGTACTCGGTGAGCCCGGTCAGCCGCGAGCTGTAGCCGTCGTCGATACCGTCGCGGATGGGGCCCAGCCGGCGCAGCTCGGCGTCGAGGGCGTCGATCTGGCCGCGCAGCTCGGCGCTGACCGCGCCGCCGGCGTCGGTGACGGCCTGGCGGAACTCGCCGAGCGCCTGGTCGGTCTGGGCGCGCTGGGCGCCGAGGTCCTCGGTGAGCTTACGGGTGGTGACCGCGACCATGGACCGCTCCCGTTCGGCCTGAAGCTGAAGCCCCAGGTCGGTGGAGGCGATGCCGATCGTCTGGTAGAGGGTGTCGCCGCGGAGGAGGGCCTGGCCGTCGCTCACGGTGAGGTTGAGCACGAAACCCCAGAGCGCGCTCAAGGACAGGAGGGGTAGCAGTAACAATAAAAAGATCTTGAACCGAATTGACCGGTTTTGCGAGCCCATGTCCCAACCTCGGAGTCGAGGGCATTTCACACCTTCGTGTAAATACACCTCCGGAAGATCGCACAGGAGACTAGCACCGATTATGCGTCTGGCGCAGGGGGAGCAAGGGGATGTTCAACGCGATTACCCGGCGAGGAGTTCCGTCACGGCGCGGTGTGCCGCGCTGATGGCCGCATCGGCCCGCGCGCCCGGCACGGCGTCGGATCCGGCGATCGCGATCCGGCCGAACCGCCGCCGCGCGGTCTCCGCCGGCGACGGCCCGTCCGGATGGAACGGGTGCCACGGCCGGCAGTACTCCGGCGCGAACCCGTGCCCCCACCGGTAGACGGTGATCGCCTCGACGTCCCCCGCCGGGTCGAACCCGCTCCCGAGCAGCCGCCCGAGCTGGTCGCGCACGCCCTGCTCCAGCGCCGCGTAGGACGTCCTGAAGAGCTCCCGCCGCCCCGCCGCGGCCCCCTCCGCCGGGCCGAGCTCCGAGCGGCACGGCGCCGCCACCAGGTGCGCCCGCGTGCCGTCCACCTCCGTCGCCGTCCAGTACGCCCCCGTCCAGCGGGCCCGGCCCCGCCACTCCTGCGGACGGCGCAGCCGTACCACGGCCTCCACCAGCGGCATCTTGACCGCCTGCCGCAACGCCGCGCGCTGCTCGTCCGGCAGGTCCGGCACCAGGTACGGGATGACCATGTGCCAGCAGGCCAGGATCGCCGCCCCGGCGCGCACGGTCCTGACGGCGTGCCCGTCGAAGTAGCCCACGACCACCCCGGCCCCGTTGTCGCGCACCGACACCACCGGGCTCGACAGCCGGAACCGCGCCCCCGGCATGCGCCCGGCCATCCGCGCCACCAGCGACCGCACACCCCCCGTCAGCCGGTACGCGGGCCGCTCCCACTCCTGCTTGACCGTCGGCGAGTTGAACCGCGACGGCTTGCCCCGGTCCAGCCCGAGCCCGCCGAACCCCGGGTACGCGCTCGCCCAGGCGTCGATCGCGCCGAAGGCCCGCGTCCCGTAGCCCCAGGCCGCGCTGGACATCGTCCGGCAGAACCGCTCCACGTCCGGATGCGCCCGGCACACCTCCAGCAGGAACGCCGAGTACGTCAGGCCCGCCAGCCGCTCCTCCTTCTCCTCCTGCGACAGCCCGGGGAACCAGTCCGGCGGGTCCCGGTGCAGCCGCACCAGGTCCCGCCTGGCCTGCCCGGCGATCGGCAGCCGCCCGGCCCACGCCTCGACGTCGCCGTCCTGCCCGACCAGCACGTCGGACCCGAAGCTCTCCCGGTCGCACATCACGCTGTCGTACGCCCGCGTCCTGACCGTCGTCCCGGTGGACTCGGCGGGGACGCCGAGCTCCTCGACGAGCGCCCTGGCCTCGGGCGTGCGGATCACGGCCCCGGGCCAGCCGCCCGGCCGCAGCTCCTCGCCGCGCGTGTGGCCGCCGAGCTCGTCGTGGTTGTCCAGCACGAGCACCCGCGCCCCGGGCTCGCGGCGCAGCCACGCGTAGGCCGCGCTGACGCCGCTGACGCCGCCGCCGACCACCACCAGGTCGTACTCCTCGCCGGTAGGGGCGCCGGGGTCCGCGTACTGCCAGAACCGGCCGTCACGCAGCGCGTGCGGCACGCTGAGCGCCTGCGCGGTGTCGCCCCGCAGCCCGCCGGCCGGCCCGGTGAGCCCGGTGAGCCCGGCCGGTCCGGTCAGGTCCGCCGGTCCGCCGGCGGCGAGGGCCGCGTCCGGTGACGCCAGCACCGCGGCGCCCGCCGTCACGGCTACGCCGTCGAAGAAGTCGCGGCGCGAAATGGACGGTCCGGTGAAGTCACTCATCCCGCGATCATCGAAACTCCGGTACGAATGCCGCGTCATGCCGCGCAGAAGGCCGGGCAACATTTTGCAGGACCTGGTACCGGAAATTCCCCTTTGCCGCGCCGCAAAGGGCTCACTGACCAGGGCTTACGCGACAAAGCCTCACAATTTCGCGTTGCCCGGCTCCGGCACTCGGACTTCCCTTAGCGTTTATCCAATGCCGTGCCGACGAATGGAGCGACCATGCTCAGGGCCCTTTCCGCAATATGTCTCACGATGACCGCCGTGACCGCCATGACCGGCTGTTCCGCCGACGAGCCCCCCGCCCAGAGCAAGCCCGAGGCCGCCCCGCCCGCCGCCTCCACCGCCCCCCAGGCAGGCAAGCTCCGCACCGCCCTGCTCCCCGCCCCCAAGGGCATGCGCGTCGCGTACGGGCCCGAGATCGGCACCTTCGGCAGCCTGAAGTCCGTCAAGGAGGGCCTGGCCGCCGTCCGCCAGACCAAGCTCGACCGCCCCGAATGCGCCGGCGCCACCCAGCTCGACCCGGCCAAGCCCGAGATCGCCGGCGCCCCGGCCGCCGTCATCGCCTTCGCCTCGCCGCGCGGTTCCATCACCCAGGCCGTCGTCGAGCTCCCGCGCGGCGCCTTCCCGGTCGCCCTTCCCAAGCAGTGCACCGCCTACCACGCCGACGTGCAGGGCACCAAGGTCACCTACCGCACCCAGCACCTCGCCATGCCGCGCCAGGGCGACGAGTCGCGCGCCTACCTGACCACCGCCACCGGCGGCGACCGCAACGCCCAGATCGGCTCGGTCGTCATCCGCCGGGGCAACGTCGTGATGAGCCTCATGGTCGTCGGCCAGAAGGTCAAGCGCGCCGGCCTCATGGAGCTCGGCCGCCTCGCCGACCACAACCTCTCCCGCGCCACCGCCTGACCGAGCCCGAACGGGGTGAGGGCCGGGCGGGTCAGGGGTGCCAGCCCTGTTCGACCGATCGGCGGCAGCGGTCGGGGGTGTCGCCGGCGCTGACGAAGAGGGCGGTCAGCAGGGGGACGCCGTGCGCAAGGGTCTGCGGCGGCAGGGGGCCGGTGGCGACCAGTGACGCGAGGCCGTGTCCGATCATCCAGCTCTGCGTGGCCAGCTCCAGCGGGTCGACGCCGGCGCGGAAGCGGCCGGCCGCCTTGGCGCGGTCGACGCCGGTGACGAGGCAGTGCAGGGTGTCGTCCGCGGCGGCTGCGTCCGCCAGGTCGAAGCGGGCGTCGAACATCACGCGATACAGGTCGGGGCAGGCCAGGGCGTTCGAGAGGTAGGCCGCGCCGAGTGCGGCGAGGTCGCGTACGGGGTCGTCCGTGGGGGTGACGGCGGCGAGGCGGGCGGCGAGCCGGGTGAAGCCTTCCTGGCGCATCGCGGTCCACAGGCCGTCCATGCCGTCGAAGTACGTGTAGACGGCCATGGTCGACACGCCGGTGCCGGCGACCAGGGAGCGGAGCGTGACAGGCTCCCGGGCGGCGAGCATCTGGGCCGCCCGGTCGATGAGCAGGGAGCGGATCGCCGGGTCCTTCGTTCGCGCCATGTCCCCACAATACATAGCGCTGCTATGTTATGAGCGGATGCCCGACGAGCGAAGGAGCAGGGATGAGCGTGACGCTGGTCAACCCGGACGGGTTGCCGAAGCCGGAGGTCTACCGCCAGTTGTCGATCGCCAGCGGGTCGAGGCTGGTGTTCCTGGCCGGGCAGGTGGCGCGTGACGCGGACGGGACGCCGGTGGGCGCGGGGGACCTGGCGGCCCAGGTCGAGCAGGCGTACCTCAACATCGGCACGGCGATGGCCGCGATCGGCGGGTCCTTCGACGACGTGGCCAAGCTGACCGTCTACGTCGTCGACTGGACTCCCGACAAGATGCCGCTGCTGGGCGAGGGCGTCGCCAGGGCGGCGGCCAGGCTGGGCGTCGACCCGGTCAAGCCGATCACGCTGCTGGGCGTGGCGGCGCTGGGCGAGCCCGACCTGCTGGTGGAGGTGGAGGCCACCGCCGTCCTCGACTAGCCCGTAAACAGGCGTGCCAGGACGTGCTAGGACTGCCGGATGTGGGCCAGGAGCAGGGCCAGGGGGCGCGGCACACGGTCGAGGTCGAGGGCGTCGACGAGCAGGCTGGAGTAGCGGATCTTGCGTCCGCTGCCCGACCCCATGAACCGGCGGAGCTGGTCGTGCGTGTTGCCCGCGCGCCAGGCGGGCTGCCGCTGGAGCGTGCGGAACGAGCCGAGGTCGCCCTCGGCGTCGATGACCCGCTCGACGGCGTCGGTGCCGAGCGCGCGGATGAGCTCGTCCTCCAGGTCGGCGACGCAGACGAAGAACCCGAGCGCCTCCAAGCCGTCGCGGCCGAGGTCGGCGCCGAGCCCGGCGCGCTCCAGGGCCTTGCGGAAGTCGCCTTCCTCCCCGGCGTCGCACAGACCGGCCAGGCGGAGGCCGAGCCCGGCGGGGCCGTACTTGCCGACGTAGGCGCCGATGTTGGTGGCGCCGCCCATCGCCACCGGGGAGACGCCCTCGGCGGCCAGGTCGAGGCCGTGGCGCCGGGCCAGCGCCTCGACCGCCGCCCTGTCGCTCTCGCCCTCGAGAAGGATCACGGTACGCGTGTTGCTCACGGGCCCAGCCTCGCACCGGACCCGGAGGGATTCATCCCCTTTATCAGATGAGCACGTGGTCGTCCGGCCGCCCGACGAAGGAGAACTGCGCGTTGCGGGTCAGCTTGATGTGGTCCGCCTGCCAGGTGTGCATGGAGGCGTCGGCGCTGCGCCAGTAGACGAAGTTGAACCGGTCGGCCGAGTAGATCTTGACCCCGTCCTCCTTGAGGCGGCGGACCAGGTGGGTGTCCTCGCCCCTGGTCAGGTCGGGGAACTGGTAGGAGCGGAACATGTCGGCCTTGCCGAGGAACGAGCCGCCCTGCACCAGGAACGAGTAGCGGTGCTCCAGGCCGGGCAGGCGGAGCATCGTGGTGTTGGTGCCCTCGAAGTAGGAGTAGTGGGCGCCCTTGCCGGTCAGCTCGGCGTCGGTGTAGTCGAAGGAGCGGGCCAGGTCCGACAGGTAGTGCTCGCCGTACAGGTTGTCGTCGTCCATCTTGGCGATCAGCTCGCCCTCGGCGGCGTCGATGCCCAGGTTCATGCAGGCGCCGAGCGACAGCTCGGGGGCGGCGGGCAGGACGACGACGTCGGTGATGCCGGCCATGCGGGCCTTGTCGGCCACCACGACGGGGTCGATGTCGAGGCCGTGCAGCACCATGACGAGCTGGAGCGGCCGGTGGATCTGCTTGGCCACCGAGGAGATCGCGTGCTCGATCTGCGAGGCGCGGTTGGTGGGCAGCACGACGGAGATCGACCGGGTGCGCGGGGTGACGGGGCGGCCGAGAAGCTGGAGGATCTGGTCCACCCGGTGCGAGAACAGGTGCTTGTCGAACACCTCGCGCATCGCCAGATGCCCCATCCTGGCGCGCAGCTCGGGGCTGTTGATCAGGTGCAGGACCTGGTTGTACGACTCGATCGGCTCGCGGGCGATGGGGACGAGGTCGCCGAACGTCTCCTCGATGGCCCGGGACCAGCCGGAGACGACCGGGGTGGCGCAGGCCGACAGCTCGAAGACGCGCCGCGCGCACATGGTGGGCGAGTCGAGCACCGAGTTGACGTTGAGGAAGACCTTGTACATGCGGTAGGCGGCGAGCATCTGGTCGTAGGGGAGCTCGCCGACGATGTGCGGGCGGTACTTCTCCGGCCAGGCGTACTTCTCGTCCACCTCGCCGTTGCGGGCGAAGATGTGCAGGCCGAGCTCGCGGACGGGGTCGAGGACGATCTCCATCTGCTCGCGGCGCTCGGGGTGCTTGTCGCGGAAGTACATGCCGCCGAAGACGACGTCGTGCAGGCGGCCCTGCTTCTGCTGGATCGGGTTGTGCACGCGCGGCTGCGCCGCGAACTGCAACACATCAACCCGATCATGTCCCAATATTTCGCGATATTTCGGCACCATGTCGCCGTCGCACGTGAACACGTAGTCGAACAGCTTGGCCGTGTCGATGAAGAAGTCGAAGTTCGGCGGATCTTCCTTGTTCCAGAAGACCGTGGGAATGCCCTCCGCCTTGCACCAGGCGACCAGCTCCCGCAGCGGCTCCTTGGGCGCGTTGGTCCCGGTCATCTGGTAACGCCAGCGGCCCTGGTTGCCGTGCCAGGCCGACTCGCAGAACAGCAGGTCGGGCCGCCGCTCGGCGAAGATCTCCGGCCAGTCCTTGAGCCCGAACTCGATCTGGTCCCATTCGTAGCGGAACGCCATCCTGGAGAAGTCGTCCAGGATGACGGCCACCTTCAGGTCCGGCCGGTTGACCGGGCCGAGCGGCCACTTGACCGGCGGGATCTCGACCCGGGGCGGCCGCTTCCCGGCGGCCTCGACGACCTCGGTGACCGGGACGGGCGGCTTGGGGGCGCGCTCGCGGGAGCGGACGGCGTCGAGCACCCTGCCGGGGCTCTTGGACCCGATCGCCTCGCCGAGCTTGAACGTCCG
Source organism: Nonomuraea sp. NPDC049725 (assembly GCF_040674795.1). Classification (NCBI taxonomy): domain Bacteria; kingdom Bacillati; phylum Actinomycetota; class Actinomycetes; order Streptosporangiales; family Streptosporangiaceae; genus Nonomuraea; species Nonomuraea sp. NPDC049725. Next base: position 607,681 of record NZ_JBFANJ010000001.1, on the reverse strand, counting down.
CTTGGCCTGGGTGGCCTCCAGCTTCCAGGTGGCGTAGGCGGCCTTGGCCTCGGCGATCTCCAGCCGCCTGCGCAGCTCCACGACCTCCGCCTCGTAGCGCTCGACGACCTTGCGCTCCTCAGGCAGCCAGTTGACGGGACCGAGCCGCTGGAACGCGGGCTCTTCTGGGGTTTCGGCCATGAGGTATCGCCTATCGCTCTGCGGAGGATTGTCATAGTACGGCGGACACCGTACGAAATGGGGGTTTTACTCGGAACGGGTCCCCTGGGCGGCGGGCGAGAGGTTGTCCCCCTTCAGCCAGGCCGAGATCACCCGGGCGATGCGCGGCCCGGCGGCGCCGTCCCACAGCGGCGGCAGCTCGCCCGAGGGCGTGACCGCCCCGTCGGCCAGCGCCTTCTCGGCGGCGGCCGGCAGCAGGGCCGGGGTGACCAGCCGGTTGGTGCCGTGCGTGATCGTGATCGGGCGCTCGGTGTTGGGCCGCACGGTCAGGCACGGCACGCCCAGCATGGTCGTCTCCTCCTGCACGCCGCCGGAGTCGGTGACGACCAGCGCGGCGCCCCGTACGAGTGAGAGAAAGTCCACATAGCCCAGCGGGTCGACCACCTTGATCGACGGGCCGTCCACGAGCCCCGCCTCGGCCAGCCGGGTGCGGCCTCGCGGGTGGATCGGCACCACGATCTGGATCTGCCGCGACACCTCAAGCACGGCCGAGACCAGCTCACGGGCCGCCTCGGGGGTGTCGACGTTGGCCGGGCGGTGCAGCGTCGCCACGGCGTAGCGGCCGGTCAGGCCCAGCCGCTCGACGACCGGAGCCGGGTCCAGCGACGGCAGCGCCGAGAACAGGCTGTCGATCATCGGGTTGCCGACCAGGTGCACCTTGGAGGCGGGCACGCCCTCGGCCGCGAGGTGCGACAGCGCGTCAGGGGAGGTGGCGAACAGCAGGTCGGACAGGGAGTCGGTGACGATCCTGTTGACCTCTTCCGGCATGCCGCGGTCGAACGAGCGCAGCCCCGCCTCGACGTGGGCCGTGCGGATGCCGAGCTTGGCGCAGACGAGGATGGCGGCCAGCGTCGAGTTCACGTCGCCGTAGACGACCACCAGGTCGGGCTGCTGCTGCTCGAAGGTCTCCTCCAGGCCGACGAGCAGCGCCGCGGTCTGCTTGGCGTGGCTGCCGGAGCCGACGCCCAGGTTGGCCACCGGCTCGGGCAGGCCCAGGTCGGCGAAGAACACGTCCGACATCAGGGCGTCGTAGTGCTGACCGGTGTGGATGATGCCCTGCCGCACGCCGAGCTCGCCGAGTGCTCGCACCACCGGGGCCGCTTTCACGAAATTGGGACGAGCGCCCAGAACGTGCAGGACCAGGGGGTTCTCCCTCATTGACCTCGCCTTTCATAGCGGAAGGGAAAAAACGCTGCCTATGGTACGGTCACCGCGTGGCATCCGACGCCAGTCGTCAAGACTCCTCAAAAGTTTCCGCTGGGGTTTCCGCGAAGTCTGCCCGTGCCGGCGTCGGTGGACTTCTGAAGGGCTTCATCCAGCATCCGATCATCGTGACCCGCGTCGTCGTGACGAAGGTGCGGGCCGATCCGGTCAGAGCCGCCCAGGCGGCGGCAGACGCCATGCCGCCGCGCCTGCGCCCGGTCGTGGGCAGCGTCGCCTGGCCCGCCGCGCGCAAGGCCCGGCACATCGCCCGCAAGCTCGGCATGCGCATGGTCCGCGCGCCCTGGGACGAGGCCAAGGAGCACTGGAACACCGGCCGCGTCAGCCAGGCCGGTGACGTGCTGGAGCCGTTCATCAAGTACCCGTTCGTCAAGCGCCGCTACCAGTACTACCGGGGCGAGCTGGCGGCGATCAGTCCCGACCCGATCCCGCCGGGCCCCAAGGTGGCGATCCTGGAGCGGGTGGCCGGGCGGGTGGTCCACCTGGTCACCAACGCGCTGCCCTACACGCAGGCCGGCTACACGGTCCGCACCCACCGCATCGTCACCGCGCAGAAGGCCGCCGGCCTCGACCCGCACGTGGTCACGAGCTGGGGCTGGCCCATGCTCCAGGGCCACGCCGACGCCGCTCCGTACGAGGAGATCGACGGCATCCCCTACTACCGCCACATGCCCGACGGGCACGGCGAGGTGCCGTTCGAGATGCACGGCCGCATGGTGCGGGGCGCCGACGCCGTCACCACGCTGGTCGCCCAGCTCCGGCCGCAGGTGCTGCACGCCGCCACCGACCACCGCAACGGCTCGGTGGCCCACGCGGTGCGCGAGCGCACGGGCACGCCGTTCGTGTACGAGGTGCGCGGGTTCCTGGAGGAGACCTGGGCCTCGCGTGACCCGGTCCGCATCGGCAGCCAGCGCCACGTGCTCCAGCGCGAGCGCGAGGCGTTCCTGATGAACGAGGCCGACGCGGTCGTCACGCTGGCCGAGACGATGGCGGCGGAGATCGTCGAGCGGGGCGTGCCCCGCGAGCGCATCCACCTGGCCCCCAACGCGGTCGACGACGCGCTGCTGACCGCCCACTACGACGGGGCGTCGTTCCGCCGCGAGATGGGCATCGGCGACAAGGAGATCGTCGTCGGCTCGGTGTCCAGCATCGTCGCCTACGAGGGATTCGCCACACTGCTGCGCGCGGCGGCGCTGCTGCGCGACGAGGGCGCCCCGGTGCGGGTGCTGCTCGTCGGCGACGGCACCGAGCGGGCCAACCTGCTGGAGCTCGTCGAGGAGCTGGACCTGACCACGGCGATCCTGCCCGGCCGGGTCGGTCCCGACGAGGCGCTGCAGGCCCAGGACGCCATCGACATCTTTGTCTGCCCCCGCGAGGACCTGCGGGTCACCCGGCTCGTCACGCCGCTCAAGCCGGTCGAGGCGATGGCGCTGGGCAAGCCCGTGGTGCTCAGCGACCTGCCGGCGCTGTCCGAGCTCGTCGGCTCCGACGGGGCGGGCATGCTGGTGGCGCCCGGCGACCCGGAGGCGCTGGCCAAGGCGCTGGCGGGGCTCGCCCAGGACCCGGCCAAGCGCGCCGAGATGGGCGAGGCGGGGCGGGCGGAAGTCGCGGCGAAGCGCACGTGGAGCCGCGTTGCCGAGACATATCAGGCTCTCTACCGATCGCTTGCCGAATGATGACCTACGGATTGGCTGTCTGTTGTGACGGGTTCGGTCGCATTAGGCGTGAGCTAGGTGGACTTGAGATAACCTTTGCGACCATGAAGTGTTGTTTCCGGCTCTCCAAGGCACTGCTGTGACAGAAATCGACTTGGCTGTCATCGGTCTGGGCTACGTCGGCATGCCTCTCGCCAAAGAGGCTGTGGCCGCCGGGCTGCGGGTCGTCGGCGTGGACGTCGACCCCCGGAAGATCGACGCGCTCAACGCCGGGCAGTCCTACATCGATGACCTGACCGACGCCGACCTCGAGCACATGCTGGCCAACGGTTTCCGCGCCACGCTCGACGAGTCCGTACTGGCCCGGAGCAACACGATCGTCATCTGCGTGCCGACGCCGCTGGATGAGGACCACCGCCCCGACCTGTCCGCGGTCGAGGGCGCCACCCAGACCGTCGCGCGCAACCTCACCAAGGACACGCTCGTCGTCCTGGAGTCCACCACCTGGCCCGGCACCACCGACGAGGTGGCCCGCCCGCTGCTCGAAGCCTCCGGCCTCGTCGCCGGAGAGGACTTCCACCTGGCCTTCTCGCCCGAGCGCATCGACCCGGGCAACCCCAAGTACGGCCTGCGCAACACCCCCAAGGTCGTCGGCGGCTACACGCTGACCTGCCGCGACCGGGCCACGGCCTTCTACGGCCAGTTCATCGAGCAGGTCGTCCCGGTCAGCGGCACCCGCGAGGCCGAGATGGCCAAGCTGCTGGAGAACACCTACCGGCACGTCAACATCGCGCTCGTCAACGAGATGGCGATCTTCTGCGACGAGCTCGGCGTCGACCTGTGGGAAGCGATCGAGGCGGCGGCGACCAAGCCGTTCGGGTTCCACAAGTTCCTGCCGGGGCCGGGCGTCGGCGGGCACTGCATCCCCGTCGACCCGTCCTACCTGTCCTACACGGTCCGCAAGCTCGGCTACCCGTTCCGGTTCGTCGAGCTGGCCCAGGAGATCAACGAGCGGATGCCGTCGTACGTGGTGGCCCGCGTGCAGCGCCTGCTCAACAGGCACAAGAAGGCAGTCAACGGCGCCCGGGTGGTCCTGCTCGGCGTAACCTACAAGCCGGACATCGCCGACGAGCGTGAAACCCCGGCCCTGCCCGTGGCGCGTGCGCTGCTGGAGCTGGGGGCCGAGCTCACGTTCGCGGACCCGTACGTCAAGGAGTGGTCGGTAGACGGCACGCCCGTCGGGCGTGAGGAAGATCTGGCCCAGGCCGTGGCCGACGCCGACGTGACGCTGCTGTTGCAGCAGCACGCCGCGTTCGACCTCGGCATGGTCGAGGCTAAGGCCCGGCTCGTGCTCGACACCCGCGGTGTTCTCACCGAGGGTGAACGCGTCGAGCGGCTGTAGCGACGGAAGGCTGCGCGCAGTGCACGTGCTCGTCATGACGGTGGTGCATAACCCCGAGGACGCGAGAATTCTGCATAGGCAGATCCGCGCACTCGTGGATGCCGGTCATGAGGTCACGTACGCCGCCCCCTTCACCGCCCACGGCGTGGTGCCGAGGCCGTGGGTGAACGGCGCCGACCTCCCGAGGGCCGTCCAGCGCAAGAGGCTGTCGGCCACCTGGCAGGCCCGCAGGCTGTTCAAGCGGATGCGCGGCAAGGTCGACCTGGTGCTGATCCACGACCCTGAGTTGCTGTTCGCCGTCTGGGGCGTGCGCAACAGGCCGCCGGTCGTGTGGGACGTGCACGAGGACACCCCGGCGACGCTGTCGCTCAAGCCGTGGCTGCCCGCGCCGCTGCGCCCGCCGGCGCGCTTCCTGGCCCGCATGCTGGAGGGCGCCGCCGAGAGCAACCTGCACCTGCTGCTGGCCGAGACGGCCTACGCGGGGCGGTTCAAGCACGCCCACCTGATCGTGCCGAACGAGACGTGGGTGCCCGACTCGGTGACGCCGCCGGGCGACGACCGGGTGGTCTACCTCGGCTGGCTGTCCAGGGCGCGCGGGGTGATGGAGTCGATCGAGGTCGCCAGGCTGCTCCAGCCGTACCGGGTGACGGTCGAGCTGATCGGCTACGCCGACCCGCAGAGCCGGCCGCTGCTCAACCAGGCGGTCGCCGACGGGCTGCTGGAGTGGCGCGACTTCATGCCGAACGACGAGGCGCTCAAGCGGCTCGACGGCGCGCTGGCCGGCCTGTCGCTGCTGCACGACGAGCCGAACTACCGCCACTCGATGCCCACGAAGATCGTGGAGTACATGGCGCACGGCATCCCGGTGATCACCACCCCGTCCCCGCGCGCGGTCGAGCTCGTGGAGCGCTACGAGAGCGGCGTCGTGGTGCCCTGGCAGGACCCGAAGGCCGTGGCCCAGGCGGTGCTGACCTTGAGGGACGACGTGCGCGAGCGCCGGGCGCAGGGCGCGCGCGGCTACGCGGCGGCACGCGCGAACCATCACTGGCCCAACTCCGCCAAGCGGTTCGTCTCGCAGCTCGAAGCCTGGGCCGGCGTCAAGCGATAAGCGTTTATCCCGGGCAGATCATGAGGGCGGTAGGTTCCTGAACGTGCGCTGGCTCTTCGTACTCCTGGGGGCAGCGATCCTGGCCGCGGTGGGGGCCGTGATCGTGGTGCTGCCCGACGACGAACCCGTCAGGACCGCCACCCGCACCGCGCGCCCGACGCCGAGCGAGACCGAGCGGACCCCGTCGGTCCCCGGCTTCACCGACCCGTGCGGAACGTTCGACACCGGCGAGAAGGCCCCGTACGCCGTCACCGGCTACTGGGTGACCCCCCGGTCCAACCCGTGCACCTGGCGCCGCCAGTTCCAGGAGATCCACCAGGTCGGCGGCGACACCGTCATCAGGATCGGCTACGGCCTGCAGTACCGCACGGTCGACGGCGACGGCTTCGTCCAGGCCAAGGACGGCACCGTCGACGCCCGCTACGAGGACTGCGTCGAGGACGGCCTGTCCTGCCACGCCGCCGCCGTGCGCGACCTGAAGGCGGCCAACCCGGACAACCGCATCGGGCGCACGTACGTCTACCGCACCGACGAGTCGTTCGGCCCCGGTCTGTTCAGGTGCGCGCCGATGGAGCGCACGATCCGGGGCGGCAAGCACCTCTACTTCCGCGTCCTGGCCCCGATGGACGGCTCCGACGATCCGACCTGCGACTTCACCCGGGCCAGGACGTACGACCTGATCCTGATCGCGGGCGCGCCCGAGGACAGCCTGACCGAGCTGCTCGACCTGGGTGACCGGTTCGGCGTGCGGGTGTTCCCGGCGTTGCCGCTGGCGCCACGCGACCCGAAGGTGCAGATCAGGGCCAACCCGGAGCATCTGGGCACGCTGACCACGCTCACCCGGCGCATCCTTCAGGACTACGGCGCACGCTTCGCCGACCGCGGGTCGCTCGGCGGCGTCTACCAGCCGTTCGAGGTGCAGATGAGCGAGTCGCTGACCGACGAGCACCCGACCCTCCAGGTGTACGCCGACCAGCACAAGATCGTCCAGCAGGAGCTGCCGGAGAAGCCCATCCTGATCAGCCCCTACCTCGACGCGCGCAAGCGGGTCGCCTTCGGCCAGACGCCCGCCCAGGTCGCCGCCGCGTTCAAGGCGCTGACCAGGACCGGGGTCGGCATCATCGCCCCGCAGGACAGCCGCGGCACCGGCAAGGTGGGCCTGTTCTGGCCCGACCAGCGCGACGAGGAGGTGGACGAGCGGCTGCGCTCCATCGTCGGCGAGACCACGTACGGCATCGCCTACCACGGCTCCACCCGCGACTACTACCGCGAGATGGCGACCGCCCGCGAGGAGATGCTGGAGGCCGGCTTCAACGTGCAGCTCTGGGCGAACGTGGAGGCGTTCGAGCCGTCCGGCGACAAGCCGTGCGCCCCCCAGGGCACCCGGGGCAAGACCGACAAGAAGCGCCTCGACCAGGCCGTCACCATGGCCGGGCGCTACGTGCAGAAGATCGTCTCCTACATGTGGAGCGACTACATGACCTGCGGCACGCCGTCGCTGGAGAGCGAGCTCAAGAAGGACTGGCAGCGGCCCATCGCCGTCGACGCCATCAGGCGCGCCCGCGCCCCCCAGGACGGCGTCGAGGTGCGCGGCTACAACCTCAAGGACGGCGCCGTCAGCATCGAATGGTCCGGCGGCTCCAGGGAGATCGTCGTCGCCGAGGCCGGCTGGCTGGACCTCGACCCGCTGGAGGAGCTGCCCGAGCACATGGTCACGGCCTGGGTGCCGTTCGACTGGACGCTGGTCCCGGCCGGGGAATGGGTCAGGATCCGCGTCAGGACCGCGGCGGGCCAGGAGACCACCGAGCCGCTGCACGTCCGCATCGCGGCCTGACCGGCGCCGGGGCCGTGTAACGTGCCTGGCATGGTTCCGAGCATCCCGGTCAGCGTCGACCTGGTCGTGCTCACCGTGCGACACCAGGCGTTGAGCGCGCTCGTGTGGCGGCGCGACAACCCGCCGTTCCTGCGCCGCTGGTCGCTGTCGGGCGGGTTCATCCAGCTCGACGAGGACCTGCCGGCCGCGGCCCACCGCATCCTCGCCGAGCGCGCCGGCCTCCCGGGCGCCCCCGTCCACCTGGAGCAGCTCCAGACCTACGGCTACCCCGACCGCGACCCCCGCCAGCGCGTCCTCAGCGTCGCCTACCTCGGCCTGGCCCCCGACCTGCCCGCCTCGGAGAAGGCCCACATGAGCTGGCAGCCGGTCGACACGCTGACCGTCATGGCCTTCGACCACCGCCGCATCATGCTCGACGGCGTCGAGCGGGCCCGCAGCAAGCTCGAATACACCGCGCTGGGCGCCGCCTTCTGCCCGCCGGAGTTCACGGTCGCCGACCTGCGCCGCGTGTACGAGATCGTCTGGGGCCGGACGCTCGACCCGCGCAACTTCCACCGCAAGGTCACCAAGGCCGAGGGCTTCCTCGTCGAGACCGGCGCCACCACCACCCGCGACGGCGGCCGCCCGGCCAAGCTCTACCGCCGCGGCCCCGCCGAGCTGCTGCATCCCCCGATGCTGCGCTCCCTCAAGGAGTGACCGGGAAGGCCCCCGACCGGCTGCCATAAGGTAAGGCCATGCCTCGTTTCCGCACGATTCTGGACACGATGCCCGCCTACAAGCCGGGCAAGGCCGTCACCACCCCCGACGGCCGGTCGTACAAGCTGTCCTCCAACGAGTCGCCCTACGACCCGCTGCCTTCGGTGGTGGAGGCGATCGCCGAGGGGGCACGGCAGGTCAACCGCTATCCCGACCCCGGCGCGATCAAGCTGACCGAGGCGATCGCGGAGCGGTTCGGGGTGCCGTTCGAGCACATCGCGCTGGGCGCCGGGTCCGTGACGGTGGCGCAGCAGTTGTTCGAGACCGTGGGCGAGCCGGGCGCGGAGGTCGTCTACGCGTGGCGGTCGTTCGAGGCGTACCCGCTGCTGGCCGACCTGTCCGGCTCCACGTCCGTACGGGTGCCGCTGGCCGACGAGCGGCACGACCTCGACGCCATGGCGGAGGCGATCACGCCCGAGACCCGCATGGTGTTCGTGTGCAACCCGAACAACCCGACCGGCACGGCGGTCCGCGAGCGCGAGCTGGTGGCGTTCCTCGACCGGGTGCCGCAGGACGTGCTGGTGGTGCTGGACGAGGCCTACCGGGAGTACGTGCGCGACGAGTCGGTGCCCGACGGCCTGACCCTCTACCGTGACCGGCCCAACGTGTGCGTGCTGCGCACGTTCTCCAAGGCGTACGGGCTGGCGGGGCTGCGGGTCGGCTATCTGGTCGGGCACGAGCCGGTGGCGACGGCGGTGCGCAAGACGATCATCCCGTTCGCGGTCAACCACCTGGCGCAGATCGCCGCGATCGCCTCGCTGAAGGCCGAGGACGAGCTGCTCGAACGGGTCGACGCGGTGGTCAAGGAGCGCACCCGGGTGCGCGAGACGCTCATCGCCCAGGGCTGGACGGTGCCGCCCACGGAGGCGAACTTCGTCTGGTTGCGCACCGGCGAGCGCACGATGGACTTCGCCGCCGCCTGCGCGGTGGAGGGCGTGGCGGTGCGGCCGTTCGAGGGCGAGGGCGCCCGGGTCTCGATCGGCGACCCGGAGGCCAACGACGCCTTCCTGAAGGCCGCGGGCGCGTTCCTGAAGGGCTAGGGCCTGTCCCGAGGGGTCAGACCTTCACCGCCTCCCCTTCGGCCTTCCTGGACGCTCTGGAGCGTCGCTCGGTGGACACCACGAGGGCGACGCCCACCAGGATGACCAGACCGCCCAGCACGATCTGCCCGGTCACCTGCTCGTCGAGCACCAGCATGCCGAGGAGCACCGCCACGACCGGGTTGACGTAGGCGTACGTCGACACGAGCGAGATGGGCGCGTTGCCGAGCAGCCAGCTGTAGGCGGTGAAGCCGATCAGCGAGCCCACGAGCACCAGGTAGGCCAGCGCCGCCCACGAACGGCCGGAGACCGCGGCGAGGTCGAGCCGCTCGCCGGCCGTCAGGCCCACGGCGATCATGCCGGCGCCGCCGACCACCATCTCGATCGTGCTGGCGGCGAACGGGTTGGCGGGCATCTGGATGCGGCCCGACAGGAACGAGCCGATCGACCAGGACGCGGACGCCACCAGGATCACCACGACGCCGGCGGTGTCGCCGGTCGCGCCGCCGCTCAGCGACACCGCGGCGACCCCGGCGAAGCCGACGAGCACCCCGGCGAGGGTGAGCACGCCGGGCCGGTCCCTGGCCGCGATGCGGAAGACCACCAGCCACAGCGGCACCGAGGCGACGAGCAGGGCGGCCAGGCCGCTGGAGATGTGCTGCTCGGCCACCGCGACCATGCCGTTGCCGCCGGTCAGCAGCAGCAGGCCGACGAGCGCGGCGCCGCCGAACTGCCGGCGCGTCATCCGGAACGCCGCCGTGCCCTTGCGCACCAGCAGGATCCCGCCGAGCAGCACCGAGGCGGTGATGAAGCGCAGCGCCCCGCTGAGCATGGGCGGCATCGTCTCGATGACGATGGCGATGCCGAGGTAGGTGGAGCCCCAGACCACGTAGACGATGGCCAGCGCTCCCCACACGAGGAGCGAGGATCGCCGGTCAGTGGTGTCACGTGTCATGACTCATGACAATAGACCCCGGCTCCGACAGCTTCCCGGCGGGTGCCGGACGAGGAAATCTGGCGAGATCTTATCGATAGTCGGCATTCGTGCCACTTCTCCGCCGGCAAGCGGGCTGACAGCATCGAACCCGTCCCCGACCTGCGAGGAAACGAGAGAAACCATGCCCGTTGCGTCCGTCGTGACCGCCGTGCCCGCCGCCGACACCCCGGCCGCGCTCGCCCACTTCGCCGCCCGCCTGGCCTTCGAGACCGACGTCTCCGACGTGGCCGCCGACCTGGCCGCCGGGGTCACGGGCCTGGTCGTCGTCGACTCGCGCGACGAGAGAAGCTGGAACCAGGGCCACATCTCCGGCGCGATCCACCTGCCCACCGCCGAGATCGCCGCCCGCGCCCCCGGCCTCGTGCCGCCGGACGCCACCGTCGTGACCTACTGCTGGGGGCCCGGCTGCAACGGCTCCACCCGGGCCGCGCTGGAGTTCGCCAAGCTGAACTACAAGGTCAAGGAGATGATCGGCGGCTTCGAATACTGGGCCCGGGAGGGGCTGGCCGTCGACTCGATCGACGGGCCCGCCGGTCGCCCGGTGGACCCGCTCACGTGCGCCTGCTGACGGAGAGCGGCGGAGGCTTTTGGTGCCCCCGTCCGAATCCCGTCGATCGGGGGCGTCGCCATTCATACCCGTGTTCCGGCGCGGCCAACCCCTGAATCTCACCCAGAGTGAAGACGACCCAGCGGCCGCACCCACCGTGGCTGCTGGAGACCCGCCCGGTGAAGAGGCCCGCCGCCGTACACCCCTCACCCGGTGAAGAGGCCCGCCGCCGTCAGAGGGGGAAGGGATGACGGCGGGCCCGTACCTGGAGGAGAAGCGTCAGCGCGGGCCGAGCTTCTCCACGATGAGCCGGTAGAGCTGGCGCGGGCGCCCCGGCTGCGGCGTGCGGTTCGGCGGCAGCGGCCACGCGAGTCCCTCGTCAACCAGCGTGCGCAGCAACCGCCGAGCCGTACGCGGCGTCACCCCCAGCATCTTCCCGGCGCCCTCGGCGTCCACCACGGTGTCGCCGCCCTCCAGCTTGGCGGCCAGCCGGGCCAGCACCTCGACCCCCTTCGGCTTGAGCGCCGTGGACCCCGTCGGCGGCATCCGGGGCGCGGGGATGAGCGCCCGCCCCTCCCGGTCCACCGCGAACCCCTGGGCCTGCTTGCCCGCCTGCGTGCGCGCCAGCGCGGCCCGTGCGTGCGACTCGGCGTCGTGCGTCGTGCGGCCCATGCCCACGCCCACCTCGACCGCCAGCCCCAGCTCGTCGCGGATCCTGGCCGCGAACGGCAGCACCCGGAACCCGTCGGTGGCCGAGGCGATCGAGCCCCGGGTCGCGGTGACCAGGTAGCTGTGGTCGTCGATCGGCCACACCGTGGCGTTGATCCGGTTGGCCTCCTGGACGAGCAGCCGGTGCAGCGACAGCCGCAGCTCGTCCCGCCAGTAACGGGGAGCCGCGCGCCGTACCGGCTCGCGCAGCGTCGGCACCTCCACCAGCACGACCGTGAGCTGTGACTCCTCAAGCCGGTGATGCGCGCCCAGCAGCGCGGCCGTGTGCAGCGCGGTGCGCACGGCCGCCGACGTCGGCCGCACCCGGATGACCGGCACGCCCGCCGCCTGCAACCGCTCCGCCACCGCCGGCAGGCACGTCAGCGCCCCCGTCGTGGCGCCCTGGCGCGACAGCCGCTCGTGGAAGGCGGCGATCGTCCCGGTCGCGCCGGGCTCGTCACGGCTGTGCACGTCCGCCGCCGGAATCCCGAGATCGGTGTACGCCTCCTCGACGTCGGCCCGGCTGACCACGTCCACGCTGACCCGTTGCGGGTCGACGCGCGGATCCAGCGCCGCCTTGGCCAGTGCCGCCACCAGTGCCGCCCCGCCCAGCTGGACGTACGTGGCGGGCATCGTCAGCACGCCGGAACGCCTCGCCAGGTCGTACGGGACCGGGCTGGCGAACAGGCACGCGTCGACGCCTGGGCCGAGCCGGGTCACCTTGTCGGGCGCCTCCTGCTCGTCACGGTAGGCGGCCGCCACAAGACGGCACGGCAGCGGTGCCGCCGCGTGCCCCATGAGCATGACCCGCTCGACCAGATCATGGGGCCCGACCACGCCAATAGTGAGGTCCGGTGTCATGGCGCCCGGGCGTGACACTCGGGGTGTTTCTTCGGCCCTCTCGACCAATGTTCGTCCCATCCTGCGATCCGATGCAGTGCTCTCTTTTGGAACGATCGCTCGCGGGGGCCGTAATGTCACGCCCGACTTTTCCGGAAAGACGTTCTGGTTGACCGTCCGTCAAGGTGTTTTAGCAGCTCAACGGGGTTTTCCAGGCTCTTTTCAGTCTTCGGAAATCTCTCGTGTAATGTCCGCGCCGAGTGCCCGCATTCGCACGGCGAGATCTGCGTGGCCGCGATCGATCAGGTAACCCGAGTCGATGACGGTCTCGCCTTTGGCCGCCAGTCCGGCGAGAACCAGGGCAATACCGGAGCGCAGATCATGGGCGGTTACTCGGGCGCCGGCGAGAGGCGTGGCGCCGCGCACGATCGCCCGGCTGCCGTCGACCTCCACGTTGGCGCCCATCTTGTTCAGCTCGCCGGCCAGGGCGAAACGCCCGTCGAAGATCCGCTCGTGGATGTAGCTGGTGCCGTCGGCCAGCGCGGCCACCGTCATCATCGGCGACTGCAGGTCGGTGGCGAAGCCCGGGTAGGTGTCGGTGATGATGTTGATCGGCCGCAGCGGCCGGTCGCAGCGCACGTGCAGCACCGCGCCCTGGCGGGCGAAGTCGACGCCCATCTGCTCCAGCTTGTAGCGGACGACGCCCAGGTCGAGGCCGGTGCCGACGAGGCTGAGCTCGCCCTGCGTGATGGCCGCGGCCATCGCGAACACCCCGGCGTCGAGCCGGTCGGGCATCACCGTGTGCTCGACGGCGTGCAGCTCCTCGACGCCCTCGACGGTGATGAAGCCGGTGCCGCCGCCGCTGATCCGGGCGCCCATCTTGGTGAGCATGTCGATGACGTCGAGCACCTCGGGCTCCAGCGCCGCGTTCTCGATCACGGTGGTGCCCTTGGCCAGGGCGGCGGCCATGATCAGGTTCTCGGTGCCGGTGTGGGACGGGGTGTCGAGGTAGAGCGTGGCGCCGGTCAGGCCGGACGCCTTGACGTGGATGACGGTCTCGCCCTCGTCCACCACGGCGCCCAGCCGCTTGTAGCCCAGGTAGTGGAAGTCGAGGTTGCGGCTGCCGAGGTTGCAGCCGCCGACGCCCTCGACGATGGCCTCGCCCAGCCGGTGCAGCAGGGCGGGCGTGAACAGCACGGAGCCGCGGAAGCGCCGGGCGATCTCGGCGGGCAGCACCGGCCTGTTCAGGCGGGAGGCGTCGATCACCAGCGTGCGCTCGGACTCGTGCAGCTCGACGTAGGCGCCGACGCACTCGGCCAGCTCGACGGCGCGGCGCACGTCCTCGATGATCGGCACGTTGCGCAGGACGGTGCGGCCCTTGGCGGCCAGCAGGGCCGCGCCGATCATCGGCAGCACGGCGTTCTTCGCGCCCTGGATGAAGGCGGTTCCACGCAGTGCGTTGCCACCGCGCACGCGGTAACGGACCATTCCTGCGGCTCCTTGCAAATTATCGGTGGGGCTAGATCCGGCCAACAGTAGCCGCTATCACCACGTGACCCGGCCGAATCATCCGGTAAAGGAAGTGCCCGTAAGGCGCTCGTAGGCGTCGAGATAGCGCTGCCGGGTGCGCTCGACCACGTGGTCAGGAAGGCGCGGTGGGGGGTTTCCGGAGTTTTTGTCCCATCCGGATTCGGGCGACGTTAGCCAATCCCGGACATACTGCTTGTCGAATGACGGCTGAGAACGTCCCGGCTGCCACTCGTCGGCCGGCCAGAAGCGCGAGGAGTCGGGCGTGAGCACCTCGTCCCCCAGCGTCAGCACCCCGTCGGAGTCCCAGCCGAGCTCGATCTTCGTGTCGGCCACGATGATGCCGCGCTCGCGGGCGATCTCGGCGCCCCGCGCGTAGACGGCCAGCGTGATCCGGCGCAGTTCCTCGGCCGTCTCCGCGCCGACCTCGGCCACCACCCGCTCGAAGGCGATCGGCTCGTCGTGCTGCCCCATCGGCGCCTTCGTCGACGGCGTGAAGATCGGCTCGGGCAGCCGCGAGCCGTCCTCCAGCCCGGCCGGCAGCGCCACTCCCGACACCGTGCCGGTCTCCCGGTATTCGGCCAGCCCGCCACCCGTCAGATAGCCCCGGGCCACGCACTCGACCTGGACCATCTCCAGCGGGCGCACCAGCACGCCACGCGGCTCGGCGCCCCGCGCCACCACGTGGTTGGGCACCACGTCACGCAACTGCTCGAACCACCACAGCGACATCTGCGTGAGGATCGCCCCCTTGTCGGGGATGTCGGGCTCCAGCACGTAGTCGAACGCCGAGATCCGGTCGGAGGCCACCATCAGCAGCAGCCCGTCGTCCGTCTGGTAGAGATCGCGAACCTTGCCGGAATGCAGGTGCTTCATCGGGCGATGTCCGTCCGGTAGTGGGAGCCGCGCAGCTCGACGCGCGAGACCAGCTCGTAGGCGTTGCGCCGGGCGCTGTCCTGGTCGGGACCGGTGCCCACGACGGTCAGCACCCGCCCGCCGGCCGACACGATCCCGCCGTCGCCGTCGCTCGCCGTGCCCGCGTGGAGCACGTACGCGCCGGGCGTCGGCTCCAGCCCGGCGATCACGTCGCCCTTGACCGGCGCCTCCGGGTAGCCCTCCGACGCGATCACCACCGCCACCGCCGCGCCGTCGCGGAACACCGGGTCAGGCCCCAGCTCGCCGGTCGCGCACGCCATCAGCAGCCCGCCCAGCGGCGTCTCCAGCCGGTCGAGCACCACCTGCGTCTCCGGGTCGCCGAACCGCGCGTTGAACTCGATCACCTTCGGGCCCTTCGACGTCAGGGCCAGCCCCACGTACAGCACGCCCTGGAAAGGCAGCCCGCGCCGGCTCAGCTCCCCGATCGTCGGGTGCACGACCTCGCGCATCACCTGGTCGGTCAGGCCCTCGGGCGCCCACGGCAGCGGCGTGTAGGCGCCCATCCCGCCGGTGTTGGGCCCGGCGTCGCCGTCGTGGGCCCGCTTGAAGTCCTGCGCCGGCTGCAGGGCCACCGCCGTGCTGCCGTCGCAGAGCGCGAACAGCGACACCTCGGGCCCGTCGAGGAACTCCTCGATCACCACCCGGCCGCACGCCCGCGCGTGCTCCAGCGCCGCGTCGCGGTCGCCGGTCACCACGACGCCCTTGCCCGCCGCCAGCCCGTCGTCCTTGACCACGTACGGGGTGCCGAACTCGTCGAGCGCCGCCGCGGCCTCCTCCGGCGTCACGCACACCCGGGACCGCGCCGTCGGCACGTCGGCCGCGCGCATGATCTCCTTGGCGAACGCCTTGGAGCCCTCGATCATCGCCGCCTCCCGGGACGGCCCGAAGCACGCGATGCCCGCCTCGCGGACCGCGTCGGCCACGCCGGCCACCAGCGGCGCCTCCGGCCCGACGACGACCAGATCCACCCCCAGCCGCCCGGCCAGCCCCGCGACCTCCTGCGGGTCGAGCGGATCGACGCGGTGCAGGGTCGCGACCTCCCCGATCCCCGGGTTGCCGGGGGCACAATGAAGCTCGCCGACCTGCGGGTCGAGGCGGAGCGAACGGCACAGGGCGTGCTCACGCCCACCGGATCCAATGACTAGAACGCGCACCCGCCCATTCTCGCAGCCCACCGCCCCGAACCGGCCCCGCCCCCGGGAAGCCGCCGGAACCGGTGCGGAGTTCGTCGGCGTGTACGCGGCGCTTGACTGGCGCTCCTGTGGTAAGTTAGGGCGGCTTTCTGGCGTCCCCACGCGATTGGAGGTGGTCCGGGATGAATCCTGGTGATCCCAGCAGTACGTGCTCACCCACGTACTCCCCGAATACCCCCGACCACTCCAATCCGGCAGCCTGATCGTGCCTCCACGCATGCGTGTTGATTGAGGTGACTTTTCGTCGCGCGTGGAGCGTGCCAGGTCGGGCGGAAAGGGACTGCCATGCGCTCGTCCACGCTTTTCCGTCGCATCAACCGTCACCCTGTGCAGCCGCACGCCCCGCGTCAGCGCCCGCAGCCGGTGCGTGAAGCCTGCGTGCCCCCTGTTGACTCCATCGTCGAGTACGGCGCGTACATCGACGGCAAGAAGGCTCCCGCCACCGGCATAGCCGAGTCCGTCGAGCTGGTCCGCGCCCACAACCGCGCGGCCTCGGCCGGGCCCCGGGCGTTCGTCTGGGTCGGGCTGCACGAGCCCGCCGCGCCCGAGGTCGAGTGGCTGGCCGAGGTGTTCGGCCTGCACCCGCTGGCCGTGGAGGACGCGGTCAAGGCCCACCAGCGCCCCAAGGTCGAGCGCTACGGCGATTCGCTGTTCATGGTCCTCAAGACGATCGCGTACCTCGACCACGACGAGCTGACCGCCACGAGCGAGATCATCGGCGCGGGCGAGATCATGGTGTTCCTCGGCGTCGACTTCGTGGTGACGGTGCGTCACGGCGAGCACTGCCCGCTGGCGGAGGTGCGCGAGCGGATCGAGACCAAGCCGGAGCTGCTGGAGCGCGGCCCGGCGGGCGTGCTGCACGCGATCTCCGACCACGTGGTCGACCGCTACCTCCAGGTGGCCGACCTGATGCAGCTGGAGCTGGAGGAGGTCGAGGCGACGGTGTTCGCGGACGTGAGCTCCCGCGACATCAACCGGATCTACCAGCTCAAGC
This sequence comes from Nonomuraea sp. NPDC049725, assembly GCF_040674795.1. Taxonomy (NCBI): domain Bacteria; kingdom Bacillati; phylum Actinomycetota; class Actinomycetes; order Streptosporangiales; family Streptosporangiaceae; genus Nonomuraea; species Nonomuraea sp. NPDC049725. The sequence goes on along the minus strand of NZ_JBFANJ010000001.1, from coordinate 590,704 downwards.
GGGAGATGCTGGAGCTCAAGCGGGCGGTGACGCCGCTCCAGGCGCCGCTGGCGGCGCTGCCCCAGCGGCGGGTGATCCCGTCGGAGATGCGCGAATACTTCCGTGACGTGGGCGACCACCTGTCGAGGGTGTGCGAGCAGGTCGACTCGTCGAACGAGCTGTGCAGCTCGATCCTCCAGGCGGCGCTGGCCCGCTCGAACGCGCTGGCCAACGAGGACATGCGCAAGATCTCGTCGTGGGTGGCGATCCTGGCGGTGCCGACGATGATCGCCGGCATCTACGGCATGAACTTCGACTTCATGCCGGAGACCAAGCAGGTGTGGGGCTACCCGGCGGTCCTCGCGGTGATGATCACCGCCTGTGTGCTGCTGCACCGCGGTTTCCGCCGCAACGGCTGGCTCTGACTAGACGCCGACGGGCTTGAGCGGCTCGACGGGGTCGGGCAGCTCCAGGCCCCGTTCGGCCCACACGGCGCGCATGCGGTCGGGATAGTCGGTGACGATCCCGGCCGCGCCGAGGTCGAGCATGCGGGCGGCGAGCGCGGCGTCGTTGACGGTCCACACGGCCACGTCGAGCCCGGCGCGTGACGCCTGCGCCATCAGCTGCTCGTCGACCATCACGTGCTCGGGGGAGAGCGTGGTCGCCCCGGCGTCGCGGGCGGCGGCGGGGATGTCGTCGCCGAGCGGGCCGTTCCAGCCGAGCGTGGCGCGTTCGACGAGCGCGAAGCGGCGCGTGTCGGGCGCGAGCTTGGCGGCGTAGCCGATGATGCGCCAGTCGAAGCTGAGGATCGCGGCGTTGCGCAGCCTGTTGTGCCGGTCGAGCTCGTCGACCACCATCTCGGTGTAGAGCTCGGGGTCGGGCGTGAGCGCGGGCCTGGTGGGGTCGGACTTGAGCTCGACGTGGACCCGTACGCTCTCGGCCGCGTAGGCGTTGACCAGGCCGAGCACGGCGCCGAGCGTGGGCATCCGCGTCTCGGGCATCGCGACCTGGGTGAGCGCGAACGGGTCGTCGGGGTGGCGCGGCAGCCGCACGCCCACGTCGAGCGTGCGCAGTTGCGCGAGCGTCAGCGCGTTGATCGGCTTGCCGACGTACGGGAACGCGGGGTCGCCGGGCGTGACCGGGCGGGTGTCGGTGCTGGTCACGGCCGAGACCGTGAGGTCGTGCGTCAGCACGAGGCGCCGGTCGGCGGTGAGCGCCACGTCGAGCTCCAGCGCGTGGACGCCGAGCTCCATCGTGCGGCTCATGCCGGGCAGCGTGTTTTCGGGCCAGAGGCCTCTCGCACCCCGATGACCATGTATCTCAACGCGCACACCGGGGACCCTACCTGGCCCGGCGTGCCTTCACGCGCCGCCACGCCGTGCCCATTTTGTACGGTTACGGGCTTTGTTCGTAGGTCCATGAGTAGACGACCTGGTCCCATTCCGGCGAACCGCCCGCGCTTTCGTACGTGGCCTGGGCCGGTTCGTTGTCCTCGCCGGTGGCCGTCCACAGCCCGTGGCAGCCCCGCTCGCGCGCCAGCCTGCCGAGCGCCAGCACCAGCGCCCTGGCGATGCCCTGGCCGCGGTACGCCTCGTCGACGCCGAGCTCGTACAGGAACATCTCGGTGCCCTTGTCGGGGTGGGTCATCTCGACCCCGGTGACCATGCCCGCGGGGACGTCGTCCACGTAGGCGACGAGCAGGTGGTGCCTGTCGTCGGCGAGGAACCTCTCGGTGGCCTCGCGCTCGGGCGCCGCGTCGAAGAGCCGGCCGGCCGCCTCGACGGCCTCGGAGCGGGTGACGCGTCGGATGTCCATGAGGGGGAGAGTAGGCAGCTCATCCCGATGATCGCACCCGAATTTAAGGCGATAAATGCAACAGTCTTGCAATAAGATGCACAACCATGACGGGGGCTCTCAAAACTACCCAAATAGACACGGTCAGGGCGTGGGTCGACGGGTGGGTGATCTCCCGCGACACCCCGCCCCCCGTGCCCGAACCCTGGGGCTACCGCGTGGACGTCGGCCTGCCCGGCCACCTCGTCCGCCACGTCCTGCCCGCCCCGACACCGGCCCTCATCCAGCACCTGACCGGGACGATCACCGCCCCCGGCACCTGGCTCAAGCTCTGCGCCCCGGCCGACCTGATCGCGCCCTGGCTGCCCGCCGGCTGGGACATCGAGCCGCCCGAGTTCATGATGACCGCCGCGCTGCGCCCCGAGCCCGTCAAGGCGCCCGCCGGCTACACGGCGGCCGTCACCACCCGCTCCGGCGTCACCGTCGCCCGCCTCCTCACGACGGCGGGCGAGATGGCCGCACGCGGTCAACTGGCCGTCGCCGGCCGCACCGCCGTCGTCGACCGGGTCGAGACCGCCCCCGGCCACCGGCGGCGCGGCCTCGGCAGCGTCGTCATGCGCACGCTGACAGCCGCCGCCCACGCGGCGGGCGCCACCGGCGGCGTGCTGGTGGCCACCCCCGAGGGCCGGGCGCTCTACGAACGCCTCGGCTGGCGGCTGCACTCGCCGATGACGGCGGCCGTGCTCAGATCAGCGAGCGGATGACCAGCGTCTGGTCACGGCCCGGGCCGACGCCGATCGCCGAGATCGGCGCGCCGCTCATCTCCTCCAGCGTGCGCACGTAGGCCTGGGCGTTCGGCGGCAGGTCCTCGAACGTCTTGGCGCCCGTGATGTCCTCCTGCCAGCCGGGGAACTCCTCGTAGATCGGCTTGGCGTGGTGGAAGTCCGTCTGCGTCATCGGGATCTCGTCATGCCGCGTGCCGTCCACGTCGTACGCGACGCACACCGGGATGCGCTCCAGGCCCGACAGCACGTCGAGCTTGGTGAGGAAGAAGTCCGTGACGCCGTTGATGCGGGTCGCGTACCGGGCGATGACCGCGTCGAACCAGCCGCAGCGGCGGTTGCGGCCGGTCGTGACGCCGTACTCGCCGCCCGTCTGGCGCAGCCACTCGCCCATCTCGTCCTCCAGCTCCGTGGGGAACGGGCCGGAGCCGACGCGGGTCGTGTAGGCCTTGAGGATGCCGATCACCCGCGTCAGCCGCGTCGGCGGGATGCCCGAGCCGGCGCAGGCCCCGCCCGAGGTGGGCGAGGACGACGTGACGAACGGGTAGGTGCCGTGGTCGATGTCGAGCAGCGTGCCCTGCCCGCCCTCCAGCAGCACGAACTTGCCCTCGTCCAGCGCCTTGCTCAGCACCAGCGAGGTGTCGGCGATGTGCGGCTTGAGCCGCTCGGCGTAGCCGAGGTACTCCTCCAGGACGGCCTCGGGCTCCAGGCCCCGCCGGTTGTAGAGCTTGGTCAGCACCTGGTTCTTCTCACCCAGCGCGACCTCGATCTTCTTGGCCAGGATGCCCGGGTCGAGCAGGTCCTGGACCCGGATGCCCACGCGGTAGATCTTGTCGCCGTAGGCCGGGCCGATGCCCCGGCCGGTGGTGCCGATCTTGGCCTTGCCCAGATAGCGCTCCGTGACCTTGTCCAGCGCCTTGTGGTGCGGCATGATCAGGTGCGCGTTGGCGGAGATGAGCAGCCGCTCCGCGGAGATGCCCCGCTCGGCCAGGCCGTCGATCTCCCCCAGCAGCACGCCGGGGTCGATGACGACGCCGTTGCCGATCACCGGGACCACCTCCGGCGACAGGATGCCCGTAGGCAGCAGGTGAAGCGCGTATTTCTGGTCACCGATGACCACGGTGTGACCCGCGTTGTTGCCACCCTGGTAACGGACGACGTAGTCGACGTCGCCACCGAGCAGATCGGTGGCCTTGCCCTTGCCCTCATCGCCCCACTGGGCGCCCACGAGAACGGCAGCCGGCATTGTTCAGTCTCCCGAGCACAAAACGAAACCCCTGGCGCAAGCGCGACAGGGGCTCTTGCGTAGAGAGACTACCCGAACGTGCGCATTCGTCCCAAGGGCTAGCCCTTGGTCAGCGCGTCGTAACCCGTCTGGGTGCTGTCCCTGAGGAACTGCGCGCACCGCTCGGCCTCGTCCTTCTCGCCGATCGCCTGAGCCGCCCGCGACAGCGCGTACAGGCAGCGCAGGAACCCCCGGTTCGGCTCGTGCTCCCACGGGATCGGCCCGTGTCCCTTCCAGCCGCTGCGGCGCAACTGGTCGAGGCCCCGGTGATAGCCGGTGCGGGCGAACGCGTAAGAGGTGACGGCGTGACCCTGCGCGAAGTATTCCTCTGCGAGCGCGGCCCAGGCCGCCGGGAAAGCGGGGAAGCGGGCGGCCACGTCCGAGGCCTTGGCGCCGGATTCCAGGGCCTCCCGAGCCTCGGGCAGGTCCGGCAGGTGAGTCGGGGGTGGCCCGGCGAGAAGGTTATCCATAGGACAAGTCATACCCGCCGGGCCGCGTACGTGGCTAGGAGATCTTCGTCCCACTGGACTTCAGGTGCTCGCACGCCTCGGCCACGCGGGCCGCCATGCCCGCCTCGGCCGCCTTGCCGTAGGAGCGCGGGTCGTACGCCTTCTTGTTGCCCACGTCGCCGTCGACCTTGAGCACGCCGTCGTAGTTGCGGAACATGTGGTCGGCCACCGGCCGGGTGAACGCGTACTGCGTGTCGGTGTCGACGTTCATCTTGACGACGCCGTACGAGATCGCCTCGTGGATCTCCTCCAGCAGCGAGCCGGAGCCGCCGTGGAAGACCAGGTCGAACGGCTTGTCCTTGCCGTACTTGGCGCCCACCGCGTCCTGGATCTCCTTCAGCACGCTCGGCCGCAGCTTGACGTGGCCCGGCTTGTAGACGCCGTGCACGTTGCCGAACGTGGCCGCCAGCATGTAGCGGCCCTTCTCGCCCAGGCCGACGGCCTCGGCCGTGGCCAGCGCGTCACCGGCGGTCGTGTAGAGCTTCTCGTTCATCTCGCCGACGACGCCGTCCTCCTCGCCGCCGACGACGCCGATCTCCATCTCCATGATGATGTTGGCGCGGGCGCACTTGTCGAGGAGCTCCTTGGCGATCTCCAGGTTCTCCTCCAGCTCCACTGCCGAGCCGTCCCACATGTGGGACTGGAACAGCGGGTCGAGGCCCTTCGACACCCGCTCCAGCGAGATGTCGATCAGCGGCCGCATGAAGCCGTCGAGCTTGTCCTTGGGGCAGTGGTCGGTGTGCAGCGCCACCGTGACCGGATACTTGGCGGCCACCACCCTGGCGTACTCGGCCAGCGCGGTCGCGCCCGTCACCATGTCCTTGACCGTGGCCCCGGACAGGAACTCGGCGCCACCGGTGGACACCTGGACGATGCCGTCGCTCTCCGCCTCCGCGAAGCCGCGCAGCGCCGCGTTAAGGGTCTGGGACGAGGTCACGTTGATCGCCGGATAGGCGAACCCGCCGGCCTTGGCACGGTCGAGCATCTCGGCGTAGACCTCTGGAGTCGCGATAGGCATGAGTCATCTCCCTGAGAAGTAACGGCTTCGCGCAGCCAGTATCCCGGTCTGTTACCCGCCGTGGTAGAGACAACGCCCGCGCGATCTTTCGCGACCATCCGGAACGGAGCGTTACCACCGGGTACTCTCCCCACTGTGGGACGCCACAGGTCGGATCCGATGGGCCTCGCCCGCATGGCACTCGCCGTGCTGGCGGTCATCGCCGTGGTGGCGCTGCTGGTCATCGGCGTGCGGGCACTGCTCAGCTCGCTCGACACCACGGCGCCGCCCGGCCGCGCCCACACCTCGGGCACGCCGTCGAGCGGCGGCCGGGTGCCCACCGTGCGCATCGAATGCCTGGCCGACACCTGCCCGATGGTCACCGTCCGGGTTCCCGGCGGCGACGTGCTCCAGCACCGCGACATGACCCGCGGCGAGGAGGTCAGCTACTACGAGCCGGAGCTCGACGTGGTGCTGACCGACGCCGGCACCGTACGGGTCACCGAGAACGGCAGCACCAGGCCCCGCGGCGACGCGGGCGAGCAGGAGGAGTTCACCGTCACCGGCCCCGGCGAGTGAGTCAGAGCCCCAGGTCGGCGAGCGTGAAGGCGGTGCGGTAGTCGAGGCCCTCCTCGGCCATCCGCGCGGCGGCGCCCCGGTCGACGATCGTCGCCACGGCCACCACCTCGGCGCCCGCCTCGCGCAGCGCCTCCACGGCGGTCAGCGGCGACGAGCCCGTCGTCGAGGTGTCCTCCACCGCCAGCACCCGGCGGCCCTTGACCTCCGGGCCCTCGATCCGGCGCTGCATGCCGTGGGCCTTCTGCGCCTTGCGCACCACGAACGCGTCGAGTGAGCGCCCCTGCGCCGCCGCCGCGTGCAGCATGGCGGTCGCCACCGGGTCGGCGCCCAGCGTCAGCCCGCCCACGGCGTCGAACTCCAGGTCGGCCGTCAGCTCCAGCATCACCCTGCCGACCAGCGGCGCGGCGACCCCGTCGAGCGTGATGCGGCGCAGGTCGAGGTAGAAGTCGGCCTCCCGCCCGGAGGAGAGCACCACCCGGCCGTGCACGACGGCCTTCTTCTTGATCTCGGCCAGCAGGCTGTCGCGGTCACTCATGTCCCCAGCTTAGGACCACCGCTCCGGGAGCCTGACGCAGGCAAAGACACGCGATCGGTTTAACCACGGGGGTGGGTGCGGAATGACTCCCAGGGCAACGGTTCGTAACCGTGAGGTCACTATGAGTGCCGAAACATCCCAGAGCGACGCAGAACTCATCCAAGCCGTCCGAGGAGGCGACGCCACCGCATACGGCCGGCTCTACGAACGCCACGTCGCCGCCGCCCGCGTCCTGGCCCGCCGGCTGGTGCCCGACGACGAGGCCGAGGACGTGGTGGCCGAGGCGTTCACCCGCGTTCTCGACGTGATGGGCCGAGGCGACGGCCCCGAGGCCGCCTTCCGCACCCACCTCCTCACCGTCGTCCGGCGCACCGCCGACCACCGCACCCGCCTGTCCACCGGCCCCGAGACGGCGGACGACGAGCCCGTGCGCGCCCCGGCCGCCGTCGCCTACCAGTCGCTGCCCGAGCGCTGGCGGGCCGTCCTGTGGCACGTCGAGGTCGAGGGCGCCCGGCCCGCCGAGGTCGCGCCGCTGCTCGGGCTGTCGGCCAACGGCGCGGCCGCGCTCGCCTACCGCGCCCGCGAGGGCCTGCGCCAGGCCTACCTGCAGACCCGGCTCACCGCCTCGCCGCCCCTGGAGTGCCGCCCGGTGCTCGGAAAGCTCGGCGCGTACGTCAAGGGCGGGCTGACCAGGCGCGAGTCCAAGCCCGTCGACGAGCACGTACGCGGCTGCGACGCCTGCCGGACCGTCCTCGCCGAGCTGACCGACGTGCGCCGCGCCCTGCGCACCGTCGTCGCGCCGCTCCTGCTCGGCCCCGCCGCCGGCGGCTACGTCGCCGCCATGTCCTCGCCCGTCAGGCTCCGCGTCCGCCGCACCCTCGCCTGGGTCCGCGCCCTGCCCGGCCGCCAGCACGTCGTGGTCGCCACCGGGGCGCTCACCGTCATGGCCGTCGCCGCAGCCTTCGCCCTCGTCTCCGGCGACCGGCCCGAGACCGCGCCGGTCTCCCAGCCGCTGCCCATCGAGCCGTCGCACGCCGAGCCGCCGTCGTCCCGGCCGCGCCCCGCCCCGCCGTCGCGCGTCCCCGCCCGCGAATCCGCCGGCCCGCCCGTCGGAACCCCCGCCAAGGCCCGCCTGACGGCCACGATCAGCGCCATGGGCGCCCTGGTCCGCGACCGCCCCGGCATCGTCGCCATGCGCCTGCGCAACACCGGCAAGAAGGCGACCGCCCCGGTCTACGCCGCCATCGACCTCCCGCCGGGCGTCACCCCCGTGCCCCCCGGCGCCCGGCCCTCCGGCGTCACCTCCTCGACGCGCACGTCCCCCGCCACGCACGGCCGGGCCGCCCCCGTCGGCGCGGTCGACGGCTGGTCCTGCCGGCTGGCCGGGCGCGGCGTCAGGTGCGCCAGGCGACCCCTCGGGGCGGGCGAGGCCACGGCGGTGTTCCTGCGCGTCCAGGTCGCCTCCGCCGCCCCCGGCGGCGAGGGGCCAACGCTCAGGGTCGAGGCGGGCCCGCTCCGCGCACGAGCCGAGTCGGCTGCGGGCGTACGCGCCTCCGGGGCCCCCGCCAGGTTCGCCGCGGACGGCAAGGTCGCCGTACGGGCCACGGGCAACTCGTTCGTCGACTGCCCGGACGGCCACGACGACTGCGCGATGGCCCGGCGACGCCACGGCGACCAGCGCGACAACGACCTATGGCCGATGCGCCCGCAGGACCAGGACGACGAGCCTGACACGCCCGTCTCCAGCGCGGCCCGGCTCGCCCTGCCCAAGGGCGCCCGCGCCGTCTGGGCGGGCCTCTACTGGTCGGCGGGCGCCCCGGAGGCCGACGAACCCCAGGAGGTCGCGCCCGTCAGGCTCAGGGCCCCGGGCCGCAAGCGTTACGTGGAGATCCGGCCGACCCACGTCGACTGGGCGGAGCTGCCGTCAGGCCCCGCCTACCAGGCGTTCGCCGAGGTCACCAGCCTGGTCAACGCCGTCAACAGGTCCGGCACGTGGTGGGCCGCCGCCCCGTCCGCGGACCTGCCCGGGCATGCCGGCTGGAGCCTGGTGGTCGTCGTCTCCGCCCCGGACGTCCCGTACAGCAGGGCCGTCGTCCTCGACGGCGCCGCCGCGGTCGGCGGCGAGCACGATCTCGTACGGATGCCGCTCGGCGGGCTGGGACGCGGGGCGGCCGACGCCAGGGCGCAGGTCGTCGTCTGGGAGGGCGACGCCGATCTGAAGGGGGACAAGGTGTCGCTCGGCACGGGTCCGCTCACGCCGTCGGGCGGCGACCGCGACCGGGACAACGTCTTCGACGGCTCGTCCGGCGGGGCCGGCGGGATGACGTTCGGGGTCGACGTGGACACGATCACCGGGCGGCTCGGGTCGCGGCCGTGGGTGTCGATCGCCTCGGAGCGGGACGCGGTGATGTTCGGGGTCGCGGCCGTGAGCGTGCGCGCAGAGCCGTGACCAATAACGGGACAAAATGGTACCGTGCGGCTTGTTGGTCAGGCATAACGTCGGCGGCGGGGCGAATCGTCGGGATTAACCCTCGCGCGATCACTTGCTTTCATTACCCTGGGACAGGGCCGCCGAGTCCGGCTCTCACGGTGCGGAGCCAGCAAGTCGGACCACCAGGAAAGGGGCCGTGTCAGTGGATCGCTGCGCGCTGTTCGTGGACGCCGGCTATCTGCTGGCTGACGGGGCGATGGCCGTGCATGGGACTCGCCATCGCGAAGCCGTCTCCTGGGACTATCCGGGGCTGTTGCAGCTCATGTCGAGCCTGTCGCGCGAACGCACCGGCCTGCCGCTGCTGCGCTGCTACTGGTACGAGGCGACGGTCGAGGGCCGGCACACCCCCGAGCACGACGCGCTCGCCGACATCCCCGGCCTCAAGCTCAGGCTGTCGCGCATCCGGCCGGGCCGCCGCGAGGGCGTAGACGCCCAGGTGCACCGCGACCTGATGACGCTGGCCCGCAACAACGCCATCTGCGACGCGGTCGTGGTCAGCGGCGACGAGGACCTGACCCAGGTCGTGTGCGACGCCCAGGACCTCGGCATCCGCGTCACCGTCGTCAACATCGCCGCCGAGGCCAGCTCCGCGAGCTGGGCCGTCTCGCGCACGCTCCGGCAGGAGAGCGACGACCTCATCGAGCTCGGCGGCGCCCACCTGCGCCCGTACGTCACGCTCGTCACCGGCGCGACCGAGGCGTCCAACGGCCACCACCACCAGCCGCTCGGCAACGGCCAGGGCGCCCACTCGCTCCCGGCCGCCGCGCTGCCGCCGTCGCTGCCGTCGGCCCCCACCAGCACCGGCAGCCACGCCGTCCCGCAGCCCGGCCCGAGCACCCCGCCGCCCGCCCAGCCGTCACCCCAGCCGTCCTCGGGGTCGTCGCCGGGCCGCGCCCAGCCGCCGCCCGCGCTGCCCACCTACACCTTCCAGGCCGACCCGGCCCCGGCTCCTGCGTCTTCGCCCCCGCCGTCGCCCGCCCCGGCCACGGGCCCCGTTCCCCAGCAGCAACAGCAACCGCAGCAGCAGTCGCCGACGACCGGCCAGTTCTCCTCGCCGTCCAGCGCCGGCGCCTACCCGTCGCAGCTCGGCACCTCCTACACCGGCCCCCAGGCCGCCCCGGTGTCCCCCCCGTCGGCCGCCACGGCCGGAGCCACGACGCTCGCCGACGCGGTCAAGTCCGCCCACCGCGAAGGCCACGACTTCGGCGAGTCGGTCGCCCGCGACGCACCGGCCCTCTGGCTCGAAGCCGTCCTCGCCCGCAAACCGCGTATGCCCTCCGACCTGGAGGCCCGGCTGCTGCAGGGCTCGTCGCTGCCCATCGACTTCCTCCTGCACGACGAGGTCCGCCACGCCCTGCGCCGCGGCTTCTGGGACGCCCTCGAACGCGCCCGCCACTGACCCACAACCCCAGCCTGCCCACGTCGGAAGTTCTGGCGGGGGCATCAAAGCCGACCGACTCCCAGGCCTGCGATGCCCCAGGAGTTATCGGGCGTCTTGGTCCTCGCCGAGGACGCGCACCATCCATTCCAGGGAGCCGGTGCGGAGAGCCTCGTCGGCCAGGCACTTGGCGGATGCGGTCGTGAGGGCGGCAAGGGAGCTGTCGATCCACGGTTGTACGTTCTGATGCCCCTGCTCGCGATACTCGATCGCCTGGATCAGGCACTCCAGCTTGTCGGCGTCCCGGGCGCAGATGGCCTCCAGGCTGGTCCTGTCCTCATACTCGCCGACCGCGCCGCTGACCACCCGGGCCACGGCCTCGGGGACACCGCGCATCTGGTCGGAGGTGACCTGCTCGTTCGAGACGGCCTTCAGGTAGCGCTTGCCGATGTAGGGGATGTCGGTGACGCGCGTCTCCTGGGTGTCGTGGAACAGGCTCATGAACGCCGCGCGTTCGGGGTTGCCGCCCTCCATGGCAGTGATCACGGCAGCGATGATCGCGGTACGGAAGGAGTGGTCGGCGATGCTCTCGGGGGCCTGGACACCCGCGACCAGCCATCCGGTGCGCTTGTACCGCTTGAGCAGGCCGATCTCGTACAGGAGACCGGTCACCCTGGCCAGTTCCTCCGCCATGGAAGTCCCTTCTCATCCTCGGTGGATCATGCGCAGAGCGTAGATGATCGCCTCAAGTTCCCGCTGCGACTGCACTGACACGGTGTCCTCCTCCAGCGTGCGCGTAGCGGCCTGCCTGAGATCGTCGGCGGTGTGCGGGTCCAGTGTCGACGGGCGCAACATGACCAGCGCCCACAGCGTGTGCGCGACCACGTCGACGTAAGGGTTGGTGGAGTACAGCTTGCCGACCAGGTGCCGCAGCAGCTCGGTCCCGCGCCAGGCGTGCGGGTCCAGCTCGACCATGAAGGTGTCCGCTGACTGCGGCTCGCTGACCTCGCCGAGCCAGTAGGCCCAGTAGTTGAGATTGGCGATCTCACAGACCTCCTCGGTCAGGCGCGTCCGGATGAAGTGCTGCAAGGCTTCGCGGTCGCCGAAGCGTGCCAGGGAATGGGCTCCGGACCGTAGGACCGCCCATGACGGCGTCCACTGGTCAGCTCGGCGCGTCCGGCGTTCCTCGGCGCGCTGCATGGTCGCGAGCCAGTCAGGGGTGTCATCGCCGTCGTCGAACCCGGCCACGTAATGCGCCTGGCGGCGGAGCAGCATGCCGTCCACCCTGTCGGCGTCGGCGTTCTCGGTTGCGGCTCGCAGATGCGTGAAGAAGTGCGCACGCTCTTCCGGCAGCAGAGAGGGGGCTGTGGCGACCGGTCCGCGGCGGCCGGTCATTCGTGCCGCTCCGGCCAGGCCGGAAGGGACGGTTGCCGTGAACGGCCATGCCACGAGATCGGTGAACGGACGCGTAATCACCCATGATGCGAGCGGATGGTCTACGGCTGAGGGCTTGTCGGCCTTGGCGCTGAGCACGTAACCGACGAACCGGTCCGCCTCAAGGGCCATATCGAGTTGCATCAGCAACCGGAATTGTGCGCCGAGCCGCAACAGTGCATGCCGTAGCGACAGGTAAGCACCTGTGGAGATCGCCATCAGCGGGCGGCGTCCGGACTCCCACCCCTGAATCGTCGTGATGTCGACGGCCATACGCTCGGCGAACCGCTCCTGAGTGAGTCCTGCCGACTCGCGAATGATCTTGAGTGCGTAGCCGGAGATGCGGCCTTCGCGGGCATGGTCGCCATTACCCCGACCCCCGGTCATGGTTGTCGCTCCACGAGAGGTCATCACAGGTGGTCACCGCCGTCGGTACTCGTACTTCCGGTCAGTTCTGCGGCATCCGCATGGTTCCTAGCGTTGCTACCAGCACGGACAAGCCCATCCAGGCTATCCCGCAGGGGCTTGGGGAGACCGACTGATCAGGTGGGAGCAATGGAAGTGCCACCCGGAACACCGATCGTCAGAGGCGCGGTCGACGGCTCGGTCTGTCTTCCGCCCTGGACGGCTTCTGCTGAGCGGTTGGCGTCGGCCCTGCGTGATCTCGGCGTCGCCGGCGATGTCCACGATGGGGAGGGCATCGCACTGGTGTCGGTGTGGGCGGACCTCATCGTATGGACTGATGGCCACTGGTATCGGTGGTGGACCGGGCAGAACTCGGAGAAGACCGGTCGGCGCCTCTACCGGGTCTACGGCACCGGCAACCCGGACACAGTGGCGCGGGCCGTCGCACTGCGCTGCACCGAACTCCAGGAATCCCGCCGGCTGGTGCAGCCGATCGTGGAGAGCCCTTCGTGATCGCGCTGGAGGGTGAGTGCCTCAGCCCGCACGTGGCCATGGCCCAGCGGGGCCACATCCGACTCGACTGGCGGACGCCGTACCGGACGCTGGAACGGATACGACCGATGGCTTGGACGTGCGTGTGCCGGGCCACGGTCTACGAGCTGTGCCAGGGCGGGGGACAGGCGTTCATCCGGAGGACCGTGCAACTCGACGGCACACCGGAGATCCACGAGACTCCGCGCTGGCCGGCCAACGAAGCTCGGGTGATCTGGGCGGCGTTGCTGTCGGGAAGAGCCCGGTAGACGGGCGTGGAGGCCTCACGTCTGCGGCGCCCAGAGGAAGCTGACGACCAGCACGCCGCCGTCCGGCCCGTACGGCCCGATCGGGCAGGCGTACGGGCCGCGACGGGCAGGTCGGGTGGGTCAGGAGAGGGCGTCGAAGCCGGCGCGCAGGTGGAGGACGCGCTCGGCGAGGTCGCTCAGCGGCCCGGCCAGCGTGGGGTCCTGGGCCTTGCGGGCCAGCTCCCGCGCCCGGGCCAGCTCGTCCTCGACGGCCGTCAGGCGGCGGGAGAGCTCCGGCAGGACGCTCCCGTCGGGGGTGTCCGGCGGCAGCTCGCCGGCCAGCCGCTCACGCAGCATCGACGCCTGCTCGGCCAGCCGCTTGTGCATGTTGTACAGCTCGGCGAACACCGACACCTTGGCCCGCAGCACCCACGGATCGAACGGCTTGGTCAGATAGTCGACCGCGCCCGCCGCGTAGCTGCGGAAGGCGTAATCGGGCGCGCTGTCGACCACCGTCAGGAAGATGATCGGGATGTTACGGGTGCGCTCCCGCCGCTTGATGTGCGCGGCGGTCTCGAACCCGTCCATGCCGGGCATCCGCACGTCGAGCAGGATGAGCGCGAACTCGGTGTTGAGCAGCGCCTTGAGCGCCTCCTCACCCGACCTGGCGCGTACCGGCACCAGGTCGAGCGAGCTGAGGATGGCCTCGAGCGCGATGAGGTTCTCCTCGCGGTCGTCGACCAGCAGGATCTTGGCCCGATCCGCCATGGATCACGACCCTTCCGGGGAGGAGGATTCGGGTGCGGCGGCGCGGCCGCGGCTCAGCCAGCCGCGCAGCCGTTCGAGCAGGCGGTCGACGTCGACCGGCTTGGGCACGTAGTCGGAGGCGCCGGAGGCGATGCTCTTCTCCCGGTCGCCGCGCATGACCTTGGCCGTGAGCGCGATGATCGGCAGGTCGGCGAACTGCGGCATGCGCCGGATGGCCGAGGTGGTGGCCCACCCGTCCATTTCCGGCATCATGATGTCCATCAGCACGAGTGCGACGTCCTCGTTCCGTTCGAGCTGCTCGATCCCCTCACGACCGTTTTCAGCGTAGACGACCGTGGAGCCGTGCCGTTCGAGCACGCTGGTCAGCGCGAACACGTTGCGGATGTCGTCGTCGACGATGAGGATCTTGGCGCCGTTCAGCGGGTCCTCGCCCTGCCACTGGCTGGTCTCGACCGGGGCCTCCACCAGCTCGGGCAGCGGCAGGTCGAGCGGCAGCGGCGGCTCCGGCGAGGTCGACTCGGGCTCCTCGATCGAGGCGGTCATGAGCTGCCTGCGCGGGGCGCCGCCGTCGGTCGCGGCCAGCGGGCCCGTGTAGGAGGCCGGCAGGTAGAGGGTGAACGTGCTGCCCTTGCCCAGCTCGCTGTCGACGTGGATCTCGCCGCCCAGCAGGCGGGCGATGTCGCGGCAGATGGCCAGGCCCAGGCCGGTGCCGCCGTACTTGCGGCTGGTGGTGCCGTCGGCCTGCCGGAACGCCTCGAAGATGACCTCGCGCTTGTCGGGCGCGATGCCGATGCCGGTGTCGATCACCTGGAAGGCGAGCAGGTCGGGCGCGGCGTGCAGGGTCTCGTCGTCGAAGTCGACGTCGGTCGGCGCGGGCGCCACCCGCAGCTTGACCTCGCCCTTCGGGGTGAACTTGACCGCGTTGGACAGCAGGTTGCGCAGCACCTGCTGCAGGCGCTGCTCGTCGGCGCGCAGCTCCTGCGGCACGTCCGGGTCGACGTCGACGGCGAACGCCAGCCCCTTGTCGGCCGCCAGCGGCGCGAACGCGGCCTCCAGCAGGTCGACCATCTTCGGCAGCGACACCTGTATCGGGTGGATGTCCATCCGGCCCGCCTCGACCTTGGACAGGTCGAGCATGTCGTTGATGAGCTGGAGCAGCGCCGACCCGGCGCCGTGGATCGTCCGGGCGAACTCGACCTGCTGCGACGTCAGGTTGCCCTCGGCGTTCTCCGTCAGCAGCTTGGCCAGCACGAGCAGGCTGTTGAGCGGCGTGCGCAGCTCGTGCGACATGTTGGCGAGGAACTCGTTCTTGTAGCGCGAGGACACCGCGAGCTGCTCGGCGCGCTCCTCCAGGGTGCGGCGGGCCTGCTCGATCTGGAAGTTCTGGATCTCGATGGCGCGGTTCTGCTTGGCCAGCAGCGCCGCCTTGTCCTCCAGCTCGGCGTTGGACCGGCGCAGCTCCTCCTGCTGGCGCTGCAGCTCGTCGGAGCGTTCCTGCAGCTCGCGCGTCAGCCGCTGCGACTCGGTCAGCAGGTCCTCGGTGCGCGAGTTGGCGATGATCGTGTTCATCGTGACGCCGATCGTCTCCACGAGCTGCGTCAGGAAGTCGAGGTGCACCTCGCCGAACGGCGTGAACGAGGCCAGCTCCAGCACACCGAGCACGCGGCTCTCGAACAGGACCGGCAGCACCACGATCTGCGCCGGCGTCGACTGGCTGAGCCCGCTGTCGATCGTGATGAACTTCGGCGGCACGTCGTCGAGGATGATGTGGCGCCCCTCGGCGGCGGCCTGCCCGACGATGCCCTCGCCGAACGCGAACCGCTGGCGCGGACCCCGATCCGGCCGCACCCCGTAGCCGCCGATCAGCAGCAGCTCGTGCTCGCCCTCGGGGTCGACGCCGTAGAAGGCGCCGTAGCGGGCCGACACCAGCGGCGTCAGCTCGCTCATCGTCAGCTTGGCCACCTCGAACAGGTCACGGTGGCCCTGCATGAGCCGGGAGATGCGGGCCAGGTTGGACTTGAGCCAGTCCTGCTCCTGGTTGGCCTGGGTGGTCTCGCGGAGGTTGGCCACCATCGAGTTGATGTTGTCCTTCAGCTCCGCCAGCTCGCCCTGAGCCTCGACGGCGATCGACCGGGTCAGGTCGCCGCGCGCCACGGCGCTGGTGACGGTGGCGATGGCGCGCACCTGCGTGGTGAGGTTGCCCGCCAGCTCGTTGACGCTCTCGGTGAGCCGCTTCCAGGTGCCCTCGACGCCCTCGACCCGGGCCTGGCCGCCGAGCTGCCCCTCCGAGCCCACCTCGCGGGCCACTCGGGTGACCTCGGAGGCGAACGACGAGAGCTGGTCGACCATCCGGTTGATGGTGGTCTTCAGGGCCAGGATCTCGCCCTGGGCGTCGACGTCGATCTTGCGGGTGAGGTCGCCGTTGGCGACCGCGGTGGTGACCTCGGCGATGTTACGCACCTGCGAGGTCAGGTTGTTGGCCATGAAGTTGACGTTGTCGGTGAGGTCCTTCCAGACGCCCGACACGCCGCCCACCCGCGCCTGGCCGCCGAGCTGTCCCTGGGTGCCGACCTCGCGGGCCACCCGGGTCACCTCGTCGGCGAACGACGAGAGCTGGTCGACCATCGTGTTGAGGGTGTCCTTGAGCTGCAGGATCTCGCCCTGCGCATCGACGGTGATCTTCTTCGACAGGTTGCCCTGCGCCACCGCCGACGACACCGCCGCGATCTGCCGCACCTGAGAGGTCAGGTTGTTGGCCATCGAGTTGACGTTGTCGGTGAGGTCCTTCCACACGCCTGACACGCCGCGCACCTGCGCCTGGCCGCCGAGCTGGCCCTCCGTGCCGACCTCGCGCGCCACGCGGGTGACCTCGGAGGCGAACGAGGACAGCTGGTCGACCATCGTGTTCATGGTCGACTTGAGCTCCAGGATCTCGCCCTGGGCGTCGACGTCGATCTTGCGGGTGAGGTCGCCGTTGGCCACGGCCGTCGTCACCTGGGCGATGTTACGCACCTGGTAGGTGAGGTTGTTGGCCATCGAGTTGACGTTGTCGGTGAGGTCCTTCCAGACACCCGACACGCCCTTCACCTCGGCGCGCCCGCCCAGCTTGCCCTCGGTGCCCACCTCGCGGGCCACCCGGGTCACCTCGTCGGCGAACGACGAGAGCTGGTCGACCATCGTGTTGAGGGTGTCCTTGAGCTGCAGGATCTCGCCCTGCGCGTCAACGGTGATCTTCTTCGACAGGTTGCCCTGCGCCACCGCCGTCGCCACGGTCGCGATGCTGCGCACCTGGTAGGTGAGGTTGTTGGCCATCGAGTTGACGTTCTCCGTCAGGTCCTTCCAGACCCCGGACACGCCCGTCACCTGCGCCTGACCGCCGAGCTGCCCCTCGGTGCCCACCTCGCGGGCCACCCGGGTCACCTCCTCGGCGAAGCCCGAAAGCTGGTCGACCATCGTGTTGACGGTGTTCTTCAACTCGAACATCTCGCCCACGGCGTCGACCGTGACCTTGCGGCTCAGGTCGCCCTTGGCCACCGCCGTCGTCACCACCGCGATGTCACGCACCTGCGCGGCCACGCGGGACGACATCGTGTTGACCGCCTCGGTGAGGTCACGCCAGCTCCCGGACATGCCGCGCAGATTGGCGCTGCCGCCCAGCCGGCCCTCGGTGCCGGCCTCCCGCGCGACCCTCGTCACCTCGGAGTTGAACAACGCGAGCTGGTCCACCATGCCGTTGATCGCCTTGCCCAGGCGGCGCACCTCGCCCCGGGCCGACCGGTCGAGATCGATCCGGCGCGACAGGTCACCCTTGGCCACCGCGTCGATGACGTCGGCCGCCCCGCTCACCGGGCTCACCAGCGCGTCGATCAGCATGTTGACCGACTCGACGCTCTCCGCCCAGGCCCCCACGCCCGGCCCGGGCGTCAGCCGCTCGCCGAACCGGCCCTCCTTGACAACTTCCTTGCGCACCCGGACCAGCTCGTTGGCGAGGTGTTCGCGACGGTCCGCGACCTCGTTGAGCAGCAACCGCACCTCGCTGAGGATCCCCGGGGGCGCGTACGGGACCCGCCGCCGGAAGTCGCCGTCACGCCAGGAGAACAACGTCTCCAGGATCGGCACGAGATCCGACTCGGTATAGGTCCTCTCCTCAGGACTTGGCGCGGCCTTGGCCGTTGTCATGGGGCCTCCTTCACCCACCGGTGACTCCGGCGAGTGATTCAAGTCTGTCACGATGAGTAGCTCGTAGTCCTGTCCTTGGATTTACCCCAAGTCAGCGGGAAGTGTGGTAGGCACGTACGGATGACTGCTTCTCCCCATGCGGTGCTCGCCGCGACCTTCGCACCAGGCGAGACGGCCGTGACGGACGCGATGAGGTTCACGCGCGAGGTGATGACCGCGTGGGCCACCGGAGGCATGCTCCACATCGCCGAGCAGGTCGCGGGCGATCTCGCCGAGCAGGTGGTCGACGAACCGTTCGAGGTTATCTGGAAGCACCTGGGCGGCGCTGTCCAGGTCGAGTTGAAGCAGCGAAGCACATCATCGGGCGATCCGAAAGCTCCCTCCGTCACCGTCGAAGAGTGGGGGATCACCTTCGCGGGCGATTCCCGTGTCCATTGGGCTAGGCTCACGCTACCCGGCGCAAAGGGCGCAGAGTCCTCCGAATGGCTGGAGCAGACCTCCCGCGGCCCCCACTGGCTCGGCTTCCTCGCCGACGCGAGCGACCTGCTCGCCGGCACCCTCGACCCCGACATGGTGCCCGCCATCATCGCCCAGATCGTGGTGCCGCGCCTGAGCAGCTGGTGCGGCGTCTACACCGCCGAGAGCGAGGCCGGGCCGCAGCGCCTGGTCTACCTGTGGCACGCCGACGAGGCCCGCATCGACGCCCTGCGCGAACAGCTCGACGAGATGGACGTCACCGCCGTCGGCTCCCGCGCCACCTCCACCTTCCACCTGCCCGACGCCAACGTGCTCGCCGTCCCGCTGACCGCCCGCGGGCGCAGCCTCGGCGTCATGTGCCTCGGCCGCGCCGACCGCTTCCCCGACGAGGTCATCCAGCTCGCCGAGGACATCGGCAGGCGGGCCGCGCTCGCCATGGACAACGCGCGCGTCTACGCCCAGCAGGCCGCCGCCAACCGCGCCCTGCAGCGCAGCCTCCTCCCGCCCAACGAGCCCGAGGTGCCCGGCCTCGACTACGGCGTCGTGTACGAGCCCGCCGGCGAGGTCAACGAGGTCGGCGGCGACTTCTACGACCTGTTCAAGGCCGGCGACGACTCCTGGCGGTTCGCGATCGGCGACGTCTGCGGCACCGGGCCCGAGGCCGCCGCCGTCACCGGCCTGGCCCGCCACACCCTCCGGCTGCTGGCCCGCGAGGGCTACGGCGTCGCCGCCGTGCTCGGGCGGCTCAACCAGGCCATCCTCGAAGAGGGCGAACGGGCCCGGTTCCTGACGCTGCTGCACGGCGACATCTCGCCCGCCGACAAGGGGCTGGAGGTGCGGCTGGTCTCCGCCGGGCACCCCGAGGCGCTGCGCCTCAAGCCCAACGGCGTCGTCGAGGGCGTGACCACGCCGCAGTCGCTGCTCGGCGTCTTCCCCGAGGTCGTCTTCGAGGCCGACACCATCCACCTCGACCCGGGCGACGTCCTGCTCGCCGTCACCGACGGCGTCACCGAACGGCGCTCCGGCGGGCGGCTCCTCGACGACGACGGCGGCCTGGCCAAGATGCTCGCCGAATGCGCCGGCCTGTCGGCCCGCGCCGTCGCCGAACGCATCCGCCGCGGCGCCGCCGACTTCGCCGCCGGGCCCAGCGCGGACGACCTCGCCATCCTCGTCCTCCGCGCCCGCTGACGCACCATCCAGGGAGACCCACTCCGGAGCGCCCCACCCTTTTAAGGGGAGGGCCGCTCCCACCGTGTTGGCTCCCCACCCACCCGAGGGGACGCCCCTGGGAAGCGGACAGACGGGACGTCCCGCCTCAGGGGCATTCGGCCTGGGGGCGCTCTGTCCCGAAGGCGCCCCAGGGAGCTCCCTTCCCGAGAGGGCGCCCGCTTCCGTCAGGGGACGTGGAGGTGTTTGCGGGCGAAGTCGAGCTGCAGGGCCATCTGGGTGATGCGCTCGGCGACGACGAGGGTGCCGCGGACGGAGCTGTACGTGTACAGCTCGTGCTCGCAGCCGCGTTCGGCGAGCTGGTCGACGTACATGCGCACCTGCCGGAGCGGGCTGCGCATGTCGTCCTCGCAGGCGAGGATGAGCACCGGGCTCTTGACCTGGTCGACGTACGTGATGGGCGAGCTGGCGGCGTAGCGCTCCGGCTGTTCGTCGGGGGAGCCGCCGAGCAGCGCGCGGTGGTAGGCGCGCAGGCTCTCGCCCTCGTCCTCGTAGGCCGTCTGGTGGCAGGCGATGGGCAGGGCGGCGACGCCGGCGGCCCAGAGGCCGGGCTGGGTGCCGAGGCCGAGGAGCGTGAGGTAGCCGCCCCAGCCGGTGCCCGACAGGAGGATGCGGTCGGGGTCGGCGATGCCGCGGGCGGCGACGTACTGGCGGACGGCGGCGACGTCGGCGAGTTCGATGTGGCCGACGTCGAGGCGGAGGGCGTCGCGCCAGGCGGAGCCGTAGCCGGTGGAGCCGCGGTAGTTGACGCGGATGACGGCGAAGCCGGCGTCGACCCAGGCGGCGACCTCGGGGGAGAAGGAGTCCTGGTCGTGTTCGGCGGGCCCGCCGTGGAGCATGAAGACGGCGGGGAACGGCGCGGAGCCGGTCTCGGGCCGGTTGACGAGGGCGTGGATGCGTCCGCCGGGGCCGTCGACGTCGAGGTCTTCGACGGGGACGCTGGGCGGGGCGGCGGGGCCGCCGGCGTTCATCACGACCTGGCCGGTGCTGGAGCGGATGACGGGCGGCCGGGAGGCGCTGGACCAGGAGTATTCGACGTGCCCGCCGGGGCGGGGGATGGCGTCGTCGATGACGCCGTGGGGTGTGTCGATGAGGGTGAGGCCGCCGCCGGCGAGGTCGTAGCGGTGCAGGTGGCTGCGGGCGCGGTCGCCGCGCAGGATGAGCAGGCCGCGGCCGTCGTGGTACCAGTCGGCGGTGAGGTCGCCGGAGTCCTTCAGCCAGATCTCGCGCTGTTCGCCGGTGACGGGGTCCCAGACGAGGGGTTCGTGGCGGTTGCGGCGTTCGTGGAGGGCGAGCAGGCGGCGGTCGCCGGGCACGGGGGCGAAGGTGAGGCCGTGGATGCCTTTGCCGGGGCCGTCGTAGAGCTCGCTCACGGTGGCGCCGTTCTGGCGGATGACGCGGAGCGCAGGGTGGCGGAAGCCGCCGTATTCGCCGTGGTTGATGGCGATGAGTTCGCCGTCGAGCGACATGTCGGTCACCCAGGCGGCGTCGGGGTGCTCGTACAGCAGGCGGCTGGGCTCGCCGGCGCGGGCCAGGTGGATGCGGAAGGCGCCTTCGCTGGCGAGGGTGAGCGCGACGAGACCGGTGGTGGACAGCGCGATGCCGCCGGGCTGGCCGGGCGGCAGGTCGGGGGCGACGGGCTCGGCGGGGCCGCCGGAGAACGGCTGGCGGAACCATCGGCCGAATTCGTCGCCGTCGGTGTCGGCGAACCAGTAGACCCATTGGCCGTTGGGGTCGATGGCGGCGTAGGAGGTGCCGCCGGGGCGCTCGGTGACCTGGCGGGTGGCGCCGGTCGCCCGGTCCCAGGCGTAGACCTCCCAGGTGCCGGTGACGTTGGAGCGGTAGATGGAGCGGCTCGGCGCTCGTCGGGCCCAGGTGGGCAGCGACATGCGCGACGCGCGGAACCTGGCCTGCCAGCGTTCCTCCGCCTTCATCCGGCGAGCCCCCTCCCTCTGTGGCCCGTGCCGTCCCGGCGCGGGTTGCCGTCCAGTATTACGCCTGTGTCGCGGAAATACTCCGGGAATGTGGGGGAATTTCGGACTAAATGCCCCATCAGTAACACCTGTCCCACTCATCCGTCAAGGAACGGGTCTTGCGTAAGGTGTCACTTCGAAGGTAGATAGAGAAAACGCCGCCTTCACGACTACTTTTCCCCGCTTTTTCGTGACTCTGGGGGAGAAATAGCTCGAAATTCTCTCCTCCAGCTCCGCCGTCCCCGTGTGCCACGCGCTCGGCCCCATCCCCACGACCTGGAGCACGTCGGCCGGCCCCAGCTCCATCTCGAACGCGACCTCCTGCCGCGCGGTCTCGGTGAACCCCTCCAGGCTCCGGGCCACCCGCCGCTCCTTGTCGGCGTCGACGGAGAGCAGCCCCAGCTCCTCGACCAGCGGGCTCAGGTGGTCGCCCGTCGGCGTCACGACCACGACCGCCCCGCCCGGCCGCAGGATCCGGCGGAACTCCGGCCCGTTGCGCGGCGCGAACACGTTGATCACCACATCGGCGGCTCCGTCGCGGATGGGCAGCGTGCGCCAGACGTCCGCCACGAACGCCCCCGCCCGGGGATGCGCCCGCGCGGCTCGCCGTACAGCATGTTTGGACACATCGAAGGCCATCCCAACGCCACGCCCCGCAGCCGTGAGCACCGCCGAAAGGTAATAGCCGGTCCCCGCACCGGCGTCAACGATCACCGGCCGGTCCGCAAGCGCTTGCGGTGCCGGGCCGGAACCCATTTCGGCACTACCGTACGCCTTCGCGGCCTCTCCGTCAGGCAAGTGTGAGAACGATTCGGTATGACTGAGAACGCTCCCACCGAGCGCCCTGGCGAGCGGCGCGTAATGCCCCGCTTCGAGGAAGCTCGAACGCGCCGCGACCATCTCCGCGCTGTCGGCGGTCCCCGGCGGGCGGGAGCCGACCAGCAGGCTCACGTAGCCCTGCTTGGCCACGTCGAAGGAGTGCCCCCGGGCGCACCGCAGCGCGTCGGCGTCGAGCCGCACCGGCTCCCGGCAGACCGGGCAGGCCAGGTGTCCGACGATGTCAGCCAGCATCAGGCCATTGTGGCCGAGGTCAGGAACGCCGCGTTGGAGGGGGTGTCGCGCAGCTTGCCGACGAGCATCTCCATCGCCTGCTGCCGGTCCAGGCCGCTCAGGCTGCGGCGCAGCCGCCACACGATCTGCCGCTCGCGGTCGGGCAGCAGGATCTCCTCGCGGCGGGTGCCGGAGGCGTCCAGGTTGACGGCCGGGTAGAGGCGCCGCTCGGCCAGGTCGCGGGCCAGGTGCAGCTCCATGTTGCCGGTGCCCTTGAACTCCTCGTACAGGCTGTCGTCCATCCGCGAGCCGGTCTCGACGAGCGTGGTGGCGAGGATGGTCAGCGAGCCGCCGCCCTCGACGTTGCGGGCGGCGCCGAAGAAGCGCTTGGGCGGGTAGAGCGCGGCGGCGTCGAGGCCGCCGGTGAGGGTCTTGCCGCCGCCGGGCGCCAGGTTGTTGTAGGCGCGGGCCAGCCGGGTCAGCGAGTCGAGCAGCAGCACGACGTCCTGACCGGCCTCGACCAGGCGCTTGGCGCGTTCGATGGCGAGCTCGGCGATCGCGGTGTGGTCGCGGTCGGGGTGGTCGAAGGTGGAGGAGAAGATCTCGCCGCGCACCGTGGCGCGCATGTCGGTGACCTCCTCGGGCCGCTCGCCGACGAGCAGCGTCATGAGGTGGACCTCGGGGTGGTTGCGCGTGACCGCGTCGGCGAGCGCCTGGAGGACCATCGTCTTGCCGGCCTTGGGCGGGGCGACGATGAGCCCGCGCTGGCCCTTGCCGATGGGCGCGAACAGGTCGATCACCCGGGTGCTGAGCGATTCGGTCTCCAGGTGGAGACGCTCCTGCGGGTGTACGGGGGTCAGCTCGGCGAAACGCGGCCGGTTCCGCCAGTCGGCGTGGCCGTTGACGGTCTCGACGCTGACGAGCTTGCCGCCCGACGCCTCGGCGACGACGTGGTCGCCGGGACGCAGGCCGTACTGCTGGATCTGGGCCGGGCTCAGGCGCAGGTCGCCGGGGCCGGGCAGGTGGTCGATGCGGATGTGGGCGGCCTTTTCCCGTACGTCGAGAAGGCCCTTGTGAACAGACATGGTGAACCCCTTAAGGGTGCGCCGAACGAAGGAGAACGCCGGCGGAAATGAGAAGACCGGCCCCGCGAAGAGGGGGCGGTGAGATCAGCGGAGCTTGAAGCTCAACGCTGGGGGCAACGTATCACACGTCGCTGTCCATGCAACGCCTAGTCCTGTTGAGCTATTCCCGGGGGATTCCTCGTGTCCCGGCGCGCGTTCGGGGCAGCGGAACGTAACAATGTTCTTCTCCGCTCCCTCTGCGTCCGAGCAAGCGAGCTGCAGGACCTTTGCAATGCGCCGAAGGTTCCATGGAGAAGAGAACCCTAGGGGGATGAGATGAACAGCACCCGCTGCCCGCGCTGCCACAGCGAGCTCGACGAGGGCCCGATCATGTACCGGTGCGCGACCTGCTGCCGCGCCGTCTACGCGGCCGACCTGGAGAACGAGTACGTGCCGCGCGAGCCCGTGGCCGCCTAGGCTGGGCGCGTGCCGCACGAACCGAGGATTGTCTCAGGCGTTGAGGTCACGCCGCTCTGCGACGCCGTGGGCGCGATGGGCGAGGCGATCCGCCGCCCGCTGCCGGAGATGTTTCCCGGCTCGGCGCTGCCCGACGAGCCGTGGGTGCTGCACTTCCACTGCTACCTGCTCCGCGACCGGGCCGGACGCCTGACGCTGGTCGACACCGGCATCGGCGGCCCCGGCTCGCTCGCGTCGAGCTGGGCGCCCGTTCCCGGCACGCTGCCCGGTGAGCTGGCCGCCGCCGGCGTCGCGCCCGCCGACGTCGACACGGTGATCCACACCCACCTGCACAGCGACCACGCGAGCGGCGCCGTCTCCGACGACGGCCGGCCGCTCTTTGAGAACGCCCGGTACGTGCTCCAGCAGGCCGAGCTCGACGCCGCAGAGAGCGCGACGCTCGACCGGGTCGTCACCCCGCTCAAGGCCCAGTTGCACGTCGTCGACGGCGACGCCGAGGCCGCGCCCGGCGTGCGCGTCCACCTGACGCCCGGCCACACGCCGGGCCACCAGATCGTGCGCGTCGGCGACCTGGCCGTGACCGGCGACCTGGTCCTGCATCCCGTGCAGCTCGCCGACCCCGCCGTGCGCTACGTCTACGACGACGACCAGGAGCGGGCCGCCGCCACCCGCGCCGCCGTGCTCGCCGAGCTGCGCGCCGCCCGCGCGCTGCTCGCCACGGCGCACTTCGCCGACCCGTTCGTGCGGCTCTGACCGGCGCTGGCCGGCTCTGACCGCCTCCGACCGGCTAAGCGCCCGTGAGTGCGGGCTGGTCGGCCAGCAGAGACGCCGGCAGCGACACCCTGGCCGTCAGGCCGCCGTACGGCGACGCGGTCAGGGCGACCTTGATGCCGTGCCTGGCCGCCAGCCGGCCGACCACGAACAGCCCGAGCCGGTCGCTCTGCGCCAGGTCGAACTCGGGCTTCTCGGCCAGGCGGGTGTTGAGCTCGTCGAGCTCGGCCCGCGACAGGCCCAGCCCGCGGTCCTCCACCTCCACGATCAGCCCGTACGGGGTCGCCGTGGTGCGCAGGTCGACCCGGGTGCGCGGCGGCGAGAACAGCGTGGCGTTCTCGATCAGCTCGGCCATCAGGTGGGCCACGTCGGTGACCGCCGAGCCGGTCAGCGCGACGGGCGGCGCCTGCAGCACCTCGACCCGCTGATACTCCTCCACCTCGGCCACGGCGGCGCGCAGCACGTCCAGGATCGGCACCGGGTTGCGCCAGCCGCGGCCCGGCGTCTGGTCGGACAGGATGATCAGGCTCTCCGCGTGGCGGCGCATGCGCGTCGTCAGGTGGTCGAGCTTGAACAGGTCCTCCAGCTCCTCGGGGTCCTCGGTGCCGCGTTCCATGCCGTCGAGCTGCAGGAGCTGGCGGTGCAGCAGCGACTGGTTGCGCCTGGCCAGGTTGACGAACACCTGGTTGACGCCGTGCCGGAGGCGGGCCTGGGTGACCGCGGCCTCGACGGCCGTGGACTGCACGCGGTTGAACGCCTGCACGATGTCGCGCACCTCGGACGTCTCCGCCTTGATCTCCAGCGGGGGGAGCTCGGCCGCGGAGGGCGGCTGGGTGCTCGTGCGCAGCCGCTTGACCAGGTCGCGCAGGTGCACGTCGGCCAGTTCGGTGGCGGCGTCGCGGAGCCCGGCGAGCTCGCGTACCAACCGCTTGCGGAAGCGCAGCGACAGCAGGATGGAGGCGATCACGGCGAGCAGCCCGATGCCGCCCGCGACGCCGATCTTGGTGAGGATGCCGGTGGCCGCGGGCGTGACCCGCTCGGTGATGGCCCTGGCGGTGACGCGCTGGGCGCGCTCGGCGGCCTTCCACAGGTTGGTGGCGTCCACGGGCCAGGTGGCGGCGTCGGCCGGCAGGCCGTTGATGATGGCCTGCCCCCGGATCGCGTCCTCGGCCTCGGTGAACTCCGTGTACATCGAGGAGGCCATGAGCTGCTGGTACGGCTTGCGCAGCCCGTCGTCGAGGTGGGACATGGCCTGGGCGTGGAGCAGCCGCCGGGTGGCCGTCCAGTCGGCGAACGCCTCGCGCTCGGCGGGTGTCACCCGGCCCCGGCTCAGCACCACGGCGATCATCGCGCGCTCGCGCGACAGCAGCTCCTTGGCCTCGCCCAGCATGGTCAGCGCGCGGGCGTTGCGGTAGAGCGTCATGTCGGGGACCAGCACCATCGCGTCGTACATCCGGAAGGAGGCGTCCACGATCTGGCTGTAGCCGTTGATCAGGTCGAGGGGGGCCGCGCCGGTGGCGTCGACGTCGCGCCGGACCTGCGCGAGCTGGTCGAGCCGCCGGTTCAGGGTGGTGAGCTGGGCGGTCATCTCCGGGCTGAGGCCGCGCTGGCTCGCCGCCAGCGCACGGAACCGCTTGGCCGCCGCGTCGGTCTGCGAGCGCTGGATCTTCACGGTCTCGGCATTGCGCCTGGCGGCCACGTACTGGATCGAGGACAGCCGCTCGTTCTGCAGGTGGGTGGTGAGTTCCTCGGAGGGTTCGGCCAGGTTCGTCGCCAGCTCGTCGATCTCCAGCATGCGCAGCCCGTCGCCCGCCGTCAGAGCGGCGGCGAACGCCCACAGGCCGACCAGGGAGGTCAGCGGGACGAGCAGGAGGATGAGGAGTTTGATCGCGATGGGACGGCCACGTGTGGGGGGCATGCGACCTCCGGGTGCATGATGAGCGCGCAACGCAGATTACACCCGTCATGCGAAGTATCGCCGCGAATCACCGGTGCGGGGCCACCCCGCCACCCCGCACCGGTGAGGTCACCGCGCGCGCTCCTCACGGCCGGCGACCAGCCGGTCATCGGCGTGCCCGTCAGCGTGCCCGTCGGCGCGGGCGTCGGTGCGCCCGTCAGCGCGGCCCGCGATCGGCTTGCTTGCGGCGGCGTGCTCGCGTTCGAGCTTCCGCTCCAGCTCGCGCTTCTCGTCCTCCAGCCGCGCCACCTTGTCGGAGGCGTCGGCGCGTACGTGGGCCAGCCGGCGGCGACGCCGGGCGGACCGGCGCGAACCGGCGGCGATCAGCCAGAAGCCGAGCACCATCACCGCGGCCGCCGCCGCGCCCGCGAGGAACATCTCCACGTGGTCGGGCTGGAACGTGTAACCGAACAGGATGTAGCGGGCGCTCTCCTCCGTGATGGCCACCACGGCAGCCGCGCCGGCGAGCAGGACCAGTAACAGACCCAGAAAGATCATTTCGTCTCACTCCTCGTCGTCAGAGCGAGATCCCCCTGCCCATCATCCGGCGCGGTATGCCCTGCCCACACGGGCTCGCAGGTCATGATGGCGGTCATGAGACCCGAACCAGGACAGGTGCTGCACTTCTCCGAGGACCCCACCATCGAGCGGGTGCACGCGATCGAGTACGGGTGGCTGAAGGCGATGATGGACGTGCGCCTGTTCGCCTACAGGCTGCCCGCCGACGTCTTCAAGCCGCTCGGCGACCCGCCCGCCGCGGTCGTGGCGACCGTGCCGGTGCTGCCGCTCGGCCCGCCCGAGCCGGTCCGCGACCTGTTCGAGCTGCACGAGGAGGCCGGGATCCAGCTCCGCGTGCTGGACAATTTGTGGCGGTTCTGGAACGAGGTGACGGCCAGCACGCTGGAGTTCAGCGGGATCCGGCTCCGGAACGCTCGGCGATGAGCGCCATCAGCGTCTCCAGCGGCATCGAGCCAGGCTCGCGGCGCTCCCTGGCGAACCGGTTGGCCTCCCGCTGGAGCACCTCGTTGGCCGGGGTGGCGATGCCGAGCTCGCGGGCCAGCAGGACGATCTCGCCGTTGAGGTAGTCGGCCTCGATCGACCCGGTCGCCCTGGCCAGGCTCTGCCACGACGAGCCGCCGCCGCGCATGCTGCCGCCGATCGGCAGCAGGTCGACCTGGTCGCGGCGCAGCTCGCGCTCCTCACGCGGCGTCGAATAGCAGATCCCGGCCTCCTCCAGCACGTGGGTGCCCTCGCACCTGGCCAGCTCCAGCACCTCCTCCACGCCGGGCCCGTGGCCGACGAGCGCCTCGACGGCGTTGGCCAGGTTGGCGAGCAGCTTGCCGTACTTCCAGCGCATCACCTCGGCCGACGGCAGCGCGACGAACCTGCTGCGGTCGAGGTCGATGGCGATCTGCTTGGCCAGCTCGTCGGAGCCGTGCGGGTAGCAGCCGACGTGCAGCAGCCCCGAGCGCGGCGAGCCGTAGGCGGCCACGGTGCCGGGCTCGGTGTGCAGCGCGGGCAGCCACACGCACATCCCGTAGACCCGCTCGAACCTGCGCAGCGCGGTGCGCTCGTTCTCGACGCCGTTCTGCGCGCACACCACCGGCAGGTGGGTCGGCCACGGGGCGAGCGCGGTCACGGTGTCCTGCGACTTGGTGGCGACGATCAGCACGTCGTCGTCGCGGACCGCCACCGGGCCGTCGGCCGCCGGGATGTCGAGAAGGTCGTCGGAGTAGGGCGTGAGGAGGCGCAGGCCGCGGTTCTTCAGCGTCTCGTAGTGGGCGCCCCGGGCGATCAGGAGCACGTCGTGCCCGCCCTGGAACAGCCGGGCGCCGATCGTGCCGCCCACGGCCCCCGCTCCGATCACGATGTAACGCATGCTTCCGAGCATGTCATCCGCTCGCTCACGAGCGCCACCGAGGTGCCCGAGTCGGGTGGGGCGGCCTCGGCGGCTCGCTAGACGCGCGCCTCGGCGGCCCTGGCCAGGATCTCGTCCACCGTCTGCGCCGGCGTCTGCGCGGAGGTGTCGAGCCACAGTCCCAGGCGGGGCGTGTCGCGGCGCAGCGCCGCGTCGAGCTCGGCGACCGTCCACGCCCCGTAGCCGGTCTTGGCCCGCTCGCGCTCGCGCCGCTCGACGACGGCCGCGCTCGGGGCCAGCACCACCACGTGCAGCGGGCGGGTGCGGATCAGCCCGGTGAACAGCTTCAGGTCCGCGCCGAGCACCACGTCCTGGACGACCGCGGTGAACCCCTCGCCGGCATACAAGTCGGCCGCCGCCGCCGCGATCCGGTAGCGCAGGCGGAGCTGGCGTACGGCCTCCTCCGGCCGGTCGGGCGTCATGCCGACGCCGCCGCTGACCACCATCCGCCGGAAGGCGTCGCCGCGTACGTGCGCCGCCTTCGGCAGCCGCTCGGCCAGCGCCTGCGCCACCGTGGACTTGCCCGACGCGGAGATCCCGGTGATCAGGTAGGCGGTCACGCCCCGACCAGTTTCCGCACCCGGTCGGCCCCCACCGCCATCAGCAGCGTGGGCAGCCTGGGCCCGGTGTCGCGGCCCACCAGCAGCCGGTAGAGCAGCGCGAAGAAGGCCCGCTGGGCCGCCTTCACCTCGGGCGTCGGCTTGGCGTCGGGGTCCAGGCCCGCCTGCCGCTTCGGCACCCCGTACACCAGCGTGGTCAGCCCGTCGAGCGACCAGTGCGCGTCGAGGCCGTCGACCAGCATGGCCAGGGCCTCGCGTTCGGCCTCGCCGAGCGAGTCCAGCAGCTCGGCGTCGGGGGCCTCGCGCACGCGGGTGCGCTGCTCGGCGGGCACCTGCGTGTCGATCCACCGCTGCGCCCGGTCGAGCCGGGGCCGCGCCTCCTCCAGCGAGCCGATCGCGTCGACGTCGCCGAGGATGCGCAGGATCTGCGCGGCGTCGCCGGTCGTGACGTCGGCGATGGAGGCCAGCGTGCGGTAGGCCACCGGGCGCGGCGTCACCGGCAGCGGCCCGGCCGCCGTGCGCACCGCCCGGCCGTGCGCCGCCAGCTCGGCGGGCTGCGCCTCGCCGCCGGCGACCTTGCGGCCGAGCGCGTCCCACTCGTCGTAGAGCCGCTGGATCTCCTGGTCGAAGGCGATCTTGAAGGACTGCGACGGCTTGCGGCGCGCGTACAGCCAGCGCAGCACCGGCGCCTCCATGATCTCCAGCGCGTCGGCCGGAGTCGGCACGTCACCCTTGGAGCTGCTCATCTTCGCCATGCCGGTGATGCCGACGAACGCGTACATCGGCCCGATCGGCTGCTCGCCGCCGAACACCTCGCCGACGATCTGCCCGCCGACGATCCACGCCGACCCGGGCGAGTGGTGGTCGACGCCGGACGGCTCGAACACCACCCCCTCGTACGCCCACCGCATCGGCCAGTCGACCTTCCACACCAGCTTGCCCCGGTCGTGCTCGGCCAGCCGCACCGTCTCGCCGAACCCGCACTCGCACGTGTAGGCCAGCTCCGTGCTGTCGTCGTCGTAGGCGGTCACCGTGGTCAGGTCGCGCTCGCACAGCTCGCAGTAGGGCTTGTACGGGAAATAGCCCTCGCGCTGCTGCGACCGGTAGCGGGCCAGGACGGCGTCGATCCGCTCCCGCTCGCGCATCGCCAGCAGGATCTGCTCCCGGTAGACGCCCGAGGTGTACTGCTCGGTCTGGCTGATGCCCCGGTATTCGACGCCCAGCTCGGCCAGCGCGGCCTCCATCGGCGCCTTGAAGTGCTCGGCCCAGGACCCGTACGGGCTGCCGGGAGGCGCGGGCACCGAGCTCAGCGGCTTGCCGATGTGCTCGGCCCACGACGGGTCGACCCCCGCGGGGACGCGGCGGAAGCGGTCGTAGTCGTCCCACGACAGCAGGTGGACGCACTCGTGGCCGCGCCGCCTGATCTCGTCGGCCACCAGGTGCGGGGTCATCACCTCGCGCAGGTTGCCCAGGTGGATCGGCCCCGACGGGCTCAGCCCCGAGGCGCACACGATCGGTTTGCCCGGCGCGCGACGCTCCGCCTCGGAGATGACCTCGTCCGCGAATCGGGAGACCCAGTCGGCCTCCGTGCTGTCAGCAGCGCTCATCGCGCCATTCTTGCGGCTCGGCGGCCCGGCCGCCAACGCGTTCGCCCCCGTCAGGTCAGTTCAACGCGCCCGAGCGGGCTCTCCATGACCGCGTGGAGAGCCACCGGCGCCCCCGCCTCGACGTCCAGCTCCACGTCCAGGGCGCGCAGCCGGGCCAGCAGCAGCGGCGGCTCCGGCACGGTCGCCCTGAAGGCCGTCAGCTTCACCTGCGGAAGCCCCGACGCGGCCGGATGCGGCGTGGCGCCCCAGTCGATGAGGAACGGCACCGGATCCACCCGGCCCGGCTCGTCCCAGCGGGTCAGCCGCCACTCCAGCAGCCGCCCGTCGGGGGTCCGGCGCGACATCGGCTCCACGTCGCCCGGGTCGTACCCCCGCGCCCGCGCCTGCCGTACGGCCACCCCGATGTCGCCGGGGTGCACCGCCCACCCCGCCAGCCGGGGCACGTCGAGCAGCTCCAGCTCGGCCGCCCGCCGCCGCGTCGCCGGGTCGGCCGCCGGGTCCGGCCCGATGATCTCCAGGTACGCGGACGGTCCCAGACCGACCAGGTAGTTCGCGGTGCCGCCCGGATGGCTGCCGCCCGCCACCGGGGTCACGCCGGTCCTGTCACCGAACTCGGCCACGGCCGCGGTCAGATCGGGCACCGCGTACAGCAGATGGTCCAGTCGACGATCGATCAAGGTCGCCCCCTCCCATGTCGGCGTAGAGCCATCCAAGTCCGGCATGGGCGGCGCGGCAATCACCGCCGCGCTACTCGCCGGTCACGCCGTCGATGCGCTCGCGCAGCAGGTCGGCATGGCCGTTGTGGCGCGCGTACTCCTGGATCAGGTGAACCAGGATGCGCCGGTGCGACACCTCGTTGCCGTCGCGCCGCCGCTTGGCGATCGCGTCCAGCGGCAGTGCCGCCGACACCTGCCGGGCCCGCTCGATCTCCGCCCGCCAGGTGGCGAACGCCTCCTCGGCCGAGGCGTCGTCCACGTCCTCGAAGTCGGCGTCCTGGCGCTCCTGCTTGCCGTAGAGCAGCGGCACGTCCTCGTCGTCGATCATCCGCCGGAACCAGGCCCGCTCCACGTGCGCCATGTGCCGCACCAGCCCCAGCAGCGACATCCCCGACGGCGGCACCGCGCGCCGCCTGAGCTGCTCCTCCGACAGGCCCGCGCACTTGGCGGCCAGCGTCTCACGATGCCAGTCGAGCCAGCTGTAGAGGATCGCGCGCTCGTCACCGTCGAAGATCGGAGGAGTCCTGGTCTCTGCCATGGACGCCCACCCTACCGAGTGGTGATCACCAGGTATGGGACGGTCCCCGAGCCCAGGCCGCCGATCGCCGTGCCCACCCCGCCCGACTCCGCCAGCCCCACGCTCGCCGGGCCGCCGACCTTCGGCCGGAAGTAGCCGGTGAGGTTCAGCTTCACCCAGGCGCCGTTCACGCCCACCGCCGGGAACTCGCCGAGCTGCGCCCCGAGCTGCGGGCGCGTGTCGAAGGTGACCCCGGCGTTCCAGCCGTTGCCCATCGCGTACGCCATCGCCGCGCCCTGGGTGTCGACCGAGTCGTCGACCCGCATGTGCGCGTGCAGGACGACGGAGGCGATCCGGTCCGGCTTGACCTTGACCCGGCTGAGGTCGAAGCGGAAGTACGTCTCGCGGTAGAAGCCCGGGTTGCCGTTCTTGACCTTGCAGACCTGGCAGGCGGGGAACGACTTGGCGGAGTAGCCGCCGCCCCGGACCATGTTCGTCAGCGTGGCGGGCACCCGCAGCGTCCGGGGGCCGCTCTCCGGCTCGGCCTCCGGCTCCGGGGTCGCCTTGGACCCGACCGTCAGGGGGAGCGCGGCGACCTTGGCCGAGCCGTTCATCGTCACCTTGACCGTGATGCGAACCCGGCCCTCTTTCAGCACCGTCACCTGGCCGTCGGGGCTGACGGTGGCCACGCGCGGGTCGGCGCTGTGGAAGTCCAGGTCCGCGCGGGCCAGGCGGGCCGGGCGGCCGTTCGACAGGCGGCCGGTCACCTTGAGGCGGAACGTCTGGCCCGGCGCGTGGACCTTCGCGTCCGTCGAGAGGGAGACCTTGGCGAGGGTGGGCTTGCCGGCCTTCGCCGACGGCTCGGGCGAGGCCGAGCTCGACGCGGGCACGACGGGCTCGGTCGCGGTGGCGACGGCGAGGGCGCCCGGTGTGACGGTGGCGGTGGGCACCGCCGTCGCGGGGGCGAACCCGCCGGTCAGATGGACGGCGGCCACGGCGGCGGCCGACGCGGTGACCACGGCGGCCCCCGCGACCACCCAGCGGCGCGAGGACCTGCGGCTCGGCCTGGTGTGGGGCGATTGGTCCTGATGGGCGTACGACGGCGGGCCGGGCATCCCGGGCGCCGGCCCGCTGCCGGGGGCCTGCGGTGCGCTGCCGGGAACGTGTGGCGCGCTGACCGGTGTCTGCGGGCCGGGTGGGGGCGGGCCGTGCGGCGTGGGGCCGAGGGTCTGCGGGGTGGGGCCGACGGGGTGTGGTGGTGCGGGGGCCGGCGGCGGGACGGCGGTCGCCGGCTCGGTCACCGGGAGCGCGAGCGCCCGCTGCACCTGCTGCAACTCCCGGACGAAGGCCCAGGCGTCCTGCGGCCGCCCGCCCGGGTCCTTGGACATCGCCCGCTCGACGAGGGCGCGCAGCGGCGCGGGAACGGCGTGCTCCGGCAGCGGCGGCAACGGCTGCCTGAGCACCCTGAGCAGCAACGGCGCCACCCCGGCATCGGCCGGATCATGGTAGGCGGGCCGCCCGGCCAGCAACTGGTAGAGCGTCGACCCGAGCGCGTACACGTCCGAGCGCACGTTCTGCGGCGAGCCGTTGAGCACCTCCGGCGCCGCGTGGTGCGGGGTGAACGTGAGCGTGTTGGACGAGAGCTGCCCCACGTCCAGCATGCGGGCCACGCCGAAGTCGGCCAGCGCGGGCTCGCCGTACTTGGAGACGAGGATGTTCTGCGGCTTGATGTCGCCGTGGAAGACCCCGGCGTCGTGCACGGCCGCGAGCGCGCCCGCCACCTTGACGCCGATCCGCAGCACCTCGTGCGGCGGGAGCGCTCCCGCCCGGCTGTGGAGGCTGCCGCCCTCGTGGAAGTCCATGACGATGTACGGCCGGCCGGCGGCGGTCGTGCCGGTGTCGAGCGCGGCCACGATGTTCGGATGGTCGCTCAGCCGCCCCATGACCTCCAGCTCCCGCCGGAAGTTGCGCAGCGCCCGCTCGTCCACGTCGGCCACCGACAGGATCTTCACGGCGACCACCCGGCCGACCCGCTCGTGCAGGGCGCGGTAGACCACGGCGAAACCGCCCTGGCCCACGGGCTCGATGAGCTGGTAGCCGGGAATCTGCTCCCGAGGATCCCCCATTGTCACCCGACAGATAGTGGCATATCGGAAAATCTTTGTCAGGGATCCCGCGCCCTCAGGCGCGTCATTGAATTCCGTCGACAGCCCGGCAAGGGCGGAATAAAGGAAAAAGCAAGCTTGCGTTTACGGGTGGTCAGTCCTCGGCCACTGCCTGCTTGACGATCCGGGCGATGCGGGCCTCGTCGTCCGGGGTCAGGTCGGTCAGGGCGAAGGCGGTGGCCCACATGGTGCCGTCGTCCAGCCGCGCGTCGTCGTTGAAGCCGAGCGTCGCGTACCTCGACTTGAACTTCTGCGCGCTCTGGAAGAAGCAGACGATCTTGCCGTTCCTGGCGTACGCCGGCATCCCGTACCAGAGCTTGGGGGTGAGGGCGGGGGCGTTGGTCTTGACGATGTCGTGGATGCGCTCGGCCAGGAAGCGGTCGGAGTCCTGCATTTCGGCGATCTTGGCGAGGACGTCGCTCTCGCCGTCGGCCTTGCTGGCGCGCGAGCCGCGGCGGGCGGCCTTCTTGAGCTCCTGGGCGTGCTCCTTCATCGCGGCCCGTTCCTCGTCCGAGAACCCCTCGAACCCGTTACCGGCGGTCTTGTCCTTGGTGTCGTTGGTGTTCGTCATTGCGAGGTTCCTCCCGTACATGTCCTTCTGGGTGACTCTCATGTTAGGGAGGCCGAGAGACGGGCCGCTTCTCGAAAACTGATCGATGACCGCCTCGCCTCAGACCGCCTGCGTCAGCGCCGGCGCCCGCCTCTGCGGCTCATCAGCGCGCCGATCAGCATCCCGATGCCCACGCACACCACCAGCGTGATCCACAACGGCGCGGTCACCACGATCATGAACAACTGGATCGCCGCATCCTGCCGGTTCTGCAGGATGAACACGATCGCCAGCACCAGGAGCGCCAACGCCACCCACACCCGCGGCGGCACCGACCCCAACGGGCTCGACGGCCTCTGCTCTGTCACCATGTCCCCCGAACTGTGAAGCCCCTCCTGGCAGGCCATACCCGCATTCCGTCGGCCTCGACCACGAGCCTCGTGGGTCAGGGGCGTTCGCGTTCCCACTGGTCGAGGAGCTTGGGGAACTCGCGGCCCATGAAGCCGTAAAGGTCGCGCATCCGCTCCAGCCTGGCCCGGCTCGCGGGGTTGTCCCCGGCCACGGCCAGGCCCTGTTCGGCGAGCTGGGCGAACGCGGAGAACTCCGCCATCTTCGCCCGGAACGCGCGCCCGAACACGTCCTCCGTCAGCCGGTAGTGGTCGCGGCGGCCCCGGGGCGGCCGGAAGCGCTCGACGAGCCCGCCGCGTTCGAGCTGGCCGAGGGCCACGCTCATGCTGCTCTTGGCCACGCCGAGCCGGTCGCACAGTCCCGGGGCGTCGGCGGAGTCGTCCGGATCGACCAGCAGCACGCCGATGATCCGCCCCGCCGTGCGGCTGAGCCCCAGCCGCTCGAAGTAAAGCCCCGCACTCTCCACGAACTCCTCAGCACCGGCCACCTCTCGATTCTATTCTGTTCGGATCGTTCCGAACAGAATAGAATCCCCGGCATGCTATCCATCGCCATCACCGGCGCCAACTCCGGGATCGGCCTGCGCGCCGCCCGGACCCTCGCCGCCGCCGGCCACCACGTGCTGGCGCTCTGCCGGGACCTCGACCGAGGCCGCGCCGCGCTGGCCGAGATCAACGCCCACGCCGCACACCCGGCCACCCTCGTCCAGGCGGACCTGTCGTCCCCGGACTCCATCGAGGCCGCCGCCGACCAGCTCACCCGGACCACCGGCCACCTCGACGTGCTCGTCAACAACGCCGCCGTCTTCGACCAGACGCTGCGCGAGCCCCGCTTCACCGCCGACGGCCACGAGCTGTTCTGGGCCACCAACCACCTGGGCCCCTTCCTGCTCACCGCCCGCCTCAGCCCGCTGCTCGCCGCCGCCGCCCGCCCGCGCGTGATCAACGTGGCCAGCAAGGGGCTGCTCTCGATGCCGCGCATCCGCATCCGGTTCGACCAGCTCGACGACCCGAGCTGGTTCACCCCGACCCGCGCGTACTACCACGCCAAACTCGCCCAGATCATGACAACCATGACCCTGGCGGAGAGGGCGGAGGAGGAGAAGGGCGCGGGGCGCCTGGAGGTCACCTGCGTGCGCGTTCCCGCCGTCCGGCTCGACGCCGGCCGGGTGGCCGCCATGCCGTGGCTGCTGCGCACCCTGTACGCGCCGAAGAACCGCATGGCCGTCCCCGCCGAGCTCCTCGGCGACACCTATGCCCGCCTGGCCACCGGTGACGGACCCCTGCCCGGCCCGTACGTGGACGAGGACCTGCGCCCGGTCCGCGCGCCGGCCTTCGCCTACGACGAGCCGGCCCGCGAGCGGCTGTGGGCGGCCTCCCAGGCCGCCACCGGCAACCCCGCCTGGGCCTGGTGACCCCCCGGCTACCAGTGGGCGGGCCGGTACGCCGCGCCCCAGCCGGTCGCCTGCCAGGTGCCGGCGTGCGGGCGCAGGCGTGAGCTGTGGTCCTCCCAGGTCGTCGGCTCGCGCGTCCAGGCCCGTTCCGCGGCGGCCGGGAGGCGGGGGAGCAGCAGGAACGCCAGGTCGTCGAAGCCGTCGACGGTCTCCGACCAGATCGCCGCCTCGACACCGGCGATGCGCACGTCCAGCCCCGCCACCAGCGATTCGGGGGTCCAGTCGAACATCTGCCGGAGGGTCTTGGCCGGGTAGTCGCGGAACCCGAGCCGGGCCCGGCGCGCCTCCCCGTCGGCGTCGGCGGCGGGCTCCGCGTAGGGGCGGTCGAGGTAGAGCACGTCGCTGGACGAGAGGAGCACCGGCAGCCCGGCGGCCGCCGCGGCGGGGCCGTCGCCGGGCGCGAGCGCGAACAGCTCCACCAGCTGGTCGACGAACCGGTGCGCCGACTCCGGCAGCGCGGCCTTCTTCGCGTCGGCGTCGATGCTCGTCTCCGCGCCGATCCACAGCTGCACGAGGTCGCCGGGGCCGAGCGCGCCGGCGCGTACCGCCTCCTGCCAGGCGATCACCCGGCTGCCGGCCGCGTGCGCCGCGCGGACGGCCAGGCCGACCGCCCGGGTGTACGCCTCGAACGGCATGCCGAACGGCTCGTCGCCGCCGACGTGGACGAACCGGGCGCGGGACGCCTGGACGAACTCGGTGACGGTGTCGGCGATGAACGACTCGGCCCCCGGCGCCGCGGGGTCCACGTAGCCCAGCCGGGCGGCCGCCCCGCCGTCGGTGAGCTCCGGGTAGGCGCGGGTGGCGGCGAGCGAGTGGCCGGGCAGGTCGACCTCGGGCAGGATCGTCACCCCGCGCGTCTCGGCGAACGCCGTCAGCTCGTCCAGGTCGCGCCGGGTGATCAGCTCGCCGGGCGAGGTCGCGTCCAGCGCCGGGCGGGCCGCGGACTGCAGCCGCCAGCCGTCGGAGTCGGTGAGGTGCAGGTGCAGCACGTTCAGCTTGTAGCGGGTCAGCAGGTCGACGACGCGGCGGATCTCGTCCACGCCGAACGGGTGCCGTACGACGTCGACCATCAGCCCGCGCCACGCCAGGCGGGGCCCGTCGGCGATCCGGCCCACGGGCAGCCGTCCGGCCGAGCCCTCCGCGAGCTGGACGAGCGTCGCGGCGCCGCGCAGGACCGCCTGGGGGGTCGGCCCGGTCACCGTGACCTCGCCGGGGGCGATCGTGATCGTGTGCCGCTCGTCGGGCGCGGCCTCGTCCGGGGCGATGCCGTCGGCGGGCGGCACGTCGGCGGGGGCCGCCCCGAGCTGGAGCGTGATGCGCAGCGTCGGCGCGTCGCCGGTCCCGGCGGTGCGGGCGAGCTCGGTCCGGAGCCAGTCGCGGGCCGCCGCCAGCGGGGCCTCCGCCTCGATGGCGACGCGGGCGGGGTCGAGGACCGTCGTCGTGGTGCCGTCGAGCGTGACCGCGTGCGGCCACGGCACCAGAGCGAGCGGGGTCATCGGCGGCCTCCCAGCAGCCCGGCCAGCGCGGGCATGCCGGCCACGGTGTCCTGGAAGCGCCGGGCGATGAGGCCCAGCCCCTCCTCGGTCGGGTGCAGGCCGTCGCCCAGCAGCCCGGCGTCGGCCTCGCCCAGCAGCGTACGGCCGTCCACCAGGTGCAGGTGGGGGTCGTCGCGGTCGGCGTGCGCCCGTTCGAGGATGCGCCGGGTTCCGGCCAGCGTGAGGGCGCCGTCGTCGCTCTCCAGGGACCGGTCCGCGCCCGCGGCCCGGCCGTCGCGGTCGACCGTCGGCCCCGGCGTGTGCTCGTGCGCCGGGCAGGCGATCGCGGTGACGAGGACGATCGGCGTGTCCGGATGGCCGTCACGGATCAGGTCGAGGAAGCCGTGCACGGCGGGCAGCATCGCCCTGGCGCGCATCGAGTCGACGTTCACGAGGTTGATCCCCACTTTCAGGGTGATCAGGTCGGCGGGGGCGTCCCTGATCATGCGGGCGACGAACGGGTCCAGTTGCGCGTTGCCGCCGAAGGACAGGTTGCGCAGCCGCCAGCCGGTGCCGAGGGCGACCCGCGCCGGCCAGGTGCGGTCGGGGGCGGACGCCTCCAGCCCGTGGCTGATGGAGCTGCCGTAGTGGATCCAGCGCGCCGCGCCGCCGGGCGGCGCGGGCGTGACCGGCGCGTCGGCGTCCAGGCTGACGACCTCGACCGCGCAGTCGTGCGGCAGCAGGATCTCGACGTGCTTCTCCCGGCCGTCGGGGACCAGGGCCATCGACACGTCGGACGGGCCCCGGCGCTCGGCTCCGGCGATCCGGTGGCCGGCGTCCATGATGACGACGTCGCCTTCGGGGATC
The DNA here is from genome assembly GCF_040674795.1 of Nonomuraea sp. NPDC049725. Classification (NCBI taxonomy): domain Bacteria; kingdom Bacillati; phylum Actinomycetota; class Actinomycetes; order Streptosporangiales; family Streptosporangiaceae; genus Nonomuraea; species Nonomuraea sp. NPDC049725. The sequence goes on along the minus strand of NZ_JBFANJ010000001.1, from coordinate 551,578 downwards.
GCCACGTGCTCGGTCACCACGCCGTCGACGACCACGGCGAGCAGGTGCGGCCGGGCGGACTCGACGCCGGCCGGCCGGACCGACCGCGTGTGCAGACGAAGGGTCAGCAGGGTCGCGCTGGTCGTGAACCGGAGCGAGACGCCGGTGGGCGCCTGCTCCATGAGCTCGAACCAGGTGTCGTCGTGCTGGGCGCGCGCCCACGGCGGCAGCCGGCGCGGACGCAGCCCGCCGTGGTGCCCCGGGTCGAGCGCCGCCGCGCCCTCGATGAGCCGGGCGAGCTCGGTCACGACGCGGCCCCCTGGCGGAGGGTCGCCTCCGGATCGCGGACGAGCCGCGCGTACCAGCGGGCGCTGGGCTTGACCGTACGCCGGAACGTGGTCCGGTCGACCGAGACGAGGCCGAACGTCGGCTCCCACGAGCCCCACTCGTAGTTGTCCAGGAGCGACCAGTGCAGGTAGCCGCGCACGTCGATGCCGTCGGCCAGCGCGTGGGCCAGGCCCAGCACGGCCTCGCCCGTGTACGCGATCCGCTCGTCGTCGTCGCCGGTCGCGATGCCGTTCTCGGTGACGAGCAGCGGCGTCGAGCCGCCGAGCCGGGCGGCGGTGTGGCGGACGGTGTCCTCCAGGGCGCGGGGGTAGTACTCCCAGCCCATCATCGTGCGCCGGTCGTCCGGGCCGGGGACGATCAGGCCCTGCTCGCCCGCGCGCATGCGGCTGTAGGCCTGCACGCCGAGGAAGTCGTCACCCTTGGCCACGTCGATGTACTGGTCGTCGATCAGGTAGGACATCTCGGCGGTGCGGTCGGGGCCGGCGCCGTGGTCCTGGACGTTCTGGTTCGCCACCGTCCATCCGGATCTGAGCCCGGGGACGGACGCGAGCAGTTCGCGGGCCGCCTCGTGCGCGCGGGTCAGCGCGGCGGTCACGCCGGGGTCCGGCACGACGAACGCGGGCACCTCCCCGTCGGCGGCGTGCCTGCGGCGGGCGACCATCATGGCGACCATGTTGGGCTCGTTGATCGTGCAGACCCAGCGGACGCCGTCGAGGATCGGCAGCACGGCCCGGACGTACTCGGTGAAGTGCGTGAGCGCGTCGCCGGAGGTCCAGCCGCCCTCGGCGCGCAGCCACGCGGGGTTGGTGAAGTGGTGGAGCGTCACGACGGGAGTCAGGCCGCGCTCGGCGCATCCTTCGATGATGCGGCGGTAGTGGTCCAGCATCGCCGCCGAGGGGTGGCCGGGCGCGGGGACCACGCGGGCCCACTCGACGCTGAACCGGTAGGCGTTGAGGCCGAGGTCGCGGGCGATGTCGAGGTCTTCCGGCCAGCGGTGGAAGCTGTCGCAGGCGTCTCCGGACCGGTCGCGCAGGGCTCCCGATCCGTCGTTCTCCGCGTGCCAGAGGTCGCTGCCGACGTTGTTGCCCTCCACCTGGTGCGCAGCCGTCGAGGCCCCCCAGAGGAAGCCGTCCGGGAAGGCCACCGGGTGCGGGGTCGCCATGTTCACTCCTGTCGGGGATGTCGTCATTTGAGGCCCATCGTGGCGATGCCCTGCACGAAGTAGCGCTGCAGGGACACGAACAGGGCCAGGATCGGGGTGATGATCAGTACGGCGCCGGCGAGCAGCGTGCCGTAGTCGGTCGCGTACTGACCGGTCGAGTAGAGCGAGAGCGCGACCGGCAGCGTGTACATCTCCTCGGTCTGGCTGGCCACGAGCGGCCAGAGGAAGTTGTTCCACGAGCCGAGGAAGGTGAGGATGCCGAGCGTCGCCAGCGCGGGCCCGCACAGCGGGAGCACGATGCGGGTGAAGATCCGCAGCTCGGACGCGCCGTCGATGCGTGCCGCCTCCAGCAGCGAGTCCGGGATGTCCAGCATGAACTGGCGCATCAGGAAGACGCCCACCGGCTGGGTGAGGAAGGGCAGGACCAGGGCCGCGTACGAGTCGAGGATGCCCATCTTGGCGACGATCACGAACAGCGGGACGAAGGTCACCACACCCGGCACCATGATCGTCACCAGGACGACGCCGAGCAGGATCCGCTTGCCGGCGAAGTCCATCTTGGCCAGCGCGTAGCCGACCATCGAGCAGAACAGCAGGTTGCCGAGCACGGTGATCACCGCGACGACCAGGCTGTTGGTGAAGAACGTGCCGAAGTTCAGCTCGGTCAGCCAGCGGGTGAAGTTGCCCCCGGTGGGGGACTGCGGCCACCACGTCGGCGGGTCGGCGAAGATCTCGTCCTGCGTCTTGAACGAGCCCAGCACCATCCAGGCGAACGGCGCGAGCCACGCCACCAGGCCGGCGGTCAGCACGACGTACGTGAGGGCCCGGGCTGACAGGAGTTTGGTCATGTCGATCTCCTGAGCAGGCGGAACTGCAGGATGCTGACCGCCGCGATGACGACGAACATGATGTAGCTCGCCGCGGACGCCTTGGCGAAGTCGCCGAAGCCGAAGGTGTTGAACGTGTAGTACGTCATGGAGAGCGTGGAGCTGAGCGGGCCGCCCTGCGTCATCACGAAGGCTTCCTCGAAGAACTGCAGGTAGCCGACCGAGATGAGCACGCTGCCCAGCAGCATCGTGGGCCGCAGCAGCGGCAGCGTGACGCTGCGCAGGCGGCGCCAGCGTCCGGCGCCGTCCATCTCCGCGGCCTCCCTGACGTCGGTCGGGATGGCCTGGAGCCCCGCCAGGAAGATGATCATCAGGGTGCCGGTGTTGCGCCAGACGGCCATCAGGATCAGCGACGGCAGCGCCCAGGTGGTGCTGTTCAGCCAGTCGGGACCCTCGATGCCGACCAGGGCGAGAACCATGTTCAGCAGGCCGTCGCGGGCCAGGATGTAGCGCCAGATGACCGAGACGGCGACGACGCTCGTGACCACCGGCGCGTAGAAGGCGACGCGGTAGATCGGCCGCAGCCGCCGGATGCCGGAGTTGAGCGCCAGCGCCAGCCCCAGCCCGAGCGCCACGGTCACGGGGATGCCGACGATCACGAACAGCGCGGTCACCCAGGCGGCGTTCTGGAACTCGGGATCGGAGAGCACGTTCGCGTACTGCTCGAACCCCACGAAGTCGACGTTGAACGGCGACTGGATGTCCTGCGCCGTCATGTCGGTGAACGAGAAGCCGATCGAGCTGGCGATCGGCAGGATCATGAACACCGCGAAGACGACCACGAAGGGCGCGGTGAACAGCCAGGCGATCAGCGTCTGCCGGCGGCGGCGCTCGGAGTTCGCCCCGCCGGCCCGGCGGGCGCGCACGTCATGGGACGCGCGCACCCGTCCGGGCGCTGTCGAAGGTGTGGATCGCGACACTGCTCAGGACACCCCGATGCCGTCGGCCTGCTTCTGGAGCTGCCGCAGCGCGTCGGACACCGGCTTGCCGCCCTTGACGATCTGCTCGATCGCGGCGTCGCCCGCCGCGCCGACCTTGTCGAAGCTGACGACCTGCGGCGGCGCCTTGGCGGTCTTGAGCTGCTCGGCGAACGCGGCGAGCGTCGGGTCGGAGACGAGGGCCGGGTCCTTCCAGGCGCTCTCGATCGACGGCAGGTCGCCGCTGACCTTGTACCAGGCGGCCTGGGTGTCGGCCTGGCTGAGCCACTGCACCAGCTTCCAGGCGGAGTCCGGGTTCTTGGCGCCCTTGAAGACCACCAGGTTCGCGCCGCCGACGAACGAGGTCGAGCTCTTGCCGGCCGGCAGGGGCACGGTCGTGTACATGCTCGCGAACTTCTCCCCGCCGGCCTGCGCGATGGCGCCGCGCAGGAACGGGCCGGCGACGAGCATGGGCGTCGCGCCCGTCATGAAGTCCTTCACTGCGGCGGCGGGAGCCGTGTCGGCGTTCGGGTCGGCGATGCCCTTCTCGAAGTACGAGGCCAGGTACTCGAAGGCGGAGGCGAACTCCGGGGTGTCGAGCGTCCAGGCGCTGCGGTCGGCGTTCATGAGCTCGGCGCCGTTGGACCACGCCATCCAGAGCGCCGACTGGAACGACCCGGTCGTGCCCGCGGGCAGCCGGATGCCCCACTTGGCCCCGGCCTTCTTCTGCAGGTCGGCGGCCATCTGCTGGAGCTCTTCCCAGGTGGCCGGCGGCTTGTCCCAGCCCGCCTTCTTGGCCAGGTCCGTCCGGTAGTAGAGCGCACGCACGTCGACGTACCAGGGCACTTCGAGAAGCTTCCCGTCGATCGTGCCCGTCGAGACGGACCCCGGGTACATGCCGGAGGTGTCGATGGCGTCGGGCACGGGCGCGAAGGCGTCCTTGAAGACCGGCAGGCCGGGCATCATCGCCAGGTCTGGAACGTTCCCGGCGGCGATGGCGGTCTGGAACTTCTGGTAGGCCGAGTCCCACGGCATGGCCGTCACGTCCACGGTGACGCCCGGGTTGTCGGCCTCGAACTTCTTGACGAACTCGGGCAGGAGCTCGCCCTCGTTGCCCATCGCCCACATGGTGATCTTGCCGGTCGCCTTGGCCGCGACGGTGGACGACGGCTGGGCCTGCCCGCCGCCGGCCTCTTCGGCGCGGCCACAACCGGTGAGTGCCGTCGCCGCGACGATCGCGGCCAGGGCGGCCACTGTCGATCTGTATCGCACGGCCAGTTCCTTCCTGTTGACCTGCATGCCTCCCCCGAGTGGATGCGAATTTATGCGCTTAACAAGCCAAGAAGCCAGCCCCATTGCGCAATCGAGATAAAACTCTTCAGCGACACCCGCAGCTACGGCCGATCACCATGCGCGTCGGAAGCACGTACGACGTGGGGTGGGAGAGCCCGGCGGCCGTGTCGGTCAGGATGCGCACGGCCAGCCGCCCCATCGACGCGAACGGCTGCCTGACCGTGGTCAGCGTCGGGTCGGAGAGCCGGCCGGCGATGATCCCGTCGAAGCCCGTGACCGCGACGTCGTCCGGCACCCGGATGCCGTGGCGGGCCAGCAGGTCGATCACCGTGAGCGCGAGCTGGTCGGTGGCGCACACCAGCGCGTCGGGCAGGTCGCCGGCCGTGATCGCCGCGCGCAGTGAGCGCAGGCTGTCGCGGGTCAGCGCCGTCGTGTCGAACGGCTCGTCCGGGACCGGCAGCCCGTGCGCGGCCAGCGCCGCCTGGAACCCGGCGAACCGGGCGCCGATGTCGGGGGCGGCCAGCTCGCCCAGGAACACCAGCGTCCGATGGCCGTGCTGCCCGATCAGGTGGTCGACGAGCTCGCGCACGGCGTCCTCGTTGGAGACCGTGATGTGGTGCAGCGGGTCGTGCATGGGCGGGCTGCTGAAGATCACCACCGGGACGCCGCGGCCGACGTGTTCCAGCAGGTCGCGCGCCGCGCCGCCGGGGAAGATCGCCAGCCCGTCGACGCTGCCCGCCAGGTCGATGCTGCCCAGCGAGTCGCGGCTGGCCCCCGACCCGAGCATCACCGAACGGCCCAGCCGCCGCGCCTCCAGCTCGAAGCCGCGCTGGATCTCGTCCACGTAGAGCGGGAAGCGCCGCACGTCGCCGAGGCCGTCGAGCTCCTTGGCCACCAGGGTGTCGAGATCCAGGGCCGGGGCGCTGAGGTCGGACGGCAGGAACATGTCGAAGGCGTACAGGCCGAGCGCCTGCGAACGGCCCTTCGCCAGCCCGCGCGCGCTGCCGCTCGGCACGTAGCCGAGGACCCGCGCGGCCTGGAGGACCAGCTCCCGCGTCTCCGGGCGGACCCGCTCCGGCTGCCGGAACGTGTGCGAGACCGTCGCGATGGAGACGCCCGCGCGCTCGGCGACGTCGTAGACGGTCGTCCTCTGCGCCACCGGACCATCACCCGCCTCTCGCTTGCGATCCGATCGTATCCGCTCGGGCAGATCTTGACGCTGCGGGCTCCGTGTGGCAAAACTTACCGCCTGGTAGGAAACTGCGGTCCGCCGCCTCCTGCCCTCACCCCCCGTCCAGTGAAGGTAGCCATGCTCGCAACCAGCCGACGGCTCAGGAACACCTCCCTCGTGATCGCCCCAGCACTCGCGGCAGCACTCGCCTCGGCGGTCGTCGCGGCACCGCCCGCGCACGCCGCCACCGGCCATTACGTGGCCCTCGGCGACTCCTACACCGCGGGCCCCGGAATCCCGAACCAGACGGACGCGAACTGCGGCCGGTCCGACCGGAACTACCCCACGCTGACGGCGGCCGGGTTACCCGCGGCCGCGTTCACCGACGCGAGCTGCGCCGGGGCCACCACGGCGCACATGACCGCCTCGCAGGGCACCGCGCCGCCCCAGCTCGACGCGCTCCGGCCGGACACCGGCCTGGTCACGCTGGGGATCGGCGGCAACGACATCGACGTCAGCGGCATCATCGCCCGCTGCGTCATCCTCGGGAAGCTCAACCCGTGGGGCTCGCCGTGCAAGACCAGCTACACCGTGGCCGGCATCGACCCGATCGGCGGGCGGATCTCCGCCACGGGCGACAAGGTCGACGCCGTGCTCCAGGAGATCAAGCGCCGCTCCCCGGCCGCCGACGTCCTCGTCGTCGGCTACCCGGTGATCATGCCGGACGACGGGAGCAACTGCTACTCGACCGTCCCCATCGCCAAGGGTGACGCGCCCTGGCTGCGGGACGTGGAGAAGCGCCTCAACGCCATGCTCGCCGCCCGCGCCGCCGCCAACGGCGCCACGTACGTCGACACCTACGCCGGCTCGGTGGGCCACGACCTGTGCAAGCCGCTCGGCGTGCGGTGGATGGAGCCGATGGAGGGCGTCGACTCGGTCGGCCTCCACCCCAACGCCGCAGGCCACGAGGCCATGGCCGCCGCCGTCCAGGCCACTGCCGCGCAGACCGCGGACGTGCGGGACGCCGCCCAGTAGGGCGTCAGCGGGGCTCGCCGGCGCCGAGCGGGTCCCGGTCCGCGCCGGCCGCGGGCACCGTGCCGCGGCCGGCCGCGATCGAGACGATCACCTGGCCGGTCGCGGCGACGCACATCAGCGCGAGCGGCGCCTCCCACCCGGAGCTGACGGTGTGCAGCAGCCCGAAGACCACCGGGCCCGCCGCCGCCACCAGGTAGCCGATCGACTGCGCCATCGCCGACAGCTCGCCCGCGCCGGTCGCGTCGTGGGCGCGCAGGCTGAGGAAGGCCAGCGCTAGCACCAGGCACGCGCCACCGGCCAGCCCCAGCACGACCGTCCACGCCAGCACCCAACCGGGCGCCAGCAGCAGCCCGGCATAGCCGGTCAGCAACGCCGCCGAGCTCACGGCGGCCACCGCGCGCTGGTCGCGCGCCCACCGCAGCGCGATCGGCACCGCCAGGCTGGTCACCAGTGCGACCGCCTGGTAGAGGAACAGCAGCCATCCGGCCGTCGCCGCGCCGACCCCGCTGTCCTGGAACACCTGGGGCAGCCACGTCACGGCGACGTAGAAGCCCAGCGACTGCAGGCCCATGAAGGCCGTGACCGCCCAGGCGAGCGGCGAGCGCCACGGCAGCCGCCGACGGCGGACCGTCCCGGCGGCCGGCCGCGAGGTCCGCACCTGCGGGGACCACAGCGCCACGGCCACCAGCGCGGGCACGATCCAGCAGCCCAGCGCGGTGTACCAGCCGCCCGGGGCGGCCTCGGCGATCGGCACCGCGACGCCGGAGGCCACCGCGGCGACACCGCCCATGACGGTGGCGTACGCGCTGGTCAGCAGTCCCACCCGGTCCGGGAAGTCGCGCTTGATCAGGCTCGGCAGGATCACGTTGCCCACGGCGATCCCCGCGCCGATCAGCACGGTCCCGGCGAACAGGGCGCCGGCCGACGGGATCCACCGCACCGCGATCCCGAACGTCATCACCAGGAGCGCGCCCCAGAGCAGCCGCTCGGGCCCCCACCGCGCCGCCATGCGCGGGACCACCGGTGACACCGCCGCGAACGCCAGCAGCGGCAGCGTCGTCAGCAGCCCCGCCACGGCCGGAGCCAGCCCCAGATCGGCCTGGACGCGATCCAGCAGCGGCCCGACGCCGGTCAGGCTCGGCCGCAGGTTCGCCGCCACCACCAGCAGTCCCCACACCAGGAGCGCCTGGCCGGACCGTCCCGCCGCCCGTTTCGACATGATGCCGACCTTTCCTGCATAATCGGAATAAGGATTCCGGATTCCGGATTCCGTACGGAAGTCTAGTCAGGGGATCGTTCGAGATGTCAACACCGCAGGCCCGCCGCAAGCCGCGCACCGACGCCGAGCGCAACCGCGACCGCGTCCTGGAGGCGGCGCGCGCGTTGTTCGCCGAGAGCGGCCACGACGTGCAGATGTCGGAGGTCGCGCGGGCGGCGGGCGTCGGCGTCGGGACCCTCTACCGCAAGTTCCCCACCCGGGAGGCCCTGATCGAGGCCGTCGCCGACCACTGGGCCGCCGAGCTCGCCGAGGCCGCGCGCCGGTTCGCCGGAGACCCGGACCACGGGCTGGCCCGCTACCTGCGCCACGTGGGCGAGGTGCTGGCCGGCGACCGCGGCATGTCCGAGGTGATCGAGCGGGCGATGGGCTCGGCCGAGCCGCGCGGAGAGACCCGCGAGGAGCTGCTCGCCGCCATCGCGGAGCTGATCGGCCTGGCCCGCGAACGCGGCACCGTCGGGCCCGAGGTGACCGCCGCGGACGTCAACATGGTCATCTGCGGCCTGGCGGCGGTGATCCGCAACGCCGCGGGCGACTGGCGGCGCTACGTCGAGGTCTCCCTCGGCGGACTGCGCCCCCGCTGAGGCTTTTCGCAATCCATGCCCTTCTTCGCGTTGTGCTTGTCGGGCCCGGGCGCAGGGACACCTCATGGGCATCGATCCTGACGACCTCCTCGGCGAGAAGGCCAAACGCCTCGAACGCGAGCTGACCGACCGCAAGTACCAGGAGGAGCTGCGGCGCATCCACCGCCTCGGCCTGCCTCCGGCCGACTCCATCCAGGACCGGGAGCTGGCCTCGACGTTCCAGCGCGGCGAGGTGCCGCACTTCTCCGGCATCAAGACCTTCCTCAAGACGCCGTACCTGGAGGACGTCACGCTCGTCGGGCAGCACGAGGTCGCCGTCGTCGGCGTGCCCCTCGACACCGGCACCACCTACCGCCCCGGCCCGCGCTTCGGCCCCGAGGGCATGCGCAGCATCTCGTCGCTGTACTCGCCCTACTATTACGAACAGGGCGTCGACCTGCGCGAACAGCTCGACATCGTGGACGTGGGCGACATCTTCGTCACCCCCGCCAACCTGGAGAAGGCCTTCGACCAGATCACCAAGGGCATCGAGCACATCGTGTCCAACGGCGTCTTCCCGGTCATCCTCGGCGGCGACCACTCGATCGGGTTCCCCACCGCCAGAGGCGTGATGAACGCGTTCGGCAAGAAGATCGGCGTCATCCACTTCGACCGCCACCTCGACACCCAGAAGCGCGACCTCGACGAGCGCATGCACACGACCCCCTGGTACTGGGCGGCGCACGAGCTCCACTTCGACATGGGCAACCTGGTGCAGATCGGCATCGGCGGCTGGCAGGTGCCCAGGCCCGGCGTCGAGGAGGCGCGCAAGGGCGGCTCGGTGGTGATCACGGTCGAGGACGTCGAGGAGCACGGCCTGGACGCCGTCGCCGACCTGGCGCTGGAGGTGGCCTGGAGCAACGGCGCGGAGGGCGTGTTCCTGTCGTTCGACATCGACGCCGTCGACCCCGGGTTCGCGCCCGGCACCGGCTGGCCCGAGCCCGGCGGGCTCTACCCGCGCGAGGTGCTCAAGCTGGTGCGCCGCTTCGCCGCCGAGGGGCTGCTCGGCATGGAGGTGGTGGAGGTCTCGCCGCCGTACGACAGCTCGGACGTGACGTCGCTGCTCGGCGTCCGGCTGATCTGCGACGTGCTGGCGGCCTCGGTCAAGGCGGGCAAGCTGGGCCGCACCAGGAGCGGCGAGCCGCAGACCGAGCGGGCCCGCGAGATCGACGGCGCGTAGCGGCCCTCTGCCTGAGAGGTGGCGGCTGTCAACGCGTCACCCCGTGGGCCAGGCGGGCCAGGGCGGCGGTGATCTGCTCGGGGGTGAGGCCGCGCCGCCGCTGCTCGGCGAAGACGTCCGGGCCCAGCGGGGCGAGCAGCACGTCGACGAGCGCCTCGGGCTCGGGGACCGCCGCCTGGATGAGCAGCGTCCGCACGTGCGCGCGCCAGAACCCGTACGCGCCGGTGGTGAACCGCAGCTCGCCCTGTTCGGCGCCGAGCACCAGAGAGATGTGGGCTTCGAGCAGGTCCACCATCGCGGCGTAGAAGGCGGCGAGCCGGTCGCCGGGAGGCGCGCCCGGCCCGAGCGGCGGGTCGCCGCGCAGCAGCCGCTCCTGCAGCGCGAACTCGTGCTCGTCCAGCAGCGCCTGGGCGATCGAGACGGTGTCGGGGTAGCGGCGGTAGAGCGTGCCGCGCCCCACGCCCGCGGCCTTGGCGATGTCCTCCATCGTGACGCCGCGCGGGTCGCGGGTGGCGAACAGCTCGGCGGCGGCGGCGAGCACCTTGGCCCGGTTGCGGGCGGCGTCGGCGCGCTCGCGCGGGCGGGCGCCGTCGCCTGTGGGGCGTCCGGTGAGCAGGTCGATGCGGGGCTTCATGCTGCGACTCTACCGCGAAGTGGACATGTCGTCCGCTTCGCTGCTACGGTCGAACCGGACAGAGCGTCCACTTGTTGAGGAGCCCCCGATGACCACGTTGCTGCACCTGGACGCGAGCGCCCGCCGCCGGTCGATCAGCCGCGAGCTGGGCGACGCCTTCGCCGAGTCCTGGCGCGCCGCCCACCCGGACGGCGTCCACGTCAGGCGCGACCTCGCCGCCGACCCCGTGCCGCACATCGGCGAAGCCTGGACCGAGCTGTGCGATCACGTCATGGCCCACGGCATCACCGACCTCGACCGCTACAAGGAGGCCGTGCGGACCCCGGAGCAGGCCGCCGCCTGGGCCGTGGTCGAGCCGCTGCTGGCCGAGCTCGTGGCCGCCGACGTGGTGCTGATCGCCACCCCGATGTACAACTACTCGGTCCCGTCGTCGCTGAAGGCCTGGCTCGACCAGGTGACCTTCCCCCGGATGTCGCTCGCCGGCCGCCGCTTCGTGGTCGCCACCGCCCGAGGCGGGGCCTACGCGCCGGGCGCCCCCAAGGCCCGCTACGACTACCAGGCGCGCTACCTGCGCGACTTCTTCGCCGGCCACTTCGCCGTCGAGGACACCGCCTTCGTCACCGCCGACCTGGCCAACTCCCGGGTCGACCCCCTTCTCGCCGACCGCCGGGCCGACCACGACGAGCTGTACGCCGCCGCGCTGCGGACCGCGTACGAGCTCGGAAAGGAGCACTGACCGATGAACTGGCTCATCCTCGGGCTGGCCGGACTGGTCGAGATCGCCTGGGCGCAGAGCATCAAACCCACTCAGGGCTTCACCAGGCCGCTGCCCACCCTGATCTGCTTCGTCCTCATGGCCGCCGCCGTCTGGCTGCTGGCGTACGCGATGCAGACCCTGCCCGTCGGCACCGCGTACGCCGTCTTCACCGGCATCGGCGCGGTCGGCGCGATCGCCCTCGGGATCGTCGTGCACAAGGATCCGGTGTCGATCGGCCGCATGGCCGCGCTGGCGCTCATCGTCGGCGGCATCGTGCTCGCCCGCGTCACCAGCCCGGAGTAGGCATAAAAAATATTACAGTATTATTTACTTCATGACCCGACATGCCGACGCGGACACGCGGCGCTCGCAGATCACCCACGCGCTGATGAGGACCCTGGCCGAACGGGGGCTCGCCCGCACCACGCTGGTCGACGTCGCAGCGGCGGCCGAGGTGTCGGTGGGCCTGGTGCAGCGCTACTTCCGCTCGAAGGACGAGCTGCTGCTCTTCGGCATCGAGCACGTCTACCGGCGCGTCGGCGAACGTGTCCGGCAGGTCCAGGTCACCACTCCGGTGCGCGGGTTCGTGATGCGGCTGATGGAGACGTTCCTGCCGCTGGACCCCGAGCGCGAACGCGAGCTCAGGGTCTGGCTGACCTTCCTCCAGGCCACGCTCACCGACGAGAAGATGGCCGCCGTGCACCGGGCCGCCACGGCCGACCTGCTCGACGGCCTCGCCGACGCGCTGGCCGGGGCCCAGCGCGCGGGCGAGCTCGACCCCGCGCTCGACCCGCGCGTGGAGGCGGCCGCGCTGGTCGCGTTCGTCGACGGCCTGTGCCTGCACCACGCCGCCACCGGCACGGGCTACGACGCCGCCGGCATCCGCGCGGCGCTCGCCGCCTACCTGGGCCGCCTCTTCGGCGCGGAGGTGGCCGCGTGACGCCCGGGCTCGCGCTGATGCTCGGCGGGCTCGCCTTGATCGACAGCACCAGCTTCGGCACCCTGCTCATCCCCGTGTGGCTGCTGCTCACCCCCGGCCGGTTGCGCGCCGGGCGCGTCGCCGTCTACCTGGGCACGGTGGCCGCGTTCTACTTCTGCGTGGGCGTGCTGCTCACGCTCGGCGCCGACGCCGCCCTGCTCGCGGCCCGCGCGCTCGTCGCCGACGTCCCGGCGACGACGCTGAAGATCGGACAGCTCGCCCTCGGCGTCGCCGTCATCGCGGCGAGCTACTGGCTGGAGGCCAGGGCCCGGCGGCAGGAGGGCGAACCCGGCAAGGTCCAGCGCTGGCGGGTCAAGGCGATGACCGGCAGCGGCAGCACCGGCGCCCTGATGAGCCTGGCCCTGCTGGCGGCGCTGCTGGAGGTCGCCACCATGCTGCCCTACCTGGCCGCTGTCGGCCTGATCGCCGACGCGGACCTCGGATGGCAGCTCTCGGGGGTCACGATCGCCGGATACTGCCTGGTGATGACGCTCCCGGCGATCGTGCTCGCCGTCGCCCGGCTGGCCGCGCACCGCAGGGTGGAGCCGCTGCTGCAGAAGATCAACGACTGGCTGACCAGGAACACCGCACGGGTCCTCGGCTGGACCGTGGGCGGCATCGGCATCGCCATCACGCTCAACGCCGTGGCCAGGCTGCTGCTGGAGCCCTGACGCGTCGGGCGTCGACTACAGTCGTCCGCCATGACCGCATCCTCCTCCTACCTGAGCGCTACGGCGGACGCCTACGACGCCGTGGCCGACATCTACGCCGACTTCGTCCGTGACTCGCTCGACCGCCAGCCGCTGGACCGCGCGATCATCGCCGCGTTCGCCGAGCTCGTCCGGGCCGCCGGGCCCCGGCCGGTCGTCGAGGCCGGGTGCGGTCCCGGCTACCTGACGGCCCACCTGCGCGACCTCGGGCTGGACGCCTCCGGCCTCGACCTGTCTCCCGCGCTGATCCGGATCGCCCGCAGGGACAACCCCGGCCTGCGGTTCGAGGTCGCCTCGATGGGGGCCATCGACGTGGCCGACGGCGAGCTGGGCGGCCTGCTCTCCTGGTACTCCCTCATCCACACGCCGCCTGCGGAGCTGCCGCCGTACCTGGCCGAGTTCCGTCGGGTGGTGGCCCCGGGCGGCCACCTGCTGCTCGGCTTCTTCGCGTCCGACGGTGAGCCGGTTTCGCAGTTCGACCACAAGGTCGCGCCTGCCTACCGGTGGCCGATCGACGAGCTGGCGGACCTGGCCCGCAAGGAGGGTTTCGTCGAGGTGGCGCGGCTGTCGCGCGAGCCGGTGGAGGGCGAGCGGTTCCGCCACGGCCGCCTGCTGATGGTCAGGCCCGATCACGCCTGACGCGCGGCCTGCTCGGTGACGCGCTCGACGGCCTGGACGACGACGCCTGGCTGGTCGACGTAGATGTGGTGGCCGCTGTCCTCGGCGGTGCTCAGCCTGGCGTCGCCGGACAGCGCGAGCCAGGCGCGCTGCCCGGTGGTCCACGCCCGCTCCAGGCGCGGCCCGTACTCGGGGAGCGCGGCGAGATACGGCTTGCCGTGCTGGATCACCTCCACCGGGATGTCGCCCGCGGACCTGACCGGGCCGTCGGCCATGACGAGCTTCTCCGGGTTCTCGCCCCGGAACATCGCCAGGTTCTGCGCGCGCAGCTCGGCGGCCGGGCCGGTGGCCGACTCGGGGATGGCCTTGGCGATGTCGGCCGCCATGGTGGGCGGGGTGGCGTCCATCAGGACCAGCCCCTTGACCCTGTCGCGGTGGTCGGGGGCGTACCTGGCGGCGATCAGCCCGCCCAGCGAGTGCCCGGCGAGGACGACCGGGGCGTCACCGGCGACGCGGTCGAGCACGCCGGTGAGGACCTTCCCCGTGCCGGCGAAGCTCTGCGGGCCGTCCGGCGGGTCGCTCGCCCCCGCGCCGAGCCGGTCGTAGGAGCAGACCCGGTTCCGCTCGCTCAGCGTCTTCTGGAGGGCGGCCAGCTTGTCGAGCCCGTCGCCGCCGCCGTGCATCAGGACGACGACCGGGCCGCCCTTGTCCGGGTCGCCCGAGCACGACACGTTCACCGACCGGCCCGCGACCTGGATCTTCTCGACCCCGGAGAGCGGGGCGGCCGCGAGGGGGTCCCAGTTCTCCAGCGCGTCGCCGCCGCAGCCGGCCGCGCCCGCGCCGAGCACGGCGCAGCACAGCGCGGCCACGACGGATGACTTGATCTTGCCGGGCATGTGGTCCTCCAGTGGGGGATTCGGATCGCGTCGCAACGCTACGGAGCGGGCGCCTGGAGATCGTCCCCGTGCGGTGGACATTCGCCGGTAGCTCGCAGGAGCTACCCCCGGATGTCCACCCTGTGGTGACGAACCGAGGCCGCCGGGTCCCTAGGGTTTGCGCATGAGGGAGTCGTCATGACCGGTCCACGGCGCATCACGGACCTGTGGCGGCGGTGCGACGTCGTGGTCCGGGACTTACCGTTCGCGCTGCTGATGGCCGTCGCCTCGCTCCTGCCGGGGCTCCACGGCAAGGGGACGCAGGTCGGCGAGCTGCCGGCCAGGCCCGTCGACGAGGCGGCGTTCGTGGTGCTCGCCCTGGAGTGCCTGCCGCTCGCCGTGCGGCGCCGCCTGCCGGCGGTGAGCGTGGCACTGGTGGCGCTCGGCTTCGCCCTCGACCAGCTCCACGCCTACCACTTGTTCGCGAGCAACACGATGCCCATAGCCCTCATCAGCGCGGGCGCCCACCTGGAGCGCCACCGCCGTGTCACCGTGGTCCTCCTCTCCCTGGCGTACGTGCCGCTCGCGATCGCGCTCGCCCGGCTGGGTGCGACCGAGAGTGTGGAGGGGTACGTGGTCTTCTACCTGTCCCTGGTCCTCACCTGGTGCATCGGGGCCTGGCTGCGCTCAACCCGCGCCGCCGAGGCCGAGCACCGCCGCCACGTCGCCGAGGCCACCCGCGCCGCCGAACGCACCCGCATCGCCCGCGAGCTCCACGACGTCGTGACGCACCACGTGACGGCGATGGTCGTGCAGGCCGAGGCGGCCCGCTACCTGACGGCCGCGCCCGACCGGCTCGACGCGACGCTGAGCGCCGTCACCGACACCGGCCGGCGGGCCATCGCCGACCTGCGGCACATGCTCGACCTGCTCAAGGCCGATCACGACACCCACGTCGGCCTGCCGCCGGCCGGTGAGCTCCGCGCGCTCGTGGAACAGACCCGCCGGGCCGGGCAGCCGGTGGAGTTCGCCGAGGAGGGCAGCCCGGCGGAATCGGCGGGCAGCGCCGAGCTGGTCGCCTATAGGGTCGTCCAGGAGGCTCTGACGAACGCCCTCAAACACGCCCACGGCACCCCCACCACGGTCCGGGTGCGCCACGGCGAGAAGGAGATCAGCGTGGAGGTCACCACCGGCGGCCCCGGCTCCGGCGGCGTCTCTCCTGGCGGGAGCGGGCGGGGCCTGGCCGGGCTCCGCGAGCGGGTGGAGGCACTGGGCGGCGAGTTCGACGCCCACCGGCAGGCGGGCGGTTTCGTGGTACGGGCCCGCGTCCCCGCAGGCGGGCGGTCGTGAGCGCGCCGATCCGGGTCCTGGTCTGCGACGACCAGGCGCTGATCCGCACCGGCTTCGCGACGATCATCGGCGCGCAGCCGGACATGGAGGTGGTGGGCGAGTGCGGCGACGGCCGGGTCGCGGTCGACCTCGCCCGCCGGCTGAGTCCCGGCGTCGTGGTGATGGACGTGCGGATGCCGGTGCTCGACGGCATCGAGGCGACCCGCCTGCTGGCCGGCGCCGGGGTCGCCGATCCGATCAAGGTGCTGGTGGTGACGACGTTCAACCTGGACGAGTACGTCTACGAGGCGCTGCGCGCGGGGGCGAGCGGGTTCCTGCTCAAGGACGCGCCGCCGGCTCAGCTCCTGCACGGCATCCGCACGGTCGCCTCGGGTGCCGCGCTGCTGGCGCCCGAGGTGACGCGGCGGCTCGTCGGCAGGTACGCGTCCCGGATCCGCCCCGCCGAAGGGGGCCCCGACGACAGCGCGCTGACCCCGCGCGAGCTGGAGGTGCTGCGTCTCATCGCAGACGGGCGGTCCAACAGCGAGATCGCCGCCACGCTGGTGATCAGCCAGGAGACGGTCAAGACGTACGTGTCGCGCATCCTGACCAAGCTCGGCCTGCGTGACCGCGTGCAGGCGGTGGTCTACGCCTACCGCAGGGGACTGGTGACCTGAGGCGCCCGCGCGAAAGTTTGGATTACCAACTACTATGACGAGTGGTTGGTAAAACAAACCATTCTTCGGAGGTCACGCCCATGCACGCCGCCGTCATCCAGGCCGCCGGCACCCCGCCGGTCTACCGCGAGCACCCCGCCCCCGAGCCGCGCCGCGGCGACGAGCTGGCCGTCGAGGTCCTCGCCGCCGGGCTGCACCACCTGACCAGGGCCAAGGCGAACGGCTCCCACTACTCCGGCGACGCCGCGTACCCGCTCGTCCCCGGCGTCGACGGCGTGGTGCGCGACCAGGAGGGCAACGTCCGCTACGCGGTGCTGGACGACACCCCGCTCGGCACGTTCGCCGACCGCACCCTCATCGACCCCCGCCGCAGCGTGATCCTGCCCGACGGCATCGACCCCGTACGCATCGCCGCCGCGATGAACCCGGCCATGTCGTCCTGGGTGGCGCTGCGCCGGCGCGTCGACTTCCACGCCGGGCAGCGCGTCCTCGTCCTCGGCGCCACCGGCAACGCCGGGCGGATGGCGGTCCAGATCGCCAAGCTGTTCGGCGCCGCCCACGTCATCGCCGCCGGCCGTGACGCGGCCCGGCTGAGCGCGCTGACCGCGCTCGGCGCCGACGAGACGATCACCTTCGACGAGGTCGGCCGCGCCGCCGACGTCGACGTGGTCATCGACTACGTGTGGGGCGAGCCCGCCGCAGGGGCCATGATCCCGATGCTCGTCGCCCGCGCCGACCGCACCGTCCCGCTGACCTGGATCCAGATCGGCTCCGTCGCCGGCCCGACCGCGCCGATCCCCGCCGCGGCGCTGCGCTCGGCCCGCCTGCGGATCGTCGGCAGCGGCATCGGCTCGGTCCCCGCCCGCGACATCCTCGCCGAACTGCCCGAACTCGCCTCGGCGGTGACCGAGGGAGCCATCGACGTACGGGCCCGCGCCGTCCCCCTCGCCCGGATCGGCGAGGTCTGGACGGAGGAGACCGGCGACCGCATCGTCCTCGTCCCCTGACCGCCGAGCTCACGACTTCAGCTGGAGCCGCTTCTTCGACGTGCCCGGGAACACCACGACCAGGTGGTGCTCCTCCCCGGCGCGGTCGACCCGGACGTGGACGCGGAGCCGGTAGCGGCCCTTGCCGGCGATCGCCAGGTTCGGCATCGGCGCGCCCGCGCCCACCTCGCCGCCGTCCTTCTCCGGCACGGTGAGCCGGCCGCTGCGGCTGACGAGCGGCACCTCGGTGACCTGGTCCCACTTGGCCGTCCGCCGTGGTGGAGCGCTGCGGAAGGCCTTCACCGTGAGGCACAGGTCCGAGACGTCCGCGACGTGGCCGACGAGCGCGGCGCTGTCGGCCACCCCGATGCCGCCGCTGTCGTCGTAGACCCGGTCCATCGCCCGCTCCGACGCCTCCTCGAAGGCTTCGTCCCCGGGGTCGTGGACGAGGTAGCCGGGATCGCCGTCGGCGAACAGGAAGTATTTGGCCGTGGCCTGGACGACGCCCTTCTTCCGGGGCCACGGGTCGCGGCACTTCGCGTTCTCCTCGGCGACATAGGCGTCGTACGCCGCCTCCGTCTCTCGGGCCGAGCGCAGCAGCTCAGGGTGGGTGGTGCCGACGATCTCCGGGCAGATGTAGACGAGCTCCCGCGGATCCGCGGCCCAGCCGGCCCGCGCGCTCCCCGCCTCCGTGAGGATCGCCACCTGCTCCTCCGGGCTCGTCGCCCGGCACAGCGCCCGCCCGTACGCGAGAACTGCCTGGTCCGACAGGCTGCCCGGGAACATGGGCGGGACTCCGCCCAGCGTGTTCCGCGCCTGGCAGAGGAACGCGGCCTCACGCTCCGCGGGTTTCAGATCGCCGAAGTCGCGGTGGTCGTAGCAGTCCGGCGTCCAGCCGGTATAGGTGAGATGCGCGTTCTGCTCCGGCTGGATCGTCGCGATGACCGGCAGGACGACCACGGCCGCCACCGCGACGCGGATCGCCCGGTGCACGCCGGGCCGGTGGTCCGCCAGGCGTTCCCCGGTGGGCAGCTCGCGGGCGGTCGCCGCGTGCCACACGACGCTGACGAGCCCCAGCGCGCCCATGACGATCGAGGTCACCAGAGTGCCGCTGATGGAATCCGCGACGTACAGGTAGAGCGGGATCGCCAGCACGGGGACGCCCATCGACGACCACCCGGCGACCAGCGTGCCGCGGCTCCACCGGCCGTCGCGCCACTGCCCGACGACGGTGAGCAGGGTCGCCGCCACCGCGCACAGCGCAAACAGGGGGAAGCCGTCCGGCACGATCTCCGGCACGACCTCCGGCAGGCCGAACTCGTCGAGCACCTCGTCGGCCGTGTCGGCCAGCACGACCGCGAACAGCGCCCCGGTCGCTACGCGCAGCGCGCGGGACCGCCAGCGGATGACGAGCAGGTAGAGGACGTGGATCGCGGTCCACAGCACGAGCTGGAACACCGCGTCCACCTCGTCGGGGAGCAGCGCGATGGGCCACCACAGCACGATCGCGTCGGCCACCGCCACATACAGCAGCCGGCGCAGCGCCTTCGCCCGGCGGTCCAGCGGTCCCGGCATGGGCGCGTGCAGGATCAGCCACAGGAACGCGGCCTTCACCACGGCGGCGACGAGCAGCGCCACCGTGGTCGCGGTGTCGAACCCCGCGTCCCCGTAGAAGTCCGCGTAGTACGGCGGCTTCCATTCCGCGGCCACCCAGAGCCACGCGTCGCCGAGCACCAGTCCCGCGGCCGCCGCCACGAGAACCAGGCTGACGATCCCGATCCTGGCGATCCGCCATAAGCCATCCGGATGCATGGCACGCGATCTTAACGGCGGGTGTCAGTCCGGGAGGTCGTCGGCGGTGGCGACCACGACGCCGAACAGGTCGGCGATGGTGGTCAGGCTGCCGGCCTGGAGCGTCTCGGCAGGCACGACCTCGCCCGAGGGCGCGGTCAGAGGCCGCGTGGCGGTGGTGTCGGCGACGACGGCAGGCCGGAAGCCCAGGTTGAACGCGCCCTGGGCGGTGAAGGTGACGCACATGTGGGTCATGAACCCGGCCAGGATCAGATCCGGCCCCGCCTCCGCCTGGCGGAGCACGTCTTCGAGCCGGGTCTGGTGGAAGGCGTTGGGGAAGCCCTTCACGACGACCTCCTCGCCGTCGATCGGGGCCACCTCGTCGCAGATCGCCCCGATCCAGGCGCGGATGTCGTACGGGGTGCCCTCGCCGCCGTCGTTGACCACGTGGATCACCCGGGTGCCGGCGGCGCGGGCCCGCTCCAGCAGCCGGGCTCCGGCGGCCAGCGCCCGATCGGCGCCGGGCAGCGCCATGACCCCGGAGCGGTACGTGTT
The DNA here is from genome assembly GCF_040674795.1 of Nonomuraea sp. NPDC049725. Lineage (NCBI taxonomy): Bacteria > Bacillati > Actinomycetota > Actinomycetes > Streptosporangiales > Streptosporangiaceae > Nonomuraea > Nonomuraea sp. NPDC049725. The sequence continues at coordinate 531,796 of NZ_JBFANJ010000001.1, read as the reverse complement.
CTGGTAGTCGATCAGGATCAGCGTGGACTCGGCGAGCCTCGGCGGCCGGTTGTCCAGGCCGATGACATCGCGCAGGGTGGTAGAAGCATGCATTACTGATTTCCTTTCCATGAAATATGGGAACCCCGCCTGGCCGTACGGGCTCAGAAGGGTGATGGGTCAGGCGGCGGCGCGGAAGCGCCGGCGGTAGGCCGCCGGGGTGGTGCCGAGCTGCCGGCGCAGGGCGCGGTGCAGGGTCTGCGCCGAGCGCAGCCCGCAGGCCGCCGCGACCTGGTCGAGGGACTGGTCGGTGGTCTCCAGCAGGCGGCGGGCCTCCTCCACCCGCGCCGCCTCGACATAGGCCGCCGCGGTGGTGCCGGTCTCCTGCCGGAACACGCGGGCGAAGTGCCGTTCGCTCAGCCGCATCCGCTCCGCGAGCGCGCCTGCCGACAGGTCCTCGGCCAGGTGTTCGGCGATCCACAGCCGCAGCTCGTCGATGTCCCGCCGCGCGGTGGGCGCCTGCCGCATCGGCACGCTGAACTGGCTCTGCCCGCCCTGCCGCTTGCGGTACACCACCAGTTGCCGGGCGACCTCCAGCGCCAGAGCCTCGCCGTGGTCCTCGGCCACCAGCGCCAGCGCCAGGTCCATGCACGCGCTGATCCCGGCGCCCGTCCACACGGAGTCGCTGGACCTGACGAAGATCGGATCGGGGTCCACCGTCACGGCCGGGTGATCGGCCGCCAGCCGGGCCGCCGTGGACCAGTGCGTGGTGGCGGTCAGGCCGTCCAGCAGCCCGGCCGCCGCCAGGATGTGCGCGCCCACGCACACCGAGGCCACCCGCCGGGCGTGCGGGGCGGTGCTCCGCACCCAGGCCACCACCTCGGGGTCGATCCGGGGGATCGGCCCCTCGCCGGACAGCTCGACCGCGCCGGGCACCACGAGCGTGTCCACCTCCCCGCCGACCTCGGCGAACGTGAGGTCGGTGTCCAGCCGCACCCCGGCGGAGGTCGTCACCGTGCCGCCCTGGGGACCGGCCAGCCGCACCCGGTACGCCGCCCGGCCCGGCGCCTGGCGGTTGGCCAGCGCGAAGACCTCGGCGGGACCCGTGACGTCCAGCAGGTCCACGTCGGGGAACACGGCGATGACCACACGGTGCAGATCGGACATACGTCTCATTGTTGCCGTGGCTTCCGGTGGCGGCAATGACGAGTCACTGTCAGATCCGGCCATGCGTCTCGCTCAGCCGTCCCGCCGGGCCATCGCGGTGATCCCGTCGAGCAGGGCGCGCAGGCCGAGGTCGAACGCGTTCGCCGCCGCCCTGGCCGCGTTGCGGTCGAAGCCGCCGTCCCGCCAGGCCTGGGTGATCGCCGGATAGCGCGCCTGGTCGAAGAGGGTCTCCCAGAACACCTGGCGGGCGGCCCACCAGTCTTCGGCGGACTGGCCGCTGACCCGTTCGGCCTGGGTGTGCTCGGCCAGCGTGGCGGCCGCGGCGTCGACGAAGGTGACGATGGAGTCGGTGGCCGCGGCGCTCTCGGCGGCGGTCAGCCCGGTCCCGGCCAGGGCGGCCAGCAGGAACTCGCTCCTGGCGAGCAGCCCGGGGCCGAGCGGCGGCCGTACGGTCGAGACCATGCGCAGCCACGGGTGGCGTTCGTGCAGGGCGACGGTCTGGGCGGCGTAGTGCTCGATCCGGTCACGCCATGAGCCCGAGCGGGTGAGGTCGAGCTCCTGCCAGGCGGCGTCCACCATCAGGTCGACCAGCTCGGCCTTGCCGGGCACGTGGGTGTAGAGCGTCATCGTGCCGACGCCGAGCGACGCGGCGAGCCGGTCCATGGTCATGGCGGCGAGCCCGTCGCGGTCCGCCAGCTCCAGGCCCGCGGCGACGATCTTGTCCAGGGAGACCTTGGGCGGCCGGCCGCGGCCCGATCGCGCCTGCGGGGCACGCCAGAGCAGGCGCAGGGACTCCCGGGGATCTCCGCCGCCGCTGCGTTCCATCAAGCCTCCCTATTTTCCGTAGATGGTACGTTATTGTTTAACCGTAGGACGTACGGAAAATAGAGGAGTGCATGTGCGCGTGCTGGTGACCGGGGCGACCGGGAACGTGGGGCGGCAAGTGACAGCGGGCCTGATCCAGGCCGGGGTCGAGGTACGGGCCCTGACCAGGGACCCGGCGCGGGCCGAGCTGCCCGGAGCCGAGGTGGTGCAGGGGGATCTCACCAAGCCCGAGACCGTGCCGTTCGACGGCGTGGACCGGATGTTCCTCTTCCCCGAGCCGTCGACGGCGAAGGAGATCGTCGAACGCGCCGAGCGGGCGGGCGTACGGCGGATCGTCGTGCTCTCGTCGGGCGCGGTGACCGGCGGCTTCGACACGACCTTCCACCCGCTGGTCGAACAGGCCGTCGAGGACTCCGGGCTGGAATGGACCCACCTGCGGCCGGGGGAGTTCGCGGCCAACAAGCTCGCGCTGTGGGGGCCGTCGATCCGGGCCGAGCGGCTCGTGCGGGACGCCAACCCGGACGCCGCCTGGTTCCCCGTGCACGAGCGGGACGTCGCCGACGTGGCGCTGAAAGCCCTGCTGGAGGAGGGGCACCACGGCAAGGCGTACGACATCAACGGCCCCGAGCTGATCAGCCTGCGCGACCAGGTCAGGGCCATCGCCGACGCGCTCGGCGAAGAGGTCGGGTTCGAGGAGGTCAGCCCGGAGGAGGCGCGCGAGATCTACCTGCGGATGGGCGGGTTCGCCGCCGAGGCCGCGGACTTCCTGCTGGGGTTCACCGACTACGACGGCAACCCGGCCGACCCGGCGGACAGCCAGGACTTCGACCCGAGCTCCCTGGGCCCGCTGCCCACCGCGCAGTCCGTGACGGGCAAGCCGCCGCGGACGTTCGCGCAGTGGGCGCGGGATCGGGTCGAGGACTTCCGCTAGGCGGACTCCGGAGCTCGGGGCGGGGTGACGGCGTGGTCGGCGCGCATCAGGTTCGGCTCACCAGGTGACCGGGAGCTCGTGAAGGCCGTACACGACGGCGTCGGACTTGAACGGCAGATCCTCGGCTCGGACGGCGAGCCGCAGGGCGGGGATACGGCGGAACAGCGTGTCGAAGACGATCTCCAGCTCCAGCCGGGCCAGGTTCTGGCCGAGGCACTGGTGAGGCCCGAAGCCGAAGGCGAGGTGGTGGCGCGCCCCGCGCTCGATGTCCAGCCTGTCCGGGTCCTCGAACACCGCCGGGTCCCAGTTCGCCGACAGCGTCGAGACGACGACGCCCTCGCCGGCCCTGATCGTCACCCCGCCGATCTCCACGTCCTCGGTGCTCACCCGGGAGGTGACCCCGTCGGCGATGGTGAAGTAGCGCAGCAGCTCCTCCACGGCCAGGGGCGTCCGGCTCGGGTCGGCCTGGATCAGGGCCAGTTGGTCCGGATGGCCGAGCAGCCCGAACACCCCGAGCGAGATCATGTTCGCCGTGGTCTCGTGCCCGGCGGTCAGCAGCAGGAAGGCCAGGCTCACCAGGCCCGGATGGTCGACCTCGCCGTCCTGGCGCTGCCGGGCGATCTGCCGGCTGAACAGGTCGTCGCCGGGCTCCGACTCCTTGCGGGTGATCAGGTCGTCGATGTAGGCGCGCAGCTCGCCGAAGGCCCGCGCGCGGTCTTCGAGCGAGGTACGGCTCACCATCATGCCGGTGCGGCTCTGGAAGAAGTCATGATCGGTGTACGGGACGCCGAGCAGTTCGCAGATCACCAGGGAGGGCACCGGCAGCGACAGCGCCTGGACGAGGTCGACCGGCCGCCGGCCGGCGGCGAGCATGGCGTCCACGAAGTGGTCGACGATGGCCTGGATCCTCGGGCGCAGCGCGGTCAGCCGCCGCAGGGTGAACTCGCCGATCACCGGGCGGCGGACCGCCGAGTGTTCGGCGCCGTCCAGGCCGAGCATCAACGGCGGCTGGCTGCGGAGCTGCCGCAGGGTCGTCTCGTCCAGCGTGAAGAGCGGGAAGCCCGCCTTGCGCTTGTCGGAGGAGAAACGGGGGTCGGCGAGGACGGCACGGCCGGCCTCGTACCCGGCCACCCACCACGCCTCGCCGCCACTGGCCAACGTGATCCTGCTGATCGGCGCCTGTTCGCGCAGCCGTTCGTAGGCGGTGGGCGGGGCGAACGGGCAGCCGCGTTCGACCGGCAGTTTGAGGCCGGCGAGTTCGTCGGCAGCGCTCTTCGTCATGAAGGACCTCCAGGGTTCGGTGTTCAGCGCAGGGTGAGCGGGGTCTCGGACGCGATGCGGGTCAGTTTGTGCGGGTTGCGGACGTAGTAGAGGCCGGTGATGCGGGCGTCCTCGACTCGGACCGCGACGACGCCGTCGACCTCGCCGTCCACGCGGAGGAGGAGGGCCGGGTTGCCGTTGACCTCGGTGGGCTCGCTGGTGAGCGCGATCCCGGTCCTGCCGAGGCCCTCGACGATCAGGCGGGCCACCTTGCCGGCGCCCCGGACCGGGTGAGGCGCGGCCTGCTTGACGCCGCCGCCGTCGCTCACCAGGACGACCTCGGGGGCGAGCACGTCGAGCAGCCCTTGCAGGTCCCTGGTCTCGAGCGCGCGCCGGAACGACTCCACCGCCGCCCTGACCTGGGCCGGGTGGACCACCTCGCGGGGCCGCCGCGCGTCGACGTGCCTGCGGGCCCGGTGCGCGATCTGCCGCACGGTCGCCGGGGTCCTGCCGACGGCCGCCGCGATCTCGTCGTAGCCGATGTCGAAGACCTCGCGCAGCACGAACACGGCCCGCTCGGTCGGCGACAGCGTCTCCAGGACGAGCATGAGCGCCATCGACACGCTCTCGGCCAGCTCCACGTCCTCGGCCACGTCCGGCGCGGTCAGCAGCGGCTCGGGCAGCCACGGGCCGACGTACGCCTCCTTGCGGCGCTTGACCGCCCGCAGCCGGTCGAGCGCCCGCCGGGTGACGACCCGCACCAGGTAGGCGCGCTCGTCGCGCACCTGCGCCAGGTCGACCCTGACCCAGCGAAGCCAGGTCTCCTGGAGGGCGTCCTCGGCGTCGGCCGCCGAGCCGAGCATCTCGTACGCGACCGTGAACAGCAGGTTGCGGTGGGCGAGGAACGCCTCGGTCGCCCGGTCCGTCCTCGGGTCGCTGTGCTCGTCCATCTCCGGCTCCCGCCTGTCCGCCCGCAACTCCTGCTTCACGCACAAGGCGCCGGTGCCCGCCGTTGTGTGACACCCGGGGCCGGTGGCGCAGGTCACAGGAGCGCGCTGTCACAAAGTCCCGGACGGCGGCGCCGCATGGTCGTCAGGACGCCGCATCCACAGGAGCACCCACATGAAGCACCGCATCGTCGTCCTCGGCGCCGGCTACGCCGGGGCCTACGTGGCCGGGAACTTGGCCCGCCGGCTGTCCCCGAAGGACACCCGGATCACCGTGGTCAACGCCGTGCCGGAGTTCGTCCAGCGCATGCGGCTGCACCAGCTCGCGGCCGGCCGGGCCGTCGAAGCCCCGAAGCTGGCCGACGTCTTCTCCGGCACCGCGATACGCCTGCGCCTGGCCCGGGTCACCGCCGTCGACGCCGAGCGCCGCGTCGTCGCCCTCGCCGGCGGCGACGAGCTCGGCTACGACACCCTGGTGTACGCGCTCGGCAGCCAGGGGAACGTCGAAGCCGTCCCCGGCGTGGCCGAGCACGCCTACGACGTCGCCGCCCGGCCCTCGGCGCTGCGCCTGCGCGAACGCCTGGACGGCCTGGATCGCCCCGGCGGGGGCGGGCGCGTGGTGGTCATCGGAGACGGGCTGACCGGCATCGAGACCGTCACCGAGCTCGCCGAAGCCCGGCCCGGCCTGTCGGTGACGCTCGTCGCCCGCGGCGAGCTGGGCGCCCGGCTCTCCGGCGGGGCCCGCCGCCACCTGCGCCAGGCGTGCGCCCGGCTGGGCATCACCGTCCTGGAGCACACCGCCGTCGAAGCCGTCGAGGCGACGCGGGTGCGGTGCGCCGACGGCACCGAGCTGGCGTCCGACGTGACCGTGTGGACGGCCGGGTTCGCCGTCAGCCCTCTCGCTGCCTCTGCCGGGCTGGAGGTCGCCGGAAACGGTCAGATCATCGTCGATCGGACCATGCGCTCGGTCTCACACCCGGACGTCTACGCCGTCGGCGACAGCGCCCACGCCATCGCCGACAACGGCCGGCCGCTGCCCATGTCCTGCGCCTCGGCCGGCTTCACGGGCCGGCAGGCCATCGAGGCGATCGTGGCCCGCCTGACCGGCCGCCCGGTCGCACGCACCAAACTGGTCTACTCCTACAACCACATCAGCCTCGGGCGACGGGACGGCATCCTGCAGCTGGTCGACGACGAGGGCCGCGCGAAGCCGGCGTACGCGGGCGGGCGGAAGGCCCTGCGCGTCAAGGCGGGCATCCTCAGGATGTCGCTGTGGGCCACCTCCCACCCCACCTACGGCATCCCCAAGCGCAAGCACCGCCTGGCCGCCGCACCCGGCACGATCCCGGCGAAGGCGCTCGCCTGACCGGCCCACCAGCACGATCCCGGCGAAGGCGCTCGCCTGATCTCCGCACCAGCCGTCGCCCGTGGTGGGCGTCAGTCGTGGCGGGGGATGCCGGAGACCTCGTGATCGGCGTGGAAGAGCGCCTCGCCGATCAGGGCGCGGACGTGCGCGTCGCGGGCCCGGTACAGCACGCGGCGGCCGTCACGCCGGGTCTGCACGAGCCCGGCGAGGCGGAGCTTGGCCAGGTGCTGGGAGACCGAGGGCCGGGCCACGCCGATCGAGGCGGCCAGCGAGCCGACGTCGAACTCGCCGGTCGACAGCAGCCACATCAGCCGGAGCCGGGTGGCGTCGCTGAGCATGCGGAACGCCTCCACCGCGGCCTCCACCTGCGCGCCCGTGGGTTGTTCCTGCGCAGGGGTCGCACCTGATTCGTTGTCGCGTGCGTACATGACTACATATAATCCGCCGAAACGGGTCGCAGGCAAGTGAGGCACGCGAATGGCGCATCCAACGTCCCCCCAGCACGGGCATGGGCACGGGCATGGGCACGGGCATCAGCGCGGGTTCAGGAGGCTGGTGGCGAAGGCCCGTCACCTGGTCACCCCGCACAGCCACGACAGTGCGGACAAGACGGACACCGCGCTGGAGTCCAGCAACCGGGGCATGCGCGTCCTGGGCATCTCGTTCGCCGCGTTGATCGCCACCGCGCTCGTCCAGGCGGTGATCGTGTCGCTGTCCGGGTCGGTGGCGCTGCTGGGCGACACGCTGCACAACTTCGCCGACGCGCTGACCGCGGTGCCGCTGGCGATCGCCTTCTCCCTGGGCCGCCGGGCGGCCACCCGCCGCTTCACCTACGGCTACGGCAGGGCGGAGGACCTGGCCGGGGTCGTCATCGTGCTGCTGATCGGAGCCTCGGCGGCGCTGGCCGGATACGAGGCCGTCAAGCGCCTGATCGACCCGGCGGACATGCGGGCGCTGGGCCTGGTGGCCGCCGCCGGTGTGGTCGGGTTCCTGGGCAACGAGTGGGTCGCCCGCTACCGGATCAGGGTGGGCCGGGAGATCGGCTCGGCGGCGCTGGTGGCCGACGGCCTGCACGCCCGCACCGACGGCTTCACCTCGCTGGCCGTGCTGCTGGGGGCGGGCGGGGCGGCGCTCGGGTTCCCGCTGGCCGACCCGATCGTGGGCCTGCTGATCACCGTGGCGATCTGCTTCGTGCTGCGCGACGCCGCCCGCGAGATCTACCACCGGCTGATGGACGCGGTCGACCCGGAGCTGATCAGCCGGGCGGAGGACATCCTGGCGGCGGTCCCGGGCGTGGAGCGCGTCGGGGCGGTGCGGCTGCGCTGGGTCGGTCACGCGCTGCGGGCCGAGGTCGAGATCGGGGTACGTCATGACGCCTCGCTCATTGAGGCGCACGGCGTCGCCGTGGAGGCCGAGCACCGGCTGATCCACGAACTGCCGAGGCTGCGCGCGGCGACAGTCCACGCCGATCCGGACGGCCCGGCCGGGACCGATCACCACGCCGTCCTCCTCGCACACCGGTAGCAACCCCTTACGGGGGCTCGGCGTCGCGGAGTGCCTGGGCGACGGTGGCGGCGACCGTCTCGGCGAGGGCCGGGAGCGTGTCCCGGTTCTCCATCAGGAGGAACAGCCAGGCGAAGACGGGGCCGAGGAGCAGTGCGTGGGCCACGGCGGGGTCGGGGCGGCGGGGGAGTTCGCCGCGGGTGACCGCCCGGTCCAGGATCTCGGTGATGCAGGTGCGTTCGGCGGTGACGAAGCCGGTGGCGAACCTGGCGGCCAGGGCCCCGTCGGCGTGCACGTCGGCGAGCAGGCCGGGGATCACTCCTGGCGGGGGCGTGGCGAGGTTGGCGACGATGTCGCGGGTGACCGCGGCCAGGTCGCCGGCCAGGGAGCCGGTGTCCGGGGGAGCGGTCAGCTCCAGGTCGTGCATGACCGCCGCGAAGATCATCTCCTGTTTGGTGGCGTACCGGCGGTAGATCGCGGCCTTGCCCACCCCGGCGCGGGTGGCCACCGCGTCCACCGTGAGCTGGGCATAGCCCTGTTCGGCCAGGAGGGCGCGCGCCGCCGTGGCGATGGCCTGGTCGACCCGGCCCTCCCGAGGGCGGCCCAGTGGTTGGCTCATGAGCCCCAGCCTATTACGGAACCGGTGTACCCGTAATGTGGCGCAGCCGACATTGCGCCTGGGTGGAGACGGGTTCCATGATAAGGAACTATGAGTTCCGATACTTCGCGTTCCGTAAAGAGTGGCACGCCCACGCTCGCCCACCGCCTCATGCCCGCACCCGACGCCGCCGAACGCCACTCGATCGTGATCGACGCGCCCCCGTCCCGGGTCTGGGAGGCCATCGGCAACGTGAAGGCCACGGACCTGCGCCTCGCCAAGCCGCTGTTCGCCGCCCGCAACCTGCTCTCTCGCGTACGGAACGGGCATGCCCAACGCGACATACCCGACTTCATCCCCCTCGCCGAGGACCCCGGCCGCGAGGTGGTCCAGGGCGTGATCGGCCAGTGGTGGCGGCTGGGCCGGGCGCAGAACGTCGGCTCCGTCGACGGGCTCGACGCCTTCCGCGCCTTCGACCGGCCCGGCTACGCGAAGGCCACGTTCAGTTTCCTGCTGGAGGACGCCGGCGACGGCCGGACCCGGCTCGTCACCGAGACCCGCATCCAGGCGACCAGCCCGGACGCGCGCCGGGCGTTCCTGCGGTACTGGGTGGTGATCCGGCTGGGGAGCGGATTCGTCCGCCGCGTCATGCTCGCCGCCGTCCGCGCCCGCGCGCTCAAGCGGTCCTAGCGCGTGGCGTACGCGCGGATGAAGGCATGGGCGCCTGAGGTCATGATCCTGTGGATGCGCTCGGGGTCGGCGGTGGCCGGGTCGGGCTGGTCGTTGTACGCCAGCAGGATCGTCAGGGCGGAGAGGTGGCCGGCGGCCGTCCGCGGATCGTCGGTGTCGAGGAGCCCCGCCTTCGCGAAGTGGGCGAGACGGTCGGCCAGGGCGTCTTCGGCGGACCCGGTCACGACGTCGTCCTGGCTGCCCGGCTCCCGCCAGCGTCGCTGGGCGACGAGCGCGAACGCGGCGGCGTAGTCGGGGGAGCCGACCAGCGTCCGGCCGAGCTCGACGACGAGCGCGGTGATCGCCTCTTGCAGCGCGGGGACCGTGGTGATGGTCCCGTCCCCGGGGAGGTGCTGATCCAGGGCGCGCTGGATCGAGGCGTTCAGCTTGTCGGAGGTCTCGGCCAGGATGGCCAGGAACAAGCGGTTCTTGTCGCCGAAGTAGTCGTAGACGGTGCGCTTGGAAACCCCGGCGCGGGCCGCCACGGCGTCCATGCTCACGCTGTCCACCCCCTGGCGGGCGAACAGCTCACGTGCGGCGGAGATGATCGCCGCCCGCTTCTCCTGGTCACCTTCGCGTACCTGCTTGCCCGGCCTCATGGCGTTTTCCACAGCCCCACACTACACCGTACAGTGTGGAGCTACACTGCACGGTGTAGTGTGCTGCGAATCCCAGGAGGACACCCATGCCGCAGGCACCGACGTTCATCGGCAGGCTCGCCGAAACCGTCATGGGCCGCCGCGCACGCGTTCTCGGCCTGGCCGAACCCGCCCCGGGGTTCGTCGAGGTGGACCTGCGCGCCGAAGCTCCGCCCGGCGGCTGGCAGCCCGGCCACGAGATCCAGGTCCGCGCCACCCCCACCCAGGGCCGCCGCTACTCCGTGCGGACCGTATGCGCCCACGACCCCGAGCACGTCACCGTCCTGGCCGCCACCAGCGCCGACGGTCCCGGCACCCGCTGGATCCTCGGCCTGCGCGCCGGCGCCGAGTTCACCGTGCTGACCGGACGACACCGGCCCCTGTACGAGCACGGAGCCCCACGCCTCTTCCTCGGCGACGGCTGCACCCTCGGCACCATCGACGCCTACGCCGGCACGGAGGACCTCGTCGTCGTCGAAGTGCCCCCCGACGCCGTGCGACCCCTCGCCGGACCCCGTCCCCGCTACCGCTTCCTGCCCGCCGGACCGGCCCCGGGTGACGCGCTCCAGGACTGGCTCGAACACGCCGCCGAGGACGGCGAACTCGCCCACGTCGACGGCGCGCTGCTCCTCGGCCATGCCCAATCGCTCCAGCGCCAGCGCCGCACGCTCGTCGACCACGGAATCCTGCCCCGCCGCGCCATCACCACCAAGCCGTACTGGGCCACCGGCAAACAAGGACTATGAGCCACCCGGAAAATGCCGCCGCGGAACGACCCTATTTCTTGACGGCGCCCGACGCGGTCATCACGAGGAGCCCGAGAATGACGAGACCGATATTGGCCAGGATCTCGTAGCCCTCCAGGAATTCGAGGTAGGGCACGACAACCCAGAGGCGAAACCACCCGATCCATTCGTGCACCAGACCGGCCAATCCTTGAATGGCCAATAACGCGCCGATTATCTCAAGCAGCTTTTTCATGCCCCGGAGGCTAACCGATTCAGCGTGAGAGCAGGCGGCGGTATTCGGGGGATCGGGTCAGCAGGTCGTCGTGGTGGCCGATGTCCACCACGCGGCCGGCGTTCATCAGCACCACCGTGTCCGCCGTGCGCAGGGTGGAGGGGCGGTGGGCGACGACGAGGGTCGTGTGCCGGCCCCCGGCCGCGCGCAGCGCCTCGTCGATGGCGGCCTCGCTGTCGGCGTCCAGGTTCGAGACGGCCTCGTCCAGCACCAGGACGGGCGCCCTGGTGAGCAGGGCGCGGGCGATGGCGAGCCGCTGGCGCTGCCCGCCCGACAGGTGGGCGCCGCGCTCCCCGACGAGGGTGTCGTACCCGTCGGGCAGGGCCGTGACGAAGTCGTGCGCGCAGGCGGTGCGCGCGGCCTGCTCCACCTCGGCGTCCGTGGCGTCGGGGCGGGCCAGCCGGAGGTTGTCCCGGACGCTCATGGCGAACAGGTACGTGTCCTGCGGCACCGCGACCACGGTCGAGCGGAGCTGGTCGAAGGGCAGGTCGCGGAGGTCGTGGCCGCCGATCCGCACCGAGCCGGCCGTGGCGTCCCAGTGGCGCAGCAGCAGCGAGGCGCAGGTGCTCTTGCCCGCGCCGGAGTGTCCGGCCAGGGCGACCGTCCGCCCGGCCGGGATGGTGAAGGAGACTTCGCTCACGGCGTCGGGAAGGCCGGGGCCGTAGCGGAAGGTGACCTGGTCGAACGTCACCTCGGGCTCGATCCGGGCCACCGGCCGGGCGGCCTGCTCGACGACGTCCGGCGGCGCGTCGAGGATGCGCAGCAGGCGGGCGGCGGCGGCGCGGATCGTGGACAGCTCCCGCCAGGTGTCGACCAGCGACATCAGCGGCAGGAAGGCGAAGCCGCCGAGCACGGCGACGATCACGACCTGGTCGGCGGCCAAGGAGCCGGCGTTCACCAGGGACAGCGCCACCAGCAGGACGGCGATCAGGCCGACGGCGGCGATGGCGTCGCCGGCGGCCTTCTCCACCCCGCCGCGCGAACGATGCGCTCTCGACGCGCGGTTGAGGCGTCCGGTCGCGGCGTTCAACCGGGCGGCCTGGTGCTCCTGGCGGCCGAAGACGAGCGTCTCGGACAGCCCTTGCACGGCGTCCACGGCCTCGGAGGCGGCCTCGCCCGCCGCCTCCCGCATCCGCTCGGCCTGCGCCGCCGAGCGCCGCCGCAGCCAGAACGGCACCGTGGCCATCGCCACCACGGCCGGCAGCAGCGCCGCGCCGACCAGCGGATGCAGCCAGAAGGCCGCCACCAGGCAGGCCGGTGGTACGGACGCGGCCACGACGAGCGGGGTGAGGCTGTGGGCGAAGAACAGTTCGAGGATCTCCACGTCGGCCATCGCGGTCGCGCCGATGTCGCCGGAGCGGCGGCGCAGCAGGTAGCCGGGGGTCAGCGCGGCCAGCTTGCGATAGCAGCGGTCGCGCAGCTCCGCCAGCACCCGGAAGGCCAGGTCGTGGGCGAGGTAGGACTCGGCCCACGCGGCCAGCACCTTGGGCAGGACGAGCGCCGCGAGCAGGATCAGCCCGGGCGCGAGGGCGCCGGCGCTCTCGCCGTTCAGGGCCCGGCCGACGAGGGCGGCGCCGAGCAGGGCCGCCGCGAGCGCGAAGCCCTGGTCGAGCAGCCCGCAGCCGATCGCGGCGGCCAGACGGCCCCGCTGGGGACGCAGCAGGGAGAGCAGCGCGCCGCGCCGGACGGAGGCGGGCTCCGCGGGCGTGCGGGACTCGGGCTGTACGGGGGTGACGGCGGTGGTCATGCCGCTCCTTCCTGCTGGCGGGCGACCAGGCGGGCGTAGGCGCCGCCGGCGGTGAGCAGTTCGCCAGGAGCGGCCGACTCGGCCACCTGGCCCTCGCTGAGGACGACGACGTGGTCGGCGTCCGCGACGGTGGACAGCCGGTGGGCGATCACCAGCACGGTGCGGTCGGCGCGGACGCGCTCCAGGGCCTCGACCACCGCGCGCTCGGCGGCGACGTCCACGCTGGAGGTGGCCTCGTCGAGGATCAGCAGCGGCGCGTCGGCGAGCAGGGCGCGGGCGATGGCCAGGCGCTGGCGCTGGCCGCCGGACAGCCGGACTCCCCGTTCCCCGATCATGGTGTCGTAGCCGTCGGGCAGTTCGGCGACGAACGCGTGCGCGTGCGCGGCCCGCGCCGCCCGTTCGATCTCGGCACGGCTCACGCCCGCCCGCCCGTAGGCGATGTTGTCGGCGACCGTGCCGTGGAACAGGTAGACCTCCTGCGAGACCAGCGCCACGTTCGACCGCAGCTCGGAAAGCGCGACGTCCCGCAAGTCCACCCCGTCGAACAGCACCCTGCCGCCCGTCGGATCGGCGTGTCGCAGCAGCAGCCGGATCAGCGTGCTCTTGCCCGCCCCCGAGGGCCCGACCACGGCGGTGGTGCGGCCGGCGGCCAGCCGCAGGGAGACTCCGTCCAGGGCGGGGCGGTCGCGGCCGGGATAGGTGAAGGTGACGTCCTCGAAGGTGACCTCAGGCGGCGTGCCGGGCAGGCTCGCGGCGCCGGTGTCGGCGACTGCCGGGCGGGCGGCGAGCAGCCCGGCGATGCCGTGCGCGGCGGGCAGCGCGCCCTGACCGGCGTGGAAGGCCGTCATCAGGTCGGTGACCGGCCGGAACGCCTCCCGCGACAGCAGCAGCACGGCGAACACCGACGTCAGCGACAGCGCGCCCGAGGCGTACTGCCAGGCGCCGAGCCCGACGGCGGCGGCCGTGCCGAGCGCGGCGAAGAAGCCGACGAAGCCCGCCGAGACGGTGGAGACGACCGTGAACCGCAGCGAGTCCCGGTAAAACGCCCACGCCTTGGCCGACAGCCCCGCGCCGAAGCGCTCGTCGGCGCCGACCGCCTTGAGCGTGGGCAGTCCCTGCACCGCGTCGAGGTAGTCGGCGCTCAGCCCCTTCCACCCCGTGAAGAACGAGGTGAGCCCGTCCCGCATCCGGCGGCGCATCAGCCTCGGCGCGGCGGCGGCCAGCACCGCCGTGACGGCGACGAGTACCGCCACGGCGGGGTCGATCCAGGCGAGCACGGCGACGATGCCCAGGCCGCCGAGCACCGAGATGAGCACCTGCGGCAGGAACACCCCGACGTAGCGGTCGATCGCCTCGACGCTGTCGACCAGGGTGGTGAGCACGCCGCCCGTGCGCGCCTCGGAGACGTACCCGGGGCCGAGCGTGAGCAGGTGGCGGTAGAGCCGGTCGCGCAGCGCCGCCTTCACGTCCTCCGCGCCCCGTGCGGAGGCGACCTCACGGGCCCACACCAGCAGGGCCCGGACCGCGACCAGCGCCAGGGCGCCGCAGCCGGCCAGGACCGCCGCTGTGAGGTCGCCGCCGATGCCCTGGGCCACGGCGGCGGTCAGGAGCAGGCTCTGTCCGGCGTAGGTGGCCGACACCAGCACGCCGGCCAGCACGGCCAGGGCCAGCCAGCGGCGGCCCGGACGGATCAGGCCGAGCAGCGTCCGGTTCACCATGTCGACTCCCCCGCATCCTTATTGCAAGTAATTCGCAATAGCGCAATGCTGGCAATCATGGCGGATCGTCGGCATGGTGACAAGAGTCCGAGGTCTCAGGCGTGACGGCGGCGCCGGTGGTAGGCGTAGGCCAGGGCGAGCACCGTCGGGCCCCAGAGCGCGACCGGCGAGATGCACACGACGGCCAGCGCGCGCCACCAGCCGTTCTCGTACGCCATGCCGCTGGAGGCGCCGGCCCAGGTGAGGACCATCAGCACCGAGACCGCGGTCATCACCAGCCCGCCGGCCACGGCGGGGACGAGCGCCGCCATCGGCGGCACGCGCCGGCCGCCGATGACCGGGATCCAGCTCGGGGCCACCTCGCCCCACCGGCGCACCAGACCGATGCTGAGCAGCGCCGCCGCTTCGGTGAGCACGCTGAGCCCGAAGACGTACGGGATCGTGATCCACAACGGCGCCACGGGCGCGTTGTCGATCTGGCCCATCTCGAAGTGGAAGGCGAACGGCAGTCTCCACAGGCACGAGGGCAGCAGCAGCCAGGGCAGCGCGTAGGCGGCACGCAGCGCCCAGCGCGGGACGGGCCGTTCGGTGTCGCTGGTGGCGGGAGCTGTGTGCAGCAAGCTGGGCGTTCGCATCCTGGGTCTCTTCCGTTTCGTCGCCGCTCGATCAGGACCCAGACTGCGCTCACCCGAGGAGGAAGACATCTGCCGATCGGCCGATTCGCCGGCGCGATCCCTGCCCTAGGGTGCCGCCATGAGACTCCTCGCAGGCGGGCTGGTGGTGGCCGGCTCGCTCGCGCTCACACTCGCCATCCGGCCGCTGCCGAGCCCGCTCGTCGTCGGGCCCGCGATGCTCGCGGCCGTGGCCATGTCGCTGGTCTGGTGGCCGAGGGCACGCCCCTTCCTCGCGGCGGTCACGGCGGCCGTCGGCGTGATCGGCGCGACGTGCACGCTCGCCTGGCTGGTCGCCCCCGGCATCACCCCCGGCATCGCCGGCGGCCCGTCGACGTACGTCCACACGGTCGCCGTGCTCACGCTCGTCACGCTGACCGTGCGCTGGGCCCCCGTGCGGCAGGCGGTCCCGGCGGTGGGGGTGGCGGCGATCTCCGAAGCGCTGCTGGCGTTGCAGATCATGCACCCGCCCCCTTCGGGCCTGGAGGCGGTCGCCGTCACCCTCTTCTGGTCCGTCGGCACGGCGGGCGCGACAGGGCTCGGCGCCTATCTCCGCGCCCTCGACCGGCGCCGGGTCGAGGCGGTCAGGCAGGCCCGCCGCACCCAGCGCCTGCAACTGGCCCGCGACCTGCACGACTTCGTCGCCCACGACGTCAGCGCCATGGTCATCCAGGCTCAGGCGGCCCAGATCCTGCTCGACCGCGATCCGGCCGAGGCCGCGGCGGCGCTGCGGGCGATCGAGGAGGACGGCGCGCGGGCGCTCGCGTCGATGGACCGGACCGTGCGCATGCTGCGCGAGCTGGAGGGCGAGGGCGCCTCCGCCGAGCCGCTGCCCGGCCTCGACGGCCTGCCCGACCTGGTACGGCGTTTCGCCGACGCGGGCTTCCCCGACACCGACATGCGGATAGAACCGTCAGGCCCGGTGCCGCGCGAGGTCGCGACCACGATCTACCGCATCGTCGTCGAGGCGCTCACCAACGTCAGGAAGCACGCGCCTGCCGGGTCGAGCGTCGCCATCCGGGTGAGCGACGAGACCGGGGCGGTCGTCGTGACTGTGGCCGACCACGCGCGCGACCAGGCCCTGCCGCGTCTGCAGTCCGCCGAACGCGCCGGTGTCGGCCTAGTCGGGCTGGCCGAGCGGGTGGGGGCGCTGGGCGGCGAGTTCACCTCGGGCCGCGCCGCCGGCGGCGGCTGGGTCGTGAAGGCGGTGTTCCCATGACGATCAGGGTCCTGGTCGCCGACGACCAGCCGGCCGTCCGGCGCGGCTTCCGCACGATCCTCGGCGCCCAGCCGGACCTGGAGGTGGTGGGCGAGGCGCCGGACGGCGTGACCGCGCTCGACCTCGCCGCCGAGCTCCGGCCGGACGTGGTCGTCGCCGACATCCGCATGCCGCGCATGGACGGCCTCGAACTCACCCGCCGCCTGGCCGGTCCCGAGACGCCGTCGCCGATGCGGGTGATCGTCGTGACCACCTACGACCTCGACGAGTACGTGCACGCCGCGCTCCGCGCCGGAGCCTGCGGGTTCCTGCTCAAGCACGCGGGACCGGCGCTCCTCGTCGAGGGCGTCAGAGCGGCGGCGGCGGGCGACGCCCTGATCAGCCCCTCGGTGACCGTGCGGTTGCTGCGCCACCTCACGCCGTCGCCCGCGCGCACCGGCGTGCCGGGCGAGCAGCCGCTGAGCGACCGCGAGCTGGAGATCGTCAAGCTGGTCGCCGCGGGCAGGTCCAACCCGGAGATCGGCGCCGAGCTGTTCATCTCGGCCGGCACGGCCAAGACCCACGTGGCCAACGTCCAGCGGAAGCTCGGGGTGCGCAACCGCGTGGGCATCGCCGCCTGGGCCTGGGAGCACGGCCACGGGACCACCGCCGCGACTGGAGGCGACGTTGAGCACTGAGGACGACGTCCGCCGCCTGGCCACCGCGCCCAGGCGGTTGCGTAAGCCCGCCGGGTAGGCCGGCTCAGGGCGCGGTGGCGAAGAGCCGGTCGAGGTGCTCGTCCAGGACGGCGAGTGCCGTCTCCGGGGTGCCGTGCCCGATGAGGACGTGCGTGCCGAGGCCGTCGGCCAGCGCGAACAGCGCCGCCGCCGCCCGTCCGGGATCCAGGTCGGCGGGCGCCTCGCCGGCGTCCTGGGCGTGGCGGATCAGCAGGGCCAGCACGTCGTGCAGGGAGTCGTAGCCCGCGCGCAGGTGGCCGGCGAGCTCGGGGCTCACCAGTGAGCGGGCGGTGAACGCGGTCGCGATGCGCAGTTCGGCGCGGCGCTGGTCGTCGGCGGGCACCAGTTCGGCCAGGATGCGGCGCAGCGCCGCGCGTGGTGGCTGCCCTTCCTGGCCGAGGCTCTGCCGTACGCGCTCGGTCCCGCGCTCGCTGATGTAGTCGAGGGCGAACAGCAGCATCTCGTCCTTGCTGCGGAAGTAGTGCTGGACGGCGCCCAGCGAGACCTCCGCCCTGGCCGCCACGTCGCGCAGGTTCACCGCGTCGAGCCCGTGGAGGTTGATCATCGCGAGCAGCGCCTCCGCGATCTGCCGCCGCCGCTCCTCGTGCCGCGCGCCCAACCCCCGCGTACGACTGCCCTTGCCCACGACCGACTCCACTATTTCAGTACGGGTGACTTGTTTTTGCTGTCCTCGCGGCCCACAATACCGTACAGACGTATTGATTTGATGATGGAGGGTGAGGCGTCATGATGATCGCGGGTGTGGTGCTGATGATCCAGGGCTTCGGCAACGCCCTGACCCGGTGGCTGTGGGGGAGCGACTGGGGGCTGCTGGCCGTCGCCGAGCGCACGATCGACCTGCCGACATGGACCGGCGCGGCCGTGGGCCTGCTCGGCCTCGCCCTGGTCGCGGCGGCCCGGCTGATCGGCCGCCGCGCGTGAAGGGGCGAAGCTGGGCGGCGCTGGCCGCCTGCGTGGCGCACCTGTTCGCGGCCCCGGCCGCCGCGGCCGCCCCTCAGGAGGACGCCGTGGTCCGCACGGATCTCGGCTGGGTGAAAGGCGTACAAGCCACCGACCACCGGGTGTTTCACGGCATTCCCTACGCCGCCGCTCCCACGGGCGACCGGCGCTGGCGCTCTCCCGCGCCCGCCCGGCCGTGGCCCGGGGTCCGGGACGCCACCCGGCCGGGCCCGCGCTGCGCCCAGCCCGCACCGGCCCCGGGACAGCCGGCCGGCACGTCGGAGGACTGCCTCCACCTCAACGTCACCGTCCCCGAGGCCCCCGGCGGGCGCAAGCCGGTGATGGTATGGCTGCACGGCGGCGGATTCGTCGAGGGCGCCGGCAGTGACTTCGACGCCCGCCGCCTGGCCACGACCGGGAACGTCATCGTCGTCACCGTCAACTACCGGCTGGGCGTCTTCGGGCTGTTCGTCCACCCGGGCCTGGCCGGCTCGGGCGGCTTCGCCCTGGAGGACCAGCAGGCCGCGCTGCGCTGGGTGCGCCGTAACGCCACCGCGTTCGGCGGCGATCCGGGCAACGTCACGCTGTTCGGCGAGTCGGCCGGGGGCAAGAGCGTCTGCGCGCACCTCGCGTCACCGCGAGCGGCCGGGCTCTTCCACCGTGCGATCATGCAGAGCGCTCCCTGCACCGGTTCGGTGCCGGCCGGGGCCATGTTCCCCGGCGTGCCAGCGTTCCGCCAGTGGCCGTCCGTCGCCGACCGGCAGGCCGACGGCGCCCGCCTCGCCGCCCGGCTGGGCTGCGCCGACGCGGCGACCGCCCTCGCCTGCCTGCGCCAGGTGCCCGCCGAGCGCCTGCTGCCTCTGCACGACCAGTTCATCACCCCGGCCGTCGGCAGCCCGGTGCTCCCGCGGGACCCCGAGCGCGCCCTGGCCACCGGCGCGTTCCACCGCGTCCCGGTCATCTCGGGCACGACACGCGACGAGATGCGCTACATGGTCGCCCTGTTCTACGAGCTGCCCGGCACCCCGATCACCGCCCGGACGTACGCCGAGCTGCTGCGGCACGCGTTCGGCGAGCGCGCAGAACGCGTCGCCCGCCGCTACCCCCTCACGCGGTACGCCTCCCCGGGGCTCGCCTGGGCGGCGCTCACCACCGACGTGGTGTTCGCCTGCCCGACGTACGAGCGGAACCGGAGCCTCGCCCAGCGGGTCCGCACGTACGCGTACGAGTTCGCCGGGGACGACGTCGTGACCGAGATCCCGGGCTCGGACTTCCCGCTCGGGGCGGCCCACGGCGCTGAACTGGCCTACCTCTTCCCCGGCCCCGGCCTCGACGCCCGCCGGCGACAGCTGTCCACCACCATGATCCGCTACTGGACGGCGTTCGCCCGCACCGGCGACCCCAACGCCCCCGGCCTGCCCCGCTGGCGGACCTTCGCCCCTGCCCGCCCCGGCACGCAGTCGCTGGCGCTCGCGCCCGACCCGACAGGGCCGATCGACCTCGCCGCCGCCCACCGGTGCGCGTTCTGGGCCGGGTAGCGGGCGAGCTCAGGCGGAGGTCAGGGAGAGCAGCCCCGGGATGGCCGCCACGCCGGGCAGCAGGTGGGTGTGGCGGACGGCGCCGAGCGTGGCGGCGTCCTGGCTGCCGGTCAGGACGCCGGCCACGATCGCGGCGCCCGCGTTGGCGCCCGCCTGAAGGTCACGGGTGGTGTCGCCGGCCGTGAGGACCCGGCCGACGTCGTGGACGCCGGTCGCCTCCATCGCCCGGAAGATCATGTACGGTGCCGGGCGCCCGGCGGGGACGTCGTCGACGCACACCACCGCGTCGAGGAACCCGGTGTCCCAGCCGATCGCGGACAGCAGGGCGCCGGTCACCTCACGGTCGAACCCGGTGGTGAGCGCCACCTTGACGCCGGAGGCGCGCAGCGTCGTGATCGCCTCGGGAACGCCGGGCAGGGGCGTCGGCGGACGGTCGGCGTAGGCGGCGCGCAGCCGTTCGCGGAAGTCGGCGAAGGCGGCCTCCGTGACCTCGGCCGGGGGCTTTCCCAGCAGGGCGCTGATCGCCTCGCGCTTGCCGGCGCCCATCCAGCGCCGGATGTCGTCGGCGGCCGGGTCGCCGCCCGCCGCGCGGACGGCCTGTTCGAGGGCGACGTAGACGGCGCCGTGCTCCTCGACGGTGGTGCCGGCGATGTCCAGGACCGCCAGTTCGATCACGGTAGCTCTCCAAGGGGGCTGCGCAGCAGTGCCGGGCGGGCCTGCTGGGAGTTGTCGATGGTGAAGGAGACGAGGTCGGGACGGTAGCGGTCGTCGGAGTACTCGACGGGCCGGCCGTCGGCCGAGGAGGTGCGGCGGCGTTCGCGGAGCAGGGCCGCGCCGGGGGAGACGGTCAGCAGCTCGGCGTCGGTCTCGTCCGCCACGATCGCGTCGATCATGTGGCGGGCCCTGCTCAGGTCCACCCCGCGCCCGGTCAGGTACGCCAGGACCGAGCCGCTGTCGCAGTCGAAGTCGAAGAGCCACCGGCCCGCGTCCCACACGAACGTGGTCCGTTCGATCATCGTGGGCACGCCGTCCAGCAGCCGCAGGCGCAGCAGCTGAACGACCGGTTCGCCCTCGTCCACGGCCAGCGCGTCGGCCGCCTCGGCGGAGGCCGGGCGCCGGCTGATCTCCAGCGTCCGCTGGCCGGGCTGGTGGCCCATCTGCTCGGCCCACCGCGAGAACGACAGGAACGTCTCGAACGGCTGGGGCATCGTCCGGGTGCGCACCACGGGCGGTTTGCCCCGGCCGCCGCCGATCAGCCCTTCGGACCGGAGCGTGGCCAGCGCCTGCCGGATCGGCCCCCGCGAGGCTCCCCACTGCTCGCACAGCTGGGACTCGGAGGGAACGGCGGCGCCCACCGGCAGGTCGCCCGACCGGATGCGACGCCGCAGATCCGCTGCGACACGTTCGTGAAGAGGCCCGTCCATGCGACTTGACCATACAGGAGGGCGGCGGTCGCGCAAACCCTTCAATGACGGCCTCACCTGCATAGATGGCGTCCAGATGAACAGGCGGCGACATGTGTTCGGCACCTGTTGACACCTGTCGGGCAGGCTCGGCACCTTGCTTGTCATGACAAGTTTGCTCGACTCGGCCGATGTCGTCGTCGTCGGCGCGGGCATCGTCGGACTGGCCCACGCCGTGGACGCCGTACGCCGGGGACTGTCCGTCGTCGTCGTCGAACGCGACGGGCGGGCCGTCGGCGCGTCCGTCCGCAACTTCGGGCACGGCTGCTTCACCGCCCAGGACGGCGACGCCCTCCGCTACGGGACCACGGCCAGGGCCGCCTGGCTGCGGCTGGCCAAGGAGACGGGGCTCTGGCTGCGCGACGCCGGCACCGTCGTCGTGGCCAGGGCCGACGACGAGTACGCGGTGCTGGAGGAGTTCGCCGCCGCCCGCGACGGCCACGCCGTCCTGCTCGACGCGGGGCAGGTGGCCGAACGGGTGCCGGTGGGCCCCGGCGTGGTCGGCGGCGCCTGGCTGCCGCTGGACATCCGCGTCGACCCCCGCCAGGCCGTCCACGCGATCGCGGACTGGCTGGCCGGCCAGGGCGTGCGCTTCCACTGGGCCACCTCCGTCCACCTCGTGGAGCCGGGCGCGGTCGTCACCAGCCGGGGCCGCGTCGGAGCGGGCCGGGTGGTCTTCGCCGTGGGCCACCACGTGGACCGGCACTTCCCCGGCCTCGCCGCGCAGTTCGGGCTGCGCCGCTGCGCGCTGCACATGCTGCGGGTGGCCGACCCGTACGGCCGGACGGTGGACCCCGCGGTGCTGTCGGGCTTCTCGCTCCTGCGCTACGGCGGCTTCACCGCCTGCCCCGGCGTGGCCGCCGTACGGGCGCGGCTGGAGGCCGAGCACCCGGACCTGGTCGGCATCGGCCTGAACCTGATGTTCACCCAGCGCCCGGACGGCGATCTGATCGTCGGCGACACCCACGCCTACGGCGACACGTTCGACCCGTTCCAGGCCGACGAGCTCGACCGGCACGTCCTGGCCGAGACCGGGCGGCTGCTGGGCGCCGACCGGCTGACGGTCCGCGAGCGCTGGCGCGGCGTCTACTCCTCCGCCCCCGAGCCGTTCCTGATCGCCGCCCCCATGCCCGGCGTGCGCGTGGTCGCGGTCACGTCCGGCATCGGCATGACCACCGCCCTGGGCCTGGCCCCCGAGGTCCTCGACGACCTGCTCGACTGACCACCCCTCCGACACACCACCACACCTTCCGAGGAGAGATCCCCATGCGCGCACGACGCCTCCTGGCCGCCGTGGCGGCGGCCCCGCTCCTGCTGCTGGCCGGCTGCGGCGGCGCCGAGACCGGAGCCGAAGCCGGCGGCGCCACCTGCCCCGGCGGCAGGATCCGTTTCGGCATCGAGCCCTACGAGGACCCCGCCAAGCTCAAGCCCGCCTACCAGGTCCTCGCCGACGCCCTCCAGCGCAAGCTGAACTGCCCCGTCGAGCTGAAGATCGTCGACGACTACTCCGCCGAGGTGCTGGCGATGCGCAACGGGCAGCTCGAACTGGCCCAGTTCGGGCCGCTCGGGTACGTCTTCGCCAGCACGATGGCGGACGCGCGGCCCGTCGCCTCGTTCGCCGACGCGAAGGGCGCCCTGACCACCTACACCGCCGGCATCTGGGTGCGCGCCGACTCGCCCATCACCTCCGTCAAGGACCTGGCGGGCAAGTCCATCGCGCTGTCCAGCCCGGGATCGACCTCGGGTGACGCGCTGCCCCGGTACGCGCTCAAGACCGACGGCGTGGCCGAGTCGTCCGTGAAGATCGACTACGCCGGAGGCCACCCCGAGGCGCTGCTCGCGCTCGTCAACGGCAAGGTCGACGCCGCCGAGATCAACAGCCAGCAGCTCGCCTCCGCGCAGGCCGCCGGCACGTTCAAGCCCGACGGCTTCCGGCAGATCTGGACCTCCGCCCCCATCCCGAACGACCCCATCACCGTCTCCGGCAAGGCCGACCCGGCCTTCCGCGAAGCGGTCACCAAGGCGCTGCTGGAGCTCGGCCCCGCCGACGTCGCCCAGGTCGGCGCGTTCCTCGACGTCGACCCGCCCGGGCCGCTCGTCGCCGTGACGAAGGACACGTACCAGCCGCTGTTCGACCTGGCCGCCGAGCTGAACCTGACCGAGGAGGACGTCTGACCATGAGGCCCGCCGACGCCCCGCCGCCTCCCCTCCGGACGGCAGTGACCGGCCCGCCGGCCGCGCTCGTGGTACGGGGGCTGACCAAGTCCTTCGACGGCAGGACCGTACTGGACGACCTGGACCTGCGGGTCGAATCCGGACAGTTCCTCGCGCTGCTCGGCGCCAACGGATGCGGCAAGTCCACCGCGCTGCGCTGCCTCGTCGGCCTGGAGACCCCCGACGCGGGCGCCATCGCCGTCCACGGCCGGACCCTCGGCTCCGGCCACGACGCCGAGAGCAACCGGCTGCGGCAGCAGACGGCCATGGTCTTCCAGCAGATCCACCTCGTACGCCGCCGCAGCGCCCTGGACAACGTCTGCGCCGGCGCGCTCGGCCGGCTGCCGCTGCGCCGATCGCTCGCGCCGATCCTGTTCCCGCGCGAGCTGCGCGAGGAGGCCATGGCCTGCCTGGACCGGGTCGGGATGGCCGACCGCGCCGCCGAACCGGCCGGCCGGCTCTCCGGCGGGCAGCAGCAACGGGTCGCGATCGCCCGCGCCCTCTGCCAGCGCGCCCGGATCATCCTCGCGGACGAGCCCGTCTCCGCCCTCGACCCGGCCGCCGCCGAGCAGGTCGTCTCCCTGCTGGCCGACCTCGCGCACGAGGAGGGCCTGGCCGTCGCCGCCGTGCTGCACCAGCCCGCGCTGGCCCGCCGCCACGCCGACCGGGTGGTCGGGCTGCTGCACGGCCGGGCCGTCATCGACGCGCCCGCCTCCGAGATCACCGAGGCCGACCTCGACACCCTGTACGCCGGCCGCCCCGCCTCGCCCGCCCCCGCCTCGCACGTCGTTCATCAGGAGCACCGATGAAGTCCCCGGCCACCCCGCTCGCCCCGCCCCGAAGGCGGCCGATCACCACGGCGACCGCGGCCGTCACCGTGGTCGTGGTGGCCGCCCACGTGCTGGCCTGGCACGGCACCGAGTTCTCCCCGGCGGCGCTCGTCCAGGGCTGGCGCGGCATGGCCGACTTCCTCGGCCAGGCCCTGCCGCCCGACCTGTCCTGGACCGAGGTGCTGCTGCCCAGCCTCCAGGGGGCGCTCGTCACGCTCGCCATCGGCCTGCTCGGCACCACCCTCTCGGTGCCGGCGGCGCTCGTCCTGGCCCTGCTCGCGGCCCGGACCACGACCCGCAACCGCTGGGTCTACCAGG
Source organism: Nonomuraea sp. NPDC049725 (assembly GCF_040674795.1). Lineage (NCBI taxonomy): Bacteria > Bacillati > Actinomycetota > Actinomycetes > Streptosporangiales > Streptosporangiaceae > Nonomuraea > Nonomuraea sp. NPDC049725. Next base: position 507,439 of record NZ_JBFANJ010000001.1, on the reverse strand, counting down.
GCGCCCGCTCGATCCTGTCGTTCCTGCGCGCGGTGCCCGACGTGGTGTTCGCCCTGATCTTCGTCACCGCCGTGGGGCTCGGCCCGTTCGCCGGCGTGCTCGCGCTGATCTTCCACAACACGGGGGTGATGGGCAAGCTCTGGGCCGAGGCGATGGAGGAGATCGACCTCGGCCCCCGCGACGCCCTGCGCGTCGGCGGCGCCTCCGGTGTCCAGGTCGCCGCCCACGCCGTGCTGCCCGCCGTGATCCCGCAGTTCGTCGGGCTGCTGCTGTACCGCTTCGACGTCAACGTCCGCTCGTCCCTGGTGCTCGGCCTGGTCGGGGCGGGCGGCATCGGCTTCCTCGTCAACCAGTCGATCAAGCTGTTCCGCTTCGACGAGATGGTCACCCACCTGCTGGTGGTGATGGTGCTCGTCGTCGCCGTCGACCAGCTCTCGGCCCAGATCCGCCGCCGCCTCGGCGTCTGACGAGCCGTATCCCGGCGTCATGGCCGGCCCGCTATCCGATGAGCATTCCGATCAACAGCAGCGCCGCGCTTCCTCCAAGAATGCCCAGCCACGCAAAGAGAGAGGACGCCGCGATCCGGCGCTGAAAGGACACGGCCGCGAGCCCGAAAAAGACGGCCGGAACTCCGAAGACGACCCAGACGGCGGCGAAGTTGAACCAACCCGTCGCGGACATGTTGCTGATGCCTTTGCCGAGCGCGATGGGGACGCCCGCCAGAATGAGCAGCTTGACCACGAGTTCCAGCACCGGATAGACGAACTGGGCGGCGGCCGAGCCCCACAGCCCGCCCAGCACGAGCCGGCTGGGCAGCCGCCTGCCCCACGGGCGGACGCTGGCCAGCGCGAGCGCGACCGTGAGGATCCGCAACCCCACCGATCCCAGCGCGATCCAGCCGTCTCCTTCGGGCCAGACGCCTTCGACGACCGCGTTGACGGCGGCCAGGCCGAGCACAGCCACGCAGAAGAGGCCGACGAACCCGGCGGCGGCGTACGCGGGCCACAGCGGGGCCCATGACCGGTCCTTCTGATGAACAGACGGCAACGCGAGATCCTTTCGGCACGGCGGTCAGGCCAGGACGGCGAGAAGCTCGTCTCCCCTGGCCGTGATCTTGATGTGGACGTGGCGGCCGCGGCGCTCGCGGCTGAGCAGGTCGGCGGCCTGGAGCTGGTCGCAGTGGTAGCTGGCAGTGGAGGGCGAGCAGTCCAGCAGGGCGGCGAGCTTCCCGATGGGGATGGAGGTCCCGGCCAGCCGCAGGATGGCGGCGCGGGTGTGACCGAGAGCGAGAGCGAGCTTGTCGGCGTCGTCGCGGGCGGCGGGGCTGGAGCGGCCGGACCACAGGAGGCCGACGGCGGGCAGGGGGTAGCCGATCCACGCCGGGCCGGGCTGGTCGAAGGAGAACAGGCAGGCGCCGTGGCCGGAGACGACGGGCACGAAGGTGAGGCGACGGCCGGCGAGGTCGAAGGATCTGCCCTGCTGGTCCGGAAGCCGGATGGAGGCGCTGTCGCAGGTCAGCCGCCCGCTCAGCCCAGGGAGGAGAGCGTGCAGGCTGCGCGTCACGACGGCCAGGCCGATGCGCTCCTGTTCCTTGTGCAGGAGGGCGTCGGCGTTCTTCCAGACTGGGCGGAACTCCTTCCACAGCCGGTTCATGAGACCGGCGTAGGCACGTATCCAGGTTCCGGGGCGGTCCGCGACCGCGTGCCAGTGCCGGGGGAGGACGGGACCGAACTCGGCCTCCAGCCGTCCGGACGTGGCCGGGAGGCTACGAGATCCGGCTCGGCCCTGACCGGCTGGACCTGCTGGAGTTCCGCCACCTGCTGGGCCGGGCCGGTCGGGCCGACTCGCCCGAGCAGGAGGCGGCGCTGTTGCACAAGGCGGTCGCCTTGTGGCGCGGAGCCGCCTGCTCGGACGTCGCCTCCGAGATCCTGCACCAGGACGTCGCCGTCCTGGAAGAGGAGCGCAGACGCGCCGTCGAACGGCGCATGTTGAAGGCGTGCGGAGGGCGGCAGGTGCTGTGCTTGCCCTGACAACATCGGATCCCTGATCTGCGGGCGCCGGGCTCCGAACCTGGCTCACGGGTGGGTGGTTCAGCCGCTATCTCGCGGGTGACCCCGGGTCCGGGACGAGCAGGGTGGTGAGCAGGTCGTCCAGGCTCACGATGCCCATGACACCAGCACCGCCGGCGCCGTCGGAGCGGATGAGCGCGAGCTGGCTGCGGGCGGCTCGCAGTGCCGCGACCGCCTCCGACACCGAGGCGTCCGAGGGCAGGGCGGGCAGGCGGTAGGCGAGGTGCGCGGCGGTGACGGTGCGGGCGCGGCGGGCGGCCAGGTAGGCGTCGCGGATGTGGACGACGCCGAGCGGCGCCGCCGGGTCGCCGACGACGAGGCGGGAGCGTCTGGCGGTGAGGCAGGCGTCGATCACGTCCTGGGCCGAGGCGGTGGCGGGGACGGTGACGACCCGGTCGAGCGGGGTGATGAGCGCGGCGATGGCGGCGTCGGGGGCGTGCAGGGCCTGGCTGAGCACGGCGTGGTCGTCGGCCTCGATGAGGCCGAGCCTGCGTGACTCCTCCACCAGGTGCCGCAACTGTTCAGGTGTGCGCGGGTTGGCGCCCTCCTCGCGCGGGTGCACCTTGAACAGGCGCAGCAGGGCGTTGCTGATGGCGTTGAGCAGGCTGATCACCGGCCGTACCGCCAGGGTGAAGGCGCGGAAGGGCAGCGCCAGGATGGTGGCGGAGCGTTCGGGGTGCGCGATCGCCCACGACTTGGGCGCCATCTCGCCGAGCACCATGTGCAGGAAGGTCACGACGGCCAGCGCGATGACGAAGGCGACCGCGTGCGCGGCGGCCTCGGGCAGGCCGAGGGTGTGGAACAGCGGGGTGAGCGTGCCGGCGATGAGCGGTTCGGAGACGACGCCGAGGCCGAGCGAGCACAGCGTGATGCCGAGCTGGGCGCCGGCCAGCATGAGCGACAGTTCCTTGATGCCCGACAGGGCGGCCGAGGCGGCCTTGCTGCCTTGCGCGGCGGCCTTCTCCAGGCGGTGGCGCTTGGCCGCGACGAGGGCGAACTCGGCGGCGACGAAGAAGCCGTTGCCGCCGAGCAGGAACAGGGTGAGGGCCAGGCCCAGGGGCAGGTTCACGGCCGCTCCTCCGCTTCGTCGAGGTGCCGGTACGGGGTGAGCCGGACGCGTTCGGGGACGTGCCGGTCCAGCGTCAGGACCTCGATGCGGGCGTGGGTGGGCGCGGCGGGGTCGAGGGTGGCGGGCAGGGCAGCGGTGATGACGTCGCCGGGTGCGGCGAAGCGGCCCAGGCGGTGCAGGATCAGCCCCGCGAGGGTGTCGTAGTCGTCCTCGTCGGGCAGGTTCAGGTCGGTGGCCAGGGCGATCTCGTCGATGCGCAGCCCGGCGTCCAGCTCCCAGCCGTCGCCGTGCCGTACCGCTGAGGGGGTGTCGGCGTCGTCCTCGTCGGCGATCTCGCCGACGAGCTCTTCGGCGACGTCCTCCCAGGTGACGAGGCCGGCCAGGCCGCCGTGCTCGTCGACCACGCAGGCCACCTCCTCGCCCCGGGCGTGGAGCTGGGCGGCCAGGTCGGGCAGCGGCAGCGAGAACGGCACGACCAGGACGTCCCGGGCGAGCTCGCCGACCCGGGTGGCGGCGGCGGCCCCGGCGGGCACCGCGGCCACGTCGCGCAGGCTGACCAGCCCGGTCACGTCGTCGAGCGTGGCGCCGAGCACCGGGTAGTGGGTGTGGCCGTGGACGGCGATGAGCTCGTCCAGCTCCGCGACGCTCGCCGAGGCGGCCACGGCGACCACGTCGGCGCGCGGCACCATCACCTCCTCGGCGGTGTGGTCGGAGAAGGCCAGCGCCCGTTCCAGCACGTCGGCCTGGCTGCCGGGCAGGTGGCCGTGCGCCTCGGACTCGCCGATGATGTGGCCTAGCTCCTCCAGCGTGGCGCCGTGGTGCAACTCCTCGACGGGCTCGATCCCGACGGCGCGCAGCAGCCGGTTGGCGGCGGTGTCGAACAGTTTGATGATCGGCCCCGCGACCGCCAGGTAGACCAGCGTGGAGGCGGCCAGCGCGCGGGCCAGCGGCTCCGGCCGGGCCAGGGCCAGGTTCTTGGGGGCGAGCTCGCCGAGCACCATCTGGATGATCGTGGCCAGCGCGAACCCGACGGCCAGGGCCACCGCCCCCACCATCCCGGCGGGCATGCCGAGCGCGGTCAGCGCGGGCGCGATCAGCTCCGCCAGGGCCGGGCGGGCGATGAACCCGACGACGAGCGCGGTGACGGTGATGCCGAGCTGCGCTCCCGACAGCATGAACGACAGCCGTTCCATCACCTTGACGGCCTTGGCCGCCTTCTTGTCGCCCGCGGCGGCCTGCTGGGACAGGATCAGCCGGTCGGCGCTGACGTAGGCGAACTCCTGGGCGACGAAGTAGCCGGTGGCCAGGGTGAGCACGAAGATGGCCAGCAGGCCCAGCGCCACACTCATCGCGCCCGCCCGGGCGAGGTGACGCCGGACGTGTCCGGGTCGGCCGACACCGATATCACCATCGCCTTCGATCTGGTCGAACCCGGCCGGAACCGGCGTGGGCAGGCCCGCCCGTAAAACGCCTCTTTCCCCGACAACCAGGAGAAACACCCGCCGCCGGGTGTGATCATCATCTCAAGCGTTCGCTGCTGAACCCCGGCGAGGCCCGCCTCTACGATGATCGAAAACTTCGTTCCTGAGGAGCGGTCGCCGAGGTGCCCGGGCAAGAACGCGTACGCATCGTCTTGGAAAACCCTCTTGTGCAACGCGCGATCATCGCGGTGATCGTGATCAACTCGGTCACCATCGGCATGGAGACCAGCTCGCACCTCATGGACCGGGCCGGTGACCTGCTGCACGCCGTCGACCGGCTCGCTCTGGCGATCTTCACCGTGGAGATCGCGGCCCGCCTGTACGCCTACCGTCGCGAGTTCTGGTCCGACCCCTGGAACTGGTTCGACGCGATCATCGTGGTCGTCGCCCTGGTGCCCGCCACCGGCCCCCTGTCGGTGCTGCGCGCCCTGCGGATCCTGCGCGCGCTCCGGCTGATCTCCGCGGTGCCCAGCATGCGCCGCGTGGTGAACGCCCTGCTGACCGCGGTCCCGGGGATGGCGTCCATCATCGGCCTCCTGGTGCTGATGATCTACATCGCGGCCGTGGTCGCGACGACGCTGTTCGGCGACATCGTGCCTGAGCGGTTCGACGAGCTGCCCCGGTCGTTGTTCACGCTGTTCCAGATCATGACCGGGGACGACTGGGGGAGCGTGGCCCAGGAGGTGATGGAGCACAAGCCCTGGGCGTGGATGTTCTTCATCGCCTACATCCTGATGTCCACGTTCGTCGCGCTGAACCTGTTCATCGCGGTGGTGGTCAACGCCATGAACGACGCCGAACCCTCTCCGGCCGAGACCCAGGCCCAGACCGAGCTCGAAACCGTCAAGCGCGAGCTGGCCGCCGTCAACGCCAAGCTCGACCAGCTCCTGATCCGCCAGGCGAGCCCGGCCAACGGGCGAGGACGCCGCCACCAGCAACTGTGATCACCGGACGTCGCCGCCGCCCGTGGTCATGCCGCGGGGCTCAGGTGCTGCCGGGCCCATTCCTCGAAGCTGGTCAGCGGGAGGCCGAGGTCCCTGGCGTACTCGGGGCGGGCGGGCTGACCGGCCGTGTTCAGCCACTCGTGCGAGCCGCCCATCGACGGCATGCCGGCGGCGAGCGCCTGCTCCTCGGTCATGTCCGGCGCCGACAGGGGCGTGCCCAGCGCGCGGGAGAGGACCGCGGCGATCTCCGTCATCGGCAGATAGTCGCTCGCCAGCTCCAGCTCGACCCCGTCGAAGCGCTCCGGCGCGGCGATGGCCGCGGCGGCCGCCGTGCCGATGTCGTCGGTCGCCACGAGGGACAGGCGGGTCCGCGGCTTGATCACGCTCACCAGGCCGCCCTCGACGCCTCGCGGGAACAAGAACGCCATGGACGGCAGGAAGTTGTCCATGAAGAAGGCCGGCTTGAGGATCGTCCAGTGGGGGAAGCCCGCCGTGCGGACGTGTTGCTCGATCGCGGCCTTGGCGTCCAGAGAGGCCGCCGCCGCCTCCTGCCCGGGGGTCCTGGTGTGGCGTCCGGCGCCGCTGGTGGACGTCTGCACGAACTGCGGCACTCCTGCGGCCTTCGCGCCTTCGATCAGGTTGACGGCCTGGGCCACCTCGTCGTCGAAGTCGAAGCCTCGGGAGGTCAGCGGGGCGATCTGTACGGAGAAGACGGCGCGGGCGTCCTTGGCGGCCCGGGTCACCGATGCGCGGTCGCGGAGGTCACCGGTGACGAGCTCGGCGCCGAGCGTTTCGACGGCCCGGGCCCGGTCGGTGGCCGGGTCGCGGACCAGGGCGCGGACCGGGACGCCGGCCGCGAGCAGGGCGCGGGCGGTGGCCCCGCCCTGCCTGCCGGTGGCGCCGATGACCAGGACGGGCGCGGATGATGCGGGCATGATGCTCCCTCGGGACGATAAACGGCGGGGCCCGCCGTTTTCCTCTGCGGTACGATACGGCGGGCCCCGCCAGTTAGCAACACCGGAGATGACGCCATGCCCGACCGCCAGCGCGCGGACGCCCGGCGCAACTACGCGCGCATCCTCGCCGTCGCGGAGGAGGAGGTCGCCACGCACGGCGCCGGCGCCTCCCTGGAGCAGATCGCCCGCGTGGCGGGGGTCGGCTCGGCCACGGTGCGCCGCCACTTCCCCACCCGCCGGTCACTGCTGGAGGCGGTCTCCCACCGGCGGATCGAGTCCCTGTGCGCCCGCGCGAACGAGCTGGCGAGCGAGGACGACAGCCGCGTGGCCCTCCTCGGCTGGCTCGGCGACGTCCTCACCTACTGCGTCGCCGCACGCGGGCTCACGGCGGCCCTGTCCTACGAGGAAGCCGAGCCCGGCTCGATGGACGAGAGCACCTGCGCGGCGATGATGGAACAGGCAGGCGATCCGCTGCTGCGCCGCGCCGTACGAGACGGCGTGGTCGCGGAAGGCGCCACCGTCGCCGACCTGATCACGCTGATCGTCGGCATCGTCCTGGCGACGGAGCACCACCCCGACCCCGCCGCCCGGGCCGAGCACCTGTTCCGGCTCGCGGTAGCGGGCCTCAGCCCGCAACCCAGGACTTGACAGTGTCTCCCGCATTTCACTAGAGCATCACGCTAGTCATTCGGATGACGCAAGAAGGGTGCTGATCAGAGTCTGGGTCGCCCAGTCGGCCCAGGCGTGGCTGCTCCAGCCCCGGTGGTCGGTGAGCAGGTGGTAGGTCTCCGGCGCCAGGACGGCGAGGGCCATGTCCGCGGCGCGAAGTGCGTTGAGGTCGGCGCGCAGCGCGTTCTTGGCGGCCAGGGCGCCGGTGAACACGGCCAGCACGGTGTGCCGCTGCGTGATGTTGGTGCGCCACAGTTCGGCGATCTCCGGGTCGGTGGCGGCGGCCGAGCGGGCGACCTCCAGCAGCGGCGCCACCCGGGCATGGATGTCGGCGGTGGCCTCGACGAGCCGGTGCAGCAGCTCGGGCGGCGGCGCGGCGAGCGCTTGGGCGGCCCATGGGCGGTCGAGCGTGGCGACCGGGGCGTCGTCGCCGGCCACCTCGACGTCGAGCAGCTCCTTGAGGATCGCTCGTTTGGTTTCGAAGGTGAAGTACAACGTCTGCACGGCCACCCCGCCTCGGGTCGCGATGGCCTGCATGCTCGTGGCGGTGTAGCCGCGTTCGACGAACAGCTCGCGGGCGGCGGCGAGCATGCGGGCACGGGTCTGGGCCGTCTTGGCCGCGCGCACTCCGGGCTTGGGTGGTGTCACCGGTGATCTCCCCAACTTGACTGGAGCGACACTCTAGTGCAATTGTCGCTGGAGTATCGCTCTAGCGAAAGACGTATGACGCATGGGCAACCGCACCTTGACGGGTCACACGGCCGCAGTGGAGTCGGCGGTCTTCCCGGACACCACGCTCGTGAACGACGCGCTGCCGGCCATCGGCACCGGAGCCGTCCCGCTCCCGCCCGGCACGAGCCTGCACCCGGTCCACGGCGGTCATGGCGTGGGCGCCGCTGGCGGCCGACATGGCGTCACCGCGCTGTCGCTCGGCGCACCACGCTGCGGGCGGGCGTCGTGACGCCCACCGTCATCATCATCGGAGCAGGTCCGGCCGGGTTGGCGGCCGCGGCGGCCCTGCGGCGGCACCGGATCAACCCGGTCATCCTCGAACAGGGCGAGGCGGTGGGCACCTCCTGGCGGCACCGCCACCAGGACCTGCGCCTGAACACCATCCGCTGGCTCTCCGACCTGCCCGGCCTGCCCATCCCCGGACGTGCTGGCCGGTGGGTCGCCCGGGACGACTACATCGACTACCTCGAACGCTTCACCCGGCACGCGCGACTCCACGTACGTTGCGGTGTTCGAGCCCGCCGGATCGACCCCGTGGCCGGCGGCTGGCAGATCACGACGAACGACGGCCACTACCGCAGCCGCCACGTCGTCGTCGCCACCGGCCACGACCGCGTCCCCAAGCTGCCCGACTGGCCCGGACGCGCGGGCTTCCAGCAGCCGATCCAGCACGTCGCCGCCTTGCGCCGCGCCGCCGACCTCGCCGGCGCCCGAGTCCTGCTCGTCGGCGCCGGCAACTCCGGCGTCGAGATCGCCGGCCACCTCGTCGACGCGGGCGTCCGGCACCTGTGGATGTCGGTGCGCACCTCACCGACCATCCTGCCCCGGCACCTGTACGGCCTTCCCCTGCACCCGCTCACCCTCGCGCTGCGCCTCCTGCCGGAGCCGATCCGCGACCGCCTCGCCCGCGCCGCGGCGCACCACGCGTTCGGTGACCTACGCGCCCACGGGCTGCCCACCCCGAGGCAGGGCCCGTACGAGCGCATGCGCACCACCGGGGTCACCATCGCGATCGACCAGGGCTTCGTCGGGCATCTCACCGCCGGCCGGCTGCACATCGTCACCGACATCGACCGTCTCGACGGTCCCGAGGTCGTGCTGCGAGACGGCAGCCGGTTGCGACCCGACACGGTGCTGGCCGCCACCGGCTACGACCCCGGTCTCGCCGATCTGGTCGGACACCTCGACGTCCTCGACCACGACGGACGTCCCCACCGTGATGCGGGCAAGCACCGGCCGGGACTGTGGTTCATCGGCTACCGGCCGGCGATAGAGGGCAGCCTGCGCCGGTTCCCCGTCGAAGCGCGGCGGATCGCCCGCGCCATCGGCAACGCGCCCCAAGCCTGACCGTGTCCCTGAAATAGCCCAACCACCTAGGAGATCAGCATGTCCATCCGCCACATCGCGCCCGTCCCCAGGAAATCCGCGACCGGCCGAGTCGCCGAGGTGTACGCCCAGTCGGCGGCCGACTTCGGGCAGGCCGCGTTCATGATGCTGTCCCCGGCGCCTGAACTGCACGCCGCGGCCTGGGCCGTGCTGCGCGAGTCGGAACTGGCAGGACTCGCACCCCGCACCGACAAGGAAGTCGTGGCCGTGGCCGTGTCACAGGCCAACCGGTGCCGGTTCTGCATCGACGCGCACACCATCCTCCTCCACGCCCTCGGCGAACACCAGCTCGCCGAGGACCTGCTCGACGACCGAGTCCCGGCCGACCCTCACCACGCCGCCCTGACGACCTGGGCGAAAGCCACCCGAACCCTCGACCCGGCACACCTGCCGGCACCGCCCTTCCCTGCCGACCTCGCCGCCGAGTACATCGGCACGGCCCTGTCGACCCACTTCATCAACCGCATGTTCTCCACGCTCACCGACGAGCAACTGCTGCCCGGCAACCTGCAACGAGCACGGCCGGTACGCCGCGTCGGGGCCATGGCCTACACCCGCACCGTCCACCAGCAACTCGCCCGAGGCGACAGCCTGCCGCTCCTGGCCGGCATCCCGATGGAGCCCCGGCCGGCCTGGGCGGGCGACACACCGATCGGAGCCGCGTTCGCCGCCCTGCGCAGCGTGGCAACCGCCGGCGCCACCCTCCTGAGCGAGCCAAGCCGAAACCTGCTCCAAGCCACGGTCGCCGAACCCGCCCCCTTTTCACCTGGCACACGGCTGACACAACGGTTGACCCAGCTTCCCGAAGCCGACCGGCCCGCCGCCAAACTCGCGCTCCTGGCCGCTGTCAGCCCGCACGACATCACCGAAGCGGATGTCACCGCATGGCGCACCACGACCTCCGCCACCGACACCGACCTGGTGCGCCTGCTCGCCTTCGGCGCCATCACCGCGATGGAGCGAATCGAGGAGACCATCGCCAGCCGAACACCGACTGCCCCCACCGACCGCGTCTGACTGCACCCGCGTCGGGGTGCTGCGGGAGGTAGCTCCGTCGCGCCCCCGCCTCTGTGCCGTGTCGGGGACCATCCCCGCACGCGCGGCGCCCCGGAGGCTGGCCCGCCTGCACCGCCGCATGGGGCGCTGTGGCGGTCCGTAAGGGCGAGGGACACCAGACCCAGAAGTCACACCGTACGCTCGCCCTGCCTCGGCGTTGCGTGGATGCCTTTCAGAAACGACGTGAAGAGCAGCCGTCATGGGACTCTCCTCCGTGAGGGTCAGCGCCAATAGCCGTTGGCAGCGGCGACAGTGGCGAACTCCAGCGCCACCACCTGGGCGGCGGCGATCAGGCCCATGGGGTCTTCGCCGTACCGCGCCCGCCCGGCCCGGAGGATCTCCAGGTCGGGCTGGAGGTTGTGCACGGTGTGACGGGCGAGCGTGATGGCCAGGGCCCGTCCCTCTTCGGGGGTAGCGGTGATGAGGGTGCCGCCGGGGACGAGCACCATGCCTTCATCGGGAACGTGGGTCATGGGGATTTCGCCTTTCACTGATGCGCTCAAATTCTGTGGGTGCTCGTGTTCTGGGTGGCTCGCAGATGGCGGTGCCTTCTGGGGGTGACGCCCTTCACTTGCTGCCTGCCTCGCAGATACGAACTCCGCGCTGGAGCCGTGCGTGCCCCCTGAGCCTGCCGGGGTGGCCTGTTGCCAACCCGTCACTTACTAGACCGGACAGCCTCCGGACTCGTGACGCCGCCGCGAGGAGGAATCAGCAGAGTGTCGCTCGAAGTCGGCCTGCCCGGCTGTCGGCGTGCTCCTGGGCCGGTTAGGGGAGATGGGCTGTCGCCGTCACCGTGCCGGGATGGCACGTCCGACGCGTGGTCGCTGAGTCCAGCAGCCCTGGGTGATCCGGGCATTCGCGCTATCGGTACGTGCTGTCACATTTCGTCGCCCCCATCCGGTCGTTGCTGTGGAACGCAACCGAGCATGGTGCGGGGTGACGATGAAGGCCGGCTCACTGGCCATCGGACGGACACCCGGTCGCGGTTGAGGCCGACTTCACCCACCCGAAACGCCCAGGCTCCTCAAAGCCCGATGTCGGCGTGCCCATGAACACCCGGCAGCGTCGCACACCCCGTATCGAAACAAGCGAGGAGACAGACAGATGAGCAGCGACTACGACGTCATCGTGATCGGTGGCGGATCGCCTGGAGAGCATTGTGTCGGCGCCCTGGCCGACGGTGGGTTGCGCGTCGCGCTGGTGGAACGGGAACTGGTCGGCGGGGAATGCTCCTACTGGGCCTGCATCCCGTCCAAGACGCTGTTGCGTCCGGGCGAGGCGGTCCACGGAGCGCGGGAGGCGGCCGCCACCGCCGAGGTCGACGCCGAGCGAGCCCTGGCCTGGCGGGACTTCATGGTGTCCGACTACTCCGACGCGGGCCAGCAGCGGTGGCTGGCCGCCAAGGGCATCGACCTGCTGCGTGGCACCGGCCGGCTCGCCGGGCCGGGTGTCGTGGAGGTGAACGGTGTTCGCCACACCGCCGACCACATCGTCATCGCCACTGGCGCGTCAGCCGTCATTCCTCCCGTCCCGGGCCTGCGGGAACTGCCGGGCGTCTGGACCAGCCGCGAGGCGACCGGTATGAAGGCGGTGCCGCGGCGGCTTCTCGTACTCGGCGGCGGTGCCGTCGGTGTGGAGATGGCCCAGGCGGTACGGCGTCTGGGCGGCGAGGTGGTCCTGACCGCACGGAGCCGGCACGTCCTGCCGCGCGAGCCCGCGCCACTGGGCGAGGCGCTCGGCGAGGTCCTTCGCCGCGACGGGGTCGAGATCGTGCTCGGCCCGCAGGTCACCGGTGCCCGGCACGACGGCGAGGACTACGTTCTCAGCCTCGACGACGGTCAAGAGCTGCGCGGCGACAAGCTGCTCGTCGCCGCCGGGCGGCGCCCACGCGTGCACGACCTCGGCCTGGAGACGGTCGGGGTAAGCGCCGACGGCCATGGCATCCCCGTCGATCGGTGCCTGCGCGCCGCCGAGAAGCTCTGGGTGGTCGGCGACGCCACCGGTCTATGGATGCTGACCCACGTCGGCAAATACCAGGGCGAGGTCGTTGCGGACAACATTCTCGGCAGGCGTCGTGAGGCGGACTATACGGCCGTGCCCCGCGTCGTCTACACCGACCCGCAGGCCGCATCGGTCGGCGACGTCGAGGCGCGGTTCAGCGTCACCGTTCCTCTCTCCGAGGTGGCCAAGACCGCCACGTACACCCGAGCCTACGAGGAATCCAACGGATTCCTCGCGCTGTTCAGCGACGGCCATGTGCTCACCGGCGCCTGCGCTTTCGGCCCCGAGGCGGGCGAGTGGCTGCAGCAGGCGACCCTTGCGATCCGCGCCGGGATCCCGCTGGACGTGCTGCGCGACACCATCCAACCGTTCCCCACCTTCTCGGAAATCTACGTTGCCGCGCTCAAGGGCCTGCACGACAAGATCGCGGGGGCCGGGCAACCAGCCCGGCAGGCAGCGTCATAGACCCTACGGCCCACACCCGGCGGCATCGTTCGCCGGTCAGAGCTGTGAACCTGAGGGTGGTGCTCAGCGGTTGACCCACCGCCCTCAGGAAATCGCACCCGTCCGCTGATCATTCGACCAACAGTTGGAGCGCCGGATCGGCCGCTGTCTCAGGGCTGACACCGTTGCCCACGGTCTCGCCTACGGGTGTACGCCGCTGTGCTCACCCTGTTCGCCTTGGCGCGCTTGCCGAGCCGGTCGATGTCGTGATGGTGGTTCCCGCCGTGCCGGCGAGCACCGCGGACGCCTCCCGCAGCGCGCCGATCGCCGCCGCCCGCCCGGTTGCCGTGACGAACCGGATACACGCGTCGACCTTGGGCCCCATCGACCCGTCAGGGAAGGGCATCGTGCGCAGCTCGCCGACGTCGATGGTGGACAGGGGCCGCTCCCGTGGAGTGCCGAAGTCGCGCCGGACGGCGTCGACGTCGGTAAGGATCACGAGGCGGTCGGCGTTCAGTTCGATCGCCAGCAGCGCCGCCGTGCGGTCCTTGTCGACGACGGCCTGCGCACCCTCGAACCGCCCGCCGCCCACGGCGAGAATCGGAACGCCGCCTCCGCCTCCGCAGATGACGGTCGTGCCTGTGGCCACGAGGTGCCGGATCGTGGGGAGTTCGACGATCCGGCGCGGCGACGGGGACGCCACCACCCGGCGCCAGGCCGGGCCGTCCCGGGCGACGGTCCACCCGTGCTCCCGCGCGAATCTCCGGGCCACCGGCTCCGGGTATCCCTGGCCGACGAACTTCGCGGGGGCGCGGAACGCCGGATCGTCCGCGTCGACCTCGGTCTGCGTGACGATCGTGACGACTGGCCGGACCATGCCCGCGTTGCCCAGCTCCCGCGCCAGCCAGTACCCGATCATGCCCTGGGTCTGGGCGCCGAGCGTGTCGAGCGGGAACGGATGGGCCAGCGCCGGGTCGTTCTCGCTCTCGGCGGCCAGCATCCCGATCTGCGGCCCATTGCCATGACAGAGCACCAGCGTGTGCTCGGCGGCGAGCGGCGCCAGCGCGCGGGCGGCGGCGCGCACGTGCCGTCGCTGCACCTCCTCGTCGGGATGTTCGCCTCGTTCGAGCAGGGCGTTCCCGCCCAGCGCGACGACCAGCAGCATGTCAGGCTCCCAGCGACGCGACGAGCACGGCCTTGATGGTGTGCAACCGGTTCTCCGCCTGCTCGAAGACTATGGAGGCGGGGGAGGCGAACACCTCGTCGGTGACCTCGGCCCCGGCGAGTCCGTGACGTTCGCGGATCCGCTTGCCGAGCGCGGTGCTGGTGTCGTGGACGGCAGGCAGGCAATGCATGAAGCGCGTGTCGGGGCGTCCCGTGGCGGCCATCGCCTCCGCCGTGACCCGGTAGGGGGTGAGTAACGGGACCCGCCGGTCCCATTCGGCGTCGGCCTCGCCCATGCTGACCCACACGTCGGTATGGACGAAGGCGGCGCCGTCAAGCGCCACCGCGAGATCGTCGGTGACCGTCACCCGGGCGCCGCTCTCCTGCGCCAGGCGTTCGGCCTGTCGCACCAGCGACTCCGGTGGGCTCAGCGCGGCGGGCGCGGCGATCCGCACGTCCATGCCGAGCATGGCCCCGGTGATCAGCAGCGACCGGGCCATGTTGCCGCGCCCGTCGCCGGTGAAGCAGTAGCTGATCCGTTCGATGTCGCCTGGCTGGTGTTCGCGCATGGTCAGGACGTCGGCGAGCATCTGGGTCGGGTGCCACTGGTCGGTGAGCCCGTTCCAGACCGGGACGCCGGCGTGCCTGGCCAGCTCCTCGACGGTCTCCTGGGCGAACCCGCGGAACTCGATCCCGTCGAACATCGCGCCCAGCACCCGCGCGGTGTCGGCGACGCTCTCCTCCCGGCCCAGGTGCGAGCCCGACGGTCCGAGGTAGGTGACGTGGGCGCCCTGGTCGTAGGCGGCGACTTCGAACGCGCATCGGGTGCGGGTGGAGTCCTTCTCGAAGACCAGGGCGATGTTGCGTCCGGTCAGCTCGGCCCGTTCGTGCCCGGCCCGCTTGGCCTCCTTCAGCGCCGCGGCGCGGTCGAGCAGTTCGAGGAAGCCCGTGCGGCCGAGGCCGGTCACGGTGAGCAACGAGCCGGACGAGGACAGGCGGGTCACGGCGACTCCTTCGCAGTGAGGGAAACGGGGTCACGCAGGATGGGGCAGGTCATGCAGCGGGCGCCGCCGCGGCCACGGCCGAGCTCGCTGCCGGCCAGCGGAATGACCTCCAGGCCGTGGTCGCGCAGCATGGCGTTGGTCGCGGTGTTGCGTTCGTAGCCGAGCACCACGCCGGGGGCGACTGCCAGGAAGTTGTCGGCGTCGTTCCGCTGCTCACGCTCGGCCTCACGCCGGTCTCCCGACGCGGTCAGCACACGGACGCCGTCGTCCTCGATCGCCTCGCACAGTCCGGCTGTCAGCCCTGTCCTGCGGCGGACGCGCCCATCAGGGGTGAGCAGCCAGACCCGGGCCGCGGCCTGGTCGAAGTAGGGGTAGGCGACGAAGGTGGCGACGTCGACCATCGTGAGCACGGTGTCCAGGTGCATCGTCGAGCGGGTCTTGGGCAGCTCGACGGCCAGGACGCGGCGGGCGTGGCCATCGGAGAACAGCCGCCCGGCGAGCATCTCCATGCCCATCGGCGTGGTGCGCTCGCCCATCCCGATCATGACGACGCCGTCGGCGATGACGTGGATGTCGCCGCCCTCCAGCGTCGCCGGGGCGTGGAGCAGGTCGTCGTCGCCGTAGACGGTGACGAAGTCGGCGCCGGCGAACAGCGGGTGGTGCCGGTAGACGGTGCGAGTGTTGATGGACTCGCGGTTTCTGGCCGCTTTGGCCATCGGGTTGACCGCGGCGGCCCGGCCGATCCAGGCCGCGTTGTCGCGCTGGAACAGCGTGTTGGGCAGCGGGGCGAGCACGAAACCGTCATCGTCGAGGCTGTGCCACGCCACGCTGGCCACGCGGGGCAGGTCGATCTCCGACTTCAGCACCCCACCGATCAGATGGCCGGCCAGCACGACCGGGTCAGTGTCCAGGAACAGCGCCCGCAGCTCACGGGCCAGCGCCGGTCCGAACCGCTGATCAGTGCACACGCGGTTCACGGCGAAGCGCCGGCCGGCGTCGGTCGCGAGCGCCTGCGCCAGCAACTCGGCGAACAGGTGCACCCGCACGCCGCGGGCGCGCAACGCCGCGACGAACTCGTCGTGTTCGTGGCGCGCGCGGTCGGCCCAGAGCACGTCGTCGAACAGCATTTCAGCGGCGTTGCCGGGGGTCAGCCGGTCCAGCTCTCGCCCGGGCCGGTGCACGACGACCTCGCGCAGGCGACCGATCTCGGAGTGGACGCCGATCCGCAGGGCGGTGTCCTGGCCGGTCGCTGTCATCGCGTCACCGCCGGGGTCTCGCCGTAGACGCCGCGGCGGGCCTTGACCCAGACGTACACCGGCACGCCGAGCAGCAGGCAGAACGTTCCGTAGTAGACAGCCTGGTAGCCGCTCCCGGCGAGAGCCCAGAACCCGAACGCCAGGGCGAGCATTGAGACGGTGACGTCACGTACAAGATGCCCGGTCCGCGATCGCCTGCCTTCGACGATCAGCCAGTACAGCTGCGCCGCGGCGGACAGCAGGTACGGGACGACGGAGGTGAGCACCGACAGGAGCACGACAGCGATGAACACCTGCTCGAAGCTGGTGTAGCTGATGACGGTAAGTCCTGCGGCCAGCAGGGTGGAGACGATGATTCCGAACGCGGGCACCCCGGACCGGTTCTGCCGGGCGAAGCGGGCCGGGAACAAGCCGTCCCGCGCCGCCGCCCGTGGCATCTCGGCCACGATCAGCGTCCAGCCGACCAGTGCCCCGAAGCCGGACACGATGGCCGCGACGGCGACCGTCGCCCCCGCCCACTGTCCGCCGAAGATGGCGTTCGCCGAGTCGGTGAAGGGGGCGGCGGAGCGGATGAGGCGGTCGTGCGGCACGGTGCCGAAGACGGTGACTGTGCCGAGGATGTACACCGCGGCACAGGCCAGGGTGCCCAGCACGGTTGCCCGGCCGACGTTCCGCCTGGGGTCTCTGACCCGGGCCGCGGCGACAGACGCGGTCTCGATGCCCAGGTAGCTGAACAGGGCGATGGCTCCCGCAGCGCTGATCGCGCCGAGCCAGGAGCCGCCACTGGCGTTGAACTCGCCGAAGTTCGCCGTGTTGATGAACAGCAGGCCGATGGTGGCCATGAACACCAGCGGGATGAACTTCAAGACGGTCGCGACGACCTGGAACGCGGCGAAGCTGCGCAGTCCCGAGAGGTTGACCAGGGCCGGCAGGAGCAGCCCGGCCAGCGCGATCGCGATCGACCACCCGATCTCGTGCCTGGTGTTCCAGAACACCTCGACATAGCCCACCCACGCCACGACGATCGCCGCGTTCCCGGCCCAAGCGGTGATCCAGTAGCTCCAGGCGATGAGGAACCCGGCGAATTCGCCGAATGCGTCGCGGGCGTAGACGTAGGGGCCGCCTGCGGCCGGCAGCCGCGCCGCGAGGCCGCGGAACGCCAGCGCCAGCGCGACCGCGCCGATCGTGACGAGCACGAACGCCACCAGCGATATCGGGCCGAACACCGCCAGGGCGGACGGAAGGGCGAACACTCCGGTTCCGATGACCGAACCGACCACCAGCGCAGACGCCGTGACGAGCCCGAAACGACGCTCACCCGGCTCCCGCCCGGGCGGCGCACTGTCCATCGGCGGGGCTGGACGGGCCACGTCCCGCAGCGGTGCGCCATCCGTGATGTTCATGATCTATCCCTTTCGCCGCGAACCGGATCGGTTCCTCCGCTTGGACCGGGCGGCCACCTTGATCTGTGACAGGCGGGTGAGGCGGGGGATCAGAGGAAGGAACCTGCCGATCAGGTGCCAGGCGCCGCCGGAACCACCTGCCGGGACCGGCTCGCCGCGCGCTCATGTGTTCCGTGTACAAGGCCGCCGCTCGGCACTGTCACAGATTCGGCCGGCTGTCCGGTCCAAGCTGTGAAGCCCGGCCTCGTCCGCCGTGGCCTCGGCCAGGCGCGGAGCCGCTGAGGTGCGAACCACCAGCCTGACACCTGAAAGGGCATGCTCATGATCACGAAAAAACGGCCCGTCATCGTTCTGGTCCACGGCGCGGCCCACCCGCTGCCCGACGTGGAGAGTGGCGCGGCGGGTCCCGGCCGTTCGGTCGCCGCCATCCAGACCAGAGGTGACGCATCATGCCGGTAGTCCTCATCCACGGCGTCCCCGACACCCATCGTCTCTGGTCGGGTGTCCGCCGGTACCTGACGCGTACGGACGTGGAAGCCTGGGACCTGCCGGGGTTCGGCGCTCCACGGCCCGAGGGCTTCGGCAGCACGAAGGAGGAGTACGCCGACTGGCTGATCAGCCGACTGGAGGAGCTCGGCGAGCCGGTCGATCTGGTCGGTCACGACTGGGGCTGCATCCTCACCGCCCGGGTCGCCTCTCTCCGTCCCGACCTGGTACGTACCTGGGCCGGCGGGAATGGCCCGATCAGCGCTCGATACACGTGGCATCCGCTGGCCAAGATCTGGCAGGACCCGGTCGAGGGGGAGCGCTTCATGGCAGGGCTGACGCCCGACGGCTTCGCGGCCGATCTCGTCACCGGCTTCGAGGTCCCCGCCGACCTGGCCGAGGAGACGGTGCGGTACGTGGACACGCTGATGAAGGACAGCATTCTCAAGCTCTACCGCTCCGCCGTGCGGATGGGCGGTGAGTGGGAACCGGAACTGGGCAGGATGTCCGCGCCCGGCCTGGTGTTCTGGGGAGCCCGCGACCCTGCCTGCCCCGTCGGGTTCGCCGACGAACTGGGCCGGGCTGTCAGGGCGGAACGCGTGCTCAAGCTCGACTGCAACCACTGGACGGTGTTGCAGCGGCCCGCCCAGGTCGCCGCCGCCCTCGAACGGCACTGGCGGCGCCGCCGGCCGGAACGTCCGTCCATGCCGGCGCCTTCGGAGGAACGATGAGCGGTCCGGCCGTTGAGGACATCCTCCCGCACGAGGCCACTGCCTGAGCCCATGCTCGTTTCTCTTGTCACAGAACGAAGCGCTGCCCGGTCTTGCTAGCGGGACAGACTCACGGAGCGACAGGAGCGCGACCTTGCCACCGGCCAACACCACCATCCGCATCAGGGTCAGGATGAGCGCTCGCCCTGTCGACGAGCCGCACCGCGCTGCGAGCCAGCTGGAGCTCCTGTTCGACCTCACGTTCGTGATCGCGGTCGCCGCCGTCACCGCGCGGCTCGCGCACGACCTCGCGGACGGTCATGGCCTGGCCGGGCTGCTCCCGTTCCTGCAGGTGTTCTTCGCGATCTGGTGGGCGTGGATGAACTTCACCTGGTTCGCCTCGTCCTACGACACCGACGACGTCGCCTACCGGCTGCTGACCATGCTCCAGATGGCCGGGGTGCTGGTGCTGGCCGCCGGCGTGCCCGCCGCGGCCGGCGAGGCTGATTTCGGCATCGTCACGCTGGGCTACCTCATCATGAGGGTGGGGCTCGTCGCCCAATGGCTGCGGGCCGCAGTCGAGGATCGGGCGAGCCGGCGCACCGCGCTGCGCTACGCCGGTGGCATCGCCGTCCTGCAACTGGCGTGGATCCTCCGGTTCTTCCTGGTGGAGAAGGGTGGGCTGCCCGCTTCGTCAGGGCTGCCGATCTTCGTCTGCCTGGTGGTCCTGGAGCTCGCCGTGCCGCGGTGGGCGGAACGGGTGCGGCCCACCACGTGGCACCCGCACCACATCGCCGAGCGCTACGGCCTGTTCACGATCATCTTGCTCGGTGAAAGCGTGCTGGCGGCGAGCAGGGGAGTGGAAGGGGCGCTCGGAGCCGGCGGGATCAGCGGCGCCCTCGTCGTCATCGCGGGCTCCGGCCTCGTTCTGCTGTTCGCGCTGTGGTGGCTGTACTTCCTGGTGCAGGCGGGTGGGGGGCTCAGCGATCGCCGTCATCGGTCGTACCTGTGGGGATACGGCCACTACGGCGTCTTCGCCGCCCTTGCCGCCCTCGGCGCCGGGCTCGAAGTGGCGGTGGAACAGAGCGGGCAGGAGGTCGCGGCATCGCCCATGGCGCTCGGCTACGCGGTCGCCATCCCGGTCTGCGCATATCTCCTCCTGTTGCAGGTGACGCACGCGCTGGTCCTCGCGAGGCCCGTCATCCCGCCCAGGGCGGCGCTTGTGGATTGCGTCGTCGTCCTGGCGCTGCCGCTTGCGACGCCCTGGATCGGCGTGGTCGGCGTGGTCGCGGTGATCTCGGCGAGCTGTGTGCTGCTGGTCGCCGTCGCGATCTGGCCGACGGCCATCGCGGCCAGGACGGCGGCACGCCATGCCGGCCCCGAGTGACCGAGGACACCGGGCGTGGACGACCGGGATCGCCGCGCTCATGCGGAGGTCTCGGCCACAGGAAAGCTCGTCGAACAACCGGCGGCCAACGAGAAAGGAACAGCGATGAGCGCTGTAGTCGTAGGTGTGGACGACTCCGAGGACGGCCTGCGGGCCGTGGAGTGGGCCGCCGCCGAGGCAGAACGCCGGCGTCGGCCGCTGGAGATCCTCCATGCCTTCATTTGGCCGCTGCTCGGAGTGCCTCTCGGCCCTGCGCCGGGAGGCCCGCCTGAGGGCGGCCTCCGGCACGACGCCGAACGCATCCTGAACACCGCCGTGACGCGTGCGCGTGCGGTCGCGCCCGGCATCGAGGTGACCACCGGTCTTCCTGAGGCCGTGCCGGTCAACGCGCTGCTGAGCCGGTCCCACCAGGCAGGGCTGCTCGTCGTGGGCAGTCGCGGCCTCGGCGAGGTCGGAAGCCTGCTGCTGAGCTCCGTCGGCGCCAGGCTCACGGCCGAGGCCGCCTGCCCGGTCGTGGTCGTGCACGGGCACGTCACGCCGAAGGGGCCCGTCGTGGTGGGCATCGACGACCATGACGAGAGCGAGGCGCTGCTCGCGTTCGCCTTCGCTCATGCCTCACGGACCACGAATGCCCTGACGCTGGCGCATGCCGGCGACGGGCCGGCCGTGCCCGAACGCGCTCTGGGGACGTGGCGTGAGCGCTTCCCATCGGTCACGGTCGGCCAGGAGAGGCTGACCGGCCGCCCAGGCAAGGCGCTGGTGGGCCCGGCTTCCGGGGCGTCCCTGCTCGTGGTCGGCTCGCACCAGCGTCATGGGCTCCGCGCACTTCTGCAGGGTTCGGTCAGCCAGACAGTCCTCCGTCACGCCACCTGCCCCGTCGCGGTGATCCGGATCTCTTGACGAGATGGGGCGGCGACAGTTCAGCCGGTCTTCTTGAGCCGCTTGGAGCGCATGCGGCGACGCTCGTCCGGTGTGGTGCCGCCCCACATGCCTTCCGGTTCGCCGGTCTCTACGGCCCAGGTCAGGCAGGGCACGCGCACCGGGCAGCTCATGCAGATCCGCCGGGCCAGGGCGGTGTGCGGGGCGGGCCTGCCGTCCCAGGTGAGCGGGAAGAACAGGTCGGGATCGCTGTTCGCGCAGGCCCCGTGGTCGGCCCAGCGGAGTGTCAGCCTTGGTTCGATGTCCATGGTCGCCACCTGTGTGCTCGACGCCGGAGGGCCGCCCCGCCCGCGACGACGGGCGGGGCGGCCCTCTCCGGCTGTTAACGGGTACGGCGGTCGGCGTCGACGATGACGTCGGTGATGACGGACGGGTGGCTCAGCGACATGGCGTGCGAGGACTTCACCTCGATGGTGCGAGCCTTGGCCCGCGCGGCCATCCACCGCTGACCTGCGGGCGCGATGGCCTTGTCCTCGCCGCTGACGATGACCCAGCTGGGGATCTTCTTCCACGCCGGGGCGCCCGAGACGCCGGTGTAGGCGCCGACCCCGAAGGGACGCTGGGCCACGGCCATCCGCCGGGCCGTGTCGGCGGGCAGGTCGGCGGCGAACACCGCGGGGAAGCTGGCCGGCTTGATGTACAGGTCGACGCCCTCGCCCGCCGCGTCGGTGTACGGGCGCTGGTCGAGCGTGGCCGGGCCGAGCAGGCTGCCGGGAAACTTCTCAGGGTCCAGCACGGTCTCCGTGCTCTCGCCCTTGTCCGGCAGGAACGCCGCCACGTACACCAGGGCCTTCACATTGTCGGCGTCGCGGGCGGCGTTGGTGATCACGACGCCGCCGTAGGAGTGGCCGACCAGGATCACCTTGCCGGGAATGCCCTTGAGGATGCTCGCGATGTAGGCGGCGTCCCCCGACAGGGTGCGCAGCGGGTTGGGAGCCGCTACGACCGGGTAGCCGCGCCGCTGCAGCTGGGCGGTGACCCTGTCCCAGCTGCTCGCGTCGGCGAAGGCGCCGTGGACTAGCACCACCGTGGGCCGGGTGCCCTCGGCGGTGCCGGCCATGGCGGGAGCGGTGGACAGCGTGACGGCGGCCAGGCCGAGAGCGGCGGCGGAGCTCTGCCAGACGGACGGTCGATGACGCATGACGAGACCTTTCGTTAAGGGATGAATCACGGCCGGTGAGGGTGCCGGGTGCGCCGGCGACCTCCTCTGCCGGTGCATGCTCCACGGTTCCGGCACGGCGGCCGGCGGACATCGCACGAAGACTTGAGATCGCACCGCCCCTCGCGGCGCGCGGGCCGGCATCGCCGCCTGGCGTCCCGCCCGGATGTCAAGCATCCGTGCGATGTCGTCCGACCCCGTCGGGCGTTTGCTGGGATCCGACTGATGCAGGCCCTCAGCTGGAGAGACGAATGATCCCCATCGGCCATTTCACGGAGAACGTCAACCGCGAAGCTGCGTTCATCACCACACGACCGCGGCTCTTCGCGATCGCCTACCGCTATCTCGGGGACGCGGGCGAGGCCGAGGACGTGGTGCAGGAGGCGTGGCTGCGGTGGGAGCGCGCCGACCGCTCGGCCATCGTCAACGCGCCCGCGTTCCTCGCGAAGACCACCGTCAGGCTCTCTCTCAACGTCGTCCAGTCCGCGCGCATGCGCCGTGAGACGTTCCCCGGCCCCTGGCTGGCCGAAAGGAACGAGGGCAGCGCCGGCCCCGACTCGGCGGCCGAGCAGCACGAGGCCGTAGATCTCGCGGTCCGGGTGCTGCTGGAGAAGCTGTCGCCCGCCGAGCGGGCCGCCTACCTCCTGCGCAAGGCCTTCGACTACCCCTACCGACGCATCTCCGAGGTCCTTCACCTGGACGCGGCGTATGCGCGGCAGCTCGTACGGCGGGCCCGCGAACGCATCGAGACCGGGCGGCGCAGGCCGGTGGACATCACCGAGTATCAGCGCCTCGTGCAGGTGTTCCTCGATGCGACGCGGACCGGCGACCTGGCCGAGCTGGAAGGGTTTCTCGCCGCCGACATCTCCATGAGAAGGAGTGCGTGATGAGCGACACGGTGGAGGGAGCGTCGTCCACGTGGTCACCCAGCCGGAACAGGTCGCGATCAGGCTCGGTAAGTGCCCGCCGCGTCAGCTGCCGGCAAGGAACCGGAGCAGCGTGCGGTTGAAACGCAGGGGGTGCGTGGCCTGGCAGCCGTGCGGCGCGCCCTGGATCACCTCCACGTCGGCGCAGCCGATGCGTGCGCCCGTGGCCGCGAACGGGGCGATCTCGTCGTCATCACCGTGAATGATCAGGGCCGGCACCGGCAGGGCGAGTTCGGCGCGCAGATCGCTGCGCGCCAGCGTCGCCAGCCCGGCGTCGAGCGCCTGCGGCGACGCGGCGGCTCCCTGGTCGCGGTAGTGGCCGCGGTGGAGGTCGCTCAGCAGTACGCGGTCGCCGGCCCGGAACATCCGGGTCACGTAGGAGTCGATCATGGTGAACCTGTCGGTGCCGAGCCGCGCCCTGAGATGGTCGAAGTGCTCGGGGGTCCAGGGGCCCTGCGGGTTGCCGTAGGAGCGATACAGGTACGGCAGCGCGGCCCCCACCAGGACGACCCCCGCGATCCCTGCCGGGCCGTACCGGGTGAGATAGCGTGCGATTTCCGCCGCGCCCATCCCCGCTCCCACCAGCGTCGCGTCGGTCAGCTCCAACTTCTCAAGCATCGCGCGGAGATCGCCGGCCAGGTTGTCGTAGCCGTAGCCGCCCCAGGGACGGGTGGAGTCGCCGAATCCCCGGCGATCGTAGGTGATCACGCGATACCCGGCCTCCACCAGCGCGGGCAGTTGTGCCGCCCACATATGTCTGGACAGCGGCCAGTCATGGAGCAGGACCACGGGACGACCGTCACCGTAGTCCTCGTAGCAGAGCTCGACCGGGGTATGGCCGTGGTCGACGCCTACAGGCAGGTAGGCCATGAAGTCGCCGCTTCCTTTCCGTTGGGGTACCGGGTCAGCCGTCGTGCTCCACGACCAGCCGGGTCAGTTCCACGCGCGAATTGACGTCCAGCTTGGTGTAGGCATGACGGAGGTGGGTGTTGACGGTGTGCGGCGACAGGAACAGCCGCTCCGCGACCTGCCGGTTCGTGGCGCCCTGGGCCACGTGCCTGACCACCTGCAGTTCGGCGGCGGTCAGCCCGTCCCAGCCGTGGGCGGCGCCGGACTTGCGGCCGCGCCGGCGTATCCCGGCCTCGCGCAGCCGCCGCCGCACCCGGGCCGCGTCCCGCAACGCTCCGGCCTGCTCGTACAGCTCCGATGCCGTTTTCAGGCGGGCGACGGCGGCCCGCCGATCCGTGGCCGCCAGCGCACGGCCGGCGTCTTCCAGCGCCGATGCGCGCACGATCGGCCGGGGGAAGCCGGCGAACCGTTCCGCGGCACGTGAGAGCAGGGCCGCGTCGTCGTCGAGCAGTCCGCGGGCGTGTTCCGCGACAGCGGTCAGGAACGGAAATCCGGGGTTGCGCCCGGCCCGGGCCTCGGTCTCGCAGACCATGCGCACGGCCGCCTCGCGGTCACCGGCGCGCAGGGCCATGCGGACGAACACCACGTCGTCGGCCGCGTCCAGGGGGGTCGCCCCCGTCGCGCCGTCCGGGCCCAGCGCGACCGCCGCCGTGGCGTGGGCCAGGGCGCGTGCCGGGTCGTCGTCGCAGTCGGCTACCAGAGCGAGCATCCAGGAGCCTGCCCTGGTGACGAAGGGAGCCTCGTCACCTGTCATGCGCAGGCCGTCGGCGGCCAGCTGGGCGATGCCGAGACGGTCACCCGCGTACAGGGCCGAGCGGCCCAGCGCGTAGCGGGCGGTCACGTCGGCGGTGTTTCCCGTCGCGCCCTCGGCCAGGGCGGCTTCCGCCTCGGCACGGGCGCCGGCCAGCCGCCCGGCGTCGAGCAGCATACGGACGCGGTACAGCGACCACATGCGCGCCGCGGCCACCTGTCCGTGTGTCCGCGCTCTTCCCAGGGCGAGGTCGATCTCCTCGAGCCCGCGCAGGGGTTCGCCCGCCGAGCTCCACAGGAAGCTCTGCCAGGACGGCCCGGGGATCCAGGGCGAGTGCAGGATGCCCGCGTCGGTCGCCAGCCGTACCGCCTCGTCCTGCCGGTCGAAGGCATGCCGCCAGTCCGTGCGGTGGAACGAGAGCGTGGCCTCCACCGCCATCGCGGTGGCCTCGATGGCGCGATTGCCGCAGTAGCCGCCGGCGAGCAACGCCGCCTCGGCGGCGCGACCGGTCTCCTCGACGTCCCCGGCCACGACGAGAGAGAGGGCCTGCAGGGTGAGCAGGTGTGCCAGGGTCGTCTCCGACAGCCCTGGCAGGGCCAGCGCAACCCGGCACTGCCTGACCGCCTCGGCGAACGAGCTCTGGCTCGACAGCCTGGCCAGGCTGAGCCGTACCTGCGCCTCGCCTTCCGGTTCCAGCAGCCCGGCCAGGGCGCCGGCAGCCGTCGCACGGGCTTCGTCGTCGTGGCCGGTCAGCCACAGCAGGACGGCGGTCTCGGCGATCAGTGCCGGGCGGTCGGGGTGGTCGGAGGGGGCGAGTTCCAGAGCTCGGCCGCTCAGGGCGGCCGCGGCGGCGGGGGAGGTGGGCGCGAGGTCGGTGGCGGCCCGGCGCAGCAGCGAGACGGCTTCGTGGTCGCCCGGCTGGGCGACCTCCGCCAGGTCGGCGGCCACTTCCATGGCCGCCGCGCCGCGCCGCAGCCGCACATCGACGGCCTGACGGCGGATGAGGTCCTTGAACGCGGCGGGCACGCTGTTCCGTACGGCCTCGCGGACCAGATCGTTGCGCAGGGCGAGCCGGCCGTCGAGGTCGGTCAGCAGGTCGGCGCCCAGAGCCTCCTGCAGCGGGCCCATCAGGTCGACGGGGGAGCACCGCAGAAGTTCGGCCAGGACGTCGACGTCGGCGTCGCGGCCCAGCATGGCCGCGAAGCGGATGCTGTCGCGGGCCAGCGGCGAGAGCCGGTCGAGGCGCTGCCGGATCGAAGAGCGGAAGCGCATGGGGATGCCCTCGGCAGCCGTGAGATGCGCCATCCCGTCCTGGACGAGGATGGCGCCTTCCTCGCGCATGCCGTTCAGCAACTCGACAAGGAGCAGCGGCCGGCCGTCGGCCTTCCTGGCGAGTTCGAGCAGCACGGGTTCGGCGACGGCCTGCAGGATGTCCTGGGCCAGGAGCGCCACGGCCTTCGTCGACAGCGGTCGCAGCACGATCCGCTCCGCAGGCCAGGCGCGTGCCGTACCGGCCTGATGCTGTTCGCGGATGGCCAGCACCCACAGGATGGGCCGGCCGGACAGGCGGGTGGGCAGCGTGCGAAGGGCGCTGCGGGTGGCCGCGTCACACCACTGCAGATCGTCCATGAGTATCACCAGCGGAGCAGCCGACGCGGCTCTCTCCAGCTCGTGCTGCAGCTCCCGCAGCAGCCAGAACCGCTGTTCCTCCGCCTCGCTGAGCGCCAGCAACCTCTCGCGCGCCACGAGGGGTGCCGGGCCGGACAGCAGCGCGTCCAGCAGGGGGGCGAAAGGTACGGCATGGCCGTCCTGCGTGCCGGCGCCTGCCCTGACGCGCAGACTGCCGGCCGCGGCCAGATCGGCGACCTCCGCGAGCAGACGTGACTTGCCCGTCCCCGGCGCCCCCTCGATCAGAACGGCTCCGCCGTGCCCTCGCCGCAGGTCGTGCAGCCGGTCACGCAGCAACGACAGCTCGGGCTCGCGGCCGCGCAGCGGCATCGTGGGGAAGGCGTCTGCGGCGGAGCGACGCTCAGAAGGGACCGAGAAGCCCGCTACCGCGTTGTTGAGGCTCATGTGCTCGTTCCGTTTCCGTGGTGTGGTGCCCGGCCGGAGGTGCCGTTTTCAGGCGGAGATCGTGTAGGACAATGGAATCAAACGGGGCTTAGTGGGACGAGGCAGAACGACAGGCAGAAGTGGCCGATTCTGCCTTCTGCCGGGAAAGCGAGCAGGGGTGAGCGACTCTTTCGGAGCACTGCTGAGAGCCCACAGACTGGCCGCGGACCTGACGATCGAGGGGCTCTCGCATGCTTCGGGGGTGAGCGTGCGTGCCATCGGCGACATGGAACGCGGCGTCAGCCGAGGGCCGCAGGGCCGTACCGTCGCCGCGCTCGCCGAGGCGCTGCGGCTGTCGCAGGCGGACCGCGACGCGCTCCTCGCCGCAGCCCGCGCCGGCCGGCCGCGCGCCGCTCCCTCCACCGCCGGGATCTGCGAACTGCCCCGCGGTGTCGGTGACTTCACCGGTCGTGAGCGCGAGCTGGGCGTGCTGCGCGACTTGGCCACCCGGCGCTCCCGCGCGGACGAGACTGCCGCGATCGTCACCATCTCGGGCACGGCGGGCATGGGCAAGAGCGCGCTGGCCGTGCACGCCGCCGGGCAGTTGGCGGACCTGTTCCCCGACGGCCGCTTCTTCCTCGACCTGCGCGGCATGGACGCCATCCCGCTGACCAGCTCGAACGGCCTGTCGCAGCTGCTCAGGGCGCTGGGCGTGGCCGAGCGCAACATCCCGGCCGACGAGCAGGAAGGCGCCGGGCACTACCGGGCGCTGCTGCGCGAGCGGCGCTGCCTCATCGTGCTGGACAACGCGGAGAGCGAGAGCCACGTACGCCCGCTGCTGCCGGGGGACGGGCCGAGCATGGTCCTCATCACCAGCCGCCGTCCGCTGGCCGGGCTGGAGGGGGCGCGCCAGATCCCGCTGACCCAGCTCGCCGGGCCGGAGGCGGCCGAGCTGCTGCGTGCCATCGTCGGCGAGGCCCGCTCGATGGCCGACCTCAAGGCCGTCGACGAACTCGCCCGGTTGTGCGGCCATCTGCCGCTGGCCATACGCATCGCGGGCAACCGGCTGCAGAGCCGTCCGGGCTGGACGATCAGGCAGCTCACCGGCCGGCTCGCCGACGAGGATCACCGCCTGGACGCGCTGGCAGCCGGGGGCCTGCACGTCGCCGCCGCCTTCGCGCTGTCCTACGAGCAGCTCACCCCCGCCGCCCGGCAGACCTTCCGGCGGCTCGCGCTGGCCGTGGGGTCCGATTTCGGCATCCCGATGACCGCCGTCCTGACCCAGCTCGACGTGGACGACGCCGAGGACGCACTGGAGGAACTGGTCGACCTGGGGCTGCTCAGCTCCCCGTACGCGGGCCGCTACCGCTTCCACGACCTCGTCCGGCTTTATGCCCGTGCCCGGCTGGAGCAGGAGGAGCCGGCCCAGGAGCGGGAGGCGTCGCGCTCACGGATGGAGAGCTGGCTCCTGGAGGTGGCGGTGGCCGCCGGGCGCTGGTTCGAGCCCGAGCACGGCACGCTGCCGCCAGAGCGGCGTTCCCTCGTCGCGCTCGACAGCCGGGCCGAGGCACGCGCCTGGCTGCAGGCGGAAGGCGCGGCCTGGTTGGAGGCGCTGCGCTCGGCGGCACGACGCGGAGAGCACACGACAGTGGTCGAGGTGGCCGGATCCATGAAGGGGTTCCCGGACCAGTGGCCCAAGTGGGGGCACTGGGCCGAGGTGTTCACGCTGTCCACCGAAGCGGCCCGGGCCACCGGCGACCGGCGGGAGGAAGCGGCGCAGCTCAACCAGCTGGCCTGGACGATGTACGTGTGCGAAGGCCGGACGAAGGACGCGGAGACCTTCGCCTCGCGAGCGCTGGAACTGGCCCGCGAGGTCGGCGACCTCCCTCAGCAGGGAGTGGCTCTGGTCCACCTCGCCTGGGCTCTGCGCAGCGATCCGGCGAGACTGGAGCAGGAGCTGGAGCACGCCCGCCAGGGCGCCCGCCTAGCCCTGCGGGGCGGCGATCTGAAGAACTACCCCCAGGCCGTGCTCGCCGAGGTCCACGCCCTGCGCCGGGCCGGCCGCCCGGAGGACGCCTTGGAGCGCAACCTCGCGCTGGTGGCCGAACTCCGTGATCCCGCTTTCGGCGGGTTCCCGATCGTCACCACCTACATGCTCGGGGCCGCCCTGGGCCATCTCGGCACCACCTACCTGACGCTCCAGCGCTGGGAAGAGGCGGTCGAGGCCTACCAGCAGGCCATGCCACAGCTGAGCGTCCACCCGCTGCCCTTCTCGGTGGCGCTCACCCAGCACAGGCTGGGCACCGCGCTGCGGTGCGCGGGCCGGATCGTGGAGGCCCGCCATGCGCTGGCCGAGGCGGCGCGGCTCTACGAGGAGGAGGGCGACGGCGACAAGGCCGCCGAGGTGCTCAAGGAGCTCGAAGCAGCCGAATGAGACATCGCATGTTCGTGCGATGTATCGCACCACACAGAACTGACACCGTGGTCCACACCGCCTCCCGCCGGAGGAGGCCGACCTCGGGTGGACACGTATGGCCGTCTGGTTCGTCACGGGAGCCGCACGCGGCACGGGGCGGCACGTCGCCGTGAAGCGCTCCGGAGAGGGCACCGGGTGGCCGTCGTCGGCTCTGACCTGGCAGCGAGCCTCACCGTCGACGACCCGCCGCGGCATCCGCCATTGACGTCACCGAACAGAGGGCAACGTGAACGCACGTGAATCGAAGATCGGCGCCTCGGCCGAGTACGGACGGTACCGGCTGCGCGGGCGGCAGTCCGAGGTCGCCGCCCTGCGTACCCATCTGGCCGCGCTGACCCGCGGCCGGGGCACGACGACCCTCATCCAGGGCAGTCCTGGCATCGGCAAGACCCGCATGCTCACCGAGGCGCGGCAGATGGCCGAGGAGGCGGGGCTGCGCGTCATCCACGGCGGCGGCGACCCGGACGGGCAGACCATCCCCTTCGGCGCCCTGCTCGGCGCACTGCACTCCGGCTCCGACCAGATCATCCCGGCCGGCACGGCCCAGGCGGCTCCGGGGACGTACTGGTTCCTGCAGGAGCTTCTCGAGCACCTGGAGCGCGCCGCTCTGGCCGCGCCGCTGGTGATCGTCATCGACGACCTGCAGTGGTGCGACGAGGGCACCCTGCTGGCCCTGCGCACCCTGCCGCGTCGGCTGTCCCTGCATCCCATCGCCTGGATCCTCGCCGCGCGGACCGGGCCGCTCAGCCCCGACGTCCGCGCCACGATCTTCGCACTGGCCCAACCCGGAGGGCAGCAGCTCACGCTCGCCCCCTTGGGTGGCAAGGCGGTCGCCGCGATGACCGGCGACCTGCTCGCGGCCACTCCCGACGGCGCCATTCTGCAGCTCGCGCAGCGGGCCGAGGGACGCCCGCTGCTGCTCACCGAGCTGATCAACGGCATGCTCGACGAGGGAGGGGTCACTGTCGCCGACGGTGTCGCCCGGCTGACCCGGCAGCGCGTGCCGCTGCGGTTCCACGCCTCGGTTCAGCACCGCCTGGAGCAGGTCTCCCCGCTGGCCAGGAAGGCCGCGCAGATCGCCTCGGTCCTGGGCAGGACCGTCTCCATCGACCAGCTCGCCGAACTCATCGGAGAATCCGCCGTCACGCTGCTGGAATCGCTGGAGGAACTGCTGTCGGCGGATCTTCTGGTCGAACGCGACAGCGCGCTGGTCTTCAGCCACGATCTGATCCGTGAGTCGATCCAGGCGGCCCTGCCCGCGACCCTGCGCAAGGCGCTCCGCCGCCAGGCCGTCGACCTGCGGCTCGCTCAGGGCGTCCCGGTCGCGCGGATCGCCGCCGACCTGGCCGAGACCGCCGAGCCCGGCGACCGCGCCGCCATCACGCTGCTCCGCCAGGCCGCCCGCGACCTGGCGGACGTCGCACCGTCGGCCGCCGTGCAGATGAGCCGCCGCGCGATCGAGCTGTCCGCCCTGGACCCCTTGGGGGAGGCGGGCCTCATCGCCGAGGCTCTGCCGCTGTTCTCCCAGACGGGCCACGCGGGCGAAGCCGTCGCACTGGCCGAGAGCGCGCTGCTCCGGCCGCTGCCCGTCGAGGTCGAGGCGGGCATCAGGCTGGGCCTGGCGATCGAGGCCAACCGGCGTTCCTTCAGCGAGGCCGTACGACACAGCCGCGCCGGAGTGGCCCTGCCGGGGCTGCCGCCCCGCATCCGTGCCCAGTTGATGGCCATGCTGGCCTTCAACCTCGCCTTCATCGACGCAGATGAGACCGCCGAGGCGGAAGACCTGATCCCGGCCGCGCTGGCCACCGCGGATCAGGCGGCCGACCAGGCGTCGCGGGCCACGCTGCTGGGCGTGGGCTCGATCATCGCCAACCGCCGGCTCGCCGCCCGCCGTGCGGTCGACCTCATCGACCAGGCGGTCGCCGCGGCGGGCGACGTCAGCTCCGGAGGGCTGTGGCTGCCCGGCGTCTGGAGAGCTCTGCTGCTCACCACGCTGGGGCGGGTGGAGGAAGCGCTTGCCCAGGCGGATGACGGCGTACGCCGGGCACAGCATCACGGACAGGCCGGCATGCTGAGGATGCTCGGTATGGCCCGCTGCCGGATCTACCTGGACGCGGGCCGGCTCAGCGACGCGCGCGCCGAAGCCGAGGCCGTCCTGACCATGTCCGACGAATTCGGCCGGGGCAATTTCGACGACGTCTCGACCCGCTACGTGCTGGGCCGCGTAGCCCTGCACACCGGCGACCCGCAGGACCTGGCACGCGCCCGGGAGTTCGCCGCGTCCATCATGGAGACCGAGGCCGGACATGTACGGCGGTCGGGAGCGTGGCTCGCCGCGCAGATCGCCGCAGACGAGGGCGACCTCGCCCTGGCCATGGACCTGACCGGCGAGGCCGTGGCTTCCTACCATCGCCCGACCTCGTCGCTGGCTTCCCCGCCCGACCCGGCCGACGAGCCCGTCCTCGTCAGGATGGCGCTGAGGGCCGGTGACCATGCCCGCGCGTCCCTGGTCACCGAGTTCGCCGAGACCCGCCACCGCGAGAACCCCGGCGTTCCGATCTACGAGGCCACGGCCGTGCACGCCCGCGCCCTTGTGGACGGCGACGCCGGTCTGCTGGCCCGCGCCATAGAGCTGTACCACGACATCCCCCGGCCGCTCGTGCTGGCGGGAGCTCTGGAGGACACGGGCACGGTCGTCGAGCTGGACGCGGCCCTGCGCCTCTACGAGCAGGCCGAGGCGGAACACGACGCCTCCCGCGTGCGTGACCGCCTCAGGGGCCTGGGGCAGCGACGGTCACGCGACGCCCCCAGCAGGCCCACCGCGGGCTGGGACAGCCTCACCGCCTCCGAACTGCAGATCGTCAGGCTGGTCGCGGGCGGCGCCACCAACAAGCAGGTCGCCGACCAGCTCTACCTGTCGCCGCACACCGTCAGCACCCACCTGTGGCACGCCTTCGCCAAACTCGGGATCAGCTCACGGGTCGAACTCACCCGGCTGGTCCTCGAACACGACTCCGTCACGCGATGATCCGGCGGCTCCGCCGTACCGACCTGAGATAGCGCCGGTCGGCGTAGCACCAGCCCCACCGGTCGCCCGGCTCCAGCGAGGCGGTCGCCGGGTGAGTGGTCTCGGCCCAGTGCGCGGCGGCGTGCCGACCGGGAGAGGTGTCACAGCAGCCGACGTAGCCGCAGGTCAGGCACTCGCGCAGTTCCACCCAGCGGCCGCCTGACTTCTGGCAGTCCTCGCAGCCGTCGACGTGACCGGCGGGGACGGGCGGCTGTGTTCCGCGCACATGGAGGCAAGGGGCATCGAGGTACGTGATGTTCATGTCGTCGAATGTCCTCTCGCCGCAGCGCCGTACACATCGCACGAAGGCGTGAGTGTCTGACCGCCAGCGGACGGTGCGAGGGAACTTCTCCGGGGTTGTCACAACCCCTGAAGGCTGTTTTGTCCTAGCTGGCGATCGGGTGGCAAACGGGTCGCCCGGCAGTCAGAAAGGGGTTCGTGGTGACGGGCAACGAACCGAGGCCGCGCGCGAGCCGCCGCGCCCGCCGCAGGAGCACCGGGGCATGACGCCGATGACGCACGAGAATCCGCAGGAAGCGACGCCGCGGATCGGCACGCTCGACAGCCTGCGCGAGCACCTTCAGTGGGCGATCGAGCTGGAGCACGCGACGCTGCCGCCGTACCTGACCGCGCTCTACTCGCTGGATCCCGAGCGCAACCCTGAGGCGGCCCAGGTGGTGGGCAGCGTCTTCGTCGAGGAGATGCTGCACCTGGCGCTGGCCGCGAACCTGCTCAACGCCGTCGGCGGACGACCGCTGCTGGACACGCCGGAGATGCTCACGCCGTACCCGCGAAGGCTGCCGCACGGTGACCCTTCCTTCGAGGTGTCGCTGGTCGCGTTCGGGGCCGAAGCGCTGGAGATGTTTCTGCGTCTCGAACGGCCCGCTCCGCCGGGCGCGCCGCCGGAGGGCGACCGCTACGCGACGATCGGGCAGTTCTACGCGGCGATCGAGCAGGGACTCAGGTACCTGTGCGACCAACTCGGCGAGGAGGCCGTCTTCAGCGGCGATCCGGCCCGCCAGATCAGCGGCGCCCACTTCCGGCACACCGGCGGATCACTGTTCGCGGTCGAGGATCTCGAGTCCGCCCTGGGCGCGCTGAAGGAGATCGTCGAGCAGGGCGAAGGTGCGGCCGGCGGCTCGATCTGGGACGGCGAGCACGACGTCTTCCACCCGGAGCGCGATGAGGTCGCCCACTACTACCGCTTCCAGGAGCTGAAACTCGGTCGCCGCTACCGGCGAGGCGACACCTCGGAGTCAGGGCCCACCGGAGAGAAGATCTCCGTGGACCTGGCGGGGGTGCGCCCGATGAGCCGCAATCCGCGACCCGCCGCGCCGGGAAGTGCGACCCGAACCGCGCAGGAGGAGTTCAACCGCACCTATCGCGATCTCCTGCAACTGCTGGAGCAGGCATTCAACGGGAGCCCGAAGCAGCTCGCGGACGCCACCAGCACCATGTTCACGCTCAAGAGGCAGGCGCAGGCACTGATGGAGATGCCCGGCGGGGCCGGACCCACTTTCGAGTACACAGACGACAGGGGCACACGATGAGCAGGCACCTCCTCGACGCCGTGTGCGTCGCGCATCTGCCGGAGGAGTCCCGGTGGACGACCCGCTGAGGATCGGCGCCGGGATCGTCGACTACCTGCTGATCTTCGTCTACTTCGCCGTGGTCCTGCTGATCGGAGTGGCGGCCCGCCGGAGGGTCTCCAGCAGTCTCGACTTCCTCCTGTCCGGGCGGTCGCTGCCCGCCTGGATCACCGGGCTGGCGTTCATCTCAGCCAACCTCGGCGCTGTCGAAATCATCGGCATGTCGGCCAACGGGGCTGAATACGGCATGCCGACCATGCACTACTACTGGATCGGCGCCATCCCGGCCATGCTCTTCCTGGGCGTCGTCATGATGCCCTTCTACTACGGGTCCAAGGTGCGCAGCGTCCCCGAGTTCATGCGCCGCCGCTTCGGGCCCGGCGCGCACCTGGTGAACGCGATCAGCTTCGCCCTGGCCCAGATCCTCATCGCGGGGATCAACCTGTTCCTCCTGGCCACCGTCGTGAACGGCCTGCTCGGCTGGCCGCTGTGGGTAGCCCTGCTCCTGGCCGCCGCGATCGTCCTCAGCTACATCACCCTCGGCGGCCTGTCCGCGGCCATCTACAACGAGGTCCTGCAGTTCTTCGTCATCGTTGCCGCGCTGCTGCCGCTCACCCTCATCGGGCTGCACCGCGTCGGAGGCGTGGACGGGCTGATCGACAAGGTGCGGACATCCGTCGGCGGCGGTGCGGAACAGCTCAACTCGTGGCCGGGCAACGAACTGGCCGGGTTCGGCAACTCGGTCCTGTCCGTCGTCGGCATCGTCTTCGGCCTCGGCTTCGTGCTCTCCTTCGGCTACTGGACGACCAACTTCGTCGAGGTCCAGCGCGCGATGGCCACCAAATCGATGTCCGCGGCACGCAGTACGCCGATCATCGCGTCGTTCCCGAAGATGTTCATCCCCTTCATCGTCGTGATCCCCGGGATGATCGCCGGAGTCCTGGTGCCCGAGGTGATGCGGCTCAAGGCGGGCGACCAGGCCGCCGGGATCACCTACAACGACTCGATCCTGCTGCTCATCCGCGACGTGCTCCCCACAGGGCTGCTCGGCATCGCCCTGACGGGTCTGCTCGCCGCGTTCATGGCCGGCATGGCGGCCAACATCTCCGCCTTCAACACCGTCTTCAGCTACGACCTGTGGCAGCAGTACGTGAAGAAGGGCCGCTCCGACGGTTACTACCTGAAAGTCGGCCGGTGGGCCACGGTCGGTGCGACGGGCCTGGCCATCGGCACCGCCTTCATCGCCGCCGGCTACGGCAACCTGATGACCTATCTCCAGACGCTGTTCGGCTTCTTCAACGCTCCGCTGTTCGCCACCTTCATCCTGGGCATCTTCTGGAAGCGGATGACCGCGACCGCCGGCTGGGTGGGGCTGGTGTCCGGGACGCTGGGCGCGGTGACCGTTTGGTTGCTCAACGAGGTGGGCGTCTTCTCCCTGCCCGGTCAGGGGGCGGCGTTCGTGGCCGCGGGCGCGGCCTTCGTCGTCGACATCACCGTCAGCGTCCTGGTCAGCCTGATGACCTCGCCCAAGCCGGCGAGCGAGCTCGGAGGGCTCGTCCTGTCGGAGACGCCCAGGCAACAGCGCACCGATCCGGCGGCGAGCCGGTTGCCCTGGTACCGCGCGCCGGTGAAGCTCGCGGGCATCTCCCTCGTGCTCGTCACCGCGCTCAACGTGATCTTCAGATGACCGTCCTGAAAGGAACCGGCACATGACAGACGAACGGGCCGCCACCGGCGGCGAACATGCTGGACCGCGCAGGGTCGGGGCCTTCGACGTGCGCGTGTTCATCGCGGGTTTGATCGGGTTCTACGGCATCGTGCTGATCATCATGGGTCTCGTCGTGGACTCGGCGTCGGATCGAGCCAAGACCGGTGACGTGAACGCCAATCTGTGGGCCGGCATCGGCATGGTGGTCATCGCCGTGGCCTTCGCGGTGTCTGTACGCCTGCGACCTGTGGTCATCGAGTGACCTGGTGTGACTCCGGACGTTCCACCGGGCAAGGACGCCTACGACGCCGACCTTGAAGGACCGGACCGGGTTACTCCGAAGGTGTGACGATCACCCGGGGCGGGGGCCGTCCAGAGGCAGGTGGCCGGGCGGAGGGTACGGCAGCGCCTGCCCCGCCCGGCTGCTGATGCCGTCGAAGGCCAGTTCGAGATATCGGCGCCAGGCCTGCGGCTCGGCGGCGAGCAGCGGCTCCGCGGTGTGCTTGATGCCGCTGAGCAGGAGTATGACGTCGACGCCGGTGAGGTCCGGGCGCACGGCGCCCTGCTCCCGGGCGCGGGCGGTGAGCGTTTCCGCGGCTTCGCAGAGGCGGTCGATCGCCTCACGTACCTGCGGGAGCTGTATGGACGGCCGCCCGACGACCTCACAGAAGGCGCGGTCCCTGACGAAGATCTGCACGCTCTCGGTCATGAATTCGCGCAGCGCGCCGCCGGCATCGTCAGCTGTGAGCAACGTGGTGGCGGTGTCCACCAACTCGTCCAGCATGCCGAGCATGATCGCCGCGAGCAGTTCCTCCTTGGAGGAGAAGTGCCGGAAGACGGTGCCCTTTCCCAGCCCGGCGCACTGCGCGATCTCCGCGATGGACACCCCGACCCCACGCTCGGCGAACGTCCTGGCTCCGGCCTCCAGCAGCAGCCGGCGGTTGCGCACCGCGTCGCTGCGTGGCGTCGTCCCGGTCATGCGGCCAGTCTAGCCAAAGTGACCGCATGGTCCGTTTCGGCGTTAGAGTAAAGGTGACCGCACGGTCCGTTTGCTGCCGAAAGGAAGAACATGAACCTGCTGGACGGGAAGGTCGCCCTCATCACCGGAGCGTCGTCGGGCATCGGGGAAGCCACCGCGCTCGCCCTCTCCACAGAGGGGGCACTCGTCGCGGCCGGAGCCCGGCGCGTCGACCGGCTGGAGTCCCTGGCCCGCAAGGCGCCCGGCGAGATGCTGACCCTCGACCTGGACGTGACCGACCAGAGCTCGGTACGAGCCGCGGTGGCGGCGACCGTCGGGCGCTTCGGCGCCCTGGACATCCTGGTGAACAACGCCGGGCTGATGCTCGCCGGCCCTCTCCTGGGCGCCGACGTCTCGGAATGGACGCGCATGGTCGACACCAACCTGCTGGGGTCGATGTACACGGTCCACGCGGCGCTGCCGTACCTGCTGGAGAAAAAGGGGACGGTCGTCCAGGTCTCCTCGACCTCGGGCCGGATCGCGTCCGCGGGCAACGGCGTCTACTCCGCGACGAAGTTCGGCATCACCGCCTTCGCCGAGTCGCTGCGGCAGGAGGTCACCGCCCAGGGCGTGCGCGTCGTGGTCGTCGAACCCGGATTCGTGGCCACCGAGTTGTCCGGGCACATCTCCGACCCCGCGATGCGGGCGGCCGCCCAGGAGATGGCCTCCTCCATGCGCACGCTGCGGCCGGGCGACATCGCCGAGGCCGTCGTGTACGCGATCACCCAGCCCGCGCACGTCGCGGTCAACGAGATCCTCATCCGGCCCACCGACCAGATCCGTTGAGCGCCGTGGTGGACGCCCGCCCCCTGCGCTCCGGGCCGACGTTCCGTCGCGATCAGAATTTTTCGCGGTGTTCGTCACGACTGCGGGGGGCTGGCCGGTCTTAGCTGCGACCGGGACGGACAGCGCCCGGCGGACAGAGAGGGCAACACCATGAAGGTGGTCGTCATCGGCGGAACCGGCCTGATCGGGTCGAAGGTCGTCACCAAGCTGGGCGAGCACGGCCACGAAGCGGTGGCTGCGGCCCCGAACACCGGCGTCAACACGCTGACCGGCGAAGGGCTGCCCCAGGCGCTGGCGGGCGCGGACGTGGTGGTGGACGTGTCCAACTCCCCCTCCTTCGAACGCGCCGCCGTACTCGACTTCTTCGAGACCTCGACCCGCAACCTGCTGGCCGCCGAAGCCGCGGCGGGCGTGGGGCACCATGTCGCGCTCTCGGTGGTCGGAACCGAACGGCTGCCGGAGAACGCCTATTTCGCCGCGAAGATCGCTCAAGAGCAGTTGATCGAGAAGTCGGGCATCCCCTATTCCCTCGTCCACGCCACGCAGTTCTACGAGTTCATCCGCAGCATCGCCGACACCTCCACCGTCGACGGCGAGGTGCACATCGCGCCCGTGCGCTTCCAGCCCGTCGCCGGCGAGGAGGTCGCCCAGGCCGTCGGCCGTACGGCGGTCGGCAGCCCGCTGAACGGCAGGACCGAGATCGCCGGGCCTGAGCAGTACTGGATGGACGAGTTCTTCCGCAAAGCCCTCTCCGCCTGGGGCGACGCCCGCCCGGTCGTCTCCGACCCCCAGGCCCGCTACTTCGGCAGCGTGCCCGGCGAGCGCACCCTGGTGCCCGCCGGCGGCGCCACGTTCGGCCAGATCAGCTACCGCGCCTGGCTTGACGGAAGCACGAAGTAGCCTCCCTCGCCGGACGGCGTCGGCCGACGCCGTCCGGCGAGGTCCATCCACTCAACGAACGCGGGAGCCATCATGAGCAGTGAGCCGAACTTTCTGCACGAGCTCAAGGTCGTGATCGAGGCCGAAGTGGTCATGATCGAGGAGAGCCGTCCGGAGGAAGCCGCCGCCACGCCGGTCACCGACTGGCTGTTCGACCCGCTGGAGGCCCAGCGCGAGCAGATCGGCCTGCGGGGTCTCCATGACGCCGTCGAAGCGCTGGAACACGACGTCCGGCCGGGCGACCATGCCGACTGAGGCGCGGATCCGCACGCTCGAAAGCCTCCGTGAGCATCTCCAGTGGGCGATCGAGCTGGAGCACGCGACGCTGCCGCCCTACCTGTGCGCGCTGTACTCCCTGGATCCCGAGAAGAACCCCGAAGCGGTTCGGGTCGTGGGCAGCGTCTTCGCCGAAGAGATGCTGCACCTGGCGCTGGCGGCGAACCTGCTCAACGCCGTCGGCGGAAGCCCCCGCCTCGACACGCCGCGGATGCTCCCGCCGCATCCCCGGCCCCTCCCTCACGGCGACCCCTCGCTGAGGCTGGCGCTCCTCCCGTTCGGCGACGAGGCGCTCGACATGTTCATGCGCGTCGAACGGCCCGCGCCGCCAGGCGCGCCGGTGGAGGCCGACGGCTATGAGACGATCGGGCAGTTCTACGGCGCGATCGAACAGGGGCTGCGGGACCTGTGCGACCGGCTCGGGGAGCGCGACGTCTTCTGCGGCGACCCGGCCCGCCAGGTCGGCGCCGCCCACTTCAGGCACACGGCCGGGCGTCTGGCCGTGGTCGACGGCCTGGAGTCGGCGCTGGCCGCGCTGGCGGAGATCGTCGAGCAGGGCGAGGGCGCCTCGGCGGGTGAGGTGTGGGACGGCGACCCGGACGTCTTCCACCCCGACCGGGACGAGGTGGCGCACTACTACCGCTTCCAGGAGCTCAAACTCGGCCGGCGCTACCAGCGGGGTGACACGCCGAGGACGGGCCCCACCGGCGAGCCGATCCAGGTGGACCCGGCAGGCATCCTGCCGATGAGGCCCAACCCGCGGCCCGCCGCCCCCGGCACCGAGGCCCGCGCCGCCCAGGACGAGTTCAACACCACCTACTGCGCCATGCTGCACCAGCTGGAGCAGGCCTTCAACGGCAGCCCGAAGTTGCTCAAGGTCGCCACCGGCACCATGTACAGCCTCAAGGCCCAAGCCCAGGACCTGATGAGGATGCCGGGCGCGGACGGCCCCACCTTCGAGTACACGGCGCCCGTTCCCGGTGGTCGGCAGCGGATCGTCGTCCTGCGCGACGGCCCGTATGTCGTATACGGCGGCGTACCGCTCCGGCGCAAACGCAAAATCGTCTCCTCGGAGAACGACGCGGTGACCTGGCAGACCGGCGAGCCTCTGGAAACCGAGGAGACCTACGCGCTGTGCCGCTGCGGTCATTCGGGTGCCAAGCCGTTCTGCGACGGGACCCACGCCGTGATCGGGTTCGACGGCACCGAGAACGCCCCCATGCGGCCGTACCGGGAGCTGCAGCACGTCCACGACGGGGTGGGGATCTCGGCGCAGCGGGTGGGGGAACTGTGCATCCACACCGGCTTCTGTCTCGGCCGTACCCGGCCGATCGCCTCGATGCTCGCCGACACCGGCGACAGTGACGTGCGCGCCACCGTCATGGGCCGCATCGACCACTGCGCCTCCGGCTCCTACAGCTATGCCCTCGAACGCGGCGGCGAGACGGTCGAGGCCGACCTCCCGCGGGCCATCGCGGTCCTGGAAGAGGAGGACGGCCTGGCCAGCGCGCTGTGGGTCACCGGAGGACTGCCGGTCGTGCGCTCGGACGGCCGGCCGCTGGAGGTCCGCAACCGGGTGACGCTGTGTCGCTGCGGCCACTCCGCCAACAAACCGCTGTGTGACAGCACTCACCGGGAGATCGGCTTCCGGGAGACCGACCGCGAACAAGGAGAGACATCATGAGTGAACACATCCTGGAACCGGCCGCACGGGATCTGGCGGAGGCGACCTCGAAGCCGCCGTTCCTGTACGAACTGGGGGTCGAGGGTGCCCGCAAGGTGCTGGACGACCTGCAGGCGGCCCCGATCGACAAGCCGGACGTGGACGAGAAGTGGATCGTCGTGCCGGCCGAGGCGGGGGACGTGCGGGTCAAGATCGTCAAGCCCGCCGGGTCGTCCGGAGTGCTGCCCGTCGTGCTGTACGTGCACGGCGGCGGATGGGTGCTGGGCAACGCGGGCACCCATGACCGGCTCGTGCGAGAACTGGCCGTGGGGGCGGGCGCGGCGGTGGTCTTCGTGGAGTACGACCGTTCACCGGAGGCGCGATACCCGGTGGCGATCGAGCAGGCGTACGCGACCGCGCAGTGGATCATCAGGGACGGCGAGGCGGAGGGCCTGGACGCCTCCCGGCTCGCGGTGGCCGGCGATTCGGTCGGCGGGAACATGGCGGCGGCGCTGACCATCCTGGCCAAGCGGCGCGGTGACGTGCGGTTCGTGCACCAGTCGCTGTACTACCCGGTGACCGACGCGGGCCAGGACACCGGCAGCTACCGGGAGTTCGCCGACGGGCCGTACCTGACGGCCAAGGCCATGGCCTGGTTCTGGGACGCCTACACCACCGACCCCGCCCAGCGCGCCGAGATCACCGCCTCACCGCTGCGTGCCACCGCCGAGGAGCTCAAGGGGCTGCCGCCCGCGTTCCTCATCGTGGACGAGAACGACGTGCTGCGCGACGAAGGCGAGGCCTACGCACGCAAGCTGACCGAGGCGGGAGTGTCCACCACCAGCGTCCGCTACAACGGCACCCTGCACGACTTCATGATGCTCAACCCCGTGCGGCCGACCGCCGCGGCCGGCGCTGCCGTCGCCCAGGCCGCCGACGTCCTCAAGACCGTCCTGAACCACGGAAAGGCGGAGTCGTGACCAGCAAGGAAGAACCGGTCGTCGTCCTGGTCCACGGCGCGTTCGCCGAGTCCGCCAGCTGGAACGGCGTGATCAAGCTCCTGAACGGCCGTGGCCGGCGGGCCGTGGCCGTGGCGAACCCGCTGCGCAGCGTCGAGGGCGACGCCGCGTACCTGCGTGACGTGATCGCCGGCCTCGGCAGCCCGGTCGTCCTGGTCGGCCACTCCTACGGCGGCATGGTGATCAGCCAGGCAGCGGCGGACAACCCCGCCGTGCGCGCGCTGGTCTACGTCGCCGCCTTCGCCCCCGACTCCGGCGAGAGCGCGTTGCTGCTTTCGGCCAAGTTCGAGGGCAGCACCCTGGGCAGCGCGCTGGAGGCATATCCGGTCTCCTCCGGAGGCAACGAGTTGCGCATCGCGGAGGAGAAGTTCCACGGGCAGTTCTGCGCCGACCTCGATGCCGACGAAGCCGCGCTCATGGGGGCGACCCAGCGGCCGGTGACCGAGCGGGCTCTGACCGACGGGCTGACCGGCCGGCCCGCATGGCGCTCCCTGCCGTCCTGGTTCGTGTACGGCGAGCGCGATCTCAACATCCCGGCCGAGACGGTCCGGTTCATGGCGGACCGGGCCGGCTCGCGGGGGACCAGGCCGGTGCCCGGCGCCTCGCACGCGCTTGCGGTGTCCCAGCCCGACGCCGTCTGCGCTGTCATCCTCGACGCCGTCGGCCACGTGAACGGCTGACGGCGCCGATCCGGCCGGCGACCTCCGTCGCCGGCCGGATCATGCTCTCACGAACCGGTCAAAGTGGCCCAGGGCGACCAGGGGAAGTGGCCGAAGCAGCCGCCCCGCGCCAGAAGGCCGGTCAGGCCGTCGCCGTCGTCCCTTCAGGCGGAGTCCCCCGCAGTTGCTTGCGGGAGGCGATGCCGAGCTTGGCGAAGACCTTGCGCAGGTGCCACTCGACGGTGTGCGGGCTGATGAACAACTGGGCACTGATCTCGGCGTTCGTCAGCCCCTGACCGGCCAGCCGCGCGATCTGCGTTTCCTGGGCGGTGAGCGCGACCTCGGACGTCGCCCTGTCCGGGCGCCTGCGGATCGTCTCGCCGGTGGCCTGCAGCTCACGGCGGGCGCGTTCGGCGAACGCCGTGGCACCCATCTGGCCGAGCATCTTGTGGGCGAGGCTCAACTGCTCGCGGGCGTCGACGCGGCGATTCTCCCGGCGCAGCCACTCGCCGTAGAGCAGCCGGGTGCGGGCGAGCGCGATCCGGACGCCGGCGCGGTCGAGCCGCACGATCGCCTCACCGTAGAGATCGTCGGTTTCCGATCCGACGCCCGCCAGGGCGCGCATGCTCGCCGAGGTGCCCAGGGCCCAGTCGGTGCCGCTGGCCCGCGCCATCTCATCGAGCCGGCCGGCGACTTCGGCCGCGCGGGCCTGCTGCCCGCTCCGGGCGGCGGCTTCGACCAATTCGATCATGGACCAGGTGGACAGGCCGAGTTCCTTGGGATGCTCGGCGCCGCGCGAGGCGGCGACGAAGGCCTCCTCGTAGCGGCCGAGGCCGTTGCAGAGCACCGAAGTGGCCCACTGGGTGGCGGTGGCCACCTTTCCTTCGCCCGCCAGTGCCACGTCCCGCGTGATCGCCTGGATCGCCTCACGAGTCTCGGCCTCTCCGCCCCGCCACGGCGCGACCACCAGGGCTCCGTACTGGGCGAAGAAGCTGCTGCCCAACACCTCGCCGATCGTGGTCGCCTCGGCGACCAGCGCGTCGGCGGCGGTGAGTTCGCCGGCCAGCACGCGGGCCGACAGGTGGAGCAGGAGAGCCGACGGCAGCGCCGACAGGGCCCCCGACTCCCTGACGATCTCGACCAGCTTCGCCGAGAGCGTCAGGTAGCTGTCGAAGTCCCAGATGTTGTGCGCCATGCGGGCGGCGAGCGGGAGCCAGCCCAGGCCCTCTTGCGTGGAGAGTTCCGCGGTGCGGAAGGCGGCCATGGCCTGACGCAGCATCGGCATGCCTGCCGGGTACCCGTCGATGGTCGCCACCGCCAGGCCGTTCAGCAGCAGGTCGTTGCGCTCAGGCGGCGGCCCGGGCGGGGCGGCGAGGGTGGCCCTGGCCACGTCCGCCATCTGCGCGCCGTCCGCCAGCCGGCCGGCGGTGAGAGCCGCGTACAGCGCGTCACGGTAGGTTTCGCGGGCCGCCCCGGCGTCCAGTGGCTCCAGGCGCCTGGCCGCGTCGAGCAGCAGGGGCAGGGCGGCGC
Source organism: Nonomuraea sp. NPDC049725 (assembly GCF_040674795.1). Taxonomy (NCBI): domain Bacteria; kingdom Bacillati; phylum Actinomycetota; class Actinomycetes; order Streptosporangiales; family Streptosporangiaceae; genus Nonomuraea; species Nonomuraea sp. NPDC049725. Next base: position 463,756 of record NZ_JBFANJ010000001.1, on the reverse strand, counting down.
TGGCGCTCCTGGAGGTGAAGACGATCTGACCGCGAAGCAGGCTGGATCGGGCGAGCAGGCGTTCGTCGAGAGGGCTGAGCTCGGCCGCGTCGAGCAGTTCGAGCGCCGCGTCGTATCCGCCGGCCTGATACTTCGCCTGGGCCGCCGCCAGAGCCCTGGCGCCGCGGCGCGCGGCGTCGGGGGTCAGCTCGGCCGCCCGCTCCAGGAACGCGGCCGACGCCGCGACCCCGCCGCGTACCCGCGCTCGCTCGGCGGAACGCTCCAGCTCGGCGGCCACCGTCTCATCGGGGCCGGCCGACGCGTTGGCCAGATGCCAGGCCCGCCGATCGGGATCAGCCCGCGGATCGGTCGCGTCGGCCAGTGCCCGATGCGCCCGCTGTCGTTCGCCCGGGATCGCCACCCGATAGGCCGCCGAACGCACGAGTGGATGACGGAACCGCACCCGGGTCCCGATGGTGATCAGTCCCGCCGCTTCTGCCGGTGACGCGGCGGTCGCGTCGATGCCCAGCAGCTCGGCCGCCCGGCTCAGCAAGCCCAGGTCGCCCACCGGCTCGGCTGCGGCGATGACCAGCAGCCGCTGTGTATGGGGCGGCAGCGACCGTACTCGCCGCAGGAAGCTCTCCTCGATCTGGCTGGTCAGCGGCCGCGCGTCCGGACGGGCGAACCCGCCGGCCAGCTCCGCCGGCGTCAGCCCCCGCGGCAGCTCCACCAGCGCCAACGGGTTGCCCTGCGTCTCAGCGAGGATTCGATCCCGCACTCGATCATCCAGCCGGCCGGGGATCACGGAGTCCAGCAGGGCGCGGGCGTCGCTGTCGCTCAACCGCGCCACGTCGAGCCGGGGGAGCCTCGCCAACTCGGCGTCGAGGCCAGGCGGGCGCACCGCGAGCACCAGCCCGATCGGCTCGGCGAGCAGCCGCCGCGCGACGAAGGCGAGGGTCTGCGCGGAGATCTGATCCAGCCATTGAACGTCGTCGACGAGGCACACCAGCGGTTCCTTCTCGGCCGCGGCGGCGAGCAGGCCGAGCACGGCGAGCCCGACGAGGAAGCGGTCCGGTGGAGAGCCCGTGCTCAGGCCGAACGCCGTCTCGAGCGCGTCACGCTGCGGCTCCGGCAGGCGGCCGAGCTGATCCAGAAGCGGGACACACACCTGGTGCAGCCCGCCGAAGGCCAGCTCCATCTCGGACTCGACACCCGCCGCTCTGACCACCCGGCAGCCGGACGCGCTGTCACGCGCGTACTCCAGCAGCGCCGTCTTGCCGATGCCTGCCTCACCGCGCAGGACCAGCACCGAGCTACGGCCGCCCCGTACGGTGATCATGACCTGGCTCAGCGCGTCGCACTCGATCTGCCGGCCGCGCAGCTGTGTCCTGGGACGCCTGCCGACCATCAGCGTCGCCCCGCCGGCGGCTCGGCATCGACGCCTCCAGGCTCGACCCGGTAGACCGGTGCCAGGCTCCCGCCCTGGGTGATCTCGGCGTGACGACTCGGCATCGCCCGTACCCCCGATCTGCCGGACACGCGGCCGTGACCGGGATCTCTGCTCACCGTTGTCGGGACGAGGGTCGAGGCAGCCAGCGAGACATCACGCGTAGGCGAGCAGCCTATCCGCCTGCTACGGATGACAGCAATGTCCCTGGATGGCAGGACTCGTTCGTGGTCAGCGCCTGCGAAAGGGGCAGCCGCGCGAGTTGTGTCAGATCGCATCCCTTCGACTCGGCCGGGTGCTCGCTGGCTTGTCACGTATCGCCCGGGTTATCCGGTCAACCCTGTGTCGGCAACACCGTAAGACGTCGCCTATCGCTTGAAGGAGAAGAAGAATGTCCCAGCCGCTCCCGTTCGTCATCGACCCCGCCGGTGCTGACCGGCACGCCGAATATCGGGCCCTGCGCGCCCTGGGCCCAGCCACTCCTGTGGACGTCCTCGGCCTGCGAGCCTGGGCGGTCAGCGATCCCGCCCTTCTCAAGAGCCTGCTGATGAGCCCCGATGTCTCCAAGAACGGCCGTGCTCACTACCCGGCCTTCGCGCGGACGATCAGGACGTGGCCGCTCGCCCTGTGGATCGAGGTGCAGAGCATGCTCACCGCGTACGGAGCCGACCACCGCAGGCTACGGCGGATGGTCGCCCCCGCCCTCAGCGCACGCCGCGTCGCCGAACTGAAGCCGACCATCCGATCCCTGGTGACCGAGCTGATCGACGACCTGGCCACGGTGCCCCCAGGCCACGTGGTGGACCTGCGCGAGCGACTGGCCTACCCGCTGCCCATCGCCGTGATCGGCCATCTGATGGGCGTACCGGAGGAGCAGCGGGACGACTTCCGCCAGATCGTCGACAACGTCTTCGACAGCACCCTCACCCCCGAGCAGGCCCAGGCCAACGCCGCACGCCTCTTCGAGGTCACCGACCAGCTGATCGCCATCAAGCGCGGCGACCCCGGCGACGACATGACCTCCCTGCTCATCGCGGCACGTGATGAGGAGTCGGGTGGCGACGGATTCACCGACGTCGAACTCCGCGACACGATGATTCTGATGATCAACGCCGGGTACGAAACGACCGTCAACGTCATCGACCAGGCCGTCTTCGCGATGTTGACGTCCCCGGAGCAGCTCGACCTCGTCCGCACCGGCCGGGCCGCCTGGGAGGACGTGGTGGAGGAGACCCTTCGCGCCGAACCCGCCATCAAATACCTGCCGCTGCGCTTCGCCGTCACCGACCTCGAACTGCCCGACGGGCAGATCATCGCCGCCGGCGACCCCATCCTCGCCGCCTACGGAGCCGCCAACCGCGACCCGGACTGGCACGGGCCGGACGCCGACACCTTCGACGTCACCCGTAAGGTGAAGGACCATCTGGCGTTCGGCCACGGCGTGCACTTCTGCCTCGGCGCGCCCCTGGCCCGCCTCGAAGTAGCCGAAGCCCTGCGCCAGCTCTTCGAGCGTTTCCCCGCCATGTCACTCGCGGCACCGGCTGCCACGTTACGGCCGATGCCCACCCTCATCAGCAACGGCCACCAGGAGCTCCCCGTCCGCCTGCGTCCCCTCGCCTGATCACCTCCTGCCTGGCCGGCCCACGCCAAGATCAGCGCCCGACATCGAGAACTTGGCCCGGCACGGGTCCCGGGTGTATGCAGATCCGTGCGATCAGGGCAAAAGGCAGGGGCATCGTGGATCAACGCAGGTGGAGCGCGGGGCTGCTCGGGCGGGGGACGGAATGTGCCGTCCTCGATGAGCTGATCACGGCCGTCCGTGCAGGTGAGAGCCGCGTGCTCATGGTGCACGGCGTGCCAGGGGTGGGAAAGTCGGCGCTGCTGGCGTACGTGGAGCACGCGGCGATCGGTATGCGGGTGCTGCACGCGGCCGGTGTCGAGTCCGAGATGGAGCTGGCCTTCGCCACTCTCCACCAGCTGTGCGCCCCGCTGCTGGACCGGCTGGACAGCCTTCCCACACCACAGCGCCATGCGCTGGAAACGGTGTTCGGCATGCGCCGGGGGAGTCCGCCCGAACGCTTCCTGGTCGGCCTGGCCGTACTGAGTCTGCTGTCGGAGATCTCCCAGAGCGCTCCGCTGCTCTGCGTGGTGGACGACGCCCAATGGATGGACCGGGCCTCGGCGCAGGTCCTCGGCTTCGTCAGCAGGCGGCTGCTGGCGGAGTCGGTCGCCCTCGTCTTCGGCTCGCGCCGGCGGCCTCAGGATCTGCTCGGACTTCCGGAGATGGAGGTCACCGGGCTGAAGACCGCCGACGCACACGCTCTGCTGAACTCGGTGGCGCCCGGCCGGCTCGATCGGCACATCCGTGATCGGTTCGTGGCCGAGACCGGGGGCAATCCACTCGCCCTCCTGGAGCTGCCGCGCGAGCTGACCATGACCCAGGTGGCGGGCGGATTCGGCCTCGTGGACGTCGACACGCTGCCCAGCCGGATCGAGCAGAGCTTCCTCGACCGGATCGCAGGTCTGCCCGAACAGACCCGGCTGCTTCTCGTGGTCGCCGCCGCCGAGCCTGTCGGCGATCCGTCGCTGGTGTGGCGTGCCGCCGAACGGCTCGGCGTCGAACCGGCGACGGCCCTGGCGAGCGGGACGGACGGGCTGCTGTCGTTCGACGTACGGGTGACCTTCCGTCATCCTCTCGTGCGATCGGCCGTGTACAGGTCGGCGAAGCCGGTGGACCGTCAGGCGGCGCACCTCGCGCTGGCAGAGGTCACGGACGCCCACGCAGACCCCGACCGCCGCGCCTGGCACCTCGCCGCCGCGACGACCGAGCCCGACGAGAACGTCGCCGGCGAGCTCGAACGCTCCGCCGACCGGGCACAGGCACGCGGTGGGCCGGCCGCCGCGGCCGCCTTCCTGCAGCGGTCCATGGCACTGACCGTCGACACCTCGCGGCGCGCCGAACGGGCCCTGATGGCCGCGGCAGCCAGCCTTTCGGCCGGGGACATCGCTACCGCGCGCGAGTTCGCCGACGTCGCCGACCAGGATGCGCAGAGCGAGTTCCAGCGCGTACGAGCCCTGCTGACACGCGGTCACATCACGTTCGCGGCCGGCTTCGACAACGAGGCGCCGGTGATGTTGCTGGAGGCCGCGCGGCGGCTGGAGCCCCTCGCCATGGACCTGGCGCGGGAGACGTACTTCATCGCCTGGGCTTCGGCGTCGTTCGGCGCCGCCAACCGGGACAGCCTCCTGGCCATCTCGCAGGCGATGAGGGAACTGCCCTCTCCCGGAGGTCGCCCGCGCGCCCTCGACCTCGTCCTCGAGGGTTACGCACTGCTCATCACCGACGGCCGGAGGGCCGCGCTGCCCACGTTGCAACGAGCGAAGAAGGCGATCGCCGACCACCCTGTGCAGGACCTGCTGAAATGGGGCTGGGCGGCCTGCGGCGTGAGTGCTCTCCTGTGGGAGGACCGGATCATGCCCGACGTCCCCACCAGGGCGCTCGAGGCGGTGCGCGCGGCCGGGGCCCTGTCCGAGCTTCCCCTCTATCTCCACTCGTTGGGGGTACCGCGCTCGCTGAGAGGCGACTTCTCCGCCGCGGCGGTGCTCGTCGCCGAATCCGAAGCCGTCGCAGAGGCGACGGGCGTGCCGATGACGCAGCACACCCAGCTCCTGCTGGTGGCGATGCGGGGAAAGGAGACCGAGGCCGCGCCGCTGATCGAGGCCACGATCGAGGAGGCCGGCGCCGGCGGCCAGCTGAACGGTGTCGCGTCGGCCCAGTGGGCGGCCGCGGTCCTCTACAACGGCCTCGCCCGCCACGGGCTCGCGCTGCCGGCGGCCCAGGCCACCACCCAGAGCGCCAACGTGATCGTCTCCCAGTGGGCGCTGCCCGAGCTCGTCGAGGCGGCGGCGCGCGTCGGGGATTCCACGGCCGCCCGCGGGGCGCTCGAAGGGCTGGCGGACGCGGCGGAACCGTGCGACACCGACTGGGCTCAGGGAATTCTGGCTCGCTGCCGGGCGCTGCTGACCGACGACGACACCGCGGACGATCTTTATCGGGAGGCGATCGAGCGGCTGGGCCGCACGACTCTGCGTCCTGAACTCGCACGCGCCCACCTCCTGTACGGCGAGTGGTTGCGCCGGAACCGTCAGGGGGCCGAGGCGCGCGTTCACCTGCGGACCGCGTACGAGATGTTCGTGTCGATCGGCATGCAGGCCTTCGCCGAGCGTGCCCGTCGCGAGCTTCAAGCCACAGGGGAGAACATCCGCCGCAAGCGGGGGACCGAGGATCCGGGGAGCGCGGAGCTGACCGCGCAGGAGAGGCAGATCGCCCTGCTGGTCCGGGACGGCCTGTCCAACCCGGAGGTCGCGGCCCGTCTCTTCCTGAGCCCGCGTACGGTCGAATGGCACCTCCGCAAGGTCTTCGCCAAACTCGAGATCACCTCCCGAAGGCAGGTCGGCGACGCGCTGTCCAGCGGCGCGTACGAACCCGGCACACGGTGAAGCCGCTGAGCAGGATCCTCCCGGCGCCGTAGCCCGCCCCGCCGCCCGGGTGCGCACGCGCATGCTACGCGTCCGCGACACCCTGGTCTCGTCAGACCAGTGACTTTCCGTGGTGCGACACGCAACCCGGCCACGCGAGCATCGGCGTGTCGTCCGAGCACGGGAGGAGCGGGGCGGAACGGCGGCTGCCGTGTCGCCCTCGACGAGGGGATGAGGCAGTCATGCACGATCGGCCGTTGGCCGGAGCCGTCGCGCTCGTCACGGGCGCCGGCAGCGGAATCGGCGCCGCGACCGCGCGCCGCCTCGCAGGTGACGGCGCGGCCGTCACCCTGGTCGCCCACCGGCGCGACCGTGTGGTGCGGGTCGCGAGCGACATCGCACGGCAGGGAGGAGAGGCGGTCGCGCTGGAGGCCGATATCACCGAAGCCGACCGTGCCGACGACATGGTGCAGGACGCGCTGGATCGGTTCGGGCGCCTGGACATTCTGGTCAACAACGCCGAGATCAGGCTGCTCGGCTCAGCGCTGCACGCCACCATCGAGGAGTGGGATCAGATGATCTCGCTCAACGTGGCGGGTCTGGCCCACGTCACGCACGCCGCTCTTCCGCACCTGATCTACGCGGCGACGACGTCCCCCCGGCAGGTGGCGGATCTGGTGAACGTCGGCTCGGCGGCCGAGCGGGTCGCCCGTCCGGGAAGCAGCGTCTATGGCCTGACCAAGTCGGGCCTGAACGCGTTCACCGAATCGCTTCGCCAGGAGCTGCTCGGCGAACGGGTCAGGGTCAGCGTGGTGGAGCCGGGCGCGGTGGACGACGGACAGGAGAACCGTCTCGGGGACTCCGTCCGGGATGCGGCTCGGCGCCCGGTAGACGGCGTTGAAGGGTTGCGCCCGGATGACGTCGCGGACGCGATCAGCTACATCGTCACGCGGGCGCGGCGGGTCGCCGTCAACGGGATGCTGGTCCGAGCCGGCGATCAGACCTGGTAGCCGCGCCGATGCGGGTCCGCCGAGCCCGTGCCGCCACGGCCTGTCCGGCCGGCACGGCGAAGTGGAGTCCGATCCTTCGTCCGTGGCCGGATGCGCATGTGCTGACGGAATCCACCCGATGGCGGACGGGCGACAAAGGTGTCCGTGGCTCCCTCGGCAGGACACGGGCGCAGCCGGCGGCTCACTCGGCGCTGAGTTGTTTGGATCATGCCGTTCGATGGCCCGGTGCGCGGGCCGTTTCAAGGAGGATGGATGAGCAGCTCGTTCGGCCTGCTTCTGCGGAGCCTGCGGCAAGCCGCGCAGTTGACGATCGAGGAACTGTCGCACGCGTCCGGTGTGAGCGTGCGGGCCATCGGCGACATGGAGCGCGGTGTCAGCCGCGGTCCGCAGAAGCGCACGGTGGGAGCGCTGGCCGAAGCGTTGCAACTGGATGACGCCCGCCGGGTGGAGCTGATCGAGGCCGCGCGGGCGGGCCGGCCGCGACCGAGCGGCCCGGTGGCCGGCGCGTGCGAGCTGCCGCGTGAAGCGGGGGATTTCACCGGCCGGGCGCGGGAGCTGGAGCTGCTGCGGCACCTGGCCGAGCAGGCCGGGACCGGGGAAGCCACGGTGGTGGCCACCATCTCCGGCACCGCAGGAATCGGGAAGACGGCCTTGGCCGTGCACGCCGCCCGGCACCTGGCCGAGCTGTTCTCGGACGGCCGCTTCTACGTGGACCTGCGGGGCATGGACAGCGCTCCGCAGGCCCCCGGCGCAGTGCTGTCGCGGCTGTTGAAGGCGTTGGGTGTGGCCGAGCAGCGGATTCCGGGTGATGACGAGGAGCGGGCCAGGCTGTACAGGGAGCTGCTGATCGATCGCCGATGTCTGATCGTGCTGGACAACGCCGCCGATGAGGTGCAGGTGCAGCCGTTGCTGCCGGCGTCCGGACCGGGGATGACGATCATCACGAGCCGGCGCTCGCTGACCGGGCTGGCGGGAGTGCGGCAGGTCCCGTTGACCGAGCTTTCCAACGAGGAGGCGGCCGGGCTGCTGGAATCCATCGTGGGGAAGCAGCGGATCGAGGCGGACCCGGACAGCGCAGCCGAGTTGGCCCGGCTGTGCGGGAATCTGCCGCTGGCGGTGCGGATCGCCGGGAACCGGTTGCAGAGCCGGCCGGGGTGGACGATCGGCCAGCTTGCCGGACGTCTGGAGGACGAGGGACGCCGGCTGGAGGCCCTGGCGGTGGGTGATCTGGCGGTCACCGCTGCGTTCACGTTGTCATATCAGCAAGTGTCCGGGCTGGCGAGGATCGCGTTCCGGCGTCTCGCGCTGGCGGCCGGATCGGACTTCGGCATACCGTTGGCCGCGATCGTGCTGCAGGCGGACCCGTTCGAGGCCGAGGACGCGTTGGAAGAGCTCGTTGAGCTGGGGCTGCTGGCCTCGCCGTACGCCGGCCGCTACGTCTACCACGACCTGGTCCGCTTGTACGCCCGTGCCCAATTGGAGCAGGAGGAGCCGGTCGAGGCGCGGGAAGCGGCGCGGCGGAGGATGGAAACCTGGCTGCTGGAGGTCGCGGTGGTCGCCGGGCGCTGGTTCGAGCCCGGGTACGGTGCGCCGCCGCCCGAATGGCGTTCCGCGGTCACGCTCGACAGCCGGGAGGCGGCGGGCGAGTGGCTGCAGGCGGAGGGCGTGGCCTGGCTGGAGGCACTGCGCTCGGCGGCCCGGCGTAACGAGCACGGGACGGTGGTCGAGGTGGCCGAGTCCATGCACTGGTTCTCGGACCGGGTGAGGAGATGGGGGCACTGGCGCGAGGTGTTCGAGCTGTCCTCCGGTGCGGCACGGGCGATGGGGGACCGGCTGCAGGAGGCGGTGCATCTCAACTATCTGTCCTGGGCTCTGTCCGTGTGCGAAGGCCGGATGGAGGAGTCGGAGACGACGGCGTTGCGGGCGTTCGAGCTGGCCGGCGAGGTCGGTGACCTGCGCCAGCAGGGGTGGGCGCTGTTCTACGCCGGCTGGCCTGACTACGGCGATCCGGCGAAACTCGAGCGCGAGGTGGACTACAGCCGGCGAGCGGCCGACCTCCTCCTGCAGGCGGCGGACCTGGAGGGCTACCCCCAGGCCAGGATGACCCACATTCTCAACCTGCGGCGAGCGGGCCAGACGCAGGAGGCCCTGCGGTGCAGCCTGGCGCTGGTGGCCGCGTTGCGTGACCCCTCGTACGGCGGTTCCCCGGCCATCGTCGCCTACAGTCTCGGAGCCGCCTTGAGCCATCTCGGCCTCACCTACGTCGCGCTCGAACGCTGGACGGAGGCGGTCGACGCCTTCCATCAGGCGGTGCCCGTGCTTACCAGCCACTCCGTCCCCCCTGCCCTGGCCTACACCCATCGCGGCCTGGGCATCGCGCTGCGGGAGTTGGGCCGGGTCGAGGAGGCCCGCCAGGCATTGGCGGAGGCGGCACGGCTGTTCGAGGAGGACGGCGACGACGCGCAGGCGGCTGATGTGGTCAAGAAACTTGAGGAGATAGGCGAAAACTGACCTCCGCCTTTCTGTCACAACTCGCCGGGTTGTCCGGTCAAAGGGCGTGATCGCAACAACGGCGTGGAGCGCGTCTTCCACGCGTCTCCGGCGGGCGGAAGCGGAGACGGTGTAATGCATACCCTCCTCCACACGGTGGGCGTTCTGGCCGGATGCGCCGTGGCACTCGCCCCGATCCTGCTGCCCTCCGTACGTTCCGCGAGAAGGTGGCCGTACATCGTGATGGCGCTCGGCATGGCGGCCGGGCATCTTGGTGGCTGGTTCCTCTGCGCCGCGGTGCTCGCGCTGCTGACCGCCGGCTGGCTCTGCGGCTCCCCCATACGCCGCGCGGAGACCGGTCATCACATCCAGGACTTCGTGTTCATGCCGATCCTCATGGTGCTGACGGCGTCCGGCGGGCCTGCTCTCACCGGCGCTTCGTCCGGGCACGCGCATGGAGCAGGGTCGACGGCCACGGTGGCCCTGATCATCGGCCTGACCTGGACCTGCGCTCGGCTCATCCGCGTCCTGCCGGTGCGGGGAGCGGAGCGGAAGAGGCTCGACCAGGACGTGTGCTCGGCCGGAATGGCGGCCGACATGACCTTCATGGCGGCGCTGGCGCTGTGACGCGACGACAGTCCGCGCCATCCGCCGACCTGGGGCCGGGCATCGACGTCAAGCGAGCTGGGCGCTGAGGCGCCCCAGCAGGAGCGTTGTTCACGACGGTGTCACATATCGGGGCCGCTGTCTGGTCTGAGCTACTGATCGGCCGGAACGAGCCGGCCACGGTTTCGCGAAGGGACGCCTGATGAGCATCGATCACGCTCACCACCTTGAGAACCCCGACAAGAGCGGGCCGCCACCGAAGATCGACGTGGTCGCCACCGTAGCGGGAGCGCCGCCCGCGCCGGAGGGCGCCGAGGCGATGACGATCCTGGTCACACTGCCGCCGAACAGCCCCGGCGCGCCGCCTCACCGGCACTCCGGGCCCGCCTATGGGTACGTGATCAAGGGAGCCATCAACTTCGAGCTCGAAGGCGAACCTGTGCGGGTTGTCCGGGCCGGTGAGGCGTTCTGGGAGCCAGGTGGGGACGTCATTCATTACCAGGACGGCAACCACCTGGCTGATGAGGAGTCGGCGTTCGTGGTGACGATGTTCTGCGCGCCTGGGCAGCCGATGCTGACGCCGGTCAGCTCCGAGGAGTTGGAAGCTCGGCGAGACCGTCGCGCACCGCAGTCATGACCAAGGTGTCGCTGACCGCACTCGTCCACCAGCTGCTCACGCACGCTCGCGAGGCGAACAGGGGTCGCAGTGCCACCACTGTCCACGGTGGACACGATCGTTCGCTGCGGCAGACCGTCATGGCGTTGCGGCAGGGCGAGCACATTCACGAGAGCGAGCATCCCGGCGAGGTCACGGTGCACGTGCTGCGCGGGCGGGTGCGGCTTGTCGCCGGGCCTGACTCATGGGACGGGCTGCCCGGCGATCTGCTGGTCATGCCTGAACGCCGCCACCGCATGGAGGCTGTAGAGGACTGCGCGTTTCTGTTCACCACCGCACGTTGAACAAGGAGGAGGCGGGAACCGGGGTCGGTTCCCGCCTTCAGCATGTACGCCCGGTATGGTCTGCCCGATCCGGTCGCGGCGGCGGATCTTGCCCAGGGTGGCGTCGTCATCGGGCACCAGCATCCGCTCACCCGGTCCGCTCCTGAGGTAGCGCGTCCGCGGGTTGGTCATCACCTCACGCGGCCGGATGACTGGAAACGCGGTTCCCGCCACCGGCTGCCGCCATTCACCATGCATCCGGGGCTGTCAGCCCCGTTGGCCGGGGGGTGCGCAGGGTCCAGTCGAGGCAGGACGCTCGTACGGGACAGGTCTGGCAGAGAGGATCGGGCCTCTCGGCGCTGATGGAACTGATGAACAGCCATGATCTACCTCGAACGACGGGTCGGCATGGCCGGGGTGTTTCAGTTGGTCAGGATGGTGGCGAGGGCCTGCTCGACCGTGCTGTAAACCGGCAGAAGCGCTTGTAGCCGGACGAGTTGGAGCAGCCGGGCGGGGACGCCACGAACCCCGGCCAGCCGTACGCCCGCGTTGTCGGCGGTGGCCTGGCGGTGGCTGGATATCAGCACCCGCAGGCCCGAGCAGTCCAGGAAGGACACCTCGGTCAGGTCGAAGACCACGTGGTCGCCGGGCCGGCGGACCCTCTTGACGTAGCAGGCCAGTTGGCCGCTGCTGGCGAGATCGATCTCACCGCCAACCGCGATCACGCTCGTCCCGGGAAGGTGCCGATGCCTCAGCGTCAGCGACGTGGTGGCAGCTCTCTCGGTTACGGCCGAAAGGTCGGGTCGCAGAGAGGAGACCGTACGCTCACCATGAACCCGTCGTGCCGGCGCCTGTCGCTGGTGTGTCGGGAGCGGTGTAGATCCGGAAACGCCGGCCTCAGGGGGCATGGAAGATCCTGTTCCAGACGCAGGCTCCGCCGAACCGACCGGCCGGCGCTTGCCGGACGCGTCGAGCCGCGGAAGGAATCCCGAGGCGATGAACAGTGTGTTCTGATGCCGGTGAACGTACGCGGTTGCGTCGGTGGGCACGTCGTCGACCGCCCCGTCCACGGAGCGCGGCTGGATCGAGGGCTGATGAGGCGCGGTCCTGGCCGCCATGAACGCCGCAGCGTCGTCGTCGGTCATCGCCGCCCCCGGGTCCTGGTCCGGTCGACGTCCAGTCCGTCGGCTTCGCGCTTCACGTTCAAGGGGTGTTCGTGGTCGGTCACAGTTGCAGCTTTCTGTGGCGGATCGACAGGTTCGTGGCGGTCACATGCGCCCGTCTTCGGTGGCGGGCCGCAACAGGGAGCCGTTCTCCAGCTCCGTGATCGCGGCCAGAATGCCGCGCAGCCCCACCTGCTCGCGCTCGGTCTCGGTGGGATCGACCAGCCACTCGGTGACCGGCAGATCGCGGGGGTGCTGCGAGTGACACAGGTCGGCCGTGTGCAGTTCGATCGCGACCACGACCTTGAGCTCGTGCAGGAAATCACTTTCATCGGTGGGGCAGCTCATCCCTCCACCAAAGGCTTGCGTAGACAGGTTCGCCTCACCGACGAATGAGGGGGGAAGCGCGTGGGGTGGCAGGCGCGAGGGTGCCGGATGGTCGCCGTCGGCGCGTCAGCCGGCCCCGGGGGCGCCGGGTGAGGCTGGGAGGTCGCTTCGGCAAGTTCCTGCGCCGTAGGCTCAAGGATGTTGTCGTTCATGGGGAAGTCACCGCTTCGTCGTGATTTTCGTTCGGACCTTGCAGGCTCCGTGTGCGTTGTCCGCGCGGGCCTTCGGGAAGGCGGGCTTTTCGGGTTGCCTCGCCCACGTAGACCGGGCGGCCCCCGGATCCGTGACAGCGGGATCGAGACAGGACCGCCATCGTCCAGGTCAAGAGGGCTCTCCCCCGGGCTTGGCGTGGGCCGTGGGTTCACCGCCCGAGATCAATGACCCGTCCAGCGATCGGTGACAGGCCACTGGCTGGACGCGGCGCACCTGACGGTCCTCGTACATTCGTGCGATGTGCCCTGTTGCCCTCACCGGCACGGTGTCTTCACCGCCTCCTGCTGGGGGAGGCCGACATCGGGTGGATATGCATGGCTGTCTGGTTCATCACGGGCGCGGTACGAGGCATCGGGCACCGCGTAGCCCGCGAAGCGCTGCGGCGAGGACACCGGGTGGTTGCCACTGACCGTGACCTGGCGGCGGTTACGGAAGCCTTCGCCGGGATGGGTGGTGAAGTGCTCCCCCTGGAGCTGGATCTGATGCGGCCGCAGGCGCCGACGGCGGCGGTCGAGCAGACGATGCGCCGCTTCGGCCGGATCGACGTGCTCGTCCACGATGTGGCCAGGACCGTCCGCGCCCCCCTGCGGGATACGACCGACGCGCAGGCTCGGGCCCTGTTCGACATCAACGTCGTCGGTATGCTCGCCGTGGCCCGCGCCGTGCTGCCGGTACTGAGCGCGCAGCAGGCCGGGCGGATCATCGTCGTAGGCTCGGCCGCCGGCTTCTCGGCCCCGGCCGGTTCGGGTCTGTATGGCGCCTCCATGGCGGCCGTCGAGGCGCTGTGCGAGACATTCCGCGCTGAACTGGAGGAGTTCGGCGTCTGCGTGACCGTCGTCGAACTCGGCCGTTTCGCCACCCTCCCGCCGGCCTTTGATCGCGGCTCACTCGCGCCTGGAGATCCGCGCAAGGCGGCTGTCGCGATCCTCGACCTCCTGACCGTCGACGATCCTCCGTTGCGGCTGCAGCTCGGTGCCGACGCCGTTGCTCACGTCGAAGCCAAACTCGAGCACGTGGCTCAGGAGCTCGACCTGTGGCGCCCGGTCTCGCTCAGCACCGCATCCGACCACGACCTACCCCGGCAGAACGGTCACCGGCCGCCGGAAGGCGAGTGATGTCGGTGCGGCACCAAGCGGGGTCCTGACCAGCCAGACGGCGCCTGCCGACGGTGCCATCCTCTGGACGTCGGCCCTACGCGGGAAGATCGGCGCCAGATCAGCACCCTGTACGTCGTCACGTTCGGTGGAGTCGTTTCTCTGGGCGTTCTAGTTAAAGTCGATGTCACCCATCGCAGGAAACCGAAGGCGGAGCATCACGCTTCATGTCTGCAACGAGCAAGGTGCCAAGCACGCTACTAGAAGCGATGCGAGGGACCCCCATAGTCTTTGTCCAGCTGCCAATTCCCGCGCCTGTGTGACAGTTCTCCGATGTGAGCTCTGCCATGGGGGACGGCTACTGCTTCACCTATGTCCGCGGCTTGGCGCTCGAGGAAGTGGCGACCCGGCTCGGTGGCCGGTTAGGGGAGTCCACGCCCATGACGCTCGAGGAACTGGCCGGGGTCGCCTACTCCCGTTACGACGGGAAGAACATGTTCTTCGGTGCCGTCGCCATCGAAGACTGGGTACTCCTCGTCGAGCCCCTCGGCTCGCTCGGCGTCACCGAGGAGATCATCCTGCCGCTGTCGGCGAGGACCCGCCTCGTCTCCCAGTACTACCTCGACATCAAGTGCATGGACTACTTCTACTGGATCGAAGACGGAAAGATTCAGCTTGAGTTCCCATACCCGGAACGCTACTCAGAAAAGATGCCGGACGAACTCGCGGAGACCATGCAGCGGATCGACTCCGTCTTTCCACCACACGCCTACCCCCACGAAGGGCCGGCGTTCCTCTTGGCCGAAAGTCTCACCGGGATCACGCTGACACCGCAACTGCTGGAGGAGTCCACCTACCTGTGCGGAGGCATTCCCAGCCCGAGGTGAGCGGAACGTGGTCCTTCTCCGAGGCCGCCTATAAAGGACATGCTGCCAGGGAGCCCGCTCTCACTGATACTGGCCGAGCGGAGGACCTGTATGTGCAGGCGTACCAACATCCGTGAGGAGTTGGGCACGCCCGTGAAGGTCACGGCTCGCGAGCCAGAGGGCGGGATGCGGAACTCCTTAGGGCCTCTCAGCGGTGGAGGAGGGCGTAGTCACTCAGAAGACAAGAGAGGCCGCTTCCGATCTTCGGAAGCGGCCTTCTACCTGCGGCTACTACTGTCGGGGTGGCGGGATTTGAACCCACGACCTCTTCGTCCCGAACGAAGCGCGCTGCCAAGCTGCGCTACACCCCGGTGCACGCCGTCTTGCTCGTGCCTGGGAAAGTCTAGCCGACTTCGGGCGTGCTTGTGACCGTCACCGTCGGGGAACCAGCGTGAGCAGCGACGCCTCCGGGAAACACGCGAACCGGACGGGGGCGTACGGGCTGGTCCCGAGGCCGGCGGAGACGTGGAGCCAGGCGGAGTCGTGGCGGCTGAGGCCCTTGACGCGGGCGCGGTCGATGCCGCAGTTGGTGACGAGGGCGCCGTAGAAGGGGACGCAGAGCTGGCCGCCGTGGGTGTGGCCGGCGAGCAGGAGCTGGTAGCCGTCGGCGGCGAAGGCGGTCATGTTGCGCGGCTCGGGGGAGTGCATGACGCCGAGGCGCAGGTCGGCGTCCGCGGGGGCGGGGCCGGCGACGAGGTCGTAGCGGTCGCGGGAGATGTGGGAGTCGTGGATGCCGGCCACGGCGACGTCGAGGTCGCCGACCTTGAGGCGGGCGGTGGTGTTGTTCATGTCGAGCCAGCCTTCGGCGGCCATGCCGGCGCCGAGCTCTTCCCAGGGCAGGTTGGGGATGTGCTGGCGGCGTTCGTTGCGGGAGGTGCGCCACAGGTAGCGGGCCGGGTTCTTCGGCTGGGGGGCGTAGAGGTCGTTGGAGCCGTACACGAACAGGCCGGGCCGGGCGAGCAGCGGCTCCAGGGCGTGCAGGAGCGACGGGACGGCGTCGGGGTGGGCGATGGAGTCGCCGGTGTTGACGACGAGGTCGGGCTCCAGCGAGCCGAGGGAGCGCACCCAGTTGATCAGCATGGTGCGGCGGGGCGTCAGGTGGAGGTCGGACAGGTGCAGGATGCGCACCGGCCGCTGACCGGGGGCGAGCACCGGCACGTCGAAGCGCCGCAGCCGGAACGAGTTGCGCTCCACGACCGAGGCGTATCCGAGCCCGGCCAGGCCGAGGCCGAGCACTGACAGGGGCACCGCTACTGCTTTCCTCACCTCTTCATGATGCCCGACATCCGGCACGGGGCGTTCGCGCACGCGGCAAGATGGACCGCATGAGCGCATTGAAGGACAAGCTGAAGGCCGATCTGACGGCCTCACTCAAGGCCCGGGACGAGGTTCGGCTCCGGACCATTCGGATGGCACTGGCCGCGGTGAACGTGGAGGAGGTCGCCGGCAAGGAGGCCAGGGAGCTCTCCGACGCGGAGATCGTCAAGGTGCTGACCCGTGAGGCGAAGAAGCGGCGGGAGGCGGCCGAGGCTTTCGGCAACGCCGGGCGCGCCGAGCAGGCGCAGGCGGAGCTGGACGAGCAGGCGGTGCTGGAGGAGTATCTGCCGGCGCAGCTCTCCGACGAGGAGCTGGCCAGGCTGGTCGACGAGGCGGTGGCCGAGACCGGCGCGTCGGGGCCGCAGGCCATGGGCCAGGTCATGAAGGTCGTCAACCCGAAGGTGGCCGGGCGGGCCGAGGGCGGCCGGGTGGCCGCGGCCGTGCGGGCGCGGCTGGCGTCCTGAGGGCTGTGGCGGGCCTCTGGCGGGGCCGGAGGCCCGCGGGCTAGTCGCGGGCGGGCAGGAGCGGGTTGTCGCCCCAGTCGCCGTTCTGGCCCCGGTCGTCGCCGTTGCCGTCGCCGCGCCGGTCGTCGAACCAGTCGGACAGGTCGGACGGGTCGCCGACGTCGGGACCGCCTTCATCGCCGTCGTCGCCCTTGTCCTTCTTCTTCTTGGGCTTGGGCGCGCACTCGTCGGTGCAGCCGCCGAAGCGTGACTGGTCGACGGGATGGAACTTGGCCGCCTCGACGCCCTTGAGCGCGGCCATCATCGAGTCCTTCCAGATCGGCCCGGAGATCGACGCGCCGTAGACGTACCCGTAGTACTGCCCGCCGATGGTGACGCCGACGAGGTCGTGGGCGAAGGCGCCGCGCGGGTCGCCGAGGCTGACGGCGGAGGCGAGGTTCGGGGTGTAGCCGGCGAACCAGGCGGCGGTGTAGCCGTCGGTGGTGCCGGTCTTGCCGGCGGCGTCACGGCCGATGCCGCCGACGCCGGTCATGGTGCCCTTGGTGAAGACGCCTTCCAGCACGGCGCTGACGGCGTCGGCCACCTCCTCGTCCATGACCTGCGAGCACTTGGGCTTGAACCGCATGACCTCGCCGTAGCGGTCCTTGACCTCGGTCACGGCGAGCGGCTGGCAGTACTTGCCGCGCGCGCCGAAGACGGCGTAGGAGTTGGCCACGGTGACCGGGTCGACCTCGTTGATGCCGAGCGTGAAGGTCTCGAACTCGCGCAGGTCGTCGCCGTCGGCCCGCTTGAGCCCGAGGCGCTTGGACAGCTTGACCACCTTGCAGAGGCTGACCTCCTGCTCCAGCCGCATGAAGAACGTGTTGACCGAGCCCCAGGTGCCGGTCTGCAGGGTCTTGAAGCCGCCGCCGCCCTCGCTGGAGTTGCGCACCTCGTGGCTGGGGTCGCCGACGTTCTTGCCCTTGCAGTTCTTGAACGCGCTGTAGCCGGAGGCGGTGTAGCCGGCGGGGGAGGGGAAGCCGTCGTTGAACTTCAGCCCCTCTTCGAGCGCCGTGGCCAGCGTGTAGGCCTTGGCGGTGGAGCCCTGCTGGAAGCCGGGGCCGCCGCCGTGTGCCATGTCGGCGACGAGGTTGTAACTGATCTCGTTCTTCTTCTTGTTGTTGCCGTACTTGCGGGAGGCGGCCATGGCCTTGATCTCGCCGGTGCCCGGGACGATCATCGCCTGGGCGGCGACGGGCTTGTCCTTGGGGCTCACGTACTTCTTGATCGCCTTTTCGGACGCCTTCTGCATCTTCGGGTCGATCGTGGTCTTGATGGTCAGGCCGCCGCGCTGGAGGAGCTTGAGCCGGTCCTTGGCGGTCTTGCCGAAGTCGGCGTTGAGCAGGATCTCGTTCTGCACGTAGAGGCAGAAGTACGGGTATTCGCTCTCCTCGCACCCGCCGGGGAACGGGACGTCCTTCCAGCCGAGCTTCTTGGCCTTGGCGTCGGCGGCCTCGGCCTTGGTGATGGTGCCGATCTCGGCCATCCGGTCGAGCACCACGTTGCGCCGCTCCAGCAGCAGCGCCCGCGACTTGGGGCCGACGTTGGGGTCGGTCCTGGCGGGGTTCTGGACGGCGCCGGCGAGGGTGGCGGCCTGGGCCAGGGTGAGCTTGGAGGCGGGCTTGTCGAAGAAGCGCTTGGCGGCTGCCTGGATGCCGTGGGCTCCGGCGCCGAAGTAGGCGATGTTCAGGTAGCGCTCGAGGATCTGGTCCTTGGTGTACTTCTTCTCGATCGCCATCGCGTAGCGCAGTTCGGCCAGTTTACGGGAGATCGTCGGGGCGATGGCCGCCGCCTGCTCCTCGGGCGTCTCGGCCGAGTTGACCAGCACCTGCTTCACGTACTGCTGTGTGATCGAAGAACCGCCCTGCGTCACGCCGCCGGTGGTAAGGTTCTTGATCAGCGCCCGGGTGGTGCCCTCGATGTCGATCGGTCCGTGCTGGTAGAAGCGGAAGTCCTCGATCGCGATCAGGGCCTTCTGCATGATGGGCGCGACCTTGTCGAGGGTCACCGACTGGCGGTTCTCGAAGTAGAACTGCGCGATCTGGTCGCCGTTGGCGTCGAGCAGCACCGTGCGCTCGGACAGCGGCGGTTCGGCCAGGTCCTCGGGCTTGAGGTCGAGCATCTCCATGCCGCTCTTGGCGGAGACGCCCGCGCCGCCGACCGCGGGCAGCGCCACGGCTGCCGCCAGCACGCCTGCGGCCGACCCAGCTGCGATCAGCTTGATGACGTTCAGGATCGGCGAGGAACGATCTTTGCCCTGAGCTTGCACAGTACCAAGGGTACGTCGAAAGGGTGACCTTATCGGTAACACGCCTGCATTTCGCCTTGACTGACGGGGGTGACTAGTCATTCCCGGTCAAGACTCCAGCGAGAATTTGGTCCTCTGGGGTCTGTCGGCCCGAAGGTCTTCTTGCGTACGTTCTCCCTGCGGCAACTGAATACGGAGGCTCGGCGCCCGCGCCCGTCGGCCCCAACTGACGACTGACCACCTAAGGGGAGTGGGGTCGAAAATGTGGATCACGGATTGGACCTCCCGTGCCGCCTGTAAAGGTGCGGATCCTGACGCTCTGTTCGTCCAGGGAGCCGCCCAGAACAGGGCGAAGCTCATCTGCCGAGGATGCCCTGTCCGTACCGAATGCCTCGCCGATGCGCTCGACAACCGCATCGAGTTCGGGGTGTGGGGCGGTATGACCGAGCGGGAGCGGCGAGCGCTGCTTCGGCGGCGACCGGACGTCGACTCGTGGCGAGAGCTGCTCGAGTCGGCCAAAGAAGAGTACGAGCGGACCAACGAGCTGATCGCCGGCTGAGCCGGCCCGAGAGCGCGGCCGACCCCGGCCGTGCTCTCAGCCGTTCGCCAGGAGCTCTCCGACGCGTCGCAGGCCATCCAGGTCGTGCACGTCCTCGGTCATGGCCGCCACCTTGGCGATGGGCACCGTGGGATGGGCGCTGACGAAGTGGTCCTGCTCCCGGTGCTCGCGAGCGGCGAGCTGCATCCGGCCCGTGTGTAGCCGCAACACGGCCGCGGTCAGCTCGTGCTCGCCCCGCGATTCCAGGTCTTCGGCCGCGGCGGCGCTTCTCACCCCCGAGAGCGTCGCCGCCGGCGACTCGTGGACCCGGTTGACGACCAGGCCGGCGAGCGGCATCCGCTCCTCGGCCAGCCGCTCGACGAAGTAGGAAGCCTCGCGCATCGCGTCGCGCTCCGGCGCGGCGACCACGATGAAGGCGGTGCCGGGAGCCTGGAGCAGCTTGTACGTCTGGTCGGCACGCTGCCTGAAGCCGCCGAACACCGCGTCCAAAGCCGACACGAACGTCTGCAGGTCCTTGATCACCTGCGCGCCCAACAGCTTGGTCATGGCTCCGGCGACGATCCCGAACCCGGCGTTGAGCAGCTTGAACGCGCTGCGCCCGCCGGCCTTGGCGGGTGCGGTGAGCAGCTTGATGAACCTGCCGTCGAGGAAGCGGCCGAGCCGTTCCGGCGCGTCGAGGAAGTCGAGCGCCGAGCGTGACGGCGGCGTGTCGACGATGATCAGGTCCCACTCGTCGGAGCGGCGGAGCTGGCCCAGCTTCTCCATCGCCATGTACTCCTGGGTGCCGGAGAAGCTGGACGACAGCGATTGGTAGAAGGGGTTCGACAGGATCTGGCGGGCCCGCTCGGGATCGGCGTGCGCCTCGATGATCTCGTCGAACGTGCGCTTCATGTCGAGCATCATCGCGTAGAGCTGGCCGCCGTCCTCGCTCTCGGTGACCAGGCGCGGGGTGTTGTCGAGCTCGGTGAGGCCCATCGACTGGGCCAGGCGGCGGGCCGGGTCGACGGTGAGCACGACGGCGCACCTGCCGCGTTCGGCGGCGCGCAGGCCCAGCGCGGCGGCCGTGGTGGTCTTGCCGACGCCGCCCGAGCCGCAGCAGACGATGATCCGGGTGCCCCGGTCGTCGAGGATGGCGTCGATGTCGAGGGTGGCGGGCTTCTTCACGCTGCTCCCTGCTTGCGGATGCTCTCGGCCAGCTCGTACAGCCCTGCCAGGTCCACCCCGTCGGTGAGCAGCGGCAGCTCGTAGCGCGGCAGCGTGGAGGCGGCCAGCGATTCGCGTTCGGCGCGTTCGAGGTCGGTGCGGCGGGCGTGCTCGACGACCTCTTCGGCGAGCGCCTCGGCCAGGGCGCCGGCGTCGGCCCCGTCGGCGAGCCCGGCGGCCTTGAGGCCGAGCGTGAGCTCTCCGGCGTCGAATCCGCCCTTGACAGCCCTGTCAAGGGCGGCCTGCGGGAGGAGGGATTCGCGCACCATGTTGATGAAGATGCCACCGGTGGGCAGTCCCGCGCCGGCGAGTTCGGCGATTCCGTCGAGTGTTTCCTGGACGGGCATCTCTTCCAGCAGCGTCACGAAATGCACTGCCGTTTCCGGACTTTTCACGACGCCGTGGACGAGGTCGGAGTGGCTCTTGATCGGGCCCACCTTGGCCAGCCCGGCGACCTCCTGGGTGACGTTCAGGAACCGCGTGATGCGGCCCGTGGGCGGCGCGTCGAGCACCACGGCGTCGTAGACCCGCTTGCCGTCGCGCCCGCGCCGGCGCACGGCCTCGGTGGTCTTGCCGGTGACCAGCACGTCCCGGAAGCCGGGGGCCACGGTGGTGGCGAAGTCGACGAGACCCATCTTGGTCAGCGCGCGACCCGCCCGGCGCATCCCGTAGAACATCTCCATGTATTCGAGCATGGCGTCTTCGGGGTCGATGGCCAGCGCGAACACGTCACCGCCCGAGGGCGCCACGGCGATCCGGCGCTCCTCGTACGGCAGCGGCGGCAGGTCGAAGATCTGCGCGATGCCCTGGCGGCCCTCCACCTCCACGAGCAGCACCTTGCGGCCGCCTGCGGCGAGGGCGAGGGCGAGGGCCGCGGCGACCGTCGTCTTGCCCGTGCCGCCCTTGCCGGTGACGACGTGCAGTCGCACGCCGTCCCAGTCCGTGTCCGGAGAGTCCACGACTTCGAGGCTACCGAACGGTCACTTGTCGAAAGCCCGCGACCACCGTTTGAGATTGCTCACACTACGCTGAGCCCCATGAAGAAATGGGAGTACCTCACCGCCCCGGTGCTGATACACAACACCAAGATGATCCTCGACAACTTCGGCGCCGACGGCTGGGAGCTGGTCCAGATCGTGCAGGGCGCGACGCCCGAGCAGCTGGTCGCGTACTTCAAGAGGGAGAAGGCATGAGTCCCGAGCAGAAGATCGAGGAGCTGGGCCTGACGCTCCCCGAGGTCGTGGCCCCGCTGGCGGCCTACGTGCCGACCGTGCGCACCGGTCAGCTCGTCTACACCTCGGGCCAGGTCCCGATGGTCGAGGGCAAGCTGCCCCAGACCGGCAAGCTGGGCGTCGACCTGGGCGTCGACGAGGGCCGCGAGCAGGCCCGCATCTGCGCGCTCAACGCCGTCGCCGCGCTCAAGGCCGAGGTCGGCGAGCTGTCGCGGGTGAAGCGGATCGTCAAGGCCGTGGTCTTCGTGGCCAGCGCGCCCGACTTCACCCAGCAGCCGCAGGTGGCCAACGGCGCGAGCGAGCTGCTGGCCGAGATCTTCGGCGAGGCCGGCAAGCACGCGCGCAGCGCCGTCGGCGTGGCCGCGCTGCCCCTCGACGCTCCGGTGGAAGTGGAGCTGATCGCGGAGGTGTCCTGAAGGTCCGATATGTCACCATGACCGAGTGATGTTCTAGAAGGAGGTCATGTGGCTGGACTTCGGCTCCCCGACGAGCTCGCCGAGCGGGCACGGGGCATCATCGCCGGGCAGGTCGACCCGGCCCCGGCGCGGGACGCCGCCACGGTGGCGATCCTGCGCCCGGGCCGGCCCGACGGCGTCCAGGCCTACCTGCTGCGCCGCAAGGCCACGATGGCCTTCGCCGCCGGGGCGTACGTCTTCCCCGGCGGCTCCGTCGATCCGCGCGACACCGACCAGGCCGTGGCCTGGGCCGGGCCGTCGCCCGCCGAGTGGGGGCGGATCTTCGGAGCCGGCGAGGCGGTGGCCAGAGGGCTGGTGTGCGCCGCCGTGCGGGAGACGTTCGAGGAGTCGGGCGTGCTGCTCGCGGGCGCCGGGCCCGATGCGGTGGTCGCCGACACGACCGGCGACGGGTGGGAGGCCGACCGGCTGGCGCTCATCGACCGCAGCCTGTCCTTCGCCGACTTCCTCGACCGGCGCGGCCTGGTGCTCCGCTCCGACCTGCTCAAGCCGTGGGCGCACTGGATCACGCCGGAGGTCGAGGCCCGGCGCTTCGACACCCGCTTCTTCGTCGCCGTGCTCCCGGAGGGCCAGCGCACCCGCGACGTAGGCGGCGAGGCGGACCAGGTGGTCTGGCAGCGCCCCGCCGACGCGGTCGCGCTGGCCGACCGGGGAGAGATCTTCCTGATGCCGCCCACCCGCCAGACGCTCGCCGAGCTGGCCGGGCACGACGGCGTGGAGTCGGTGCTGGCCGAGAAGCGGGAGATCGTCACGATCATGCCGAAGGTCGTGGAGGTCGACGGCGAGTGGCGGCTGGTGACCGGATGAGCGGCCTGCACATCCCGATCGGCGGCCCCGACGGATCCCGTACGGACCACGCCGAGAACCTGCTCGCGCCCAACCCGTCGGCGATGACGCTCGACGGCACCAACACGTGGGTCATCGGCGGCCAGGACGAGGTCGTGGTCGTCGACCCGGGCCCCGGCGACGAGGGCCACCTGCTGCGCGTCCGCGACCACCTGGGCGGACGCCGGGTACGGGAGATCCTGCTCACCCACGGCCATTTCGACCACAGCGGCGGCGCCCGGCGCTTCGCCGAGCTCGTCAGGGCTCCCGTACGCGCCCTCGACCCCCGCCACAGACTGGGCGAGGAGGGCCTGGCCGACGGCGACGTGGTGACCGTGGCCGGGCTGGAGATCCACGTGTACGGGACGCCGGGGCACTCGTTCGACTCGCTGTGCTTCTGGCTGCCGGCCGACCGGGCGATGCTGACCGGCGACACCGTGCTGGGCCGGGGCACCACGATCATCGCGGGCGACGGCGGGCTGGCCGACTACCTGCGCAGCCTCGACCGGCTCAGGGCGGTGGCGGAGAGCCTGGAGGCGCGGGCGCTGCTGCCGGGCCACGGGCCGGTGCTGCCCGACCCGATCGGCGCGCTCGACGGCTACATCGCGCACCGGCGCGAGCGCCTGGACCAGATCAGGCAGGCGCGGGAGCAGGGCGCGCGCACGCCGAGGGAGATCGTGAAGATCGTGTACGCGAACGTCGACCGGTCACTGTGGCCCGCCGCCGAGCTGTCGGTGCGGGCCCAGCTCGACTATCTGGAGCGGTTGTAGAGCCGGTCCATGTCGAGGATCACCACGGCCTTGGCCTCGATGCGCAGCCAGCCGCGCTGCGCGAAGTCGGCCAGCGCCTTGTTGACCGTCTCACGTGAGGCGCCGACGAGCTGGGCCAGCTCCTCCTGCGTGAGGTCGTGGTGGACGCGCAGGCCGTCGTCGGTCTTGGTGCCGAACCGCTCGGCCAGGTCGAGGAGCTGCTTGGCCACCCGGCCGGGCACGTCGGTGAAGACCAGGTCGGCCAGCACGTCGTTGGTGCGCCGCAGCCGCTGGGCGAGCGCGCGCAGCAGGTGGAGCGCCACCTCGGGGCGGCCGGTCAGCCAGGGCCGCAGGTCGTCGTGGCCGAGCCCGGCCAGCCGGACGTCGGTCAGCGCGGTCGCGGTGGCGGTGCGCGGGCGCGGGTCGAACAGCGAGAGCTCGCCGAACATCTCGCTCGGGCCGAGCACGCTCAGCAGGTTCTCGCGCCCGTCGGGGGAGGTGCGGGACAGCTTGATCTTGCCGTCGAGGACGACATAGAGCCGGTCGCCCGTCTCGTTCTCGTGGAAGAGCGTCTGCCCCTTGGACAGCTGCACCTCGGTGATGCTCGTCCGCAACGCCGCTGCGCTCTCGCGGTCGAGCGCGGCGAACAGAGGGGCCTTGCCCAGCACTTCTTCCGTGTTCACGCGTCCTCCTCTGCTGCCATTGTGACTCACCCCACTGCATGCGGCACACATAGGTTACTCGTACCCTTTCGTGCGCCTGACCTTCGGCTGCATTCAGGCACAGACGCGGGCTTATCCCCAAAAGAGGGGATCTATCGCCATCGCCAGCTCTCCCGAGCCCGTCCTGGGCGTACCGGCACGCGGCGGTGCCGCGGAGACATACCCTTTCCGGCATGGCGACGAATGTGGCGGGTGCCCGCAGGCGCAGGCCCGAGACACGACTGGGCCTGGTGCGCAGGGCCCGCCGGATGAACCGGATCCTCGCCGAGACCTACCCCGACGCCCACTGCGAGCTCGACTTCGACAACCCCTTCCAGCTTCTGGTCGCCACCGTGCTGTCGGCGCAGACCACCGACGTGCGGGTCAACCTGACGACGCCCGCGCTGTTCGCCAAGTACCCGACGGCCGACGACCTGGCGGCGGCCGACCCGGAGGACCTGGAGGCGATCATCAAGCCGACCGGCTTCTACCGGGCGAAGGCGCGTTCGCTGCTCGGGCTGTCGGCCGGGCTGCGCGACAGGTTCGGCGGCAAGGTGCCGAAGAAGCTCGACGACCTCGTCACGCTGCCGGGCGTGGGCCGCAAGACCGCCAACGTGGTGCTCGGCAACGCCGTCGACCCCGAGACCGGCGAGCCGTTCGGGGTGCCGGGGCTCACCGTCGACACCCACTTCCAGCGGCTGGTCAGGCGGTTCGGCTGGACCGAGGAGACCGACCCGGTCAAGATCGAGCACGTCGTGGGCGAGCTGATCCCCAAGCGGGAGTGGACGGTCTTCTCCCACCGGATCATCTGGCACGGCCGCCGCATCTGCATCGCCCGCCGGCCCGCCTGCGGCGTCTGCCCGCTCGCCGCCCTCTGCCCCTCCTACGGCACCGGCCCCACCAGCGCCGAGGAGGCCCGGAAGCTCGTCCGGCCCGGCCCGTTCTCCTGACCGGGAAGTCCCCGGAGGCTCGGTGTGTTGGAGGTTGCGTGACCCACGTCCCCGCATGGCTGGACCACCTCGCGGCCAAGGCCGTACGCACCCCTGTGCCCGAGCGGATGCGCCCGCCGGGCGAGGGCGGGCGTGAGGCGGCGGTGCTGATGCTGTTCGGCGAGGGCCCGCTCGGCCCCGACGTGCTGCTCATCCAGCGCAGCATGCGCGGGCGCAGGCACGCGGGCCAGCCGGCCTTCCCCGGCGGCGGCGTCGACCCCGGCGACGGCGGCCCGGTCGGCGCGGCCCTGCGCGAGGCCGAGGAGGAGACCGGGCTCGACCCACGCGGCGTGCGCGTGCTGTGCACGATGCCCGAGCTCTACCTGTCCCACAGCGACAACCGGGTGACCCCGGTGCTCGGCTGGTGGCACACCCCGTCGGCGGTGCACGCCGCCTCTCCCGACGAGGTCGACTCCGTCGAGCGGGTGCCCGTCGCCGAGCTGGTCGACCCGGGCAACCGGCTCACGATGCGGCTCTCGCAGGAGATGGCCGGCCCGGCGTTCCGGGTGCGCGGCATGCTCGTGTGGGGGTTCACCGCGGTGGTGCTCGACTCGGTGCTGCGCGTGGGCGGCCTGGAGCGGCCGTGGGACGCGACGCGCGTGGAGGACATCCCGCCGGAGGTGCTAAACCTCACGGCCCGTGGTTAGCGCGAAGCCGAGCGCGGCCCAGCCCGCCACGTCGGCGTCGCTGTCGGCGGTCAGCCGGCGCAGCGTGTCGAGCCCGGTCCGGTCCGGCGGGTCGCCCAGCACGTGCTGGAGCGCGTAGGCCGCGCCGTACCTGACGCGCGGGTCGTGGTGCCCGGCCAGGTCGATCACCGACGGCAGCGAGCGCGGGTCCGCTAGGTGGCCGAACGCGATCAGCACCGAGTAGAGCACCATGACGTCGTCCTCGCCCGCCGCCAGGAAGCGCAGCACGGGCAGCGTGCGGTCCACGTACGCGGCGAGCATGCCGAGGATGTCGACGCCCAGCAGCCGCTCGGTGACGGAGTCGGCCGCGCACAGCCGCCGCGCCTCGATGAAGCACTCCAGGTCGCCCCGCTCCCGAAGGGCGGAGATCACCTGCCAGCGCACCTGCCCGTCGGGGTCGGGGTCGTCGAGAGCTGCGTCGATGAGATCTCTGACCGGCGGCATAGGGATCAAGGTAACCCGCAGGGTGACGCCGTCCTGGCGGAAGACGTGCACACTTGACCGTATCCCTGGTTAGCTTTGAAGGGTGCGCGGCGATCTGCTTGACCTCATATTGATTGGCCTCGTGATCGCCTTCGGCGTCTCGGGCTACCGGCAGGGCTTCATCATAGGCGTCACCAGCTTCGTCGGGTTCGTGGGCGGGGCGCTGCTCGGGGTGTTCATCGCGCCGCCGATCTCCAAGGCGATCGTCGACGGCGACACCCCGCAGGCGCTGCTCGCCATCGTGATCGTCTTCCTCGCCGCGACGATCGGGCAGTTCGCCTCCTCGACCATCGGGGCCGTGGTGCGCAGCCACGTCACCTGGGAGCCCGCCAGGGTCGCCGACGCGGTCGGCGGCACGTTCGCCAGCGCGCTGTCGGTGCTGGTCATCGCCTGGCTGATCGGGTCGCTGGTCGTCTCCACCTCCTTCACGCCGCTGGTCGACCAGGTGAGGCAGTCACTGCTGCTCACCACCATCGACGACGCCATCCCGCAGTCGGCGCGCAACTGGCAGCAGCCGTTCAAGAAGCTCATCGACCGTTCGGAGTTCCCGCCGGTCTTCGACGCCATCGGGGCGGGCTCGTTCGTGGACGTGCCGCCGCCCGCGCAGAGCGTGCTGCAGGGCGAGCGGCTGGCGCGCGCCCAGCGGGCCATCGTCAAGGTGCAGGGCAACGCCGAGAGCTGCAACAAGCACATCGAGGGCACCGGCTTCGTCTACGCCCGCGACCGGATCATGACCAACGCGCACGTGGTCGCCGGCGTCACGCGCGACCTCCAGGTGATCGACCACCGGTCGCGGCGGCACAAGGCGACCGTGGTGCGCTACAACCCGAGCCGCGACATCGCGGTCCTGTACGTGCCGGGGCTCAACCTGCCGCAGCTCGCCTTCGACGGCACCGCCGAGAAGGGCGACAACGCCATCATCGCCGGCTATCCCAAGGGCAAGGGCTTCACCGCCGAGGCGGCCCGCATCCGCAACCAGCTCGACGCCGAGGGGCCCGACATCTACCGCTCCTCCAACGTCACCCGGTCGGTCTACGCGGTGCGCGGCAAGGTGCTGCCGGGCAACTCCGGCGGGCCGCTGCTCACGGCCGACGGCCGGGTCTTCGGCGTGATCTTCGCGGCCGCGATCAGCCAGGAGGAGACCGGCTACGCGCTGACCGCCGCCGAGGTCAAGCCCGACGCCGACCAGGGCCGCACCGACACCTCGCCGGCCAACACCCAGAGCTGCGACTGACCCCTGCTCCCCGCCGGGGCTTTCGTTCGCCATGCTCAGATGTTAATGTCCATCACATTGTGAATGTCCATCACATGGGGGTCGGCATGAAGGCACGTACGCTCGGCACGACCGACATCGAGATCAGCCCCATCGGCCTGGGGTGCATGCAGTTCACCGGCGGCCGGTCCGTGGCGAAGTACATCGTCCGCGACATCGGCCAGGAGACCGTCACCGCCGTCGTCGGCGCCTCCCTCGACGGCGGCGTCACCTGGTTCGACACCGCCGAGATGTACGGCGGCGGCCAGTCGGAGCGCATGCTGGCCACCGCGCTCAAGGAGTGCGGCATCGCCCCCGGCGAGGTCACCGTCGCCACCAAGTGGCCGCCCCTCGGCCGCACCGCCGGGCACATCGGCCGCAGCATCGGCAGCCGCCTGCGCCACCTCGGCGGCCACCCGATCCACCTGTACCAGATCCACATGCCCACCGGCAGCCTGTCGAGCATCCCCGCCCAGCTCAGGGCCATGGCAGCGCTGCAACGCGCCGGCAAGGTCCGCCACGTCGGCGTCAGCAACTTCTCCGCCCGGCAGATGGAGCTCGCCCACCGGGTCCTCGCCCAGGAAGGCGTCACGCTGGCCGCCAACCAGGTGCGGATCAACCTGCTGCACCGCAACGTGGAGCGCGACGGCGTGCTCGACACGGCCCGCCGCCTCGGCGTCACGCTCATCGCCTACTCGCCCCTGGAGGGCGGGATCCTCACCGGCCGCTTCCACGACGATCCCGCCCGGGTCAGGGACCTGCCGCCGATGCGCAGGGTGTTCGGCCACAGCCGGCTCACCGCCAAGGGCCTGGCGCGCACCGCGCCGCTCGTCGCCGCGATGAAGGACCTCGGCCGCGCCCACGGCGTCTCACCCGCCCAGGTGGCGCTCAACTGGCTGATCACCCACTACGGCGAGACCGTGGTCGCGATCCCGGGCGCCTCCAGGCCCGCCCAGGCCGCCGAGGCCGCCGGCGCGATGGCCTTCGAGCTGGACCGGGCCGAACGCGACCTCCTGGACGAACTGTCCCGGCCGCTAACCTGAGGGGATGCCCCGGACCACCAAACGCGACCGCTACCACCACGGCGACCTGCGCGCCGCGCTG
Source organism: Nonomuraea sp. NPDC049725 (assembly GCF_040674795.1). Lineage (NCBI taxonomy): Bacteria > Bacillati > Actinomycetota > Actinomycetes > Streptosporangiales > Streptosporangiaceae > Nonomuraea > Nonomuraea sp. NPDC049725. The sequence continues at coordinate 434,699 of NZ_JBFANJ010000001.1, read as the reverse complement.
ATCGACACCGCGGTCGAGCTCATCGCCGAGCACGGTGTCCAGGGCTTCTCCCTGGCCGAGGCGAGCAGGCGGCTCGGGGTCGCCCCCAGCGCCCCCTACCGCCACTTCGCCGACCGCGACGAGCTGCTGCTGGCCGTGGGCGTGCGCGCGGGCGAGCGGCTGGTCGCCGCCGTCACCGCCGAGAGCCGCGGCACCACGCCGGAGCAGCGGCTCGTCGGCGTCGCCAGGGGCTACGTGCGCTTCGCCGCCGGGCATCCCGCGCTGTTCGAGGCGCTGGCCGGGCCGACCTTCTCCGCCGTTGCCGCCCCCGAGCTGGAGCACGCCGCCCGGCCCGTCAAGGAGGCCTTCCACGACGCCGCGCTCGCCCTGTCGGGCGGCGACCGGCCCGCCGCCGAGACGCTCGGCGTCGCCGTGGCCGCCGTCGCCCACGGCTACGCCGGGCTGCTGCGGCTGGGCATGTTCGGCGCCGGCGACGAGGCCGTCGGCATCGCCGTCGCCCGGGCCGCCGACGCCACGCTCGCCCTGCTGGCCGGGCGCGCGGCGCTCACCGGCCCGGCAACGACTCCAGGATCAGGCTGACGGCCGCCGCCGGGTCGCTGTCGTGGCCCAGGCCCGACGCCGCCCGGCCCACCGCGTCGTACGGCTCGCCGAAGCCCTGCACGCGCGCCGCGCCCCGGGCGAACAGCGTCAGCGCACCCCGGCCGTTGCCCCGCTGCAGATGGGTCAGGCCCACGCAGATCTGCGCCAGCCCCTGCCACAGCTCGCGCTCCTCCTCAGGCGCGCACTTCCAGCGCCCCTCGAACACCTCGTGCGCGTTGAACGGCAGCCCCTCGGCCAGGAAGCGGCGGCCGTCGGCCAGCGCCTGCTCCGTGCTCGGCGCGTAGTCGTCGGGCACCCGGGCCACGCCGGGCGAGCCGTAGGGGAGCGGCCTGCCGTACTCGTCGCGCGGCCTGGCGTTGCGGGGCCGGCCCTCGGGGTCGCGGTCTCTCATCGGTCGGGCTCCGGATCGGCCAGCCAGCCGAGCAACTCCGTGTCGAACACGTCGGGAATCTCCTCGTGGGGGAAGTGGCCCGCCCCTTCGAGCAGCCGCCACCGGTACGGGGCCGCCACGTAACGGCTCGACCCCTGCGCCGTCCGCGGCAGGATGCACCGGTCGAGCGCGCCGTGCAACTGCAAGGTGGGGGCCTCGATCTCGGTCCGCATGGCACGCGCGTAACGCAGGCCGTCGGGCCGCAGCTGCGAGCGGCCGAACCAGCGGTGATACTCCAGCGCGCAGTGGGCCACGGCCGGGATCCGGAACGCCTCGCGGTAGGTCCGCGAGACGTCGGCGTCGGGCCAGTTCGGCCCCGACCAGCCGTCCAGGAGGCTGCCGACCAGCGCCGCCTTCTTGCGGGTCAGCCTGCGCTCGGGCAGCAGCGGAAGCTGGAAGCCGAGCACCCGGCTCGACCTGAGCTGGCCGAACGGGTCGGTGAGCAGCGAGTTGCGCAGCCGCAGCGGATGCGGCGCCGACACCGTGACGAGCCGGCGCACGCATTTCGGGTCGAGCACCGCCATCGTCCAGGCCAGCAGCCCGCCCCAGTCGTGGCCGACGACGATCGCGCCGGTCTCGCCCAGCGCCCGGATCAGCCCGGTCGCGTCGGCGGCCAGCGTCGGCAGGTCGTAGCCGCGCGGCGGCTTGTCGCTGCCGCCGTAGCCGCGCAGGTCGACCGCGACGGCGCGGTAACCCGCGGCGGGCAGCGACGCCAGCTGGTGCCGCCACGTCCACCAGAACTGCGGGAACCCGTGCAGAAGCAGCACCAGCGGCCCGTCACCGGCCTCCACGACGTGGAACCTGGTGCCGCCCGCGTGGACCGCCCGGTGCTTCCACGGCCCCTCGATCCGGACGACCGCCTCGTCAGGTGCCATCTCGGCTCCCCGCCGGCAGCTCCTCCGGTGAGGCGATCTCCTTCAGTCCCTTGAGCGATCTGGCGGTCCGCTTCATGCCGGCCAGGCCCTTGAGCCTGCGCACCCCGATGAACACGAGCAGCCCGGCCACGAGCAGGTAGAACACGGTCACGATGAGGAACGCCGCCCACTTGGGCAGCCACTGCTCCAGCACGTAGGCGATCGTGAACGAGGCGAGGATCAGGCACAGGTGTGCCATGAACGCGGCGGCCGCGAACAGCCCGCCCGCCATGCCCACCCGCTTGGCGTCGAACCGGAACTCGGCCTTGGCCAGCTCGATCTCGGATCGGACCAGGGTCGAGATGTGGTTGCTCGCCTGGGCGACCAGCGAGCCCAGGGATTCTTCCTCGGGAGTCTGCGGCATGAACGTCTCCTATCGAGGCCTGGTGGCCGTGTCAATCATCATCCAGTGCGCTGCGGCGCTCGCGCACCCGGGTGTGCAGCAGCACCGCTGCCAGGACGGAGGCGATGACGCTGGCCGCGAGGATCCCGGTGGTCACGGCGGTTGCCCGTTCCTGATCGGCACCATAGGCCAGATCGCCGATCAGCAGCGACACCGTGAACCCGATCCCGGCAAGCAACGACACCGCCGCCATGTCCCGCCAGCGCAGCTCCTGCGACAGCCTCGCCAGCCCCAGCCGCACTGCCAGCCAGGCACCGCCGAACACCCCCAGGAACTTGCCCACCACGAGCCCCGCAATCACTCCCAGAACTACCCGATCGGAGAACATAGCGCCGAGGCTCTCGGCGTCGAGCTTCACCCCTGCCGACACGAACGCGAACACCGGCACGGCCAGGCCCGCCGAGATCGGCCGGATGTAGTGGTCGGCGGCCTCGGCGGGGGAGCGCTCCTCGCTGTCGCGGGCGTGCACCCGGGTCAGCAGGCCGAGCGCGACCCCGGCGACGGTCGCGTGCACGCCGCTCTGCTCGACGGCGTACCAGGCGGCCACGGCCAGCGGCAGGTGGATCCAGGGCGTGCGTACGCCACGCCGCTGCAGGACGCCGTACACGCCGATCAGCGCCGCTCCGGCCAGCAGCATGGGCAGGTCGAGGTGGTCGGTGTAGAAGGCCGCGATGATGGTGATCGCGCCGAGGTCGTCCACCACGGCGCAGGTGAGCAGGAACGCGCGCAGCGCGGCGGGCATGGCGCTGGCCGTCACGGCGAGCACGGCGAGCGCGAAGGCGATGTCGGTGGCCGTGGGGATGGCCCAGCCCCGCCCCGCACCGGGAGCACCCCAGCTCACCAGCAGGTAGATCGCGGCGGGGACGACCATGCCGGCCACGGCGGCGAGCACGGGCAGCGCGGCCTTGCGCGGGCTGGCCAGCTCGCCGTGGACGAACTCCTCCTTGACCTCCAGCCCGGCGACGAAGAAGAAGATCGTCAGCAGGCCGTGCTGGGCCCACTTGTAGATCTCCATGCCGGCGATCTCGGTCTTGACCAGGCCGGTGTAGGAGTCGAGGGAGACGTTGGCCCACACCAGCGCGGCGACCGTGGCGGCCAGCATGACGATGCCGCCCAGTGTCTCGGTGCGGAGCGCCTCGGTCAGGGTGCGGGCATAGCGGATGGTGGGTGTGAAAGGCCACATATCGGTGGCACGGCGCACGTGAAAGCCCTCTCGGATGTCAGGTCAGGGGGAACGGCTCCCCATGACGCCGACCCGACTTCCCGGCACACCAGACACCCACCCTACCCGGCCACATGTCCCGAAATTTCAGGACATGTGGCCGTACGGGTGATTAGTCCTCAGATTTTGCGGACGGGAGCTTCTCCGAGATGAGGTTCATCACCGTGCTGTCGGCGAGCGTCGTGACGTCGCCGATGCTCCGGTTCTCCGCCACGTCGCGCAGCAGCCGGCGCATGATCTTGCCCGAGCGGGTCTTCGGCAGCTCGGGCACCACCAGGATCTGGCGCGGCTTGGCGATCGGGCCGAGCGTCCTGGCCACGTGGTTGCGCAGCTCGGCGGCGATGTCGTCGTTCTCCTCGACGCTGCCGCGCAGGATCACGAACGACACGATGGCCTGGCCGGTCACCGGGTCGGTCGCGCCCACCACCGCGGCCTCGGCCACCTTCGGGTGGCTGACCAGCGCGCTCTCCACCTCGGTGGTGGAGATGTTGTGGCCCGAGACGAGCATGACGTCGTCGACGCGGCCCAGCAGCCACAGGTCGCCGTCCTCGTCCTTCTTGGCGCCGTCGCCGGGGAAGTACATCCCGTCGAACCGGCTCCAGTAGGTGTCGATGTAGCGCTGGTCGTCGCCCCAGATCGTGCGGAGCATGGCCGGCCACGGCTCACGTACGACCAGGAAGCCGCCACCGCCGTCGGGCACGCTGTTGCCCTGGTCGTCCACCACGTCGGCGCTGATGCCCGGCAGCGGGCGCATCGCCGCGCCGGGCTTGGCCGCGGTGACGCCCGGCAGCGGGCTGATCATGATCGCGCCCGTCTCCGTCTGCCACCACGTGTCGACGACCGGGCAGCGGTTGCCGCCGATGTGCTCGCGGTACCACACGTACGCCTCGGGGTTGATCGGCTCGCCCACCGAGCCCAGCACGCGCAGGCTGGACATGTCGAACTTGGCGGGGATCTCGTCGCCCCACTTCATGAACGTCCGGATCGCCGTCGGCGCGGTGTAGAGGATCGTGACCTTGTACTTCTGGATGATCTCCCAGAACCGGCCGCGGTGCGGGGTGTCGGGCGTGCCCTCGTAGATCACGCTCGTCGCGCCGTTGGCGAGCGGGCCGTACACGATGTAGGAATGCCCGGTCACCCAGCCGATGTCGGCCGTGCACCAGTAGATGTCGGTCTCGGGCTTGAGGTCGAAGCAGGCGTCGTGGGTCCACGCCGTCTGCGTCAGGTAGCCGCCCGTCGTGTGCAGGATGCCCTTCGGCTTACCGGTCGTGCCGCTGGTGTAGAGGATGTAGAGCGGGTCCTCGGCGTCGTGCGGGACCGGCGTGTGCTGGTCGCTCTGACGGTCGACGACCTCGTGCCACCACTTGTCGCGCTCGTTGAACGCGACCTCCTCGCCGGTGCGGCGCACCACCAGGACGTTCTCCACCTGCGGGCACTCGGCCACGGCCTCGTCCACCGTCGGCTTGAGCGCCGACGGCGCACCACGGCGGTAGCCGCCGTCGGCGGTGACCACCAGCTTGGCGTCGGCGTCGTGGATACGGCTCTTCAGCGCCGCCGAGGAGAAACCGCCGAACACCACCGAGTGGATCGCGCCGATGCGCGCGCACGCCAGCATCGTGATCGGCAGCTCGGGGATCATCGGCAGGTAGACGGCCACCCGGTCGCCCTTGCCCACGCCCAGCTCCTGCAGCGCGTTGGCCGCCTTGGAGACCTCCCGCTGCAGGTCGGCGTAGGTCAGCGTGCGGGAGTCGCCCTCGGGCTCGCCCTCCCAGTGGTAGGCGACCTTGTCGCCGCGCCCCGCCTCGACGTGACGGTCGACGCAGTTGTACGCGACGTTGAGCTCGCCGCCGACGAACCATTTGGCGAACGGGGGCTCCCACTCCAGCGTGGTGTCCCACCGCTTGGCCCAGGTCAGCCGCTCGGCAGCACGCTCCCAGAACCCGAGGCGGTCGGCCGCCGCCTCGGCATAGGCGGCGGCGGTCACGTTAGCGGCCGCTGCCAGGTCGGCCGGTGGTGCGAACCGGCGGTTCTCCTGCAGCAGGTTGGACAGCGCCTGGGGCTCGTTGCCAGGGGTTTCCGGGGCCACCTCGTGCTCCTTCTATGGCCAGATTGGTTAGGTCGTGTCCCACTTCACCAGCTCACGCCCACCTACCACAAGAGGTCTAGACAGGTCCGTACCGTCGGATGGATTTTTATCTCCGCGCGTGACAATAGCAACTGAAACGTTGTCATCTCGAAATCCGTAAATTATGGAACGGGACACGGCCCAGGGTTTATGGGTCCCCCTCTTAGAACGACGCCCGGCGGCCACGGGTAGTGTCGGGTTCCGTGAGTGACCCATTGGCCGTCATCGCGGGGTTCCCCGGCGTGCCCGAAGCCGTCGACGCCGCCCGCCAGGCCGTCGACCGGCTCTACCGCCACCGCGTCCTGCGGCGGGCCAGCCCGGCGGTCTCCGCCGAGTCGTCGCTGCGCGGCGCCCGCGCCTCCGCCGCACTCGAAGGCGTGGACGTGCCGCTCGACGCCCTGCGCAAGGACGAGGTGCACGACCCCGTCGTCCAGGGTGCGCTGCGCGCCTCCGCCGAGCTCGGCCGCCTCGGCCCCACCTGGCGCACCGCGCCCCGGCAGGTCCTGGCCCGGCTGCACACCGTCGCCGCCGCCGGCCTCACCTCCGACGACCTCGGCCGCCCGCGCGCCGGCGACGACGCCCCCGACCCGCTCGGCCTCGGCCCCGCCCCGAGCGCCGCCGCTGCCGTCGCCCGGATGGACAGCCTGTTCGACCTGCTCGCCGGCCCCACCAAGGCCCCCGCGCTGGTGCTCGCCGCCGTCGTGCACGCCGAGCTCGCGGTCCTGCGCCCGTTCGGCTCGGCCGACGGCGTCGTCGCCCGCGCCGCCGAACGACTCACGCTCGTGGAGTACGGGCTCGACCCGAAATCCCTGGTCGCCGTCGAGGTGGGTCACCTGGACCAGCCGTACGCCGAGGCCCTGCGCGCCTACCTGACCGGGACGCAGGAGGGGGTGTCGCAATGGATACAGCAGTGTGCCTCCGCGGTCACCCTGGGCGTACGCGAGACGACAGCCGTCTGCGAGGCCATGCAGCGAGGCTGACATAGCTGACGGCGTCCCAGTCATGAGACGCCGTCTGCCGTGCATCACACCGGGTTACCAAGCGTGCACCTGAATTCGTCGGATCGGGTCAAGCCCGTCTCGACACGCCTCCCGCGGCTGGTCGCGCGTGGGTGCCCGGCTGATGCACCCGGACAAGTGGTCCGTGACACCTTTGTACGTCGGATCCGCCCTGATGGGAAGCCCTCGGTCCAAGACCTTTACCCGGACCTGAGGCGCCCGAGGCCCCCGCGCCGGTCATCCCGCCTCGACCGTCCGGTTACCAAGCCGTGACGATCACTCTGAGTGATCTCCTTTATGTGATCGTTATGTCGTGGCGAAAAAACTTGGCGAAAATGCGAGATTGCTCCTCGACGAAACTCGAGTCCATCGGGCAGCATACGGTGGTATCACCAGAAACTTGCTCGGCTGTGCACGGGATTGGTTTCCAATGCCTTGCCATGCTCTGGTCAAGTGATGAAAGCTTTCTTCTGAAACGGGCCCGGCTCTACCCCCCCGGAGCCGGACCGGTACGGCGACCCCCGCTCTCCCCCCCGGCGGGGGTCGCCTCTTTTCCTCCCCATCCCCGCCCGATCGGCGCGCTGTCAGCCCGCCTGTGCGCGCCGCGACCGTGGCCATCCCCAGCCGTGTGCACCGGGGCGGTCCGTCGCCCTCGGCCCGCTGGGCGCCCAGCCCGCCGAGGGTCCCCCCGTCCGCCCGCCGCGCTGTCACGCCCGGCCCGCTGGACCCGCCCGTCGCGCCCGGCTTGCCCGTCGCGCCCGGCCCGCTGGTCGTCCAGCCAGCCATCCCAGCTCACGGCTACCCCCGGCTGCTGGTTATCCCCAGGCTGTGCACCGTCATCGCCCGTTATCCCCAGAACCGCGTTCGCCTCCGCGCGACCACCCCCGCCGGGCGCAAGGTGGGTCCTCCCCGAACCGACAGGGAGGCCCGATGCCCCGCCCACTCGTCATCTCCGAAGACCGCGACCTGCTCGACGACCTGGTACGCATAGCCGCCGCAGCCGGCGCCCAGCTCGACGTCGCCCACGTCCCGTCTCACGCCCGCCCGTTCTGGAGCCAGGCCCCGCTCGTGGTCATCGGCGCCGACCTCGCCGAAGCCGTGGCCGCCGCCTCACCCCCGGCCCGCGACCAGGTCCTCCTCGTCACCCGTGACCCGGACGACCCCGACACCTGGCGGCGCTGCGTAGCCGCCGGAGCCCAGGCCGTCGTCGCCCTCCCCGCCGACGAGCGTCACCTGGTCGACCGGTTCGCCGACGCGATGGAGCCCGAGCCTCGCGCCGGCGCCGTCGTGTCGCTGATCGGCGGCAGGGGCGGCGCGGGCACCAGCGTCCTGGCTGCCTGCCTGGCCCTGCGCGCCTCCCACGACCACCTGCGCACCCTGCTCGTGGACGCCGATCCGCTGGGCGGCGGCCTCGATGCCGTCCTCGGCCAGGAAGAGACCCCGGGAGCCCGCTGGGCCGACCTCGTCGCCCGGCAGGGCCGCATCAGCCCCCGCGCCCTGCGCGCCGCGCTGCCCGCCTTCGGAGACCTGGCCGTGCTCTCGTTCCACCGGGGCGAGATCCGCCCTATCCCGGCCGAAGCCATGCGCTCGGTCCTCGAAGCCGGCCGCCGCGGCTTCGACCTCGTGGTCGTCGACCTCCCGCGCCACCTCGACCCGTCCGCCGTGGAAGCCCTCGGCAGATCCGATCGCACCCTCCTGCTGACCCCCGCCGACGTACGCGGCATCCTGGCCGCCGCCCAGGTGCTCGGCCAGACCCGCCGCCACACGGCCGACATCCGCGCCGTCATCCGCCCGGGCGTGGTCGACGACGCCACGGCCACCGCCTCCCTCGGCATCCCCCTGGCCGGCCGCCTGCCCGACCAGCCCCGCCTGACCGCCACCCTCAACCGCGGCGAACTCCCCAAGCTCGGCCCCCGCACCGCCCTGGGCACCCTCTGCACAGCCCTCCTCCAAGACCTGCTCCCGACCCCCAGGAACGAGGACGCCGCATGACTCCGGCCACGCCCCCCGACAAACCCCGCGATCTGCCCCGCGCCGTCTCTCCCGACCTCGTCGAGGCCGTACGGGTCCGCCTCGCCCGCGCCGGCGTGGAACCAACCGCCGCCCAGGTGGCCGTCGCCCTGCGCGCCGAGAAGTCCGTCTACGGCGACGCCGAAATCCTCGCCGTCGCCCGCGCCCTGTGCGCCGACCTCATCGGCGCAGGCCCCCTGGAGCCCCTCCTGACCGAGCCCGACGTGACGGACGTCCTGGTCAACGGCCCCCGCGAGGTCTGGGTCGACGACGGCAAAGGCCTACGCCTCACCCCGGTCACCTTCACCGACGACGGCGCCGTCCGCAGGCTGGCCCAGCGCCTCGCCGCCGCCGCGGGCCGCCGCCTGGACGACGCCTCACCGTACGTCGACGCCCGCCTGACCGGCGGCGTACGCCTGCACGCCGTCCTCCCGCCGATCGCCTCCGGCGGCACCAGCATCTCCCTACGCCTGCCGCCCCGCCGCACCTTCACCCTCGACGACCTGGTGTCGGCCGGCACGATTACCCCCGAGGCCGTCCCCCTGCTCACCACCCTGGTGTCGACCAGACGCGCCTTCCTCGTCACCGGCGGCACCGGCACCGGCAAGACCACCCTCCTGTCCGCCCTCCTCTCCCTGGCCGACCCCGGCGAACGCCTCCTCCTCGTCGAGGACTCGGCCGAGCTCCGCCCCCTGCACCCGCACGTGCTGCGCCTCGAATCCAGACCGGCCAACCTCGAAGGCGTCGGCGGCGTCGGCCTGCGCGACCTCGTCCGCCAGGCCCTCCGCATGCGCCCCGACCGCCTGGTTGTAGGAGAGGTACGGGGTGCCGAAGTCGTCGACCTGCTGGCCGCCCTCAACACCGGCCACGAGGGCGGCTGCGGCACCCTCCACGCCAACAGAGCCGCCGACGTCCCACCCCGCCTCGAAGCGCTGGGCTGCGCGGCGGGCCTCACCCGGGAGGCCGTACACAGCCAACTGGCGGCGGCCCTCGACGTCGTCATCCACCTCACCCGCGGCCGAGGCGACGGCAAACGCCGCGTCTCGGAAATCTGCCTGCTGTCCAGGTCCCCGAACGGCCTGGTCGAAGCCATCCCTGCCGTGACCTTCACCCCCGACGGCCGCCCCCACCCAGGCCCCGGCTACCCCGCCCTGACCACCCCACCACCCACATGACTCCCCACCCTCCAACCAGAACCAGAAACGGCCTCCCAACAGGCACCGGCCCCAGAACCGGCCACACGGCAGGCACCGGCCCCAGAACCGGCGACACGGCAGGCACCAGCCTCAGGACCGGCCGCACAGCAGGCACCGGCCCCAGGACCCGCCTCTCAACCGGAACCGGCACCAGGACCGGCGCAGGGACGATCGGCATGCCGCCCTCCAAGGCAACCCCCGCAAGCAGCGCGCCCATGGTCGAAGCGCCCACCTCCCCCTCCCCGTCCACTGCCGGAGCGCCCACCTCCGAGGACAGGACGCCCGGCTGCACCACCGCGCCGCGCATCGCCGCAAGCGAACCCATCGCCGCCTGCGCACCCGTCCCCGCCTATGAACCCGCCTATGAACCCGCCGAAGCCGCGCTCTGGAGACCGCGATGACGGCCGCTCTGGTGGCGGCGTCCCTGATAGCCACGGCCGTCTGGCTGTGGACCGGCCCCGACGTCGCCATCCTCCGCCTGACCAGGCTCACCGCCCCACAGACGAACCCCGGGCGACCACCGCTCGGCCAACTCCTGCGCCGCACCAGCCAAGCCCGCCGCGCCGACGCCTGGCGGCGCGCCTCCATAGAGCTCTGCCATGCCCTCTCCGCCGAACTGTCGGCCGGCCGTACCCCCGGTGAGGCCCTGACCCGGGCCATCACCGCAGTCGACCTCCCCGACCCCGAGCCCTTTCGCCCGGTTCTCGCCGCCGCGAGAGACGGCGGCGACGTATCGGCGGCCCTGTTGTCAGCAGCCCCCGTCCAGGGCGGCGAGGGCCTGCGCCGCCTGGCCGCCTGCTGGGACGTCAGCATCACCGTGGGCGCCGGCCTGACCGCCCTCGTCGAACGCGTCGCCGCCACCCTGCGCACCGCCCAAGCCCACCGTCAGGACGTGGCGGCCCAACTCGCCGGCCCCCGCGCCACGGCCAGAATGCTGGCAGTCCTCCCCGCCCTGGGCCTCCTCATGGGCGTTGCCCTGGGCATGCACCCCCTCGATTTCCTCCTCGGAGGCATCCCCGGCCTGCTCTGCCTGGCAGCCGGCATCGCCCTGGACGCCTGCGGCCTGTGGTGGACCCACCGCATGGCCATCCGAGCAGCCGACTCCTGAGCCCTACACAGTGAGGACATAGATGCTGGAGCTCCTCGCCGCCTGCTGCGCCGCCTCAGCCGCCTGGCTGTGGACCGCACCAACGACCACCACCCAACGCCTGGCCGCCCTCCTCCCCGAACCCGCCAACCCCCACCAAACCCACCCACCCCCGGACGAGCCCCCAGCCCCTTCCTGGCTGACCCCCACCCTCCCCAAACGCCCCCTGACCGGCCGCACCCTCACCTCCGCAGCCTGCCTGGGACTCCTTACAGCCCTGCTCGTCGGCGGCATCCCAGGCATCCTGACGGCAGCGCTCGTCACCCCGGTGGCCGCCGCCGTACTCCACCGAAAGGAACCCCCAGAGCTCCAACGAGACCGCCACCGCATAGCCATCGACCTGCCGTTCGCGGCCGACCTCATGGCGTCGTGCCTGCTCGCGGGTCAGCCGGTCAGCGCCGCCACGGAGATCGCCGCCACCGCGATAGGCGGCCCAATGGGAGACCGCCTGACCTGGGTGAGCGTTCAGCTGCGCCTCGGCGCCGACCCCGAACCCACCTGGGCCTTCCTCGCCCGCGACCCCGCTACGGCGCAACTCTCCAGGGCGATGAGCCGAGCCGCCCAGAGCGGCGCCCCGGTGGCCGACGTACTGACCCGCCTCGCCGACGACGCCCGCGAATCATCCCGAGCCGCCTCGGTGGCCGCGGCCCGCAGGGTCGGCGTCAAGGCAGTGGCGCCCCTGGGCCTCTGCTTCCTACCGGCCTTCGTCCTGCTGGGCATCATTCCCGTGGTGGCCGGCCTCGCGACCAGCATCGTCCTCCCCTGACCACCCAGCCCACGACAGCAACCGGCATCCCCAGAGTCCGTCGCTCTTGCGCCACCCGGCGATGGAGCGGTCCGAAGCCGTGGCAGCGGGCATGGGCCAGGCGTGCAACGGGCGGCCCCGCCACGGTCGGCGTACGTTCCAACTGTTGGTCGGAGGCCGGCAGCGGGGCGGGACGGAAGGAATCACTTCTCGAGCGCCTTGGCGGCCTTTCTCAACCGCTTCAACGACGCCGCTTCCATCTCGGCCGGAACCCGCCAGATGTCCGTACCACCCATGAGGGCGTAGACACGCACCCGTACGAGCGGCGCTCCGGTGCGCGGCGGCTGGCGGCTGCCCCGCTGGTCGTGTCCGCCCATCAGCGAGAACCCGGTGACCTCCAGGTCGATGCTGTCGGGCACGTAGATGTCGAAGCCTCCCATGACGGCGATGGCGGTCAACGTGACCTCTCCGCCTTCGATCTCCGCGCCGCGCAGGTCGATGTCGCCGCTGCCCATCAGGGACAGCGCCGTGACGCGGCGTCCCGCTCGCCATCGGCCCACCTTGGCGAAGCTGCCCATCACGGATACGAGCCATCGCGTCGCCTTCCTGTGCGCCGGCGGCTGTTCGGTGCCGGTCGGCAGATCGTGGGTGAGCGTCTGCAGTTCGCCCATGGTCCTGGCGGAGTGGGCGTGCTCGATGCGTTCTTCCAGCTCCGCCAGCGTCAAACGACCCTGCGCGGCTTGCTCGCTCAACAGGTCGATAACCGAATCACGCTCGGCATCAGAAGCCCTGACCGAAAGATGCGAGTCGTCTGACATCGGGCGCTTCCTTCCGTCGCCAAGGCCGGGCCGCCTTTTGAGCTTAACTTCCCGCGTATCTCCACGCCCTGGTCAACGAACTACGGACCGCCCAAATCGCCCTAACCATCCCGCTGGAGCTCTCTGTCGGTCCAGTTACACGCCGGACACGCGATATCCACAGCCTGGGACAACCGAACCTCCGGCAATCCCCAGAACGCCACTCGGCCCGCAATCGCAGGCCCCTCCTGAGCGACGCTTGCACCCGGCAACGCCGGTCCTACCTCACTCCGGCACCGAGCACCTGGAGGCAAAATGCGCGTCCCCACTCCCGACGAGACCTCAGAGACCGCCCCCATCATCACCACTGACCAAAGCAACTCCGGATGGTGGGCCAGCCGCTGGTCCCGCTGCACCGGCCCTCTGCGAGACCGGGGCATGTCCACGGCCGAGTACGCCGTCGGCACGATCGCCGCCTGCGCGTTCGCCGCACTCTTGTTCAAGGTGGTCAGCAGCCCGGAAGTGCAAGAAATGCTCTCCAAGCTCATAGACCAGGCGCTCAACACCAACGGATGACCAGGTCCGCCTCCAACCGTGGGAGCCGGTCAGCATCGCGCGGCTCGGTCACCGCCGAGACCGCCGCGATGCTGCCGGCCCTCATGATCGTCCTGGCCGCCGCGCTGTGGGCCATCCACGCGGTCACCGTCCACCTGGAGTGCGTCGACGCCGCCCGTACGGCAGCCAGGGCCGCCGCCCGAGGCGAGCCACTCGACCAGGTACGCGCCCTCGTCCACTCAGCCGTCCGCCACTCAGCCCTCGTAGACATAACGCGCAACGCAGACCAGACCTCCGTGAAGATCTCGGTGGACGTACGCCCCCCGTGGGGCCCCGCCCTCCCGGCGGTCCCCGTAACGGCATCAGCCACAGCCGCCACAGAACCCTGACCCTCGCCCCCTTGCCCCTCGCCCCAGCAGGGAGGAAGGACGACATGCCCGCCCAACGCGCCGACCGAGGTTCAGCCACGCTCTGGGGCGTGGCCCTCATGGCCCTCCTGATGGCCGTGGCCACCGCTTTCGCCATAGTGGGCGCCGCCCGTGTCGCCCGCCACCGCGTCAACGCCGCCGCCGACCTGAGCGCCCTGGCGGCGGCCAAACTCGCCCTGATCGACCCCGAATCCGCCTGCACCCACGCAGAGACGGTGGCCTCCCAGAACGGCGTCCACCTGGCGAACTGCACGATCACCGGCCAGGTGGCGGACGTCTGGACCTCACTCCAGATCACGCTCCCCGCCCTCGGCCCCCGCACCCTCACCGGCAGAGCCAGAGCAGGCCCCGCCCCATGAATCCGTCGCTTACGTGCCCCCGCGTCCTTACAGCCTTATCCGGCGCTGCCAGAACCTGTGTGTTTCGGCCTAGCGATTTGGCTATTTCTGCGCCCCAAAACCCCTCGAATTTATGGAAGATCGCAAAAGTCGTCAGGTTCAGATGTTGTTATATCCAGCGCTTCATGCGGCCTATTCACTGCTCCCCAGCACGGCCCGTTGGAGCGTGATCGAGCGGGCTGTTGGTAACTCATAGTCACACGATGACAGGAGGCCGCGGAGCTTATCGTTCAAGGGACGATTAAGCCGCTACGCGCCTCGCCCGCAATACGTACTCCGAGTCAGGAGCTGAGGAGGGTGCCGAGGAGGCGGAGGGCGCCGCGTTTGTCCAAGGGGTCGTTGCCGTTGCCGCACTTGGGGGATTGGATGCACGACGGGCAGCCGCGTTCGCATTCGCAGGAGGCGATGGCTTCACGGGTGGCGGTGAGCCAATCGGTGGCGCGGGCGAAACCGCGTTCGGCGAAACCGGCGCCGCCCTCGTGGCCGTCGTACACGAACACCGTGAGCAGGCCGGTGTCGGCGTGCAGTTCGGTGGAGACGCCGCCGATGTCCCAGCGGTCGCAGGTGGCGAAGAGCGGGAGGAGGCCGATGGCGGCGTGTTCGGCGGCATGGGCGGCGCCGCCCAGGTCGAAGCCGTCCTCGGCCAGGGTGGTCACCACGGAGGCGGGCAGCGTCCACCAGACCGCGCGGGTACGCAGGGTGCGCGGCGGCAGGTCGAGGGGCTCGTCGCCGAGCATCTCGCCGGATTGGAGGCGGCGCTTGAGATAGGAGACGACCTGCCGGGTCACCTCCACGTCGCCGAAGTGAAGGGTGCCGGGGCCGAGCGGCTGGGAGCGCAGGGTGGCGAGGATGGAGATGTCCGTAATGTCGCGGGCGAACGTGGAGTAGTCAGGTTCGGAGCGCGAGACCAGCGCCACGCCGGCTTCCAGGTCGAGGAGCTCCACCAGGTACGTCTCGCCCTGGTGGAGATAGATGGCGCCGGTGTGGACGGTGGTGTGCGAGGACGGCTCGTCCACGCTGCCCAACAGGCGGCCGGTCGACGACTCCACCACGTGGATCGGCGCACCGCCGCCGCCCCGGATGTCGGCCAGGTCGGTGGCGCGCTCGCGCTTGGTCCAGAACCATCCGGCGGGCCGCCGGCGCAGCAGCCCGTCGGAGACCAGGGTGTCGAGGACGTCCGCCGTGGTGTCGCCGAACAGCGGCAGGTCGTCCTCCGTCAGCGGGATCTCGGCGGCGGCCGCGCACAGGTGAGGGCCGAGGACGTACGGGTTGCCGGGGTCCAGCACGATCGCCTCGACGGGCTGGCCGAACAGGGCTTGGGGGTGGTGGACGAGGTAGGTGTCGAGGGGGTCGTCACGAGCGATGAGCACGGCGAGCGCGTCCCTGCCGTCGCGCCCGGCCCGGCCCGCCTGCTGCCACAGGGAGGCGCGAGTCCCCGGCCACCCGGCGATCAGCACGGCGTCCAGGCCGGACACGTCCACGCCCAGCTCCAGGGCGTTCGTGGTGGCCAGGCCCATGAGGGTCCCGGAGCGCAGGGCCTTCTCCAGGAGCCTGCGGTCCTCGGCCAGATAGCCCGCCCGGTACGCGGCGACCTTCTCGGGAAGAGCGGCCCAGTCAGTGGTCTCGGGAAGCGCCCAAGACAACGTGTCCGAAGGCGCCGCCACCCGGTCCGGATCCGGGGATCCGTTCTGATGCCCGTCCCGCTCCTGGTGCCGGTTCTCGTCCCGGTCCCGGTATCCGTCCTGGTCCCGGGCCTGGTCCGCGTCCTGGTCCCGGCACGCCGGCGCGTATCCGTCCGGGGCTTGGTCCGCGTGCTGGCCCTCGTGGGTGCCGGCGCCGGGTCCTGGCCGCTCGTCGGGCCCGGCGTTGAACTCACGGCTGGTGTCGTGACCCTGGTGGGGGTCGGGGTCGGGAGTAAAGGTGGCGCTATGGCTCGGGGTGGTGCTGAATCCAGGGGAGGGGGCGTGGCCTCGGTCGGGGGCGGGAGCGGGGGTGGCGTCGAGGTTGGCGGTGGGGATGGGGGCGGGGTCGTTGGCGGGGGTGGGGTCAGGTCCGGTGTGGGCGGTGGTGTTGGGGGTGCTCGTGGCGAGGTGGGGGTGGGTGGCGGAGAGGGAGAAGGCTACGTCGGCGAGTTTGGCGCGGGCCGTGAGGGCGACCGTTTCGGCGCCGCGTCGCGAACGGACGAAGGCGAGGGTGCGGACGTCGGCGAGGACCAGGTCCGCCAGCAGGTCCGCGGCCTCGGCCGTGGCGGTGCGGCGGACGGGGGCGCCGCCCTCGCCGCGCAGCTCCGTCAGAGGCGGCTCCCACAGCGCGATGGTGGTCGCGCCCTTGGGTGAGCCGTCCTCGGTCACCTCGGCCATGTCGAGCCCCGTGAGCCGCTTGCCGAACGTTCCCGGCTCGCTGGCCGTCGCCGAGGCGAGCAGGAACGCCGGGCGGCTGCCGTAGCGGGCCGCGATGCGGCGCAGGCGGCGCAGAATCTGCGCGACGTGGGAGCCGAACACGCCCCTGTAGCCGTGGCACTCGTCGACGACCACGAGCCGCAGCCGCCGGAAGAACGACGACCACTGCGCATGCCGGGGCAGGATGCTCCGGTGCAGCATGTCGGGATTGGTCAGGACGTAGTTGGCGTGCTTGCGCACCCACGTACGTTCCTCGAACGGTGTGTCGCCGTCGAAGCAGGCCGCGCGCACCTGGGTGATGCGCAGGTCGCGGAGACTGCGGAGCTGGTCGGCGGCCAGCGCCTTGGTCGGCGTGAGATAGAGGACGGTGCCGCCGTCGAGACATGAGGCGACTGCCGGGGTGAGGTACGCGAGCGACTTCCCGGACGCCGTTCCTGTGGAGATGATCACGTTTAGGCCACGGTGGGCCAGGTCGGCCGCTTCGTACTGATGTGACCAGAGCCCCGCCACGCCCCGGTTCGCCAAGCGCGTAACCAGGACTTCCGGCGCCCATTTCGGCCATCCCACTTGACCCGCTTGACGTGCTGGAACATGCTCCACATGGGTGACACGCTCATGACGTGCGGGAACTCCGAGCAGGTGTTGGAGGAGTGGACCCGTTCGGTGTGGGGAGGAAGCGGAGGAAGTCACTGTTTCCAGTCTGCGTCCGTGGGCAAAGTCGCCGGGAATCGTGATTTCGTATAGACACAAGCCAGACGCGTGGTTGAATGCCGCGCGTCAGGGTCCGACAGTCGGGAGCCCCGCTCCAGACTGCCAGGCCCGCAAGAGTACTTTCGCAGGCGAGGCGCTGGAGGATCTGTGGATCTGAAGTTGGATCACCACAACGAGGACCGACTCACCATCGTCGAGGTCGAGGGTGAGATCGATGTCTACACGGCGCCGAGATTGCGTGAGCTTCTCATCGACCTGGTGAACAAGGGCAACTTCCACCTTCTCGTCAACATGGAGAAGGTCGACTTCCTCGACTCGACCGGTCTTGGCGTCCTGGTCGGCGGGCTCAAGCGGGTCCGCGCCCACGACGGCTCCCTTGAGCTGGTGTGCACCCAGGAGCGCATCCTCAAGATCTTCCGGATCACCGGTCTGACCAAGGTCTTCGGGATCTACGCTTCGGTCGACGAGGCCAAGGAAGCTCACGGCAAAGACAAGTAGATGGCCACTGTCGAGCTGACGTTCAGCGCTCTTCCCGCGCATGTGCGGACCGCCCGGCTGGTCGCGACCGCGATAGCCCGGCGCACCGGCGTGGAGGAGTCCCTGCTGGACGAAGTCAGGCTCGCCGTGGGTGAGGCGTGTTCCCGGGCGGTCGAGGCGCATCGCGTCCACTGCCCGGGCGAGCCCATCCGCATCGAGCTCCGAGACGATTCCGGGCGTTTCGAGGTCACGGTCAGCGACCAGGCGCCCAGCGACGAGATCAAACAGGAACAACCCCTCGATCTGGGCATGCTCTCCGACTCGTTCATGTCCGGCTTCGGCATCGCGGTCATCGCGGGCCTGGCGGACGACGTCGAGGTCTTCCCCAGCCCCAAGGGCATGCGCATCCGCATGAGCTGGCCCGCCGTGGCCAACGGCCGAACCGGCTGACCACCCACCCCCCTCCCGCGCACCCCCAACGCGAGGGAGGGGCAGGGCGTTCATCGATTCCAGCCTGGCCCCCATGTCTGCCTGGATCGCATCGCCGTGTTTGCCGGCCTCCCGTGGCACTTGAGGCCGTCCCTCGGCCCTCTTCCGCGTGGGGGATGGGCGGGGTGCTCTCCCGCGCCCTCTGCCCTCCGCCCGGCCTGAGCGGCGTACGGTCCCGCCCGTGATGTACGGCGCGATGTATTGATGTACGGGGTGACGGAGCCAGGCATGCGGTGCGTGGGCGTCCGATGCCCCCGGCCATCCTGCCCCGATGCCCTCGGCCTCCCGGCCCTCCGGCCCCGGCCCCCCGGCCCCGGCCTCCGGCTCCGGTCCCGGCCCTCCGGCTCCGGTCCCGGTCCCGGCCTTCGGCCCCCCGGCCCGCCGTAAGCGTGGGGCTGTGTGCAGGAGCGTCGGTACGGGTGCCATGCGGTCGGGGCCGCCGCGAACCGCAGGGGAGAGGCGAAGGCGGGCTCCGTGCCGATCCGGCGAAAGCGGTGAACGGGGACGGGCGCAGGAGGCTGCCGCAGGGGTGTGACACCCGCGAAGCGAGTGAACGGGCGTTGTGGCTAGCCCGCCGCCCGGACTGGGCAGCCGGTGGGGTGGCCACGCGAGGTGGCGGCGGGGTCAGCCTGTGGGACGGCCGGTGGGGTGGCCAAGCGAGGCGGCCGGTGGGTTCGGCGTGCGAGGTGCCTGGCGGGGTCATCAGCCGAGGGCTTGGGCGATCGGTGGGGGTGCTGGGGGGGATGGTGCGGAGCCCTTGGGGCCGATGTGGGAGGGTTTGGGGGCCCAGGGCCGCTGGGTGAGAGCTCGGTGTCTGGTCTTCGCCGGCTCGACGAGGCGTCGGGGGCGCTGTAGGGCCGTCAGAGGCG
Organism: Nonomuraea sp. NPDC049725; assembly: GCF_040674795.1. NCBI lineage: Bacteria > Bacillati > Actinomycetota > Actinomycetes > Streptosporangiales > Streptosporangiaceae > Nonomuraea > Nonomuraea sp. NPDC049725. Next base: position 415,786 of record NZ_JBFANJ010000001.1, on the reverse strand, counting down.
GCCGTGCGGTCGGTTGAGGGCAGTTGTGCGGTCCGGGGGCGGTGCGTGCACGTACGAGCTTCTGGGGGCCTTCGGGCGAACCTGGAGCTGCCACCGCCAGTGCACCCGCCTCTGACCGGTGGCCAATGGGCGGCGCGGGGCTGCGACGTGGCTCGGGCCCGGCATTGGGGAAGATCGGCGAAACGCCCGGGCGGTATTTTCGGTCAGCACTTTTCTCGCAGTAGTCACGCCCGTAAAGTGCCGGAAATATCATCTTCTACTTCGCGAATCGCCGTCCTGTCTGGGGCTTACTGGACAGGCGCGCAAATGCCCGCCCTCAGAGCCTTCATATCTGCGAATCCCCTGCGTAGACTCCCGGCACCGGCCAAGGTGATCCGGCGCACACTGCGGATTCAACCGGAAGCGGCACCCACAACCCGGATGGTGCCGCACCGCCCGCCGATATTGCAGCACCGCCCGGGCAGGACGACCGGTCTTGCCGAGGAGAACGATGTCAAGCCATCTGCTGGCACTGGAGCCAGCGTCCAATCTGGCCCTGAGTTCGAGCAATCTCACCATTGTGATCGTGGTCGCCGCGGTCGCGCTGATCGCGCTAGCCGTCGCCGGCGGTCTGGTGCGCGAGGTGCTGGCCGCTGACCAGGGCACGGAGCGCATGCAGAACATCGCCCGTGCCGTGCAGGAAGGGGCAGCCGCATACCTGACGCGGCAGTTCCGTACGCTGGCGATCTTCGTCGTCGTGATCCCCTTCCTGTTGCTGCTGCTTCCGGGCGAGACCGACGTACGTGTCGGCCGCTCGATCTTCTTCGTGGTCGGGGCGGTGTTCTCCGCGCTGACCGGGTTCATGGGCATGTGGCTGGCCGTGCGCGGCAACGTGCGCGTCGCCGCGGCCGCCCGCGAATCGGGCGAGAAGCGCGCGATGCGCATCGCGTTCCGCACCGGCGGCGTGGCCGGCATGTTCACGGTGGGCCTCGGCCTGCTGGGCGCGGCCGTCGTCGTCTTCTTCTACCAGGGCAACGCGCCGGGCGTGCTCGAAGGCTTCGGCTTCGGCGCCGCGCTGCTCGCGATGTTCATGCGTGTCGGCGGCGGCATCTTCACCAAGGCCGCCGACGTGGGCGCCGACCTGGTCGGCAAGGTCGAGCAGGGCATCCCCGAGGACGACCCGCGCAACGCCGCGACCATCGCCGACAACGTGGGCGACAACGTCGGCGACTGCGCCGGCATGGCGGCCGACCTGTTCGAGTCCTACGCCGTCATGCTCGTCGCGAGCCTCATCCTGGGCCGGGTGGCCTTCGGCGAGGAAGGGCTGATCTTCCCGCTGATCGTCCCGATGATCGGCGTGCTCACCGCGATCATCGGCATCTTCGTCACCCGCATGCGCGACCGCGACCGCAACGGGATGGCCGCGATCAACCGCAGCTTCTTCATCTCCGCGGCGATCTCGGCGGTGCTGGTCGCCGCCGCCGCGTTCTGGTACCTGCCCAGCAGCTTCAGCGGCCTGAGCGGCGCGGCGGTGCAGTCCGACGCCGACCCGCGGATCATCGCCATCGGCGCGGTGCTCATCGGCCTGGTCCTGGCCAGCGCCATCCAGCTGCTCACCGGCTACTTCACCGAGACCAACCGCCGCCCGGTGCGCGAGATCGGCGAGAGCTCGGCGACCGGCCCGGCGACCGTCATCCTGGCCGGCATCAGCGTCGGCCTGGAGTCGGCCGTCTACTCGGCGCTGATCATCGGCGGCGCGGTCTACGGCGCGTTCCTGCTCGGGTTCGGCAACGTGACGGTCGCGCTGTTCGCGGTCGCGCTCGCCGGCACCGGCCTGCTGACCACCGTCGGCGTCATCGTCTCCATGGACACCTTCGGCCCGGTCTCCGACAACGCGCAGGGCATCGCCGAGATGTCCGGCGACGTCGAGGGCGAGGGCGCCCGCGTCCTCACCAGTCTCGACGCGGTCGGCAACACCACCAAGGCCATCACCAAGGGCATCGCGATCGCCACGGCGGTGCTCGCGGCCACGGCGCTGTTCGGGGCGTTCCGGACGGCCGTGGAGAGCGAGCTGCCGCAGGGCGCCGGGTTCAACCTGGGCATCGACGCGCCGAACGTGCTGGTGGGTCTCATCATCGGCGCCGCGGTGGTGTTCCTGTTCTCCGGGCTGGCGATCTCGGCCGTCGGCCGCGCCGCGATGCGCGTGGTCTTCGAGGTACGCGACCAGTTCCGCAACAACCCGGGCATCATGGACGGCAGCGTGAAGCCCGAGTACGGGCGCGTCGTCGACATCTGCACCCGCGACTCGCTGCGCGAGCTGGCCACGCCCGGCCTGCTGGCGGTCATGACGCCGATCGCGGTCGGCTTCGCGATGGGTTACGCGCCGCTGGGCGCGTTCCTCGCCGGGGCCATCGCGTGCGGCACGCTCATGGCGGTGTTCCTGTCCAACTCGGGCGGCGCCTGGGACAACGCCAAGAAGCTCGTCGAGGACGGTCACCACGGCGGCAAGGGGTCCGAGGCCCACGCGGCCACGGTCATCGGCGACACCGTCGGCGACCCGTTCAAGGACACCGCCGGTCCGGCCATCAACCCGCTGATCAAGGTGATGAACCTGGTGGCGCTCCTGGTCGCGCCGGCCGTGGTGCTGTACGCGGACAACGCGATGCTGCGCATCGGGATGACCGTGGTGGCCGTGGGCGTGGTGGTCGTGGCCATCATCGTCTCCAAGCGCCGCTCGGTGAACGCCGAGCCGGCCAACAACGACAACCACCGCGAGCAGGAGCCCGTAGCCTCCTGACCCGCCCGCGAACGCCCGCTCCCGAACCTGGGGGCGGGCGTTCGCAGTGCCGGCCCCGGTGAGCACCCGCCCCGTAGCCTCCCGACCGGCCCGTGAGCGGGGGCCCCGCCCCGTCCCCGTGGCCTCCCGACCGACCCAGGAGCGCCCCGCCCCGGGCGCGTGACGTGCCCGGTCGGACGCAGCCGCAGGTCGGCGGTGATGCGGCCGGAGACGGTGTCGGCGCGCAGCCCTCCCGACCGGCCCCGTCCCCTCCCGACCCGCACGCGAACGCCCGCCCCCGGGCGTTCTTACGGTGCGGCCGTGGTCATCCGGGAGGGGTGTTCGCCGGGCGGGCGGCCCCGATGGGAAACTGGGCGGATGGACGAGAAGCCGCCCAACGGCGGGAAGACGCTGGCCATCATCCTGCTCGCGATGCTGGCGATCCTGGCGGTGCTCGTAGGGCTGGCCGTGTGGGCGTCGAGATGACGGGGCCGCGTACGTTGATCGTGCTGCGGCACGCCAAGGCCGCCCAGGACGCCGGCGTCTCGGATCGGGAGCGGCCGCTGACGGAGCGGGGCGAGCGTGACGCGGTGCGGGCGGGGGCGGAGATCAGGGCGCTGGGCCTGGAGCCCGACCTGGTGATCTGCTCGCCGAGCCGGCGCACCACGCGCACCGCGGAGCTGGCCTTCCCGGGCGTCGAGGTCGACTACCAGCGGGACGTCTACGGCGCCTGGCCGGAGGAGCTGCTGGAGATCGTGCGCAGGGCGGATCCGGAGCGCCGGACGGTGGTGCTGTGCGGGCACAATCCGGGCGCCCTGGATCTGGCGATGCAGCTCACGGGCGGCGATTTCGGCTTCCGGCCTGGGGCGTTCGCGGTGGTGGAGGTGGAGTCGGCGTGGGCGGAGCTGTGGCCGGGCGGCGGCCGCCTGGTCACGCTGTGGGACCCCAAGGAGCCGTGAGCAGCGCGTCCTCGGCGTCGGCGGCCTCGACCTCGTCCCGGGAGATGCCGAGCAGGTAGAGGATGGAGTCGAGGTAGGGCGTGTTGACGGCGGTGTCGGCGGCCTGCCGGACGACGGGTTTGGCGTTAAAGGCGACGCCGAGCCCGGCGGTGGCGATCATGTCGAGGTCGTTGGCGCCGTCGCCGATGGCGACGGTCTGGCTGATGGGCAGCCCGGCCTCCTTGGCGAACCGCTCCAGGGCCCTGGCCTTGCCGGGGCGGTCGACGATCTCGCCGACGACGCGGCCGGTGAGCTTGCCGTCGACGACTTCGAGCACGTTGGCGGCGGAGTAGTCGATGCCGAGGTCGTCGACGAGCGCGTCGGTGATCTGGGTGAAGCCGCCGCTGACGATGGCGAAGCGGTAGTCGAGCCGCTTGAGGGTGCGGACGAGGGTGCGGGCGCCGGGGGTGAGCACGACTTCCTTGCGCACCTGCTCGAACACCTCGGCGGGCAGCCCTTCGAGGAGGGCGACGCGGCGGCGCAGCGATTCGGCGAAGTCGAGTTCGCCGCGCATGGCCTCCTCGGTGACGCGGGCGACCTCGTCGAGGCAGCCGGCGTGGGCGGCGAGCAGCTCGATGACCTCGCCCTGGATGAGGGTGGAGTCGACGTCCATGACGATGAGCCGCTTGGCCCGCCGGGACAGCCCGGTGCGCTGCACGGCGACGTCGACCTGCTGGAGGGCGGCCTCGGCGGCGAGCTCGATGCGCAGGGCGTCGGGGTTGGCGCCGGAGACGGACAGCTCGATGCAGGTGACGGGCCACTGGGCGAGGCGTTCGATGCGGTCGATGTTGGCGCCGGCGGCGGCGATGCGCCCGGCGATGCCGGCGATGGCGGCGGGCTGGAGGGTGGGGCCGAGGACGCTGACCGACAGCCGGCCGCGGCGGCGCTGTTCCTTGGCCGTGGAGCCGGTGGAGAGCTCGACCTCCATGCCGAGGTCCTCGGCGATCTGCTCGACGGCGGTCCACATGGCGCCGAGCGTGGTGCCGGTGCCGGTGGAGGGGCCGCCGGCGTAGGCGACGAGCACGCCGAGGGTGAGCCTGCCGCGGATGACAACCTGCTCGATGTCGGCCACGGTCACCGGAAAACCAGACAGGACGGAGAAAAGTCTCGAAGTAACGCCCGGGCGGTCAGGGCCGGTAAATGTGATCAGGAGGGTGCGCTGGTCCACATTCAGCCACGGTACTGCGCCCGTTCGTGTGCTCGCGTACCAGGTGCCCTCCTATGCCGAGAGGATCAGGTGGGTGTCGCCGAACTCGTGCCACAGGTACCCCTCCCGTATCGCCGCCTCGTAGGCCCGCCTGAGCGGCTCCTCGCCGGCGATGGCGGTGAGCATCTGCAGGTGGCTGGAGCGCGGCTCGTGCAGGCCGGTGATCAGCCCGGTGACCGCGCGGACGCCGTCGTCGGGCGTGACGACGCGGGTGGTCCAGCCGGTCGAGGCCGACACCCGCCCGTCGGCGCCCGCGGCGGTCTCCAGCGCGCGCACCACGGTCGTGCCCGCCGCCACCACCCGGCCGCCGCTCCGCCTGGCCAGGTTGACCAGCCGGGCGGTGGACTCGGGCACCTCGTAGCGCTCGGCGTACGGGGGCTCGTCCTTCTCGGGTGAGGCCACGCCGGTGTGCAGGGTGATGGGCGCGATGCCGATGCCGCCGGCCACCAGCGCGGTCACCAGCTCGGCGGAGAACGGCCGCCCGGCGCTGGGCATCTCGGCGCTGCCCGGCACGGTCGCGAACACGGTCTGGTAGGCGTCCAGCGGCCAGTCGCGCTCCACGTACGAGTAGCGGATGGGAGCGCCGTGCTCGCGCAGGTAGGCGGGCACGTCGCGGTCGAGGGCGGCCCGCCACAGGCGCGGCGTCTCCCGGCCGAGCAGCCGCAGCGTGGCGCGTCCCGGCAGCGGCAGCCACTCGCCTGCCTCGCCGCCCAGGTACGGCTCCGACGCGGTGGACGTACGGCGGCGCAGCTCGACCAGCCAGGTGCCGTCGTCGCGCGCGGTGGAGAAGTGCACCGCGAGCCGGTCCAGCCGGACGGCGGCCGGCAGGGTCGCGGAGTTGTTGACCACGATCAGGTCGCCGGGAGAGAGCAGGCCGGGCAGGTCGGTGAAGCGCCGGTGCAGGGGCTCGCCCGCGCCGGGGGAGACCAGCAGCCGTACCCCGTCCCTGGTCAGCCCGCGCGCCTCGGGCGGCTCGTGGGCGGACAGCGCGGGCGGGAGCGCGAAGTCGAGTGCCGTGCTCATTGCAGGCTCACCCTGCCGCTCGCGGGCCGGGTCCTGATCAGGTCGTGCAGCGTGGCGGCGACCTTGGCGGGGTCGCCCGCGGCGGCGGCCTCGTCGGCGCCCACGGCGTCGGCCAGCATGCGGGTGTTCATCTCGCCGGGGTCGACCCACCAGACGGCCAGGCCGGGCTCCTCGGCGGCGAGCACGTTGGAGAGCTGGTCGAGCGCGGCCTTCGTGGCGCCGTAGCCGCCCCAGCCCGGGTAGGCGCCGGTGGCGGCGTCGGAGGAGACGTTCACGACGGCGCCGCGCCGGGCGCGCAGCGCGGGCAGCGTGGCCTGGACGAGCGCCAGGGGCGCGGTCACGTTCGTCTCCAGCAGCTCCCTGAACTCGGCCAGCGGATACGCGGCCAGCGACGGCAGCGGGGTCGCGCCGAGCCCGCTGGCGTTGTTCACCAGCAGGTCCAGCTCGGGTACGGCCGCCGCGAGGCGGGCGACGTGGGCCGGATCGCGCACGTCGCCGGGCAGCGCGGTGGCGCCCAGCTCGGCGGCGGCCCGGTCGAGGTCGGCCGCTCCTCTGGCGGTGAGCACGAGGTTCCAGCCGGCGCCCGCCAGGGACCTGGCCAGGGCGAGGCCGAGACCGCGGGAGGCGCCGGTGATGAGTGCGGTGTTCGTCATGACTCGACGGTAGGAACCGGCGGACGCGGGCACATCGGCCGCTGGCCCCGCCCGCGGCTGGGCACTTCGTCCTAGGACCTTAGAGTGGACCGCGTGACGGCGGACCGAGACGAGATCCTGCAGGCGGTGAGCTCCGCCGTGCTCGCGGTCACCCGGCACCTGTCGGTGCGGGAGGTGCTGCAGGTCATCGTGCGCTCGGCGCAGCGGCTGCTGGACGCCCGCTACGCGGCGCTCGGCGTGCCCGATGACGACGGCTCGTTCGCCGAGTTCGTCGCCGAGGGCATCACCGACAAGCAGTGGGACGCGATCGGCCCGCTGCCCCGCCAGCATGGCATGCTCGGCGCGATGCTCCGCGACGGGGTCCCGGTCCGGCTGCCCGACCTGCGCGAGGACGAGCGGTTCGAATACTGGCCGAAGGCGCATCCGGTGATGAAGGACTTCCTCGGCGTCCCCATCCTCGACGGCCGCCAGACGCTCGGCATCATCTTCCTGGCCAACAAGCGCACGCCCGGCGGTTTCACCCAGGCCGACCAGGAGCTGCTGACGCTGTTCGCCGCGCACGCGGCCATCGCGCTGACCAACGCGAGGCTGTACGAGCGGGGCCGCGAGCTGGCCATGCTGGAGGAGCGCAACCGGATGGCGCGCGACCTGCACGACGCCGTCACGCAGAAGCTGTTCTCGCTCCGGCTCACCGCGCAGGCCGCCGCCGCGCTGGTGGAGAGCGCCCCGGACAAGGCCGCCGCCGAGCTGGAGCGGGTGCAGCGGCTGGCCGGCGAGGCGCTGGCGGAGCTGCGCGCGGTGATCGTGGAGCTGCGCCCGGCGGAGCTCGACCGGCACGGGCTGTCGGAGACGCTGCGCAAGCACGTGCGCATGCTCGACCGGCTGCACCCGGCCTCGGTCAGCTACGAGTGCGCCGAGGTGCCGCCGCTGGGCTCGGAGTCGGAGGTGGTGGTGCTGCGGGTGGCGCAGGAGGCGCTGCACAACGCGCTCAGGCACTCCGGCGCCTCCGAGGTGGCCGCCAAGCTGTCGCACGAGGGCGGGAGGCTGGTGCTGACCGTGCACGACAACGGCAGCGGCTTCGAGCACGGCGAGACCCGGGGGCTCGGCCTGGTGTCGATGCGTGACAGGACCGAGTCGGTGGGCGGGCGGATGAGCGTCGAGTCCGCCCCCGGCCGTGGGACGACCGTACGCGTGGAGGTGGACGTGTGATCCGGGTGCTGATCGCCGACGACCATCCGGTGGTGCGGCAGGGGCTGCGCACCTTCCTCGACCTGCAGGACGACATCACGGTGGTGGGCGAGGCGGCCGACGGGGAGCAGGCCGTCGCCCTGGTCGGCGAGCTCGCGCCCGACGTGCTGCTGCTCGACCTGAAGATGCCGGTGCTCGACGGCCTCGGCGCGCTCGGCAGGCTGACCGGCGCGGCGACCCGGGTGCTGGTGCTGACCTCGGTGAGCGACCGGTCCGACGTGGGGCCGGCGATGCGCGCGGGCGCGTCGGGGTTCCTCTACAAGGACGTCGACCCGACCGCGCTCGTGCAGGCCGTGCGCGCCGTGCACGAGGGCCAGGTGCTGCTGGCGCCGGAGGCGGCGGAGGCGATGCTCAACGGCGGCGGCTCGGGCGTGCCCACGTCGGTGCCGCTGACCGAGCGCGAGCGGGAGGTGCTGGCGCTGATCGCGGCGGGCCGGTCCAACCGGGAGATCGCCCGCAGCCTGGCGGTCGCGGAGAAGACGGTCAAGACGCACGTGTCGAACGTGCTGATGAAGCTGGGTGTGCAGGACCGGACCCAGGCCGCGCTCTACGCGGTCCGGCACGGCCTGACCTGATCAGCGTCCCTGCTCGTTCCTGACCGGCTCGAAGATCGCGTGGTGCGCGGCCACGACGGCGCGGCGCACGGCGCGGTCCAGCTCACGCAGGGCGGCCCCGGCGTCGGCGAGCTGGCCCGCGGTGAGCCCGCGCTCCTCGGCCAGCCGCAGCACCGCGCCGAGCCGCGTGGCGAGCGCCGACACGCGGTGGGCGCGCCCCGGATAGCCGGGGGCGAGCTCGCCGCCCTGCCCGACGTGTTCGGGGCGGCTCTGCGCGGGCCCGCCGACGGACGTGAGCGCCTGCGTGGCCGACCGCATGGCCTCCGACAGCTCCCGTTCGGCCTCGGCCACCGACGGCAGGTCCTGCCGGGCGGGCCCGGTTTCCTGTACGTCCAGCCGTACGCCGACATAGGACGACCCGCGCAGATCGAGCGACGGGACCAGGCCGAGACACCGGTCGGGCAGCACCGCGATGACGGCCTGCCCGGCGTCGACCGCGGCGGAGTTGAACGACGGCGGCCCGGACAGCCCGAGCGGGTCGCCGGGCGCCGGGAGCGCCAGGCGGAGCTCGGCGAGCCGGTCGGCACGCAGGTTTGCCAGGTAGCGGCGCAGCGGCACCTCGCCGGCGACGGTAGGCCCGCCGACGGCTTCGACGTGGTCGACGGCCTCGTCAAGACCGACATGACCGGCGAGCCAGGCGTTCCCCCAGGCGACGAGCGCGGCACAGACAGGCGATTCAGGGTGCACCGATCCACGATAAGCGCTCGCCCTGCAATAGGTTTGTCCCAAGGGTCACTCCTGGAGGAGGAACGGGGATGGGTGGTCAGGTGCTGCGGTTCCAGGATGTCGCCTACAGGCGCGACGGGGCGACCCTGCTACGCGGCATCGACTGGACGGTCGAGGAGGACGAACGCTGGGTCGTGCTCGGGCCGAACGGGGCGGGGAAGACGACGTTGCTGCAGGTGGCGGCCACGCTGCTGCATCCCAGCGACGGGGTGGCCGAGGTGCTGGGGGAGCGCATCGGCGTGGCCGACGTGTTCGACCTGCGCCCGCGCATCGGGCTGGCCAGCTCCGCGCTGGCCGAGCGCATCCCGCCGGACGAGAAGGTCATCGACCTGGTCCTCACCGCCTCCTACGCGCTGCTGGGGCGGTGGACGGAGGAGTACGACTCCAACGACGTCACGCGGGCCGTCGAGCTGATCGACATGATGGGCGCCGCCCACCTGATCCGGCGGCGGTTCGCCTCGCTGTCGGAGGGTGAGCGCAAGCGGGTGCAGATCGCCCGCGCGCTCATGCCCGACCCGGAGATGCTGCTGCTCGACGAGCCGGCGGCCGGGCTCGACGTGGGCGGGCGCGAGGACCTGGTGCGGCGGCTGTCGGTGCTCGCGGGCGACTACCGCTCGCCCGCGCTGGTGCTGGTGACGCATCACGTGGAGGAGATCCCGGCCGGGTTCACGCACGGGCTGCTGCTGCGTCACGGCTCGGTGGTGGCTCAGGGGCCGCTGGAGCACGTGATGACGGCCGACAACCTGTCGCAGACGTTCGGCGTGCCGCTCGCCCTCGACCGCAGCGCCCAGGGCCGCTGGTACGTCAGGCCGTACTAGCGCAGCGCCTCGACCGGCTCCAGCCGGGCCGCCCGCAGCGCCGGGTAGAGCCCGGCCAGCAGGCCGACCAGCGCGCCCGCGACCGGCGCGGCCAGGGCGAGGCGGACGTCGAGCAGCGGCGTCCAGCGCTGGACGGCCGACACGGTGACGACGGCGGCGACGCCCACGCTGGTCCCGATCACCCCGCCGGCCAGCCCGACCAGCGTCGACTCCAGCAGGAACTGGCCGGCGACGTGCCTGCGGGCGGCGCCGAGCGCCCGGCGCAGCCCGATCTCGGGCACCCGTTCCATCACGGTGACGAGCGTGACGTTGGCGATGCCGACCGCGCCGACCACCAGCGACACCAGGCCGAGGACGAGGAACAGGCCGTTGAGGTCGTTCTGGACGCCGTCGCGGGCCCGTTCGGGGCTGGGCGGCTTGACGACCTGGAGCAGGGCGTGGTCGGCGGGGCTGAGCGCGAGCGGGGCCTGGCGGGCGACCAGGTCGGCGGCCCCGAGGTCGGTGGCGACCAGCACGCGGGTGACGTCGCGCAGCCCGAACTCGGCGCCGGCCGTGGGCGGCACGATGACGGCGCCGGTCAGGATGCGCTCCCGCTTCAGGTCGCCGACGACGCCGATGACGCTGTAGGGGCGGCCGTCGACGAAGATCGCGGGCTGTCCGTCCAGGCCGCTGATGCCGAGCATCCGCGCGGCCTGCTCGCCGAGCACGGCCACGCGGTCGCCGCGCCGCACGTGCCCGGCGTCGAAGAAGCGGCCCCGGACCATCCGGCCCCGGGCGGCCTGCGGCAGGCTCGGCGTGGCGGCCACGACGGCGAGCGACTGGCCGGTGATCCGGGTGGGGTCCACCAGGGCGTTGGCCGTCACCGTCAGGTTGGAGCTCTCCTCCGTCTGGGCGATCGCGGTGACGGCGGCGACGCCGCGCAGCCGGGTGAGCTCATCGGCGGCCTCCCAGGTGACCAGCGGGTCGTCGTCCCGCGGCACCTCGACGGTGAGCGCGGTCGCGGTCAGCTCGTCGAACCGGCCGACGATCTGGTTGCCCGCCGTGCCGGCGACGCCCAGCGTGACGACCAGCGTGGCGATGCCGATCACGGTGCCGAGCGTCGTCAGGGCCGAGCGCAGCGGACGGGCCAGCACGCCGGCGAGGGCCTCCGTCCAGAGATCGCGCGGATCCACCCGTTCACTCCTCCGTCAGGATGCCGTCGGTGATGCGCACCCGCCGTCCGGCACGCGCGCTCACCTCGTCCTCGTGGGTGATGACCACGATCGTGTGCCCCTGCTCGCGCAGCTCGTCGAGCAGGTCGAGGACCAGGGCGGTGTTGCGGCTGTCGAGGTTGCCGGTGGGCTCGTCGCACAGCAGCAGCGAGGGCCGCCCCATCAGCGCGCGGGCGATGGCGGCGCGCTGCCTCTCGCCGCCCGACAGGCGTCCGGGCATGAACCCGGCGCGGTGCGTCATCCCCACCCGCTCCAGCGCCCGTTCGGCGCGCCGCCACCGGTTGCGCCGGTCGCCGCCGTACACCTCGGCCAGGGCCACGTTCTCCAGCACGGTCCGGTGCGGGAGCAGGTGGAACGCCTGGAACACGAAGCCGATCCGGCTGCCGCGCACCCGGGTCCTGGCGCCGTCCTTCAGCGTGGTCGTCTCGATCCCGTCCAGCCGGTACGACCCCGAGGTGGGCCGGTCGAGCAGGCCCAGCGTGTTGAGCAGCGTGGACTTGCCGGAGCCCGACGGGCCCACGACGGCCACGTAGTCGCCCTTCGCCACGCTCAGCGACACCCGGTGCAGCGCCCGCACGGGCGGGTCGGCGGGGAACTCCCGGCTGACGTCGGTGAGCCGGATGACCGGGTCATCCATCGCTGACCACCACCCGGTCGCCCTCCTTGAGCGCGGCCGCCCGTACCGGGGTGATCTGGACGGTTCCGTGCGCGGTGAGCCCGGTGCGCACCTCGACGTCCTGGGCGCGGTCGGGGGCGCTCTCCACGCGCACCCGCGCCCGGCCGTCGGCCGAGGTGACCACCGCCGTGACGGGGACGGTCAGCACCGCGCTCCTGGTCGAGCCCACGGCGATCTTCACGGTCACCGGCGCGCCCACGGCGGCGCGCAGGCCCTTCGCGGCGGCGGGCGTGATGAGGACGGGCACCGTGCCCACGCCGGGCTCCGCGTCCGCGGCCTTGTCCACCCGCGCGCCGGGGCCCTTGGCGGTCAGCCGCGCCCGGTACGCGCGGCCGTCGGACAGCTCGACCACCGCGGCCATGCCGGGCTTGAGCAGCCTGCCTTCGGCCTCGCCGACGGAGCCGGTGACCATGAACGCGGTGTTGGTGACGGTGGCCACCTCGTCCTCGACCCGTTCGCCGGCCCGCGCCTCGGCCTTGTGCAGCCGGGCGGGCAGTTTCGGGAGGAACACGATCTCGCCGGGCGGGACGCTGACCCCGTACGTCCTGCGGTACTCGGCCAGCGTGGCCCGCGCGCTCGCCACGTTCCGGCGCCCGTTGGCGATCTTCAGGCGCAGCGGCGAGGTCTCCTTGGCGCGCTTCAGCGCCTGGCCTGCGGTGAGCACGGCCTCCTCGGCGGTCCTGACGGCCTTGCGGAGCTCCGCCAGGCGCGCGTCCCTGGCGGTCGCGGCCTCCTCCAGGAAGAGGTCCACGGCCCGCCGCGCCGACTCCAGGTCCCGCTCGGCGTTGGCCGCCTTGAGCTCCAGCAGCCGCCTGTCGTCCTCGGGCTTGGCCGCGCCGAGCGCCTGGCGGGCGGCCAGCAGTTCCTCTTCGGCGGCGCGTACGGCCTGGTGCAGGGCATCGAGCCTGCCCTCGTCCGCGGGGGTCGTCTCCGCCTGCTCGGCCTCGGCGAGCGCGCTCTCGGCCTCGGCCAGGTCCTGGCGGGCGTGGTCAAGCGCGACCTTGAGCGGCCGCACCTCGCGGCCCGCCTCCAGCGCCTTGCGGTCGGTCAGCAGCGTCTCCTCGGCGGTCTGTACGGCCTGGCGGAGTTGGTCGAGCGTCTGCCGGGCGGTCAGGTCGGGTTCCTGGGCCCGGTAGCCCTTCCTGGCGTACCAGCGCCGGACAGCCGAGGCGGTGGCGGCGTCGAACACCCCGGTGGCCGCCGTGCCGTGGCCGAAGCGCCGCAGCGCCCGCTGGAGCTGCCGGACGTCGGCGCCCTCGGTGCCGGGGGCGATCGTCCGGTGCATCGGCACCCTGCCTTCGAGCGCGAACACCGGCCGGCCGTTGACCTCCATCAGGACCGACCCCTCGGCGAGCCGGCCGGGACGCGGGGCGCGGGTGACGCGCTGCGCCTCCGCCGAGCCGCCGACCGCCCCGGCGAGCGTGACGGGCAGCGGCGAGCCGTACTCCAGGGTGCCGCTGACCGCGACGGTGCTGGTCAGCTTCTGCCGCCGCACCGGCGCGGTCACCAGCGACGGCACGGGCGCCTGGCGGGCGGCGGCCTCGTCGGCGGGGGAGCGCAGCCGGGAGCCCACCGCCCAGCCGGCGCCCGCGATGACGAGCACGCCGGCCAGGACGCCGCCCAGCACCCGCCGGGGACGCCGGGTCACGACCGCTCCAGGGCGAACTCCTCCAGCATGCGGCGGTCGATCTCGGTCTTCTTCGGCTGGTAGGCCGCGTAGAAGTCCTTGCCGCACTCCAGGTCGTCCAGTGCCGCCTTGATCTCCTTGTCCAGGTGCGGCCTGGCCTGGTCGGCGGTCATCTCCGGGATGATGATCGCGTTCTCGTTCTTGGACCCGGCCATGCCCGGCTGCTGCTCGCGGCCGATCTCGGTCATCTCGTCCTGGAACCGGTCAGGCCCCCGCCGGGCCAGGGCCGAGGGCTTGGCCGAGGCGACCGCGTAGCCCTTGCCCTTGAGGCAGTCGCCCATGGCGGCGGCCAGGTCCACCAGGCCGGGGTCGCCGTCGATCTCGCGGGCCACGTTGCGCTTGACCGTCTGGGCGCCCTGCTTGAACAGGTCCATCTTGCTCTTCACGTCCTTGCCGAGGGCCTGCTTGGCCGCCTTGGCGTAGCAGGGGTCCAGGGCCGCGTAGTAGGCGCCGGTCTGGGTTTCCGACAGTGAGCTGATGATCTTGTCGTTGGGGTTCGAGGGGCCCGCGTCTCGGGGCATCGTGCCGGGGCCGTTCGGGTAGACGATGCTCGACCAGACGCCGAAGCCGTACTTGGCCCGGTGCGCCTTCGTGGCCTCGTAGTCGCCCGAGTCCCGCCTGCGTTCCTCGTCGGTCACCGTGGCGGCCGGGGGGACGTAGGGGACGTACTCGAAGCCCTTCTGCTTCATGCAGTCGGCCAGCACGGTCTGGAGCTGACGCTGGCGGTCCTGGGGTGACGGCTGGGCCGCCTCGGGCTGTGCGGCGGGCGTGCTTCCGCAGGCGGCGAGCGCCAGGGTCAGCAGGGCGGCGGCGGCGAGTCGTCGGTGCACGGTGAGCTCCTTGCGTTCGAGGGCATGGCGAACCGGGCGCGCGTCGCGGGAGCGACGCCGCCTGGGGGAGTGGAGGGGGTCAGAGCACGGCGTGACGGCGCCCGCGATGCGGCATCGCGGCGGCGACCAGGGTCAGCGTGAGGAGCACGATCCAGTGGACGGCGTCCTGGCGGGTCTGCGCGGCCAGGTTCTCGAAGAGGATCGCGAGGGCGGGCAGCAGGTAGGCGCCGGCGGCGATCGCCCACCGGTGGTCGCCCGTGAGCCGGCCCGCCCAGGCGGCCCCCGCGAGCAGGGCGGACTCCAGGGCGACCCGGGCCACGACGGGCACGGACCCGCCGCCCAGCCCGCCGCCCACGTCGAGCCAGGCGGGGTCCGCGCCCGCGAGCACCGGCGCCGCCGCCACCCAGGCCCACGACCTGGCGCGCACCGGCTCCCGCCGCAGTGCCAGGACCGCCAGCCCGGCGACCGCCACCAGGTACGAGACGGCCGGGGCGATCGGGCCGCCGGTGCCGTACAGCGCGGGGGCGTCCCAGAGCGGATCGGGGTAGACGGGCAGGATCGTGTGGTCCAGCACCGGACGGCCGTGGGTGATGCCCCAGACCTTGACCCCGGCGGCGGCGACGAGGGGGAGCGCGAGCAGCACCCGGCCGCGCAGCACGGCCAGGAAGGCGGCGGCCGACACGGCGACCCACAGCGGGACGCGCCCCGCGTACGGGACGAGCGTCGCGAGCTGGATCAGGGTGAGCACGGTGACGCCCAGGTGCAGCCCGTCCGGCCAGGCGCGTCCGCGGGCGGCCTGCGTGAGCCGGGTGCGGGCGCCGGCGACGAGCAGGGCGACCGCCTCCCGCGCCGGGGGCAGCCGGCGGCCGGGCTCGGTGCTCTCCAGCAGCACGTCCAGCAGCTCGCCGCCGTGGTCGGACCGGTAGCCGTGCGGATAGGCGCGCAGCAGCAGCCGGTACTGGCGTTCCAGCGTCGTCATGCCAGGGCCGTCCCGATGACGATCGAGGCCGCCTGGCGCAGGCGCAGGGCCTCGGCACGGAGCTGCGTGCCGCCTTCCTCGGTGAGCCGGAAGTAGCGGCGCCTGCGGCCGTCGACGGTCTCCTCCCGGTCCAGGACGACCAGGCCGCCGGCCGCCAGCCGGTCCAGCGCGCCGTAGAGCGTGCCCACGGGGAGTTTGACCCGGTGCTCGGAGAGCGCCAGGACCGTCTTGATGATCGCGTGCCCGTGCTTGGGGCCGTCGAGCAGCGCCGCGAGCACGAAGTACGCGGGCTCGCTGAGCCCACGTGATCCTTCAGCCATGACGCAGGACCATACTTCGGCTCGCGAAGTATGGTCAACCGGAATCGATCAAAACGGTCACGGAACGGCGAAACCAAATATCATCAACCGAGTCGCGCTATATCGGCTTCGGAGCGTCGCCATGACCACGCAGCAGCTCATCGTCGCCCTCGTCGTGGTCGCGGTGGTGGGCTTCGGCCTCGCCCGGACGATCCGCATCATCCCCCAGGCCACGGCCGCCGTCATCGAGCGCCTGGGCCGCTACCACCGCACGCTGACCCCGGGGCTCAACCTGGTGGTGCCGTTCATCGACCGCATCAAGGACCTGATCGACCTGCGCGAGCAGGTGGTCTCGTTCCCGCCGCAGCCGGTGATCACCTCCGACAACCTCGTCGTCTCCATCGACACCGTCATCTACTTCCAGGTCACCAACCCCAAGGCCGCCACGTACGAGATCGCCAACTTCCTCGTCGGCGTCGAGCAGCTGACCGTCACGACCCTGCGCAACGTCGTCGGCGGGATGGACCTGGAACGCACGCTCACCTCCCGCGAGGAGATCAACACCGAGCTGCGCGGCTCCCTCGACGAGGCCACCGGCAAGTGGGGCATCCGGGTCAACCGGGTCGAGCTCAAGGCCATCGACCCGCCCGCCTCCATCCAGGACTCGATGGAGAAGCAGATGCGGGCCGACCGGGACAAGCGCGCCGCCGTGCTCACCGCCGAAGGGCAGCGCCAGGCCGCCATCCTCGCCGCCGAGGGCGACAAGCAGGCGGCCGTCCTGCGGGCGCGCGGCGACGCCGAGGCCGCCGTGCTGCGCGCCCAGGCCGAGGCCGAGGCGGAGGCGATGCGGGCCAAGGGGCAGGCGGACGCGATCGGCATGGTGTTCAAGGCCATCCACGAGGGCAACCCGGACCAGCGCCTGCTCGCCTACCAGTACCTGCAGACCCTGCCGGAGATCGCCAAGGGCGACGCGAACAAGCTGTGGATCGTCCCCTCCGAGATGGGCAAGGTGCTGGAGGGCCTGGGCGGCCTGTTCTCCCCCCGCGACCCCGACAAGCCCGCCTGAGCCCCACCCTCGGGCGTTGTCCCAGGAAGGCGCCCCTCTAGGCTCTGGTGGCACGAACGGCCGGGTCTGGAGGGTCAGCGTGACAGTGTGGGAAGTGGTCGCCGTGTGGGCGGCCGGGGTGGCGGCCGGTGCGATCAACGCGGTTGTCGGGTCCGGGTCGCTGATCACGTTCCCCACGCTGGTGGCGGTCGGGATCGACCCGATCGTGGCGAACGTGTCCAACAACGTCGGGCTCGTCCCCGGCTCGTTCACCGGCGCCTACGGCTACCGCGCCGAGCTGCGCGGGCAGCGGGCCAGGCTGGCGCGGCTGGGCGTGGCGTCGGCCATCGGCGCGGCGGCCGGCGGCGTGCTGCTGCTCTACCTGGACCCGGACGTGTTCAAGGTCGTCGTGCCGGTGCTCATCGGCCTGGCGTGCGTGCTGGTGGTGCTCCAGCCGAAGCTGAACGGCTGGCTGGCGGCCCGGCGCGAGCACGCGCACCCGCACGGCGGGATGGCGCTCTGGCTGGGCGTGCTGGGCGCGGGCATGTACGGCGGCTACTTCGGCGCGGCCCAGGGCGTGCTGCTGATCGGGCTGCTCGGCGCGTTCCTGGACGAGGGACTGCAACGGGTGAACGCGGCCAAGAACGTGCTGTCGCTGATCGTGAACGGCACCGCCGCCGTCCTGTTCACGCTGATCGCCGAGGTCGACTGGTGGGCGGTGCTGGCGGTCGCGCTGGGCGCGATGCTGGGCGGCTTCCTGGGCGCCAAGGTGGGCCGCCGCATCCCGGCCCCGGTGCTGCGCGGGGTGATCGTGGTGGTGGGAGTCGTGGCGATTGTCAAACTGGTGTACGGATAAATTTCGGGCTTTGTGGGTATAAATCCGTACATGAAGGGTGATCGGGTGGAGATCGTCATCGACGCGGGCGGCACCCCGCGTACCTACGAGGTCGCCGCCACCCGGGCGGGCCGCCGGGTGGAGGTGGCCACGCGGCGGGGGCTCGTCGAGGTGAGCGAGGTCACCCGCAGCGGCACGGCCATCCGCACGGCGCGGTTCATGTCCAGCCGCATCCTCGCCCTGGTGGAGCACCCCGCCGACGAGCAGTAGCGTCAGCGGAAGTCCGCCACGTGATCGGCCGCCCACTGCTCGAACGGCAGCGCCGGCCGGCCGATCAGCCGCTCCACGGTGGGCGTGACCTCCTCGGGCTCGTCCACCAGCCGCCCCCACGCCTTCAGCGCGCCGTCGACGAACGCGGCGTCGCCCCAGGCCGCCATCAGCGCCTCGCGGGCCTCCTGCGGCTCCTGGTCCTCCCAGCGCACCTCGCGCCCGACCGCCCGCCCGATGACCGCCACCTGCTCGGCCTGCGTCAGCCTGGTCGGCCCGCTCAGCGTGTAGGCGGCCCCGTTGTGGCCGGCGGAGGTCAGCACGTGCACGGCGACCGCCGCGATGTCCTTCTCGTGGATCAGCGACCTGGACGCCTGCCCGTACGGCCAGCGCACGACACCGGTCCTGATCTGGTCGGCCCAGCCGAGCGTGTTGGCGGCGAACCCGCCGGGCCGCAAGAACGTCCAGTTGATCCCCGAGCCCCTGATCAGCCGCTCGACGTCGGCGTGGAAGGTGGGCGTGCCGGCGGGGACGTTCGCCGACAGGTAGACCACGCGGCGGGCGTGCGCGGCGACGAGGTCCACCACGGGCCTGGCCGCCTCGCCGGAGAAGCCGGGCCACACCAGGAACACGCTCTCCACCCCGGTGAGGGCGGGCGCCAGGGTCTCCGGGGCGGTGAGATCGCCCTTGACCGCCTCCACGCCCTCGGGCAGGTCCGCCCGCCCGGGATCACGCACGAGAGCGCGTACCCGCAGGCCCGCTCCCGCGAGTTGCGCCACCACATGTCTGCCCACGTTGCCGGTCGCACCGGTTACCAGAATCATGTGACCGACGATAAAATCTCAAGTGGACTTCAGGTCAAGCTCGGCCGCACCTGCACGGTGCCGTCACGGCGTACCCGGCTGTCGAACATCGGCGCGGGCGCCGTCGCGGGCCCGTGCCGCACCGAGCCGTCGTCCAGCCGGAACGTGCTGCCGTGCCACGGGCACACCACGCACGGCTCGTCGCCGTCCATGACGATCCTGCCCTGGTGCAGCGGCCCGGCCAGATGCGGGCACCGGTCGACCAGCACGGTGACGGCGTCGTTGCGGCGCAGCACGAACAGCTCGATGTAACCCAGCCGCCGCGAGACGGGCCTGCCCTCCGGAAGGTCGGTCAGCAGGCACAGATCATGCCAGCCCAGCGGCACTAGGTGGGTGACCTGCGGGGCGTGGTTGGCCCCGGCGGCGAGCCGGTAGGCCAGGTGCCCGCCCAGATAGCCGCCCAGCGCCCCCATCCCGAGCCCGGCGTACGACAGCGCCCGGCCGGCCTGCTCGCGTCCGCGCATCCTGGCCAGCAGCGAGGCGGAGAACAGGCCCAGCGTGGTCACGTTCGCCAGCATGTGGATGAAGCCGACGCGTTGCTGCTCGATGTGCAGCGACGACCAGTCGGTCATGCCCGCCGCCGCCGTCGGCAGGGAGGTGGCGATCCCGGTGGCCAGCAGCAGCCGCACCGCCCGGGGATCGGCCTTCGCCGCGTCGAGCAGGGTGGCGGACATCCAGCAGCCCAGCGTGACCGTGGCCAGCGGGGGATGCACGGGTTTGCCTGTCGGCACCCCGTGCAGCAGGTCACGCAACAGCCCCGGGCGGATGCGCGCGCGCACGGCCTTGGCCAGCCCTCTGATCGGCCTGTCCATGGACTTGGACCTCTCGAGCCGATCGGTCAGGTCGATCGGCCCCACGAAACGCCGCAACTGCCGACGTCTCGCCCGAACTGTCTCTTTCACGGCATTCCCCTACCCCAGCCTTACCGGCATCACTCGGGCAGGTGGCCCCGGGCGACGGAGAGCTCGACCAGCTCGCGGGCGTACGCGCCCAGCGTGGGCGCGCCTTCCTCGATGATCCGGACCTTCTCCAGCACCATCGCCGAGGTCACCTTGAACAGCTGCCAGGTGCCGCCCTCGGTGTGATGGTTGGCCAGGATCGGCGCGAACCTGTCGAGCGCCTTGGCGAACCTCGCCTCGGGCGTCTCCCTGGCCTCGAACTCGTCCCACAGCTCGCGCAGCCGCGCCCCCTGGTCGCCGGGCAGCAGCGCGAAGATCCGGTCGGCGGCCTGCCGCTCGGCCTCCGCCTGCGCGGCCACCGCGACGGGGTCGTAGATGAACGTGTCACCCGCGTCGATCTCGACCAGGTCGTGCACGAGCAGCATCGCCGTCACGCGCTGCAGGTCGGTCCCGGGCGGGGCGTGCTCGCCCAGGACCATGGCTAGCGTGGCCACGTACCAGGAGTGCTCTGCGTCGTTCTCCCGCCTGGAGCCGTCCATGAGCAGGTTGCGGCGGATGATCCGCTTCAACTTGTCGATCTCGACGGCGAAGGCGATCTGTGTGTTCAGGCGGTCCTCTTCTGGTGCGATAGTCACGCGCGACACCCTAATGTGCGGTGATCACCCCAGTTGGCAAAATACTTACCGGAACTCCGTTGAACACTGCGTTACCGGACAGAATATCCAGGGTGGACGCGTCGGTCAGCACGTTGGCGCTGACCCCGGCGTGCTCGGCCGCCACGCGCTGGCCGCCCCCCGTGTGCCCCCAGCCGTGCGGCAGGCTCACCACCCCCGGCATGATCGTGTCGGTCGGCTCCAGCGTCACCGTCAGCCGGCCCGTCGCCGAGCGCACCTCGGCCTCGTCGCCCAGCCCGAGCCGGGCCACGTCGGCCGGGTTGATCTGCAGCGTGCACGTGTTGCTGCCGCCCACCAGCGGGCCCACGTTGTGCATCCAGCTGTTGTTGGAGCGCAGGTGCCGCCGCCCGATCAGCACCAGGTCGGGCGGCTCCGACTCCAGCCCGGCACGCAGCCGCTCCACGTCCCCGAGAATCTCGGGCGGGGCCAGCTCGACCAGCCCCGACGCGGTGTTGAGCACCTCGTCCAGGCGCGGCTCCAGCGGCCCGAGATCCAGCCCGTGCGGATGGTCCAGCAGCTTGCGCAGCGACAGGTCCCCCTCGCCCGACCACTCGCCGTAGGGCCCGAGCCTGAGCATGAGGTCCAGCCGCAGCTCCGCGCCCGTGTCGCCGTCCAGCGCGGCCCGCAGCTCCGCCACGTCGCGCCCCTCGACCCCGGAGCCCGGCGTGCCGACCGCCCTGGCCAGCGTCTGCCCGATCACGAACTCGTCCAGATCGCCCTCCAGCCCCGAGGCGATCATGGTCAGCCTGGCCAGGATCTCCGCCTCGGACGGCCGCCCGTCCAGCGGCAGCGCCGGCGGCGAGTAACGCGCGTAGTTGCGCACCGCGAACCCCAGCAGCGCGAAGTCGTAGTGCCCCGACTGCAGCACGCGCGGCGGCGGCAGGATGACGTGCGCGTGCCGGGTGGTCTCGTTCAGGTACGGGTCCACGCTCACCATGAAGTCGAGCCCGGCCAGCGCCTCGTCCAGCCGGGACCCGTGCGGCGCGGACAGCACCGGGTTGCCCGCCACGGTGACCAGGAACCGGATCTGGCCCTCGCCCGGCGTCTCGATCTCGTCGGCGAGCGTGGCCACCGGCAGCTCGCCGTTCGCCTCAGGCAGCCCGCGCACCCGGCTCCGCCACCGGCCCACCGTGTACGTCCTGCGCCGGCCCGCCGAACCCGTGGCGGGCTTGGGGAACATCGCGCCGCCCGGCCTGTCGAGGTTGCCGGTGAGCACGTTCAGCACGTCCACCAGCCACTGCGCCAGGGTGCCGAACTCGGCCGTGCAGGTGCCGATCCTGGCGTAGACGGCAGCGGCCGGGGCCGACGCCAGCTCCCTGGCCAGCCGTACGATCACCTCGGCCGGCACGCCGGTGCGGCGGGCGACGGCCTCGGGCGGGAAGTGCTTGACCGCGTCGCGCGCCTCGGCCAGCCCGTTGACCCGCTGCCGCACGGCCGTCAGACCCTCGGCGAACAGCGTGTGGGCGATCCCGGCCAGCAGGTACGCATCGGAGCCCGGCCGGACGAACACGTGCTCGTCGGCCAGCGCGGCGGTCCTGGTGCGGCGCGGATCGACCACGACCAGCCGCCCGCCCCTGGCCCGCAGGGCCTTGAGCCGGCCGGGGAAGTCGGGCGCGGTGCAGAGCGAGCCGTTGGACTCCAGCGGGTTGGCGCCCAGCATGAGCAGGTAGCCGGTGCGGTCCAGGTCCGGCACCGCGACGGTCATCGGATGGCCGAACATCAGCCCGCTGGCCACGTGCTTGGGCATCTGGTCCGCGGTGCTGGCGGAGAACACGTTGCGGGTGCCCAGCGCCTTGATCAGCGGCGTGCCGTAGAGCGTCCCGGCCATCGTGTGCGCGTTCGGATTGCCCAGGTAGACGCCGGTCGCCTGGCGGCCGTGCGCCGCCACCACCCGGTCGAAACCCTGCTTCACGGCGGCGAACGCCTCGTCCCAGCCCGCCTCGCGCCACACGTCGCCCTCGCGGATCAGCGGCCTGCTCAGCCGGTCCGGGTCCTCGTCCAGCTTGCCGAGACTGGCGCCCTTGGGGCAGATGAAGCCCTTGCTGAAGGGGTCGTCGCGGTCGCCGCGCACGCTCGTGACCCGGCCGCCGTCGTCGAGGGTGAGCGTGAGCCCGCAGACGGCTTCGCACAGCGGGCAGGTCCGGTGGACGGTCGAGGTCATCGCCACTCCTGAGTTCGTCATCTGAACTCATCTTCACCCGTACGCCCTCCGCGGGGAAGGCCCGTTCCGCATGCTCGTTCGGTGGCGCGTCGTTCGGTGCAGAGGGCGTTGGGAAGCCCCGGAGCCCCCGCGGTCCCCGGGGCCTCGTACCGGCGTCCGCCCCTTGGCCCCGGGCGGACGCCGGAGCCTCAGCCCGGCTGCGGCAGCGCCAGCCGCCGGCTCAGATCGGGCGGCTCCTCCACCTCGCGCACATCGCCGCGGAGGCCGGGCCGGAGCGCTTCCCACGCGCTGCGGCCGAAGAGCCGGTCGAGCCCGGGGGAGACGGCGCCCGGCAGCTCGTCCCGCCGGACGATCTCCACGATCACCAGGTTGGCCCGCTCCCGGTGCCGGTGCACCGTGACGCTCCTGGCCCAGCAGGCGGCGGCGATCTCCTCCGCGTACGCCCCGAACTCCTCGGCGCTGATGCCGGCCCTGGTCAGGATCAGCGCCTTCTCGCCCGTGGTGGTCGGGGTGATCCACAGCACCAGGGGGATCCGGCCCGCCCTGGTGTGCATGGTGGTCTCCAGGCAGGTGCGTTGCAGCCGGTGCCGGGACACCACGCACCAGAAGTGCGCGGTCAGCCAGCACCGGCCGGCCCTCGTGGCAGCCGGCATGGAGACGGCGCTGGTCAGCAGGATGAACGGCAGCCAGCTGCCCTCCTGTGCGGCTCCCAGCGTGGTCAGCGCGAACAGCGCGAGTGCGGCGGCCAGCAGCAGCTCGCTGCGGGCGCGCCAGAGCCGCACCAGCGGCCCCGCGCCGCGCGCGGCCGGCAGGTCCTCGTTGGCCGGGAAGATCTGGTTGCGCGGGTTCCTCGGCATGTCAGGACACCTCCTCCGGCACTTTGAGCGCGATCCTGAGCTGGTCGAAGCGTGGGTCGCGGTAGCGACGGGCGCCGAAACCGGTCCTGGTCACGGTCCAGCCCCTGCGCATGGCGAACTCGTCGGGCTCCCAGCAGATCTCCCTGTCGGCCCAGGCGATGTGTTCCAGGAGCCGGGACTTGATTCGACCGAGTCCCTTGGTACCTTGTGAGTACATAGAAGACCCCTTTCGCGGCATTACTCGAGGTGGCTTCTTTCCGCCGGACTGCAGGCCGATGACGGCCGCGTCGCAGGGTGGCAGCCCTTGATGCGGCGGGCGCGTACGTTGGCCTCGGTCCGGCATTCGCTGTGCTCTGATGAGCGATGACGGCGGCGATTCTTCAGGCGAGTGCGAGATCCCTCCGGCAGGCGGCCTCCCTGGGGCGGTGATTCGAATCCGGGACGGCGACGTTGCCGGTGTGGCGGCCTGAGCCGCTTTCAGCGAGAAGGTGAACCTTCCTGGGACGATCGTCCTCCCGCCCCTGCCCTGCTGCAATACCTTTCGCAAGAAAGATTGGAATTTCTTCGCAGATTGTGCGACGTCTTGCGGTGCACAGGTCAATGCAACTTGCACGCAATAAGCGCGGGCGCATAGAGGCGCGGAATGGGTTGATGAACACGGCGAACACGGCCCCCGGCTCCTTTCCCCTGAGGAGCGTTGCTTGCCTCTACGCTCTACCCATGTCAGCCTTCTGGCAAGGCCTCGCGGCAGTACTCGTGCAAGTTGCAGTGTAAGATTAAGAGAACGGCCCAGAACGGCGGGCTCGAAACGATCCCTTCCGGCTACACCTTCATTCCCGGCAAGGAGAGTCGACGGTGCCATCGAAGCAGGGCAGCCCCACCGTCCGCAGGCTGAGACTCGGCCAGGAGCTGCGCCTCCTGCGCGAGCGGCGCAGTTTGACCGGCTCCAAGGCCGCCCACGAGCTCGGCTGGTCGCCCAGCAAGATCAGCCGCATCGAAGCGGCCAAGACCATGCCCAGCACCGAAGACGTCAAGGCGATGGCCAAGCTCTACGGTGCCGACGGCGACAAACTTGAAGAACTCTTCGGCTTGTTGCGAGACGCGGACCAGCGTGGGTGGTGGGAGGATTACGAAGACGCTCTGCCCGAGGAATACACAAGATTCCTCGGGTTGGAGGCGGAGGCCACTTTTCAGCGCAACTGGGAACCCCAGATCGTGCCCGGCCTCCTACAGACCGAGGACTACGCGCGAGAGGTCATCCTGGCCGTCCGCGGCATCGTGCGCATCACGCACAGCGGTGTCCGGAGCCGGGTCGAGGCCCGCCTCGACCGTCAGCGGCTGGTCATGCACCGGGCGGATCCCTGCCAGATGCGCTTCGTGCTCGACGAGCCGGCCCTGATGCGCCGATTCGGCGAGCCCTCGGTGATGCGAGAGCAGATGGAGCACCTTCTGGAGCTGTCCCTGCTGCCGCACGTGAGTGTCCAGGTGCTGCCGATGGACGCGCTCCATCCGGTCAACACCGGGGCGTTCATTCACCTGAAGTTCGCGGAGTTCGACGATGTGGTCTACCTGGAGCAGCTCTATACTGCACACTTCGTCGAAGATCTCGAACGGGTGGCTGGTTACGAGACCGCCTTCGAGCACATCAGGTCGCAGGCGCTTGACGAGGACGAATCACGCGTGCTCATCCAGCGCAAGGCCATGATGTGGCGGGGCTAGCGAAAAGAACAACATCAAGGGGCAATGGCGCCCCTTTACCCATTTGGGGAGAAAATGCGCACCCAACCCACGATGGCGGCATGGCAGAAGAGCAGCTTCTGCAACGGCGCGAGCAGCTGCGTCGAAGTCGCCCCCCTGGCCGACGGCAACGTCGCGCTGCGGGACAGCAAGGAGCAGGACGGCCCCATCCTGGTCTTCACCCCGGCCGAATGGGCGGCCTTCACCGCCGGCGTCCGTGACGGTGAGTTCGACCTGGAGGCCCTGACGGCCGGAGCGTGACGAACGGCCCTGGCGTGTTGGTCGCAGCAACCCGCAGGGCCGTTCGCAGGAGCCACATCCTGGCACAGCACCCGCCCCAAGATCACCCGCGACACGGCCATTCGTGCCGCGCCTCCCCGCTCCCCGAGTGCGAACTTCCCCCGCACGGGAGCGGCGCGTGCCTCCGGGAGGGACGCGCCGCCGGATTCGTCAGGTCAGAGCAGGCCGAGGCCCTGGGCGACGCCCTGGCCGAGGTCCTTGTGGACGTTGGTCCAGTAGTCCACGACCCGCTTCTTCATCTCGCCCGTGACCTCCGGCTTGGAGGCGTGGCCGATGATGTTGGACACCATGTGGGCGCGGTCGGTGTCGGACAGCACGTTCTCCCACAGCGCGCGCGGCTGGGTGAAGTCGTCGTCCTCGGCGTGCTTGGTGTAGGCCGAGCGGACGATCTCGCCGGTGACGCTGTAGTGCGAGCCCTCGTACAGCGACGGGTCGGCCGCCGGGCCGCCGTAGCTGTTGGGCGCGTAGACCGGGTCCTGCGGGTTCCGGAACGTCATCGGGCCGTCGAAGTTGTAGGAGTTGACCGGCGACTTCGGCTGGTTGACCGGAAGCTGCAGGTAGTTGGGCCCGATGCGGTAGCGGTGCGCGTCGGGGTAGGAGAACAGGCGGCCCTGCAGCATCTTGTCCGGCGACGGGCCGATGCCCGGCACCAGGTTGGCCGGCTCGAAGCCCGCCTGCTCGACCTCGGCGAAGTAGTTGTCCGGGTTGCGGTCGAGGGTGAAGCTGCCGATCGTGATCTCGGGGTAGTCGCTGTGCGGCCACACCTTGGTCAGGTCGAACGGGTTGAACCGGTAGTCGGCGGCGTCCTCGAACGGCATGATCTGCACGTTGACCGTCCATGACGGGTGGTCGCCGCGCTTGATCGAGTCGTACAGGTCGCGGATGTGGTAGTCGGGGTCGGTCGCGACGAGCGCGTCGGCCTCGGCGGCGGTGAAGTTGCGGATGCCCTGGTCGGTCTTGAAGTGATACTTGACCCAGAACTTCTCGCCCGCGGCGTTGTACCACAGGAAGGTGTGGGAGCCGAAGCCGTGCATGTGCCGCCAGGAGGCGGGCGTGCCGCGGTCGGTCATGAGGAACGACACCTGGTGGGCCGACTCGGGGTGCAGGGTCCAGAAGTCCCACTGCATGTTGTGGTCGTGCAGGTGGTTGTCGGCGCGCCGCTTCTGGCTGTGGATGAAGTCGGAGAACTTCTGCGGGTCGCGGATGAAGAAGATCGGCGTGTTGTTGCCGACGATGTCGTAGTTGCCCTCGTCGGTGTAGAACTTGATCGCGAAACCGCGCGGGTCGCGGGCGGTGTCGGCGCTGCCGAGCTCGCCGGCGACGGTGGAGAAGCGCAGGAAGAGCGGCGTCTCCTTGCCCTTCTGGAAGAGCCCGGCGCGGGTGAACTGGCTGACGTCCTCGGTGATCCGCAGCCGGCCGTGCGCGCCGCCGCCCTTGGCGTGGACCACGCGCTCGGGCACGCGCTCACGGTTGAAGTGCGCCATCTTCTGGATCAGGTAGTGGTCCTGAAGAAGCAGGGGGCCGTTCGCGCCGACGGAGAGCGAATGGTCGTCGCTCGGCGCGGGAACGCCCGCGTCGTCGGTGGTGAGAGGCCTGGTCGGCATAGCGTGATCCTCCGGAATCATCATCATTGACAGCTCGGGCACACGCCCCAGAACGTGACATCGGCTTCGTCCACGACGTAACCGGCGGAGTCGACCGGGTCGAGGCAGGGGGCGGCCCCCGCGACGCAGTCGACGTCCGTGACCGATCCGCACTGCCGGCACACGAGGTGATGGTGGTTGTCGCCCACCCTGGCCTCGTAGCGGGCCGGGCTGCCCATCGGCTCGATCTTCCGCAGAAGACCGGCCCCGTGCATCGCGTGCAGCGAGTCGTAGACGGCCTGGAGGGACACCTGACCCACGCGCTCGCGCACCCCGCGGCAGACGGCGTCCACGTCGAGGTGGTCGCCGGCGCGCACGGTGTGCATGATCGCCAGGCGGGCCGCCGTGACGCGGAGTCCGGCCTGACGCAGCAGGTCATCGTCCCTCATGCGGCTCAGGCTATGCCCTAAACCTGAATCATTCAACTTTGAGAACGAATCCAGTTTGGCTGGTCACGGTCTGCTCTCGACTGGGATGCCGAGCCGCGCGGGGAACATCCGCACATGGCATGCTCATCCCTGAAAGTCTGAATCGAGCGGAAATGGCGACCGATGAACCTCCCCCGCGTCCTCCCGGCGTTAGCCGTCGTCGTCGCGTCCCTCGTCGCCTGCTCATCAGCCGAACCCGCCGCCCCCGGACGTGAGCAGCTCGCGGGCAAGACGTCCGCCGAGCCGACCGCTCCCCCCAAGCCGCAGCGCAAGCCGTACACCATCGCCTTCGGCGGGGACGTGCACTTCGAGGGCATCCTCAGACCGCGGCTGAACGACCCCCGCACCGCCCTCGGCCCCATCGCCAAGGTGCTGCGCAAGGCCGACCTGGCCATGGTCAACCTGGAGACGGCGATCACCACCGGCGGCACCCCCGCCCCCGGCAAGCAGTTCACCTTCCGCGCCCCGGCCAGCGCGCTCACCGCGCTCAAGGCCGCCGGCGTGGACGTGGCGTCGATGGCCAACAACCACGGCATGGACTACATGGACAGCGGCCTCCAGGACTCGCTGGCCGCCGTCAAGCGGTCGAAGTTCCCCGTCGTCGGCATCGGCGCCGACGAGGCCCAGGCGTACAAGCCGTACCGGAAGGTCGTCAACGGCAACCGCGTGTCGATCATCGGCGCGACCCAGGTGCTCGACGACGAGTTCATCCAGGCGTGGACGGCCACGCCGGACAAGGGCGGGCTGGCCTCCGCGAAGAACGAGCCCCGCCTGATCAAGGCGGTACGGCAGGCGCGCCGCAACTCCGACACCGTGATCGTCCACCTGCACTGGGGCACCGAGATGCAGAAGTGCCCCAACCAGGCGCAGCTCTCCCTCGCCCCCAAGCTCATCAAGGCGGGCGCCGACGTGATCGTCGGCGGGCACGCGCACATCCTGCTCGGCTCCGGCTACCTGGACAACGCCTACGTCAGCTACGGGCTCGGCAACTTCGTCTTCTACAACTCCAACCCGGCCACCACCGGCCGGACCGGCGTGCTCACGCTGACGATCAACGGCCGCAAGGTGCTCAAGGACTCCTGGACCCCCGCCACCATCCAGGGCGGCGTCCCGGTGCCCATGACCGGCACCGCGCGGACCGGCGCCATCGCCGACTGGAAGGCCCTGCGCTCCTGCGCCGGGCTGTCGGCCGAACGCTGACGGACCGGCTCCCAGGAAATCCGCAGAATCGCAGGTAACGATCGGCCCCATGGGGGGAAGATGTTTCCTGTGTCCTCGCCGCTAGCAGAAGATGACTGTGCGTCACCGAAGCCGCTGCGCCGCCAGCCCACCCAGCGCCGCAGCGCCCGCCGGGTCGAGCGGATGCTCGACGCCTGTGCCGAGCTCCTCGACGAGATCGGCTACGAGGCCCTGTCGACGACCCGCATCGCCGAACGGGCCGGGGTCGCGATCGGCTCCGTCTACCAGTTCTTCCCCGACAAGCGCGCCATCACCCAGGAGCTCACCCGGCGCAACGTGGAGCAGTTCGTCACGAGGGTCGGGCGCAGGTTCATGGAGGAGGACTACCGGGGCTGGTGGGAGGCCGTCGAGGCGATCATCGACGAGTACGTCTCCATGCACCGGTCCGTCGCCGGCTTCAAGAGCCTCCACTTCGGCGACGTCGTCGACCTCAACCTGCTCGACTCCGACTCCGACAACAACACCGTGATCGCCGGGCGGCTGCGCGGGCTGCTGCTCAAGGAGTTCGGGCTGGCCGACAGCCACCAGCTCGACGTGGCCGTCCTGGTCGCCGTCGAGGCCGGTGACGCCGTGCTCAAGCTCGCCTTCCGCCGCGACCCCGACGGCTCACCGGAGATCATCGAAGCCGCGAAACAGCTCGTCTGCGGCTTCCTGTCCCGCCAGCTCGCCTCCTGGGCCCGGCAGGCCGGCTGACCCGTCAGCCGTGCCCCGGACGATCGGCGACCGCCGGCCGGTCCTGACCCTTCAGCGCTTCCAGCAACTCCGGCAGCCAGTCAGGACGCCGGCCCGGCAGGTCGCACGGCGCCGGGAACGACACCGGACGGACGTGACGCGCCTGCCGGGCGTCGAGCCTCGCCTCCAACGCCCGCAGGTTGCGCTCCGCCGACTCGATCGCCTCCAGCCGGGCCGACAGGTAGCCGGACACCCCCGGCACCAGCGCCGACAGCACCACGGCACAGGCCAACGTGAAGGTCAACTGCCTGGACCTGCCCATCGTCAGCCCCTTCCGTCGCGGAGGCACACTCCGTACCTGCCCGTTGACGTGCGGTGATACGCACGGCATGGGCAGCCTTGGCCAACGCGTTGCCATAGCCGATCGTCATCCGCGATACGCATTGACCGGGCGAAACCGCAGCGCGCTCGGTAGTCTCGCGTTGTGGCGCATGTGACCCGTGAGCACCTTGATCGCCTGCTCGAGCAGGCGCTGCTGGCCGACGACCACAGCTCGCTGGCCAGGCGGCTGTACGACGTGGCGCTCAGCTATTCCACCGGCGACGTTTCCAGGGCGTCCATCCTGGTCCAGGCCGCCGAGGAGTGGAGAGCCGCCGGGCAGCCCGCGCGTGCCCTGGAATGCTTCCAGCGCGCGCTCGAAGACGGCGGCGAGGTCAGCTTCGACCCGCGTGCCGGCATCGCCGACACGCTGTTCGAGCTCGACCGGCACGACGAGGCCAGGGAGGTCATCGAGACGATCCGCGCCGAAGGAGCCGCCTCGGCGGCCACCGCCCACACCGTCGCCGAGACCCTGGTCGCCTACGGTGACCTCCAGGGCGGGCTCGAATGGGTGACCCAGGCGGTGCTGGCCTGTGACGAGGACGACCCGGAGCACAAGGCGATGCTCCGCACCCGCTACCGCATCCGGGTCGACCTCGGCCTGCCGGAAGACGACCTCGACGCCCTGATCTCCTGACCCCGCCGGGGCCGATGCCCTCCGTGCGGAGGGAGCCGCCCCCGGCCGTGGCCACCTGCGAGCGGCCTCCCGGGGGCGACCTGCGCGGCGCCGCGCTGCCCCCTGCCCGCCGACCCCCGGCAAGACGGGCCGAGGGCCGGTAAGACGGGGCCGACACACCGCCGTCCTTCGTTGCCCCGCCGTCCTGCGTTGGGGCCTGGCGGGCGCGTACGTGCTGAGGGGCCGCGACGGCGGGGTCGCGGCCCCTCAGGAAACCGTGGGCGGGTGGCGCGGCCCGCGCCACGGTTCGCGGGGGGCGTGCTCCCGGGGCGCCGCGCCGGTGCGGTCGGTGGGCGGCCGGGGAAGGCAGGCCCGGTGGTCAGCTCAGGTCGAGGGCGTCCAGCAGGCCCGTGAGGGAGGTGTGCGCGTCCGGGAGCCGGGTGGCGTCATTGATGCCGCCGACGGCCGCCGGGACCTGCGGCAGCATCTTGTTGACGAGCTCGTCCTTGAGCTTGTTGACCGGCTGGGGCAGGTTGAGGGGCGCCTTGAAGCCCTCGGCGGCGACCTTGGCGGGGTCGGGCAGCTTGCCGACGCTGGCGCCGACGGGCAGGTCGCGGATGCCGGGGATGGTGGGCAGGTTGGGCAGGTCCGGCACTTCGGGCAGCCGGGTGAGGCTGGGCAGCGCGCCGGAGAGGGGGACGCCGTGGGAGAGCGCGGGCATGGCGGAGGAGGCGGCGAAGCCGCCGAGGTCGGAGAGGCCCATGGCGCGGACGGAGCCGAGACCGGTCAGGCCGATGCGCTGGGCGAGCCGGGCGGCGCTGTGGGCCAGGCGGGAGGTCTCGGACTCGACGAGCTCGGCGGTGCCGGTGGGGTCGTCCACCCCGAACCGGGTGACGCCGTCGCACATCGTGGTGACGGTTCGCTGGGCGCGTACGGTCGCCGACCGCTCTTGGCACGGAGCGGCAGCCTCGGCGGCGCCCGCCCCCAGCCAGGTGACCCCCGCGGTCAGAGTGACCATGGCAAGGATGCTTCGGATGCTCCGAGATGACATTTCACGTCCCCCTGATCGTGCTCGGTGATCTGACGAACGCTGAAGCTAGCCAGGCCCGCGGCGCGGGGTGGGCGGCTTGCCCGAAGGCTGGGCCGATCCTTACGCACGCGGGGCGCCGATGACCGGGGCGTGGAACGCGTGCGCCCGGGGGCCGACCGGCCTCCGGGCGCTGCGTGCGGGCTGTGGTCAGCCGCGCTGGACGGTGAGCTCGTCGTCGCCGAGATCGACGAGGACCTTGTCGCCGTCGACGACGTCACCGGCGAGCACGGCCCTGGCGAGCTTGTCGCCGATGGCCGACTGGACGAGCCGGCGCAGCGGCCGGGCGCCGTACAGCGGGTCGTAGCCGGTGAGCGCCAGCCATTCGCGGGCCGCCGGGGTGACCTCCAGGACGAGCCTGCGGTCGGCCAGGCGGCGGGCGAGCCGGTCGACCTGGAGGTCGACGATCCTGGTCAGCTCTTCGGAGCCGAGCGCGTCGAACAGGATGACGTCGTCGAGCCGGTTGAGGAACTCCGGCTTGAACGCGGCCCGTACGGCGGTCATGACGGCCTCGCGCTTGGCGCCGTTCTCGAGCTGGGGGTCGACGAGGAACTGCGAGCCCAGGTTGGAGGTGAGGATCAGGATCGTGTTGCGGAAGTCGACGGTGCGGCCCTGCCCGTCGGTGAGCCGGCCGTCGTCGAGCACCTGGAGCAGCACGTCGAAGACCTCGGGATGGGCCTTCTCCACCTCGTCGAGCAGCACCACCGTGTAGGGGCGCCGCCGGACGGTCTCGGTGAGCTGGCCGCCCTCCTCGTAGCCGACGTAGCCGGGAGGCGCGCCGACGAGCCGGGCGACGCTGTGCTTCTCGGCGTACTCGCTCATGTCGATGCGGGTCATCGCCCGCTCGTCGTCGAACAGGAACTCGGCCAGCGCCTTGGCCAGCTCGGTCTTGCCGACGCCGGTCGGCCCGAGGAACAGGAACGAGCCCGTCGGCCTGTCGGGGTCGGCGATGCCGGCCCGGCTGCGCCTGACGGCGTCGGAGACGGCCTGTACGGCCTGCTGCTGGCCGATCAGGCGCCGGCCCAGCTCTTCCTCCATCCGGAGCAGCTTGGCCGTCTCCGCCTCCAGCAGGCGGCCCGCCGGGATGCCGGTCCAGGACGAGATCACCTCGGCGATGTCGTCGGCCCCGACCTCCTCCTTGACCATGGCGTTGTCGGGCGGCGCGGCCTCGGAGGCAGCCTTGATGGCCTGCTCCAGCCGGGGCACCTCGGCGTACATGATCTTGGAAGCGGTCTCGAAGTCGCCGTCGCGCTGGGCCCGCTCGGCGGTGCCGCGCGCCTCGTCGAGCTGCTTCTTCAGCTCGCCGACCTTGTTGAGGCCGGCCTTCTCGTTCTCCCAGCGGCCGACGAGCGCGTTGAGCTCCTCCTGGCGGTCGGCGAGCTCCTGGCGGAGCCGTTCGAGGCGCTGTACGGAGGCGTCGTCGGTCTCCTTGGAGAGCGCGAGCTCCTCCATCTTCATCCGGTCGACGTTGCGCTGGAGCTGGTCGATCTCCACCGGGCGGGAGTCGATCTCCATGCGCAGCCGCGAGGCGGCCTCGTCGACCAGGTCGATGGCCTTGTCGGGCAGGAAGCGGTTGGTGATGTAGCGGTCGGACAGCGCGGCGGCGGCCACGAGGGCGCCGTCGGCGATCTGGACCTGGTGGTGGCCCTCGTAGCGGCCCTTGAGGCCGCGCAGGATCGCGATCGTGTCCTCGACCGTGGGCTCGCCCACGTAGACCTGCTGGAAGCGCCGCTCCAGCGCCGGGTCCTTCTCGATGCGCTCGCGGTATTCGTCGAGCGTCGTGGCGCCGATCATGCGCAGCTCGCCGCGGGCCAGCATCGGCTTGAGCATGTTGCCCGCGTCCATGGCGCCCTCGGCGGCCCCCGCGCCGACGACGGTGTGCAGCTCGTCGATGAACGTGACGATCTGCCCCTCGCTCTCCTTGATCTCGGAGAGCACGGCCTTGAGCCGCTCCTCGAACTCGCCCCGGTACTTGGCGCCGGCCACCATCGCGCCCAGGTCGAGCGAGATGAGCCGCTTGTTGCGCAGCGACTCGGGCACGTCGCCGGCCACGATGCGCTGGGCCAGGCCCTCGACGACGGCGGTCTTGCCGACGCCGGGCTCGCCGATCAGCACCGGGTTGTTCTTGGTGCGGCGGCTGAGCACCTGGACGACGCGGCGGATCTCGGAGTCGCGGCCGATGACCGGGTCGAGCTTGCCCGCGCGGGCGCGCTCGGTCAGGTCGACGCCGTACTTCTGCAGCGCCTGGTAGGTGTCCTCGGGGGTCTCGCTGGTGACGCGGGCGTTGCCCCGTACCTTCTCGAACGCGTCGAGCAGCGCCTGCGGGGTCGCGCCCTGCGCCTTGAGCAGGTCGGCGACCGGGCCGCCGTCGGCCGCGAGGCCGACGAGCAGGTGCTCGGTGGAGACGTAGAGGTCTTCGAGACGGTTGGCGTGCTGGGCGGCGGTGTTCATCACCTTGAGGAGGTGACGGGAGCTCGACGGGGCGCCGACGGTGGCGCCCTGCGCCTTGGGCAGCGTCGCGAGCTGCTCCTCCGCCTTGGCGCGCAGCGTGCGCCAGTCGGCGCCGACGACGTCGAGCAGCGGCACGGCGGTGCCGCCCGTCTGGCCGAGCAGCGTGGTGAGCAGGTGAGCCGGGGCGATCTCGGGGTTGCCCTCGGCGGCGGCGCGCCTCATGGCACCCGCGAGAGCCTCCTGGCTCTTCTGGGTGAGCTTGTAGTCCATTGCTTTCTAGGCCCCCGGTGGCAGCTCGTAGCGGATCAGCGCCCTGACCATCTGCATCTCGGCGCGCAGCCGGTGAACCTCCTCGCGCAGTCGCAGCGCTTCGTTCTCCAGCTCCAGGATCCGCTTGATGCCGGCGAGGTTGATGCCCTCCTCCTGGGAGAGCCGCTGGACCTCGCGCAGCTGGACGATGTCGCGTGTGGAGTAGAGGCGGCCGCGCCCCGCGGTGCGGCCCGGGCACACGAGCCCGAGCCGGTCGTACTGCCGCAGGGTCTGCGGGTGCAGCCCCGACAGCTGCGCGGCCACCGAGATCACGTAGACGGGTGTGTCGTCTGAGAGATCGAAATAGTTGGCGTCCATCGGCTACTCGCTTCTGGCTCTCTGTATGAGATCAGCCCGCGGGTCCTCGGCCGCGGTCGCGGTGTTGAACTCCGTCAGGAGTTCGCGTGACTTGTCGTCCAGCGTCTTGGGCACGACGACCTCGACGCTGGCGAGCAGGTCTCCCTTGGTGCCGTCCTTGCGGGCGGCGCCCCGGCCGCGGACCCGGAACGTGCGCCCGTTGGGCGTGCCCGGCGGGATGCGCAGCGTGACGGGCATGCCCTTGAGGATGGGCACCTTGATCTCGGCGCCCAGAGCGGCCTCGGTGAACGTCACCGGCACGGTGATGGTCAGGTTGTCGCCCGACCTGCCGAACACGGCGTGCGGCTTGATGTGCGTCTGGATGTACAGGTCGCCCGCCGGGCCGCCGTTCTCGCCCGGTGCGCCCTTGCCCTTGAGCTTGACCCGCTGCCCGTCGGCGACCCCCGCGGGGATGCGCGCCTGGATCGTGCGGGTGCTCTTGGCCCGGCCGCTGCCTTCGCACACGGGGCAGGGGTCGTCCACGAGGAGGCCGCGGCCCTTGCAGTCGCGGCAGGGCTCGGAGAAGGCGAAGTTGCCCAGGTTGCGGCTTGCCGCGCCGGTGCCCTCGCAGGTCGGGCAGACCCGCGGGGTGGTGCCGGCCTTGGCCCCCGTGCCGCTGCACCCGGTGCACGCCGCCGAGCTGGTCAGCCGGAGCGAGACCGTGGTGCCCTCGACCGCCTCGGTGAACGAGAGCGTGACCTCGGACTCGATGTCCTGCCCACGCCGCGGCCTGGTCGCGCCGGTGCTGCGGGTGCCCGCGCCGCCCCGGTTGAACAGGCCGCCGAACAGGTCGCTGAAGCGCTCCCCGGCGCCCTGGCCGGGCTGCTGCTGCCCGGCCGTCCCGCCGAACAGGTCGCCGAAGTCGAACGGGAAGCCGCCGCCCGCGCGCTGGCCGCCCACCCCCGACCCGAACAGCGTGCGCGCGTCGTCGTACTCCTTGCGGCGCTTGCTGTCGGACAGGATGTCGTACGCCTCGGAGACCTCCTTGAACTTGGTCTCCTTGGACGGGTCACCCTGGTTGGTGTCGGGGTGATACTGGCGGGCCAGCTTGCGATAGGCCTTCTTGATGTCTTCGGCGCTGGCGGACTTGGGCACACCAAGGACGGCGTAGTAGTCCTTCTCCAGGTAGTCCTTGGTGCTCATCTAACGCCCTTCGTCCTCGTCAGTTGTCTTCGTCATCGGACGCCGAGGGGGCGTCCCCGGGCTCGGCGACCGCGACCCGCGCGGGGCGCAGCACCCGCTCGCCCATGCGGTAGCCGAGCTGCAGCACCTCGACGGCGGTCGGCTCGGTCACCTCCGGCGAGTAGCTGTGCATCAGGGCCTCGTGCACCGTCGGGTCGAAGGGGTCGCCCTTCTGGCCGTAGGGGCTGAGGCCGAGCTTGGTGAGCACCGATTCCAGAGACTCTGCCACCTTCGCGAAGCCTCCGGTGAGCTCGCCGTGGTCGCGGGCCCGGCCGATGTCGTCGAGCACGGGCAGCAGCTCGGTGAGCACTCCCGCCACGGCCAGCTCGCGGACCGCGACGCGGTCGCGCTCCACCCGGCGGCGGTAGTTGGTGTATTCGGCCTGAAGACGCTGGAGGTCGGCGGTCCGCTCGGCGAGCTGCGCCTGCAGCTCGCCGTCGACGGCGCCGTCCGCGGCGCTTCCGGCGGCCGGCGCGGGCGGCTGCTCGGCCTCCTCGGTCTCCTCGGCCTGCGTCCGCACCTCCCCGGTCTCCGGGTCGATCTTGCGATTGTCGCGGATCACCGGCTCATCGTGCCCGTTGTCACGCGGCGGCATCACTTGATCACTTGTCCTTCTTCGGCTCGTCGTCCACGATCTCGGCCTCGACGACGTCTTCGTCGGCCTTCTGCTCCTGACCAGGGGCGGAGGCGTCCTGCGGGGCGCCCTCACCGCCGGCGGCCTGCTGGCCCTGGGCGTAGATCGCCGAACCCATCTTCTGGCTGACCGTGGCGAGCTTCTCGGCCGAGGTGCGGATGACGTCGGTGTCGGTGCCCTCCAGAGCCTTCTTCAGCTCGGCGAGCGCGTCGTTGACCTCGGTCTTGATGTCGCCGGGGACCTTGTCGTCGTTCTCGCGGAGGAACTTCTCCGTCTGGTAGGCCAGGCCGTCGGCGTTGTTGCGGACCTCGGCCTCCTCGCGGCGCTTCTTGTCCTCCTCGGCGTAGGACTCGGCCTCGCGCATCATCCGCTCGATGTCGTCCTTCGGCAGCGCGGAGCCGCCGGTGATCGTCATCGTC
Organism: Nonomuraea sp. NPDC049725; assembly: GCF_040674795.1. Classification (NCBI taxonomy): domain Bacteria; kingdom Bacillati; phylum Actinomycetota; class Actinomycetes; order Streptosporangiales; family Streptosporangiaceae; genus Nonomuraea; species Nonomuraea sp. NPDC049725. The sequence continues at coordinate 379,009 of NZ_JBFANJ010000001.1, read as the reverse complement.
TGCTCCTTGCCCGTGCCCAGGTCCTTGGCGGAGACGTTGACGATGCCGTTGGCGTCGATGTCGAAGGTGACCTCGATCTGCGGGATGCCGCGCGGCGCCGGGGCGATGCCGGTCAGCTCGAACGTGGCCAGCTTCTTGTTGTAGGAAGCGATCTCGCGCTCGCCCTGGTAGACCTGGATCTGCACCGACGGCTGGTTGTCCTCGGCCGTGGTGAAGACCTCGGAGCGCTTGGTCGGGATCGTGGTGTTGCGCTCGATGATCTTGGTGAAGATCCCGCCCTTGGTCTCGATGCCCAGCGACAGCGGGGTCACGTCGAGCAGCAGGACGTCCTTGACCTCGCCCTTGAGCACGCCGGCCTGCAGGGCGGCACCGATGGCGACGACCTCGTCCGGGTTGACGCCCTTGTTGGGCTCCTTGCCGCCGGTCAGCTCCTTGACGAGCTCGGAGACGGCGGGCATGCGGGTCGAGCCGCCGACGAGCACCACGTGGGCGATGTCGGAGACCTTGATGCCGGCGTCCTTGATGACCTGGTTGAACGGGCCCTTGGTCCGCTCGAGCAGGTCGGCGGTCAGCCGCTGGAACTCGCTGCGGGTGAGCTTCTCGTCCAGGTGCAGCGGGCCCTCGGAGGAGGCCGTGATGTAGGGCAGGTTGATGTTGGTCTCGGACTGGCTGGACAGCTCGATCTTGGCCTTCTCGGCCGCCTCGCGCAGACGCTGGAGCGCCATCTTGTCCTTGGCCAGGTCGACGCCGTGGGCGTTCTGGAAGCGCTTGACGAGCTCGTCGACGACGCGCTGGTCCCAGTCGTCACCACCGAGGTGGTTGTCGCCCGAGGTGGCCTTGACCTCGACGAAGCCGTGGCCGTCCTCCTGGCCGACGTCGAGCAGGGACACGTCGAAGGTGCCGCCGCCGAGGTCGAAGACCAGGATCGTCTGGTCCTCCTCCTTGTCGAGCCCGTAGGCCAGGGCGGCCGCGGTCGGCTCGTTGATGATGCGCAGCACGTTGAGGCCCGCGACGGTGCCGGCCTCCTTGGTGGCCTGGCGCTGGGCGTCGTTGAAGTAGGCCGGGACGGTGACCACCGCGTCGGTGATCTTCTCGCCCAGGTAGGCCTCGGCGTCCTGCTTGAGCTTCTGCAGCACGAAGGCGCTGATCTGCTGCGGGGAGAACTTCTTGCCGTCGATCTCCTGGGACCAGTTGGTGCCGATCTCGCGCTTGACCGAGCGGATCGTCCGGTCCACGTTGGTGACGGCCTGCCGCTTGGCGACCTCGCCGACCAGGACCTCGCCGTTCTTCGCGAAGGCGACCACGGACGGCGTGGTCCGCGAGCCCTGCGCGTTGGCGATGACGGTGGGCTCACCGCCCTCGAGGATCGAGACGACGGAGTTGGTCGTCCCAAGGTCGATACCTACCGCACGTGCCATGAGTACGTCCTTGTGGTCAAAGTTGAGTTGGTTGGACTCAACCTACGAATATGTGCCGTCTTTGTCAAACGACTTGAGCCTACTCGGCTCAACCCCCGGTGCGCGAAAAGCCCCCGAGTCTCCCGGGAGAGGGGGCGAGGAGGGGACTCCCGGGAGACGGCTCGAGGGCTCAGACGGGCGTGTTCATGTCCGACTGGATCCGGGCGGCGGTCAGGGGCTCGCTGTAGACGCGGACCTCGTCGATCAGGCCGTCGAAGTGCTCGCCCCACAGGCTGTTGCCGCCGATGCGCAGGGCTCCTCCGTCGGTGCGGATCGGCCCTCCGGCGGCCTGCTGGCTCACCTGCGTGCCGTTGACGTACAGGCGCAGCGTGGCGCCGTCGTAGGTGGCGGCCAGATGGCTCCAGGTGTTCAGCGGCAGCGAGGCCGTGCCGCCCGCGCCGACCTCGCCGGTGGTGTGGATGACGGCGTGCGGCCGGTCGGTGTAGCTCCCTGCCGACAGGACGTACGCCAGGTTGCCCGCGTACTCCTTCATGATCACCGTACGCCAGCTCGTCACGGTCGACGGCTTGACCCAGGCTTCCAGCGTCATGCCGGTGGTGAGGCGCAGGCCGGGCGAGTCGGCGACCGTGACCCAGCTCGACGAGCCGTTGAACGACAGCGCCTGGCCGTACCTGCCGGAGGCCGTCCAGGTCGCGTCCTTCAGCGTGCCGGCGTTGCCCAGGCCGGAGGAGTCGGCCGTGGTGGTCCCGGCGCCCTCGTTCATGCCGAGCGCCGCCACCAGGCCCTGGCTGCTGGGCGGCGCGGTGACGGCGGCCGGGTCCTCGGCGGACGGCGTGCTGGTGTTGCCCGCCGCGTCGAAGGCCACCACGCGGTAGTAGTACGTGCCCTCGGCCAGCCCCGGGTCGGTGAACGCGGTGGTCTGCGACGAGCCGACCTGGTTGGCTCCCGAGGGGGTGAAGCCGGAGGTGGCGGAACGGTGGACGGTGTAGCCCTCCACGCCCCTGTCGTCCGTGGACGCGGTCCAGGCGAGCTGGGCGTGGCCGGGTCCGCCGGTGGCGGCGAGGGAGCCGGGGGTGCTCGGCGGCGTGGTGTCCGGCTCGGGCGCGGCGCCGATCGGGGTGGTCATGTCGAGCTGGATCTGGGCCGGGGTGAGTGCCCGGTCGTAGATCCTGACCTCGTCGATGAGGCCGTCGAAGAACTCGCCCCACAGGCTGTTGCCGCCGATGCGCAGCACGCCGCCGTCGGTGCGGATCGGGCCGCCCGCGGCGCGCTCGGCGACCTGCGTGCCGTTGACGTACAGGCGCAGCGTGGCGCCGTCGTAGGTGGCGGCCAGGTGGCTCCAGGCGTTCAGCGGGAGCGAGGCCGTGCCGCCCGCGCCGACCTCGCCGGTGGTGTGGATGACGGCGTGCGGCCGGTCGGTGTAGCTGCCGGCCGACAGCGTGTAGGCCAGGTCGGTCCCGTACTGCTTCATGACGACCGTCCGCCAGCTCGTCACCGTCTCCGGCCTGATCCAGGCCTCCAGCGTCATGCCGGTGGTGAGGCGCAGGCTGGCCGAGTCGGCGACCGTGACCCAGCTCGACGAGCCGTCGAAGGCCAGCGCCCTGCCGAACTTGCCGGTCGCCGCCCAGGTCGTGTTCGCCGCCGTGCCGGGGTTGCCGGCCGGGGAGGCGTCGCCGACGGCGGTGCCCGAGCCCTCGTTCATCGCGTACGCGGCCACCAGGCCCGCCGGGGAGTGCGAGGTCTCGAACGTCGCCGTGTAGGTGGCCGCCGACGCCGGGGCGGTGACGTTGTGCGTGGCCGCGCCGCCGTCGGACCAGGCGTCGAACACCTGGTCGCCCTGCGGTGACGGCGCGGTGACGGAGTTGCTGGACCCGGCGATCACGGTCCGGGTGAACGGCGCGATCGTCTGCTCCTGGTTGAACCCGATCCGCAGCCCAGGCGGGTCCGTCCTGAAGGTCAGCTCGACGGTCCTGGGCTGGAGCAGGACGCTCGCGGTGTCGGTCAGGCCGTGCCCGTCCGCGACGGTGAGCCGCAGCTCCAGATGCGACGGATACTCGTGGTCGGGGGCCTGGAAGGAGCCGGACGCGCCGGTGTAGCGGGTGATCTCGTGCTCGTGGCAGGCGCCGGGGCAGTGGTGCATGATCAGCGTCCAGGTCATGCGGGAGCCGGGGATCGCGCCGTCCTCGGCGTCGGTCCCGGCGCCCGAGAAGCCGATCGTGTCGCCGACCGCCCAGGTCGTGGTGGCCGCCGGGGTGGTGATGGCGGCCGTGGGCGCGCTGTTGCCGACGTTGATGGTGACGGTGGCGTCGCCCTGCCCGCCCTTGCCGTCGTTCACCCGTAACCTGACCTGGTAGGACCCGTTCTGCGCGTAGGTGCGGGACGGGGTGGCGGAGGTCGAGTCGTCCAGCTCGCCGTCGCCGTCGAGGTCCCACGCGTAGGTGAGCGGGTCGCCGTCGGCGTCGCTGGAGCCCGTGCCGGAGAACGTCACGGCCAGCGGGGCCGCGCCGGAGGTGGGCGTCGCGTCGATCACCGCGGTGGGCGGGGCGTTGTCGTAGATGTAGCGCACGACCGCGCCGCCGTCGTGGTCGACGGCGAACAGGTCGCCGTTCGGCCCGCTCTCCAGCTCGACCGTGCCGATCCCGGTGTCGAACGCGGTCACCGTCGCCGGGTCCGGCAGCCCGTTCGCGCCCTCGGTCATCACCCAGACGCACCTGCGGCTGTAGTCGGAGAAGAACAGCGCGCCGTCGTACGCCTGCGGGTAGGGCCCGCCCGGGTAGAAGGCGACGCCGCTGGAGGACGACTGGCCGCCGGGGGCGCACGGGTCGCCCGGGTAGAGGCGCTGGCCGTGGTTCCAGGCGAAGTGCGGCTTGGCGTGGGCCGCCGCGCCCTCGGCGTACAGGTTCTCGCACAGGGTCAGGTTGAGCGCGTCGTAGCCGTCCTCGCGGGGCGCGCCCTCGTAGCAGGGCCAGCCGAAGTTGGCCACGCCGCCCGTGGGGTCGGCCACGCGGTTGATCTCCTCGAAGGAGCCCCAACCGACCTCGCCCGCCCAGATCTCGCCGGTGCCCGGCCGGTTGGTGATGCGGAACGGGTTGCGCAGGCCGTGGGCGACGATCCTGGCCACGTTCGGGTCGGCGGCGCCGGCGTTCGGGTTGCCGGGGGCGGCGGCGCCGGTGTCGGGGTCGATGCGGATGATGCTGCCGGCCAGCGTGGCCGGGTCGCCGCCGGTGCGCACGTCCTGGGAGCGCAGCGCGCCGCCCTCGGCCGCGGGCGGGGTGGGCGAGGTGCCCACCGCCGTCGGCGGGTCGCCGCACGGGTTGTCCGGTACGACGTCCGAGCCCGGCAGGTTGTCCTGCCCGTAGTCGGCGAACTGGAAGCTGGCCCCGTCGCCCGCCGAGGCGTAGAGCATGCCGTCGGGGCCGAACTGCAGGTCGCCGATGGAGTGGCTGGGGTACTGCTGACACCAGTCGGTGATCAGGGGAGTCTCGGCGCCGGTGGGGGAGATGACCGACAGGCGGCCGGTGATGCGGCAGCCGTCCCCGGTCGGGCCGGGCGGCGAGGGGCACTCGTCGAAGTCGTCGTTCGCCTGGCCCCAGCGCGGCGCGCCGCCCCCGGGCTCGGCGTCGTAGGAGTAGAGCACGTACACGCGGGGGTCCTGCGGGAAGTCCGGGTGCAGGGCGAGGCCGAGCAGGCCGCGGTCCCAGAAGTCGTGCACCTTGGTGCGCAGGTCGGCGTAGACGGTGGGCGTGGTGTCCGTGAGCGAGTCGAAGACCTTGACGTAGCCGCCCTTCTCGGCCACGAACACCCGCCCGTCAGCGGCGAACTCGACGTTGGTGGGGCTGGTCAGCCCGCTGAAGATCGTCTGTTTCTCGAAGCGTTCCGGCAGGGCCTGCGCGGGCGGCGCGGTCAGCCCGATCAGTCCGGTGGTCATGAGGATGACGGGCAGCAGGGCACGAGCGAGCCGCTTCACGGGTTCCCCCAGTCACGCACACCTTCACCGGGGCGCCCCCGCGCCTTAGGTGCCTTGATCGATGTATCGCAACAAATCGATCAAATGTCACTGGGGTTGTCCGCATGTGGACATATCAGGATTTGGCGCCGTCCACGATCTTCCGCTTGCCGACAGGGGCCTTGAGCTTGACCGTGGTCGTCTTCTCCACGGCCATCATGATGCAGGACACGCCCTTCGCCTTGGGCGAGGTGCCCTCGTACAGCGTGATCGTGACCCGCTTCCTCGTCTCCTTGACCTTGACGCGGTCCAGGACCGTGCAGGGCTCCACGCCCGACCACCACCTGAGCTGCACCTTGTGGCCCTTGGACACCGCCTTGGCCTTCGTCCAGCGGACCTTGCGCGTGTTGAGCGCGTCGCCGGTCGGCTTGACCGGCTTGGGCTTGGCGTCGGGCGGCGTGGTCGTGGCCACCGAGGCGCTGGTCACGGGCGCGCCGGGCGCCTTGGACAGCGGCCGCTCCTGCGGCGTGGCCGAGCCGCACCCGGTCGCGAGCAGCAGGCATCCGGCCACGAGAGTCGTCGTCACAGTGCGCATACCTCTACGACGGATCAGATCGGCCACCGGTTCAGCGTCGGCGAAGCTAGGGTTGTGGCGTGCTTCGTCAGGCCCTGCTCGCCGCATCCCGGAGCGACCGCGCCGAGCGCGTCGTGTCCGCCTCGCCGCTCACCGGCACCATGGTCAGGCGTTACGTCGCCGACGACGTCGGGGCCGCCGTGACGGAGCTGACCCGCAGGGGCCTGCTCGTCACCGTCGGCAGCCTCGTCGCCGAGGCCGGCGACCGGGCCGAGGCCGAGGGCAACGTCCTGGCGCACCAGCGGCTCGTCGAGAGCCTGCCCGCCGACGCCGACGTGTCGGTCGACCTCACCGCGCTCGGGCTGCGCCTGTCGGAGCAGCTCGCGCTCGACAACGCGGCCACCCTCTGCGAGAGCGCCGCCGAGCGCGGCGTCACGCTCACGCTCGACGCGAGCGGGCCCGGCGCCGCCACCGGCCTGCACTCCATCCACGCCACCCTGCGCAAGGAGCACCCCGCCGTTGGCGTCGTGGTGCGCGCCGGCGAGCCCGGCTCCGCCGAGCGCTGCGCCCGCCTCGACGGCGCCCGCGTCCGGCTCGTCAAGGGCCCCCGCACCGCGCCCGCCGAGGTCGACCGCGCCTTCGCGCGCTGCCTGCGGGTGCTGATGTCCGGCGCCGGCTACCCGATGATCGCCACCCACGACCCCCGGCTGCTGCGCGTCACGGCCGCCCTGGCCGTCCTCGAAGGGCTCGAACCCGCCGGGTTCGAATACCAGATGCTGTACGGGGTCCGCCCCGACGAGCAGCGGCGCCTGGCCGGGCAGGGCGCGCGGGTGCGCGTCCACGTCCCCTACGGCGCCGGCTGGTATCCGTACCTGATGCGCCGCCTCGCCGAGCGCCCCGCCTTCTTCGCGCGCACGCTGCTGTCACGCCGATAGCCGCCGGTAGGCTGCGCACATGATTGCGATTCTCGGCACCGGCAAGATGGGCGAGGCGCTGCTGTCCGGGCTGCTGCGGGCGGGGTTCAAGCCCGGCGACGTGCTGGCCACCGCGCGCCGCGCCGAGCGCGCCCAGGCGCTGCGCGAGACCTACGGGGTCCGCACGGTGTCCAACACCGAGGCCGCCAAGTCCGCCGACACGCTCATCCTCGCGGTCAAGCCGCAGGACATGGCGGCGCTGCTGGCCGAGATCGCCCCCTGCGTGCCCGCCGACCGGCTGGTCATCACCGCCGCCGCCGGCATCACCACGGCCTTCGTCGAGCAGCGCCTCGGCGTCGACGCGCCGGTGGTCCGGGTCATGTCCAACACGCCCATCCGCTTCGACGAGGCGATGAGCGTGATCTCGGCCGGGTCCCACGCCGGCGAGGAGCACCTCAGGCTCACCGAGGACCTGCTCAGGCCGGTCGGCAAGGTGCTGCGCATCCCCGAGTCGCAGCAGGACGCCGCGACCGCGCTGTCGGGCAGCGGGCCCGCCTACTTCTTCTACCTGGTCGAGGCCATGGTCGACGCGGGCATCCTGCTCGGCATGCCGCGCGCCGCCGCGCTCGACATGGTCACCCAGTCGATCGTCGGGGCGGCCGTCATGCTGCGCGACTCGGGCGAGCACCCGGTGATTCTGCGCGAGGCGGTCACCTCGCCGGGCGGCACCACGATCGCCGCCATCGCCGAGCTGGAGCGCCACAGTGTGCGCGCCGCCTTCCTGGCCGCGATCGAGGCGGCCCGCGACCGGGGCCGCGAGCTCGCCGCCGGCTGAGGAGACCGCCTCGACACGGTCGTCCCCAGCCGGCGAGTCATGGGGTCAGGCGTCGCGCCGCCTCATCAGCACGGCCGCCACGACCAGCGTGACCGCGATCCAGGCGAGATAGACGCCGTAGCCGGACCACGGGCCCAGCGGGTTGTCCGGGTTCGGCGCTATCACCTGCAGGCCGGCGTTCGAGGTGAAGTGGTGGTGCACGGTCCTGCCCAGGTCGCCCGGCAGCATGGACGTGACCTGCGGCAGCACCAGGATCAGCGCGATCACCGACACGACGGCGCCCGGCGTGTGCCGGATCAGCGCGCCCAGGGCCAGCCCGAACAGCCCGCTCGCGGTCAGGTAGAGCGAGGTGCCGATCACCACCTGCGCGACGCCCGGGTCCCCCAGCGCCGCCGTCCCGAGGATGAGCGGTCCGCCCACCAGGAACGCCGCCAGGGCGGAGACGGCCGAGACCACCAGCGTCACTACGGTGAACACGACGATCTTCGCCGACAGCACCCGCAGCCGCTGCGGCACGGCCATGAACGTCGTCCTGATGGATCCCGTCCGATACTCGCTCGAGATCACCAGCACCCCGAACGTGGCGAGCGCGAGCTGCGCGAACAGCGTGCCCGACAGGGTGACCCTGGCGGCCTCGATCCCCGTGGGCGGCTCGCCCGCCGAGTTGGCGATCGACACGGTCAGCAGGATGCTGAACCCGATCAGCAGCAGCCCGGCGCAGGCCAGCGTCCACATCGTGGAGCGCACCGAGCGGATCTTGGTCCATTCGGACCTGATGACGTCCATCATGACGAGAACTCCAGGCTGTCCTTGGTCAGCTCCATGTACGCGGCCTCCAGCGAGGGCCGCACGAACGTCAGCTCCTCCAGCGGCAGTCCGGCCCGCGCGGTCGCGGTGCCGATCTCCAGCGGCTCCATCCCGGTCACCCGCAGGTGGTCCTGGTGCAGCTCGGCGCCCTTGATCAGCTCGGCGACCTCGGCCAGGCGCGGCGACCGTACGCGCACGTACCCCTGGGAGCTGCGGCCGATGAACTCCTGCACGCTCGTGTCGGCGATCAGCCGGCCCTTGCCGATCACCACCAGGTGGTCGGCGGTCTGTGCCATCTCGCTCATCAGGTGGCTGGAGACGAACACCGCGCGCCCGTCGGCGGCCAGCTTGCGCATCAGTGTGCGGATCCACAGGATGCCGTCCGGGTCCAGGCCGTTGACCGGCTCGTCGAACAGCAGGATCTCCGGGTCGCCGAGCAGCGCGGCGGCGATGCCGAGGCGCTGCGACATGCCGAGCGAGAAGCCGCCGATGCGCCGCTTGGCCACCGTGCTCAGGCCGACCAGCTCCAGCACCTCCTCGACCCGGGCGGCCGGGATCGCGTTGCTCTGCGCGATGGCCAGCAGGTGGTTGCGGGCGCTGCGCCCGCCGTGCACCGCCTTGGCGTCCAGCAGCGCGCCCACCTTGCGCAGCGGGTGCCTGAGCTCCCCGTACGGCTTGCCGTCCACGAGCACGCCGCCGCCGGTGGGGCGGTCGAGTCCGAGGATCATGCGCATGGTGGTCGACTTCCCGGCGCCGTTCGGGCCGAGGAAGCCGGTCACCTGGCCGGGCTCGACGTCGAAGGACAGGTCGGTCACGGCCGCGGTCTTCCCGTAATGCTTGCTCAGGTTCGTTGCCCGAATCGCGGTCATATGTTCAGGATGATCGGCGGCGCGGGCCGAATCTTCCTGCTGCGGGACAGTCCTGCGGGCGGGCCGGTAGGAGCGTGGTCCTACTCTCCTGGGTTGATCAGCCCCGCCTCGTAGGCCGCGATCACCGCCTGGGCCCGGTCCCTGACCCCGATCTTGGCGAACACGCTCGTCACGTGGTTCTTCACCGTCGAGGCGGACACGCCCAGCTCGGCGGCGATCTCCGCGTTGGACCTGCCGCGCGCGATCAGCACCAGGATCTCCCGTTCGCGGTCGGTCAGGCCGGTCAGCCCGGCCCGGTGCAGGGGCGCCGTGTGCCGCTGCGGCCGGGGCGCCCGCACGTAGGCGCCGATCAGGCGGGTGAGCAGCCGGGGGGCCACGGCCGCCTCGCCCCGGTGCACGATCCGTACGCCCTCGACCAGCTCCTCGGGGGAGACGTCCTTGGGCAGGAACCCGTCGGCGCCCGCCCGCAGCGCCGCCACCACGTTCTCGTCCAGGTCGAACGTGCTCAGCGCGAGCACCCGCACGCCCGGCACGCCGCCGGTGATCCGCTCGGTGGCGCGCACCCCGTCGAGGCCGGGCATGTGCAGGTCCATCAGCACCACGTCGGGCCTGAGCCGGGTGGCGAGGTCGACCGCCTCGTCACCGTCGGCGGCCTCGCCCACCACCGTCAGGTCGGGCTGGGCGTCGAGCATCAGCCGGAAGCCCTTGCGGACCAGCGCGTGGTCGTCCACCAGCAACACCGAGATCACGTCTTCTCCAGGGGGATGCGCGCGTGCACGCGGAAACCGCCTTCCAGCCGGGGACCGGTCCATAACTGCCCGCCGCAGAGGGCGACGCGCTCGGCCATCCCGCCCAACCCGAACCCCGCCGTCGCGGGGTGCTTGGGGGCGCCGTCGTCGAGCACCTCGACCTCGATGGCACCCGGATCGTAGACCAGGCGGACGCTGGCCCGCGCGCCTTCGGCGTGCTTGCGGGTGTTGGTCAGCGCCTCCTGGACGATCCGGTAGACGGCGTGGTCGACGGTCGTGGGCAGCGGGACGGGCTCGCCGGTCACGACCAGGCTCGCGGGCAGCCCGGCGCTCCTGACCTCCTCGACCAGCGCGGGCAGCCGGGACGCGCCCACCCCGGTCGCGGCGTCGGAGCCGCCGCCGTCGTCGGCCCGCAGCACGTCGAGCAGCTCGCGCATCTCCGACAGCGCCTGGCGGGCGCTCTGCTCGGCCCCGGACAGCGCCTCGCGGGTCACCTCCTGGCCCGGCGCGAGCGTCGCCCGCGCCCCGCCGACCAGCGCGTTGATGACGCTCAGGTGGTGGGAGACCACGTCGTGCAGCTCGCGGGCGATCCGCCGCCGCTCGGCCCGCACCGCGCTCTCGGCGGCCTCCCGCTTGCCGCGCTCGCGCAGCTCGGCCCGTACGCGGTTGAACTGCCCCAGCACGACGGGGATGGCGGTGAGGGTCAGGCCGGTCAGCCACGCGCCCTGAGGCTGCGGGCCGGGCTGGAAGCGGGTGGCGAGCTCGTTCGCGGTCGCGTAGAGGAGGGAGATCAGCCCGGCGGCGATCCAGACCCTGCGGCCGGAGGTGTAGCGGCCCAGGCTGTAGGCGGCGATCATGGTGACCGGGCTGCCGGGGGAGACGATGTCGGCGGAGACGGCGACGACGTCGAGCGCCGTGATCAGCGCCGCCGTCAGCACCGGCCGGTTGCGCCGCATCAGCAGCGGCGGCACGGTCAGCAGGTAGTGCAGGCTGAAGGACATCGGCGCGCCCTGGAGCAGGACGGCCAGCCCGCCGATGATCCCCGGCAGGAGGAGCGCGATCACGAGCGTGATGTCGAAGACCCGCGGACGCCGGAAGAACCGCCATGCGGCCTTGACGCGTCGCACGATGCGCATGGGATCGAGATTACGTCACGAAACTCCCGTGCGACCGGGCGATCCGGCTGGACCGGTGCCGTTGACGCTGCGGTAACGTCACCTCAAGGCGCGGGAAACGGGAGCATGCATGAGCCAGTCGGCACGGGTCATCTGGGACGACGCCCTCACCTCCTACGACTTCGGCCCCGGCCATCCGCTGGCTCCCGTCCGGGTGGCGCTCACGATGGAGCTGGCCAGGGCGCTCGGGGTGCTCGACAAGGTGGACCTGGCGGGCTGCGACCCGGCCACGGACGCCGAGCTGGCGATGGTGCACGACCCCGGTTACGTCGAGGCGGTCAAGCGCGTCTCCGCGACCGGGGCCCCCGACCTGTCGGCAGGGCTCGGCAGCAGCGACAACCCGGCGTTCGCGGGCGTGCACGAGGCGTCCGCGCTGATCGCGGGCGCGTCGCTGGCCGCCGCCCGGGCGGTCTGGGAGGGCGAGGCGGAGCACGCGGTCAACGTCGCGGGCGGGCTGCACCACGCGATGGCGGCCTCGGCCAGCGGCTTCTGCGTCTACAACGACCCGGCGCTGGCCATCGCCTGGCTGCTGCGCCAGGGCGCCAGGCGGGTCGCGTACGTGGACGTCGACGTGCACCACGGCGACGGGGTGCAGGCGGCCTTCTACGACGACCCGCGGGTGCTGACGATCAGCCTGCACGAGAGCCCGCTGACGCTGTTCCCCGGCACCGGCAGGCCGGGGGAGACCGGCGCCGAGGGCACCGCGGTCAACGTGGCGCTGCCCGCCGGGTGCGGCGACTCCGGCTGGCTGCGGGCCTTCCACGCGGTGGTGCCGCCGCTGCTGCGCGAGTTCGCGCCGGAGGTCCTGGTGACCCAGCACGGCTGCGACAGCCACGCGCTCGACCCGCTCGCCCACCTGATGCTCAGCCTCGACGGCCAGCGGACCGCCTACGCGGCCCTGCACCGGCTGGCGCACGAGACCGCCAGCGGGCGCTGGATCGCCACCGGCGGGGGCGGCTACGAGCTGGTCCAGGTGGTGCCCCGGGCGTGGACCCACCTGATCGCGGAGCTGTCGGGCCACCCGCTCGCCCCCTCCACCCCGACGGGCGAGGCCTGGCAACGGCTGGTACGGGAACGTACAGGCGAGACGGCCCCGCTCACCATGACAGACGGCCGAGACCCGGAATTTCAGGACATCTCACATGGTTATGACCCAGCGGACCCCATCGACCGTGCGGTCATGGCGACCCGGCACGCGGTGTTCCCCCTGCACGGCCTCGACCCGATGCCCTAAGGACACGCAGTGCTGACCCGCGACGAACTCCGCGAGCACCTGATCATGAGCCGCATCGCCGGCGACGTCGCGACCCCGCGCGAGAACAACCTGGATCACTACAGCTCGCTGGCCAACCGTGATCCCTACTACATGCTGGGGCTGACGTTCGACCAGCCGTGGACCTACCGCGACGTGCTGGCCCTGATGGCCAAGGCCGCGGGCGTGGTCGCCGACCCGGGCCACCGCTGGGGGCAGGACACCATCGACCCCGAGCGGACCATCGACGCGCTCGACGCCATGGCCGACCGCATCGCCGCGGCGCTGTCGCAGGACAGTCCGCGCGTGCTGTTCGCCACCGGCCACCCGACCGGCCTGCTCGCCGTCCACCTGCCGCTGGCCAGGCTCGCCGCCGAGCGGGGGGCCGTGCTGCTGTCGCCCGCCGAGGGCTGGACCTACTCGGGCTCCGGGTTCGGGCGTCCGCGCCGCATCCGCTATCTCGGCGACGTGGCGATGCTCGACGACAAGGGCGCGTTCGTCCACACCCACGACGCCGCGCCGATGGAGCACATGCTGGCCGAGCTGGGCGACGACCGGCCCGATCTGGTTATCGCCGACCACGGGTGGGCAGGGGCAGCGGGAGAGGCGGGAGTGCCCACTGTGGCTTTCGCCGACAGCAACGATCCCGGGCTCTTCGTCGGAGAGGCCGAGGGCAAGATCGATGTGGTGGTGCCGCTTGACGACAATGTGCTACCGCGCTACTACGCGCCGTTGACCGAACGACTCGTCACTCGAGTCTCACGAGCCCTATGAGTTGAAATCGGTCATCCCCATACCGTCTTTTCGCGCCTGCATTCCCAGAGGCTCGCCGTCCCTTTGCCAACTTTTGATGGAGCCCGGGCGACTCTTATAGGTGACAAATTGGACAGTTCCAACGTCCGATTGAGTGCTCGGTGCGATGTCTGGCCAGCGGCTTTGCGGGTTCGGCTGACAGGCGGCTGCGGGGACTGAGAAACTAGGGGGTTTGCGCGCTCGGAGTCCCGACTTACGCTGACGGCAGTACACGTGCGTGAGCAATGGCACCAGTGGGGATAACCCGGAAACACGTGCGGAAGAGGCGTCCGATGGCTGCAGGCGAAAGACCTCTCAGCGAGGTGAAGTTCCTGACGGTGGCCGAGGTGGCCACGGTCATGCGAGTGTCGAAGATGACCGTCTACCGGCTGGTGCACTCTGGAGAGTTGCCGGCCATCCGGGTCGGCCGCTCGTTCAGAGTGCCCGAGCAGGCGGTGCACGATTATCTTCGCGAAGCCTACATCGAAGCAGGGTGAGACAGGCGTAGCGGCGCGCCGGGCGCGCCGTGAATACGGTCGCGGGAGAGGCCCGGTCGCCGATTGCGGTGCCGGGCCCTCACCCCGAGGGGCGATCCACCGCCGATCGCCGGTAGTCTGTCACCCGGTGTGCGCTCGCACATCGATTCAGACTTGCTATCAGTACCTGGGGGTCCCGTGGGCTCTGTGATCAAGAAGCGCCGCAAGCGGATGGCCAAGAAGAAGCACCGCAAGCTGCTCAAGAAGACGCGCATCCAGCGGCGTAACAAGAAGTAAGACGACGCAGCTGCGAGGCGCTGATGACCCACACCGTGCTCGTCACCGGGGTCTCGCGCCACATCGGCGCCCGGGTGGCGAGTGTTCTCGCGGCCGACCCGGACATCAGCCGCGTCATCGGAGTGGACGCTGTGTCCGATGCAGGACCCGATTCTGTGTCCGACGCAGGGTCCGATGTTGCGTCCGATGGGCTGTCGCCTCCCCCGGACAACCGGGACGACGGCACAGCCGGCCGGATCGAGTACGTACGGGTCGATCTGCGCAGCCCTGACATCGCTCAGGTGATCGCGGCCGCCGACATCGACACCGTCGTGCACATGAGCCTGGTGAGCGCTCCCTCGCGGAGCACCGGCCGGGCGGCCATGAAAGAGCACAACGTCATCGGCACCATGCAGTTGCTCGGCGCCTGCCAGCGGTCGGCGACGGTGCGCCGCGTGGTCGTCCGTTCCACCACCGCCGTCTACGGTTCCTCGCCCAGGGACCCGGCGGTCTTCACCGAGGACCTGGAGCCGCACGACGGCCCCAGCCACGGTTACGCCAAGGACGCGGTGGAGGTCGAGGGCTACGTGCGCGGTTTCGCGCGCCGCCGGCCCGACGTCACCGTGTCGCTGCTGCGTTTCGCCAACTTTCTCGGGCCGGGCGTCGACTCGCCGCTCACCCGTTACTTCACCCAGCCGGTGCTGCCGACCGTGTTCGGCTTCGACCCGAGGCTGCAGTTCGTCCACGAGGACGACGCGGTCGAGGTGCTGCGCCGGATGGCGACCGAGGATCACCCCGGCACGTACAACGTGGCCGGGGCCGGCGTGCTGCTGCTTTCGCAGTGCGTGCGCCGGGCCGGGCGGCTGTCGCTGCCCCTGCCCTCGCCCGCCTTCCGGCTCCTCGGCACCGCCGTGCGCCGCGCCGGGCTGGTCGACTACTCGCCCGAGCAGCTGCGGCTGATGAGCCACGGCCGGGCCGTCGACACCGCCGACCTGGAGGCCGAGCTGGGCTGGAAGCCCAAGTTCAGCACCGGGGCGGCGTTCGACGACTTCCTGCGCTCGCGCGAGCTGCGCCCGCTCGTGGGAGGTGCGCACCTGTGACGGCCGATCCCGCGGTCGATCCCGGAGCCGATCCCGCAGCCGACCGGACGGCCGAGCTGCTGGCGTTCCTGCGCAGGCGGCTCACCGGCGACTACGAGGTCGACGAGTTCGGCTACGACGCCGAGCTGACCGACAAGGTGCTGCTGGAGCTGCTGCGGCCGCTCTACCGCCACTGGTTCCGGGTCGAGACCGCCGAGCTCAAGCACATCCCCGACGAGGGCGGCGCGCTCGTCGTCGCCAACCACGCCGGCACGCTGCCCGTCGACGCGCTCATGATGCAGGTGGCGCTGCACGACGAGGCGGGTCGGGCGCTCCGCCTGCTCGGCGCCGACCTGGTCTACCAGCTCCCGGTGCTCGGCCACCTGTCACGCAAGACCGGACACACGCTGGCCTGCCCCGAGGACGCCGACCGGCTGCTGCGCAAGGGCGAGCTGGTCGGGGTGTTCCCCGAGGGCTTCAAGGGCGTCGGCAAGCCGTTCTCCGAGCGCTACAAGCTGCAGCGGTTCGGCCGCGGCGGCTTCGTCGCCTCGGCCATCCGCGCCGGGGTGCCGATCGTGCCGACCGCGATCGTGGGCTCGGAGGAGATCTACCCGAAGATCGGCGACCTGCCCTCGCTGGCCCGGCTGCTCGGGCTGCCCTACCTGCCGATCACGCCGTTCTTCCCGCTGCTCGGGCCGCTCGGGCTGGTGCCGCTGCCGTCGAAGTGGATGATCGAGTTCGGCGAGCCGATCCGGACCGACGAGTACGAGCCGGGCGCGGCCGACGACCCGATGCTCGTCTTCAACCTGACCGACCACGTCCGCGAGGTCATCCAGCAGCTGCTCGACCAGCTCAGGCTGCGTCGCGGCCACGCGTTCCCGCCGTTCCTCTAGAAAGTGCAACCGCTCCGGTCCGGCCGGTGTTCTTACGACCGATAGAGAACACCGAAAGGGACATGTCATGGATCTGCAGCTTTCCGGCCGCGTCGCGGTCGTCACCGGCGCCTCCAAGGGGATCGGCCTGGCCGTCACCCGCACCCTGGCCGAGGAGGGCGTCCACGTCGTGGCCGTCTCCCGCACCCGCGGCGACGACCTGCCCGAGCAGGCGCTGCACGTGCCCGTGGACCTGATGGACCCGGCGGCCCCCGCCGAGATCGTCGCCCGGGCCGTGGAGGCGTTCGGCGGCGTGGACATCCTGGTCAACAACGCGGGCGGGCCGCCCCCCGGCGTGACGCTGCCGCGCGTCGGCTTCCTGACGCCGGACGACGGCGACTGGCAGGCGATGTTCGAGTTCAACCTGTTCGCCGTGGTCCGCCTGATCCGCGCCACGCTGCCCGTCATGCTGGAGCTCGGTGGCGGCGCCATCGTCAACGTCTCCTCCGGCTCGGCCCGGCAGCCCGGCGCGATGAACGTCGACTACGGCGCCGCCAAGTCCGCCATGAACCACATCAGCAAGGCCCTGTCCGAGGAGTACGGCCCGCGCGGCATCCGGGTCAACACCGTCTCGCCCGGCCCGGTGCTGACCGACTGGTGGACCAAGGACGGCGGAGCCGCCGACGTCATCGCCGGGTTCGTCGGCGCCGACAAGGGCAGCGTGATCACCAAGGCGGCTCCCGAGATGATGCGCCTGGTCACCGGCCGCCTGGTGCACCCGCAGGAGATCGCCGACGCGGTGGCGCTGCTCGCCTCGCCGCGCTCGGCCAGCACCACGGGCGCCGACTTCGCCGTGGACGGCGGCTTCCTCAAGGAGCTGTAAGCCGCCCGCGTGAACCCCGGCGGCGGGTTGTGGCGAGATATCTTCGACCGATTCCCGCGCAGAAGGGCGGAGATGATCACACAACCCGCCGTCGCCAGGGGTGCGGACGCCGAACTGATCAACGCTTCGCTGACCGAACCCGAAGCGTTCGCGAACCTGTTCGACCGCTACTCCGCCATGCTCTACCGGTACGCCTCCCGGCGTCTGGGCCCCGAGCCCGCCGAGGACGTCGTCGGGGAGACGTTCCTGGTGGCCTTCTCCCGCCGCACGAGCTACGACCTGAGCTGCCCCGACGCCAGGCCGTGGCTGTTCGGCATCCTCACCAAGCTCATCTCCCGGCACCGCCGCACCGAGGCCGCCCGCTACCGCGCGCTGATGCGCGTCGCCGCCGACCGGGACGTGGAGTCGCCCGCCGACCGGGTGGCCGCCGGTGTGAGCGCGCAGGCGGCCGGTCCCGGCCTCGCCAGCGCGCTGGCCGCGCTGCCCGCCAAGGACCGCGACGTCCTGCTGCTCATCGCCTGGGGCGATCTCACGTACGAGGAGGCCGCGCGGGCGCTCGGCATCCCGATCGGGACCGTGCGCTCCCGCCTCAACCGGGGCAGGCGGAAGGTACGCGCGGCGCTCGGCGACACCAATCCGCTGCTGGGGGAGGAGTGACGATGGACGATCTGAAGCTGCTGCGTGACTTCGGCCGGCGACTGGAGCACGAGCCGCCTCCCACGCTGGTCCGCCAGCGTGACCGCCTGCTGCGGTCCGGGACCCGCGGGCCGGGGCGGCGCAGGCTCGGCTGGATGACGGCCGGGCTGGTCGCGGTCGCCACCGCACTCGCCGTGGCCGTGCCCGCGCTGCTGGTCGGCGGCCACAACACGGCGGGCGTCGCCACGGGGCCGCTCGGGGCGAAGGCGACCGGCGCGCTCAACGTGCTGCTGGTCGGCACCGACAGCCAGGCGGGCACCGAACGCTTCCGCAACGGCGCGCGTACCGACGCGATGATGCTCGTCCACCTGACCGCCGACCGCGAGAAGGTCACGATCCTCAGCATCCCCCGCGACTCGCTGGTGAAGATCCCGTCGTGCGGCGGCAAGCCGGCGCGGGACGGACTGATCAACTCCGCCTACGACATCGGCGGGATGGCGTGCGCGGTCAAGACCGTCGAGTCGCTGACCGAGGTGCGCGTCGATCACACGGTCGAGGTGGACTTCTCCGGGTTCGCCGCCCTGGTGGACGCGCTCGGCGGCGTCGAGGTCAAGCTGCCGCAGGCGGTGGACGACCGGGCCGCCAAGCTGCGCCTGCCCGCGGGCCGGCAAGAGCTCGACGGTGAGCAGGCCGTCGGCTACATGCGGCTGCGTCACGTCGGCGACGGCTCCGACATCGCCCGCATCAAGCGCCAGCACGCGGTGGTGATGGCCATGCTGAAGAAGGCGAAGAGCGAGCTGGCCGACCCGGACCGGCTGCGGGAGTTCGTGACGGCGGCGTCGCGGGCGGTCAGGACGGACGCGGGGCTGAACGTGGACACGCTGATCGAGCTGGCCGGCGCGGTGCGGGGGAGCAAGGTCAGCCTCGTGACGGTCCCCTGGCGCCCCCACCCGGAGGACCCGAATCGGGTGGCCTGGCAGCAGCCGGACGCCGACCGGCTCTTCGCCCGCTTCCGCTGACGGAATCGGCGAGCGCGGGGGTCAGCGGGAGGAGCGGTAGTGGCGGCGCAGGGCCAGGCCGGCGGCCACTCCTCCCGCCACGGCGCCGACCCCGGCGGCGATCGGCAGCGCCGTCATCGTGGCCTTGCGGCCGGTGCGGAAGTCCTTGATCGGCCAGTCGTGCTTCCTGGCGTGCTCGCGCAGCTCGCTGTCGGGGTTGATGGCCACCGCCTGCCCGACCAGCGACAGCATGGGCAGGTCGTTGGAGGAGTCGCTGTAGGCGGTGCACCGCGTCAGGTCGAGGCCCTCGCGGCGGGCCAGCGCGCGCACCGCCTCGGCCTTGGCCGGGCCGTGCAGCAGGTCGCCGACCAGGCGGCCGGTGTAGATGCCCTCGCTGGTCTCCGCCACCGTGCCGAGCGCGCCGGTCAGGCCCAGCCGCTGGGCGATCACCCGGGCCAGCTCGACCGGCGTGGCCGTCACCAGCCACACCCGCTGCCCCTGGTCGAGGTGGCTCTGCGCGAGCGCCCTGGTGCCGCCCCAGATGCGGTCGGCCATGACCTCGTCGTAGATCTCCTCGCCCAGCCTGACGACGTCGTCGACCTTGGCCCCGGCGACGAACGCCAGCGCCGTCTCGCGGGCCACCGCGATGTGCTCGGGGTTCTCGTTGCCGCGCATGCGGAAGACGGCCTGCCCCACGGCGAACTTGAACAGGTCGGAGGTGTTGAACATGCCCCGCGTCGCCAGCCCCCTGGCGAAGTGGTAGATCGACGCCCCGCGCATCATCGTGTTGTCGACGTCGAAGAAGGCCGCGGCCTGGAGGTCGGGCTCGGCGGGAGGCGCCACGACGGCGGCCGCCGCGGCGGCCTCCCCGGCGATCTCCGCCTCGACCTCGTGTCGTCGTCGGATTAGGCGCCACATGGGCCTCAGCTTACCTAGGCGGGACGAGCCCCTCGATGTAGTCCAGGTAGCCGACCGCCTGGTCCTGCTGCGGGCCGTCGAGGCGTTCGAGCATCGGCCCGACCATGTTGCGCTGGTCCTCGGCGAACTTGTCGATCTTGGGGGAGCGCGGCTCGGCGCGGCGGAGCCTGCTGATGCCGGCCCGGGTCGCGCGCTCCATGTCCTTGAGCGTCCTGCTGACGAGCGGGCCGGCCTCCGACGAGCCGAGGAGCTGGGCGACCTCCTCGGCGCGCGTCTTGGCCGACACCAGCTCGCGCTCGCCCCGTACGACGTCGTCGGTGCTGAGGCGGACCAGCGTGCTCTCGGCGGCCCGCTTGAGCGGGTAGAGGGCGTCGCCGGGCACCGAGTCGTACGTGACGACCGCGGTCAGCATCATCGCGGTCACCAGCCCGAACGAGACCAGCGCGGAGGCGGGCGAGCGCCGCCGAGGGCGCGGTCTGCGGCGGGAGTGACGCCCGCCGGCCCGGTTCGCCGAGCGCGGCCGGGACGCGACCCCGGCGGCCCCGGCGGTGGCTGCCGCGGTGGCTGCCGCGGTGGCCGCCGTGGTGGCCGCCGGGGCGGTCGCGGCGCGGGCGGCGGCGAGCTCGTCGCGCAGGCGGGAGCGGAAGGCCGGGTCCGGGCCGCCGCCCAGCGGGGTCCTGCCGAGCTCGGCCAGATGCTCCAGCACCCGCTCCTGCGATCTGCGCGCCCTACTCATGGCGGCCCCCTGACGCCCCCGCGGCTCGGTCCTGTGGTGATACCTGCCTAACGACGTTCCGTGGCGAAAGGTTACGCAAGGTCGTGTTTGAGCGCCCTGGCCAGCGCCCGGACGGCACGGAACTGCAGCGCTTTGATCGCTCCACTCTTCTTCCCCATGATCAGCGCGGTTTCCGCGAGCGACAGGCCGTGCAGGAATCGCAGGACGACGCACTCCTGCTGTTCGGGGTTGAGATCCCGGACGGCGCGCAGCACCCGGTCGTTGATGATGGCGGTGACCACGGCGTTCTCGGGGATGTGCGAGCCGTCCAGGGGGACGTCGAGCACCTCGCCGGTCGGGACCTCCAGGCGGTAGCGTCCGGACTTGAAGTGGTCGGTCACCAGGTTTCTGGCGATGGTCACCAGCCAGGCGCCGAAGTCGCGGCCCTGCCAGGTGAAGTCGGCGATGCGCCGCAGCGCCCGCAGGAAGGTCTCGCTGGTCAGGTCCTCGGCGAGCGGGTGGGAGCCGACCCGGAAGTAGATGTAGCGGTAGACGAGGTCCACGTAGCGGTCGTAGAGCGTGCCAAAGGCGTCCGAATCGCCGGTCTTGGCGTGCAGGACGAGGGTGCGCAGGTCGTCGGGGAGGTCTTCGCGCACGGCAGGCTCGGTCGCCGGAGCGGGGCCAGCGACTGCTGGCGCGAGCAGCCCGGCGAACGGCCACGAGTCAGGCATCCGTTATCCCTAGGGCGAAGGGGTGCGGCGTGCTCGAACACTCTAGAAATCAACCGGAAATTCCACAATCCGCATCCTGCTGGTAAGACTCCCCGCAATCGGCAGATACGGTGTGGACGCACCCGTTCCCTTTTCGGCTACCGGTTGAGAGGCGTAGTCCGGCAGCATTGGAGTCACCATGGAGATCCTCGTTGCTGTCATCGCCTTCGCCGGAGCCATCCTGGCAGGAGTCGCCTCGGGCGCCCTGGTCAGCCGGTTGCGTGAGGAGCCCGAGGGCTGGCTGATCGCCTGGACCGTTTCAGCGGCGGCGCTCTGCCTCGCGCTGGGCGTGGCGGGATTCGGCCACCTCATGGGGTTCGGGACCGTCACGTTCAAGCTCGTCCAGATCACCGGATCGCTGCTGGCGCCGCTCTGGCTGGCGATCGGGCTGATCCAGCTCCTGGCGGAGAAGACGCCGCCGAAGTTCCTCGGCTGGCTGTTCGGCATCGCCTACACGTTCGTCGCCCTGGTCATCATGGTCGTCGACCCGCTCGTCAGCGACGAGATGGGCAAGTCGCTGCCCGACGCGTCGGCGCACTGGGCGCTCATCCCGTCGTCGCTGCTGACCGGCGTGCACGCGATCGCCGCGCTGATCATGCTGGCGGCGGTGGTGGTCGCCGCGCTGCGCTGGCGCAACGGCGACGAGTACGACACCGACAACCTCCACGCCACCGTCATCATCGCCCCCTCGGGGCTCGCGCTGATGGGCGCGATGCAGTTCCTGAGCAACGGGTTCTTCATCATCGTGCTGCTCCTCGTCGCCGCCGCGGCGATCTGGTACTGCGTGCTGCGCCCGCTCGCCCCGTACGAGGACGACGACGAGGACGACGAGCTCGCGGCGGCGGAGAGCCGGCGCGCCGAGCGGGCGGCCGGGCACCGCGACGACCGGCCGGTGGCCGGGCACCGCCAGGAGCCGGTGGGCCGCCGCGAGGCGCCGGATCCGATCGCCGAGCCGGTACGGCCGCGCAAGTCGGGGCTGGGCGACCTGGTGGCCGAATACCGGGCCACCGACGACGTCGACTACGCCGCCCGCATGTCGCCGCCGTCCGACCCGGGCCCGTCGACCGGCTACATCATGAACGGCGAGCGCGCCGACTACGCCATGCCCGCGCCGAGCGAGCGGCCCGATCCCACGATGCCGTCCACCGGCTCGATGCCCGCCGCCGGCGCCGCCTTCTCGGGCGCCGAGCTGTTCTCCCCGCGCACCGGCCCCCAGTCGGTGCCCCAGCCGGTCGTGCAGCCCGCCCCGCAGACCGGCAGGCTGTCGCCGAGCATCTACGGCATGCTCACCGTCTTCACGCTCATGGACGGCTCGGGCGCGGCCTTCGACCGGCTCGCCGAGCAGACCGTCGAGGCGGTGCGCCGGGGCGAGCCCGACACGCTCGTCTACGCCTGCCACTCGGTCAAGTCGGCGCCGCTGCAGCGTATCGTCTACGAGCTCTACCGCGACGAGGTGGCCTACCGCGACCACCAGCGGCAGCCGCACATCGAGCGCTTCATCGCCGACCGGCAGTCGATGGTGCTGGCCACCAACATCATCGAGCTCAACGTCAACGCGGCCAAGGTCGTGCCGCTGCCGACCGCCATGTTCTAGCCGGTGAGCGCCGCCCGCAGGCGCTCCTCGGACACCCGCCAGAAGTCGTGCTGCTCCCCGTCGATCAACGTGACCGGGATCATCTCCCAGTAGCGTTCGCGCAGCTCGTCGGAGGAGTCGATGTTCACTTCCTCCCACGGCACGCCCAGCTCGCCGGCCACGCGGGCGATGATCTCGCGCGCGTCGTCACACAGGTGGCAGCCGGGCTTTCCGAGCAGGGTGATGCGGTGCATGGCCTCCACGGTAGCGCTCGCTGGAAGGTGACTTTGTGCATCGGTTCACAAAAGGATTAACCTGAAAGACGGTTCTAATCCACTCACGCGGCCTGAGGCCGCCCGTTCCCCTGGAGCTCCGGCACGTGAAGAGCCCGTCCCACCCCCGTGATCGCGGCATCCCCGAGGCAACGGTCGCCCGGCTGCCGCTCTACCTGCGGGCGTTGCACGGGATGGCCGAGCGCGGGGTGGCGACCGTGAGTTCGGAGGACCTCGCCGTGGCCGCCGGCGTCAACTCGGCCAAACTCCGCAAGGACCTGTCACACCTGGGCTCCTACGGCACCCGTGGCGTCGGCTACGACGTCGAGTACCTCGTCTACCAGATCTCCCGTGAGCTTGGTCTCACGCAGGACTGGGCCGTCGCCATCGTCGGCGTCGGCAACCTGGGCCGCGCGCTCGCCGGTTACGGCGGGTTCGTGTCGCGGGGGTTCCGCATCGCCGCCGTGTTCGACGCCGACCCCGAAATCGTGGGCGACGACATCGCGGGGTTGAATGTGGAGCACATCGACGAACTGGAAGCCGTGATCAAGCGGCGTGGAGTCTCGATCGTGGTTCTGGCGACACCGGCGGCGGCCGCACAGGAAGTATGCGATCGTGTGGTGGCCGCCGGGGTGACCAGCATCCTCAACTTCGCCCCGGTCGTGCTCACCGTTCCGGACGGCGTCGATGTCCGTAAAGTCGACCTATCCATCGAACTGCAGATCCTTGCGTTCCACGAGCAACGCAAAGCTGGGGGGCCACTCATGGCAGTGGACAGTCAATGAGTGTTCTGGCGATCGGGCTCAGCCACCGCACGGCGCCGGTGGCCCTGCTGGAGCGTGTCTCCGTAACGGGTGACGCGCTCGTCAAGCTCCTGCACGACGTGCAGCAGGACCCCTGCGTGGCCGAGGCCTTCGTGGTCTCGACCTGCAACCGGGTCGAGGTCTTCGTCGCCGTGGACCGCTTCCACGCCGCCGTCAACGCCGTCACCGGGATGCTCAGCCTCCACTCGGGCGTGCCGGTCGACGAGCTGACCCCGCACCTGTACGTGCACTACGAGGAGCGGGCCGTCGAGCACCTGTTCTCGCTGGTGTGCGGCCTCGACTCGATGGTCGTGGGCGAGGGCCAGATCCTCGGCCAGGTCCGGCGGGCGCTCAAGCTGGCGCAGAAGCAGGGCACGGTCGGCGCGACCCTCAACGAGCTGGCGCAGCAGGCGCTGCGCGTGGGCAAGCGCGCCCACACCGACACCGGCATCGACCAGGCGGGCGCCTCCCTGGTGACCGCCGGGCTGGCGCTGGCGGGCGACCTGACCGGCCTGCGCGCCCTGGTGGTCGGCGCGGGCTCGATGAGCTCGCTGGCCGCCGCCACGCTGGCGCGCGCCGGCGTCACCGACATCGTGATCGCCAACCGTACGTTCTCGCGCGGCGCGCGGCTGGCCGAGACCGTCGGCGGCCGGGCGGTGGAGTTCGCCGCGGTCGCCAGGGAGCTGGCCGAGGCCGACCTGGTGATCACCTGCACCGGCGCCGGCAAGCACGTGATCACCGCCGACATGGTCACGCGCGGCGCGTTCCTGCTGGACCTGGCGCTGCCGCACGACATCGACCCGGCCGTGCGCGCCGTCCCCGGCGTGACGCTGGTCGACCTGGAGACGATCCAGGAGTCCGGCATCGGCTCGCGCGAGGGCGACGCGGTCAGGGCCGTGCGCGCGCTGGTCGCCGAGGAGCTGACGGCCTACCTCGACGCCGAGCGGGCGGCCCGGGTGACCCCCACCGTGGTGGCGCTGCGCAGCAAGGCGGCCGGCGTGGTCGAGTCGGAGTTGGGGCGCCTGATGATGCGGGTCCCCGAGCTTGACGGCAAAATCAAGGACGAGGTGACGCTCACCGTGCAACGGGTCGTTGACAAACTGCTCCACGAGCCGACCGTGCGTGTCAAGCGGCTCGCCACCTCGCCCGGAGGCGATCATTATGCCGAGGCGCTGCGCGAGCTGTTCGACCTGGATCCGAAGATGCCCGAGGCCGTGAGGGAGGTGGAGCTGTGACTCCGCAGACGGGGCCGCTGCGGCTCGGCACGAGGCGCAGCCTGATGGCGACGACGCAGTCCCAGATGGTCGCCGACGCCTACACCGAGCGCACCGGCAGGGCGATCGAGCTGGTCGGCGTCACCACGTTCGGCGACGTGAGCAAGGCCCACCTGGCCCAGCTCGGCGGCACCGGCGTGTTCGTCAGCGCGCTGCGCGACAAGCTGATCGAGGGCGAGGTCGACTTCGCCGTCCACTCGCTGAAGGACCTGCCCACCAAGCCCGACCCGCGCATCGCGCTGGCCGCGCTGCCCGCCCGCCACGACCACCGCGACGCGCTGGTCGGCCGCTGCTCCTTCGCCGACCTCCCGGCCGGCGCCAAGGTCGGCACCGGCTCGCCGCGCCGCGTCGCCATGCTCCGGGCCATGCGCCCCGATCTGGAGTACGTGCCGATCCGCGGCAACGCCGACACCCGGATCGGCAAGGTCACCTCCGGCGAGCTCGACGCCGTCGTGCTGGCCTCGGCCGGCCTCACCCGGATCGGGCGGACCGCCGAGATCGCCCAGATCTTCGAGGTCGAGGAGCTGCTCCCGGCCCCCGGCCAGGGCTCGCTGGCCGTGGAGTGCCTGGCCGACCGCGACGACCTGGTCGCCTTCCTCGGGCAGCTCGACGACCCGCGGACCCGCTCCGCGGTGGCCGCCGAGCGGTCGGTGCTGGCCGCCCTGGAGGCAGGCTGCTCGGCGCCCGTGGGTGCGTTCGCGCTCGATGACGGGCACACTCTGAACCTGACCGCAGCGGTCGTCGCCATCGACGGCGCCCGCGCGGTGCGCAAGTCCACCGCCGGCTCTCCTTCGGAGGCGGAAGATCTGGGTCGCCGGCTCGCGGCCGAGATGCTTCACGAAGGGGCCGACAGATTGATGGGGGAGCATTCCCATTGAGCTCCGATAGTCCGACCTCCGGTTTCGTCGCGTTCGTAGGCGCGGGGCCCGGCGACCCGAACCTTCTCACGCTCCGCGGCGCCGAGCTGCTGGGCAAGGCCGACGTGGTGATCCTCGACGAGGACCTGCACGGCCCCCTGCTCAAGCACTGCCGCCCCGGGGTCGAGGTCGCCGACGACGACCTCGTCAAGCACGCCAAGTCAGGCCGGCTCGTGGTGCGGCTGTGCGAGGGCGACCCGATGCTGTTCTCCTCGATCACCGAGGAGGCCGCGGCGCTCGCCGCGGCGGAGGTGGACTTCGAGATCGTGCCCGGGGTGCCGCCCGCGACGGCCGTGCTCGGCTACGCGGGCATCCCGCCGGCGTCGTCGGTGCCCGAGTTCCGGGTCGTCGACGCCGCGCAGGACCAGGACTGGTCCTCGCACGCGGCCTGTCCCGGCACGCTGGTGATCTACAACGGCATCACCGAGGCCGTGGCGATCGGCAAGGCGCTGATCGCCGGCGGCAAGCCCGACAGCACCCCGGTGGCCGTCAGCAGCGGCGGCACCACCACCGAGCAGTACACGGTCGTCTCCTCGCTCGGCAGGCTGCAGGCCGACCTCAAGCACGCGGGCTTCACCGAGCCGGCGCTGATCGTCGTCGGCGAGGCCGTGGGGCTGCGCGACAAGCTGTCGTGGTTCGAGACCAAGCCGCTGTTCGGCTGGCGGGTGCTGGTGCCGCGCACCAAGGAGCAGTCCAAGAGCCTGTCGGAGCAGCTCACCTCCTACGGCGCGGTGCCCGAGGAGGTGCCGACCATCTCGGTCGAGCCGCCGCGCACCCCGCAGCAGATGGACCGCGCGATCAAGGGCCTGGTCACCGGCCGCTACGAGTGGGTGGCCTTCACCAGCGCCAACGCGGTCAAGGCGGTGCGCGAGAAGTTCGAGGAGTACGGGCTCGACGCGCGGGCGTTCGCCGGGCTCAAGGTGGCCGCCGTGGGCGACGCCACCGCGCGGGCGCTGGTCGAGTTCGGCGTCAAGCCCGATCTGCTGCCGTCGGGCGAGCAGTCGTCGGAGGGCCTGGTGGCCGAGTGGCCGCCCTACGACTCGATGCTCGACCCGATCAACCGGGTGCTGCTGCCGCGCGCCGACATCTCCACCGACACGCTCGTGGCCGGGCTGACCGAGCTGGGCTGGGAGTGCGACGACGTGACGGCCTACCGCACCGTGCGGGCCGCGCCGCCGCCCGCGCCGATCCGCGAGGCCATCAAGGGCGGCGGGTTCGACGCGGTGCTGTTCACCTCGTCCTCCACGGTCCGCAACCTGGTGGGCATCGCGGGCAAGCCGCACAACGTCACCGTGATCGCCGTCATCGGGCCGCAGACGGCCAAGACGGCCGAGGAGTTCGGGCTGCGCGTCGACGTGATGGCCGACAAGGCGTCCGCGTCGGCGCTGGCGGCCGCGCTCGCCGAGTACGGCGCCAAGCAGCGCAGCGCCGCGCTGGCCGCCGGTGACACGCCGCGCAGGCCGTCGCAGAACCGCAGAGGAGCCAGGAGGAGAGCCAAGTGAGTGCCGAGTTCCCCGTCGCCCGTCCGCGACGGCTGCGCCGCTCCCCGGCGCTGCGCCGGATGGTCGCCGGCACCCGCCTGCACCCCGCCGACCTGATCCTGCCGATGTTCGTCAAGGAGGGCATCGACGAGCCGAGCCCGGTCGCGTCGATGCCCGGCGTCGTCCAGCACACCCGTGACTCGCTGCGCAAGGCCGCCCACGAGGCCGCCGAGGCCGGGGTCGGCGGGCTGATCCTGTTCGGCATCCCGGCGGTCAAGGACGCGCGCGGCTCGGCGGGCGACGACCCCGACGGCATCCTCCAGGTGGCGCTGCGCGAGGTGAGCGCCGAGGTGGGCGACGCCATCGTGGTGATGGCCGACACCTGCCTCGACGAGTTCACCGACCACGGGCACTGCGGGATCCTCACCGAGTCCGGCGACGTCGACAACGACCTCACGCTGGAGCGCTACGCCTCGATCGCGGTCGCGCAGGCCAGGGCGGGCTCCCAGGTCGTGGCGCCGAGCGGCATGATGGACGGCCAGGTGGGCGTGATCCGGGCGGCGCTCGACGCGGAGGGCTTCTCCGGGGTGCCGATCCTCGCCTACTCCGCCAAGTACGCCTCCGCCTTCTACGGGCCCTTCCGCGACGCCGCCGAGTGCGCGCCGCAGTTCGGCGACCGCAGCACCCACCAGCAGGACCCCGCCGGGCCGCTGGAGGAGGCGCTGCGCGAGGTGCGGCTCGACCTGGCCGAGGGCGCCGACGCCGTCATGGTCAAGCCCGCGCTGGCCTACCTCGACGTCATCCGCGCCTTCCGCGACGAGGTGGACGTGCCGGTGGCCGCCTATCAGGTGAGCGGCGAGTACGCGATGGTCGAGGCCGCCGCCGCCAACGGCTGGATCGACCGCGAGCGCACGATCATGGAGTCGCTGGTGGCGATCAAGCGCGCGGGCGCCGACCTGATCCTCACCTACTGGGCGACCGAGGTGGCACGCCGCCTCTAACAGGGGGTTTCCCGTCGGGTCCTGGGACCTGTGCGTTAGAGTGCCATGACAAGTGCTGGTGTGTCCCGCGTGGCTATTGAGCCCGGAGAGCCGGGGCCTCCTCAGGCACCGAATCGACGGGAGACACCAATGGTGGGGGTACCTCTGGCTCGGCGTACCAGGAAACGGTCCCGGCCGACGCGGATCGACGCCGTGCTGGGCTACGCCGCACTGGGCTGGCCGAGCGTGCCGGGAGCCTTCCCGCTGCGGCGGGGCACCCGAGCGTGTTCCTGTGACCGGCTCGGCTGTCCCGACCCGGGCGCGCACCCCATCTCCCCCGCCTGGAGCATTCAGGCCACCACGGACGCCACCCAGCTCACCCGCTGGTGGCAGCGCGAGCCCGAGGCCAACGTCATCCTGCCCACGGGGCGGGTGTTCGACGTCTTCGACGTGCCCCTCGCGCTCGGCCTGTCGGCCCTCACCCGGATCGACAACGCAGGCGCGGACTCCGGCCCGGTCGCCGCAAACGGCGACCGGGTCTTGTTCTACGTGGCCACGCGCGGCAACCCGGAGGACGAGGACGAGTGGTGGTCGTGCCAGCTCGACTGCGACCCGGCCACGATCGAGGACACGCCGGGGCTGCGCTGGCACTGCCGCGACAGCTACGTGCTGGCCCCGCCCTCCACGCTGCCCACCGGACAGCCGGTCTCGTGGCTGCGCCCGCCCGACGGCCGGCCGCTGCCCGACCCGCTCCGCCTGCTTGAGTGGCTGGCCGACTAGGGGACTAACCTGGTCTGGTGAGCCGTACACGCATCTCCGAGGACCTGTTCGCCCGCGCCAGCGCCGTCGTGCCGGGGGGTGTCAACTCGCCGGTCCGCGCGTTCGGGGCGGTGGGCGGCACTCCGCGTTTCATGGCCTCCGGGCAGGGCCCGTACATCACGGACGTCGACGGCAACCGCTACGTCGACCTGGTGTGCTCGTGGGGCCCGATGATCCTGGGGCACCGGCATCCGGCCGTGGTGGAGGCCGTGTCGCAGGCGGTGGCCCACGGGTTCTCGTACGGGACGGCCACGCCGGGCGAGGTGGAGCTGGCGGAGGAGATCGTCCGCCGGGTCGCGCCGGTGGCGAAGGTGCGGCTGGTGAGCTCCGGCACCGAGGCGACGATGAGCGCGGTGCGGCTGGCGCGCGGGTTCACCGGACGGTCCAAGGTGATCAAGTTCGCCGGGTGCTATCACGGGCACGTGGACGCGCTGCTGGCCTCGGCGGGGTCGGGCGTCGTGACGTTCGGGCTGCCGGACACGCCGGGGGTGACGGGGGCGTCGGCGGCCGACACGATCGTGCTGCCCTACAACGACGTCAAGGCGGTGGAGGAGGCGTTCGCCTCGGCCGAGATCGCCTGCGTCATCACCGAGGCGTGCCCGGCCAACATGGGCATCGTGCCGCCGCTCGACGGGTTCAACGCCCGGCTGCGCGAGCTGTGCACGGCCAACGGGGCGCTGCTCATCGTCGACGAGGTGCTGACCGGCTTCCGCGTCTCGCCGTCGGGCTGGTACGGGCTGGACCCGGTGGAGGCCGACCTGATGACGTTCGGCAAGGTGATGGGCGGCGGGCTGCCGGCGGCGGCGTTCGGCGGCCGGGCCGAGGTGATGGCCCATCTGGCGCCTGAGGGTCCCGTCTATCAGGCGGGCACGCTGTCGGGCAATCCGCTGGCCTGCGCGGCCGGGCTGACCACGCTGCGCACGCTCGACGCCGACGCCTACGCGAAGGTCGGCGCGGCCGCTTCCGCGGTGGCGCGGGCGGCCACCGAGGCGCTGTCGGAGGCGGGGGTGCCGCACCGGCTGCAGACGGCGGGCAGCCTGTTCTCGATCTTCTTCACCGACCGGCAGGTGACGAACTTCGCCGACGCTCAGACGCAGAGCACGGCCGCGTACAAGGCGTTCTTCCACGCGATGCTCGACCGGGGCGTCTACCTGCCGCCGTCGGCGTACGAGGCGTGGTTCCTGTCGGCGGCGCACGACGAGGAGGCGCTGGAGCGGGTCGCCGACGCGCTGCCCGCCGCCGCCAAGGCGGCCGCCGCGGTCCTCTGATTGGCGAACAGCACCCCGGCCACGATGAGCACGGCCGCCACCGCCTTGAGCCAGGTCAGCGGCTCACCGGTGAAGAGGGCGGCCGACGACATGCCGAAGACCGGCACGAGCAGCGTGTACGGGGCCACGGTCGAGGCGTCGTAGCGGCGCAGCAGATAGCCCCACACGCCGAAGCCGCCGAGCGTCGAGACGAACGCCACGTACGCCAGCGACAGCCAGCCCTCGGCCGGGGCGGCGAGTGACGGGACGCCCTCGACCAGCAGCGACAGCAGCAGGAGCGGGGGCGCCGACAGGGCGCTCACCCAGACCATGAAGCGCAGGGAGTCGGGCGGGGCGGCCTTGCGCTGGGCGACGTTGCCGAGGCCCCAGGCGGCGGCCGCGGCCACGCAGAGGGCGAAGGCGCCGGCCGGGCCCGAGAGGCCGAAGTCGACGGCGACCAGGGCCAGGCCGCCGAAGGCGACGGCCAGGCCGGCGACGCGACGGGCGGTGAGCCGCTCGCCGAGGAGCGTCACCGCGAACACGATGGTGAACAGGACCTGCGCCTGCAGGACCAGGGAAGTCAGCCCGGCCGGCATCCCGGCGCGCATGCCGATGAGCAACAGCCCGAACTGGCCGACTCCGAGAGTGGCAGCCACCGCGCCGACCCATCGCCAGGGAACTCCGGGCCGCCCCACGAGGAGCAGCGCGGGCAACGCCGCCAGCGCGAACCGCAGGCCCGCGTACAGCAGGGGCGGGAAGTGCTCCAGCCCCACCTGCATGACGACGAAGTTCACTCCCCAGACGGCCGCGAGGCCGACGGCGAGGGCCAGGTGGCCAGGTCTCACGCGGCGGACGTCTTGCGGTAGCGGATGCGCTGCTCGCGGGCCTGCTCGGCGAGGGCCTTCAGGTAGGAGGTGGTCTGGTGGGTCTGCTTCTTCGTCTTAAGGATTCGCATGCATATATTTTCCAACGCTACACCTTTAACGACAAGCGAGACTTTCTATGCTTAACCCTTTAGACTGGCTTACATGTTGGACTTGAACCGGCTCAAGGCCCTACATGCCGTGCACGTCTACGGCTCGGTCGGCGCCGCCGCCGACGCGCTGATGGTCACGCCGTCGGCCGTCTCGCAGCAGATCGCCAAGCTGGAGCGCGAGACCGGGGCCAGGCTGGTCGAGCGCAACGGGCGCGGCGTACGGCTGACCGACGCCGCCGGGCTGCTCGCCGAGCACGCCGAGCGCATCCTGGCCCTGGTCGAGACCGCCGAGGCCGACTTCGAGGCGCTGCGCGGCCAGGTCGTCGGCCGGCTCAACGTGGGCGCCTTCCCCACCGCCGCGCGCGGCCTGATGCCCGCCGCGCTCGCCGAGCTGCGCGAGCGCCACCCCGACCTGCTCATCCAGCTGTACGAGCGCGAGCCCGAGCGGGTGATCCGCGAGGTGGCCAGGGGCGAGCTCGACCTGGTCATCGTCCAGGACTGGCTCAACCGGCCGATCGCCATCCCCGAAGGACTGTCCAGGAAGTCGCTGCTCGAAGACGTGGCCGACGTGGCCGTCCCGGCCGACCACCCGCTGGCCGGCCACAAGGAGATCGCGCTGTCGGCGCTCCAGGGCGAGCGCTGGATCAGCTCCACGCCCGGCACGATCTGCCACGACTGGCTGGTGTTCACGCTGCGCAGCGCCGAGGTCGAGCCGGAGATCGCCTGCATGGCCGACGAATACCCGACCCACCTCGCCCTCGTGGCCGCCGGGCTGGGCTGCGCGATCGTGCCCAGGATGGGCCGCGACCCGGTGCCCGACGGCATCCGGTTCATTCCGATCCGCCCTGGCCAGAGCCGCCGCATCTACGCGCTCTGGCGCACCGACGCCGCCCGCCGCCCCGCGATCCGCGCCACCGTCGAGGCGCTCGTACGCTCCAGCAGCCGCCACGAGAACGCCTGGGCGGTCACCTAGGACAGGGCGATGGCCACCAGGCCGCCCAGGATGACCCCCGCGGCCGGCAGCCGGTGGTCTCCTTCCGACCGGCCAGACTCCATCCACCCGCGAGCCGGGCCCGGCGAGCGGCTAAGCTGAAGCCCACCATGGCTGAAACCACTGTCGTTCACCTTTTGCGCCACGGTGAGGTGCACAACCCTGGCGGCATCCTCTACGGCAGGCTCCCTGGTTACCACCTGTCCGAGACCGGCCAGCTGATGGCCAAGACCGTCGCCAAGTCCGTGGCCGGGCGCGACATCGTCGCCCTCTACAGCTCGCCGCTGGAGCGCGCGCAGGAGACCGCCGCGCCGCTGGCCGCCACGCTCGGCCTCGACATCGTCAGCGACGACCGGCTGCTGGAGGCCGGCAACCTGCTGGAGGGCCGGATCTCCGGGCCCGGCCTGCAGTTGCTGCGCAGCCCGCGCAACTACCGCTACTTCTGGAACCCGATGCGGCCCTCGTGGGGTGAGCCCTACCCGGTGATCGTCGCGCGGATGAAGTCGATGGTCGAGGACGCCAGGGAGGCGGCGCGCGGGCACGAGGCGGTGCTCGTCAGCCACCAGCTCCCGATCTGGGCGATCCGGATGGCGGCCGAGGGCCGGCGCAGGCTCTGGCACGACCCTCGCCGCAGGCAGTGCGCGCTGGCCAGCCTCACCACGTTCACCTTCGACGGCAACCGGCTCGTCAGCGTCGGCTACAGCGAGCCGGCGGGGTCGCTGGACCGGGGACCCAGCGTCCCGGGCGCATGACAGCGCCGGTAGAGTTGCAAGCTCTACCGCTTGTAGTACAAGGAGATCATCCTCCCGTGCGCGCGACGTCAATCTCACTGGCCCTCATCGCCGTCCTGGCCGCGGGCTGCGCGGGCGACCAGGGCGGTCAGCCTGCGGCAGGTGACACCCGCTTCGTCGCCGGCGACGGGAAGATGCAGGTGTTCGCGGCGGCCGAGCGCGAGCCGGCGCCCGCCGTCGAAGGGCCCACGCTGGAGGACGGCACCGCCTCCCTGGCCGCTCACAAGGGCAAGGTCGTCGTGCTCAACTTCTGGGCCTCCTGGTGTGGGCCCTGCCGGGCCGAGGCGCCCGTGCTCAAGGAGGTCGCGGCCAAGACCAAGGGCACCGGCGTGGAGTTCATCGGCATCGACTTCAAGGACCGCAAGGCCGACGCGCTCGCCTTCGAACGCACCGAGAAGACCGGCTACCCGAGCATCTTCGACCAGCCCGGCAAGATCGCGCTCGCCTTCCAGGGCACGGTGCCCCCCGCGGCCATCCCGTCCACGCTGATCATCGACAAGCAGGGCCGGATCGCCGCCCGGGCGCTCGGCGCCGTCCGCTACACCGACCTGATGGACACGGTGACCAAGGTGCGCGATGAGTGACGTGGTCGCGTCCGGCTCGCTGCTGCTGGCGGTGCCGATCGCGGTGCTGGCCGGCGTGGTCTCGTTCCTGTCGCCGTGCGTGCTCCCGCTCGTCCCCGGCTATCTGTCGTACGTCACGGGCATGAGCGCCGACCCCAAGCGGGGGCGGCTGGTGCTGGGCACGCTGCTGTTCGTGGCGGGGTTCGCCGCCGTGTTCGTCGTCAGCGGGGCGCTGTTCGGCGGGCTCGGCGCGGCGCTGCTCGGCAACGCCGAGATCATCACGCGGGTGCTCGGCGTGCTCACGATCCTGCTCGGGCTGGCGTTCCTCGGGGTGGTCCCCGGGCTGATGCGCGACGTGCGCATCCACAGGATGCCCTCCGCGGGGCTGGCCGGCGCGCCGCTGCTCGGCGTGGTGTTCGGGCTGGGCTGGACGCCGTGCATCGGCCCCACCCTGGCCGTCGTCCTCACCCTCGGCCTCAACGAGGGCAGCGCCTCGCGGGGCGCCCTGCTCGCCGTGGCCTACGCGCTCGGGCTCGGGCTGCCGTTCGTGGCCGCTGCCCTGGCCTACAGCAAGGCGCTGCACACGTTCCGGGCGATCCGCAAGCACTCGCGCCTGATCACCCGGATCGGCGGCGGCATGATGGTGGCCGTCGGCATCGCGCTGGTCACCGGCCTCTGGGGAGAGATGATCGCCACCATGCAGGGCCTGATCGGCAACTTCCGGCCGGTGATCTGATGAGCGTCGACGAGCTGGAGAGGGAGCGCGCGGCCAAGCCCGCGGGCATGGGCCTGACCGGCTGGCTGCGCTGGTGCTGGCGCACGCTCACCTCGATGAAGACCGCGCTCATCCTGCTCTTCCTGTTCGCGCTGGCCAGCGTGCCCGGCTCGCTGATCCCGCAGCGCAGCGTCGAGCCCGACAAGGTCGCGCTGGTCTACAAGGACAGCCCGGCGCTGGCCGAGTGGTACGACCGCTTCCAGCTCTTCGACGTCTTCACCTCGGTCTGGTTCGCGGCCATCTACCTGCTGCTGTTCACCTCGCTGATCGGCTGCATCATCCCGCGCACCGCCACCTACCTGCGCGAGCTGCGCCGCAAGCCGCCGGCCGCGCCGCGCAACCTGACCAGGCTGCCGCACTCCGCCTCCTTCGACGGCGACCTCACGGTCACCGAGGCCGCCAGGCGGCTGCGCAAGCTGCGCTTCCGCGTGGAGACCGGCGACGGCTGGGTCGCCGCCGAGAAGGGCTACCTGCGCGAGACCGGCAACCTGCTCTTCCACATCGCGCTGCTCGGCGTGCTGGTCGCCGTCGGCTTCGGCTCCCTGTACGGCTACCGGGGCAACGTGCTGGTCGCCGAGGGCGACGGGTTCGCCAACACCGTGGCCGCCTACGACCGGTTCATCCCCGGCCCCCAGGTGTCGGCCGAGTCGCTGGAGCCGTTCAGCTTCGAGATGACCGACTTCCAGGCCACCTACCAGGTCGAGGGCGAGAAGCGCGGGCAGGAGCTCGACTACTCCGCCTTCCTCAAGGTCACCGACGCTCCCGGGGCCGCGCCCCGCGACTACGAGCTCAAGGTCAACGAGCCGCTGGAGGTCGACGGCACCCAGACCTACCTCATCGGCCACGGCTACGCCCCCGTCTTCCGCGTCACCGACGCCAAGGGGCACGTCGCGTTCGAGGGGCCGGTGCCGTGCATCATCGCCGACAAGCCCACGCTCACCTCCGACTGCGTGGTCAAGGTCCCCGACGCGCAGCCGACCCCGCTCGGCTTCCTGATGCGCTTCCTGCCCACCAGCGTGCCGCTGACCGACGGCAGCTACGCCTCGGCGTTCCCCGGGGCCATCCAGCCCGGCGTGCAGGTCCTGGGGGCGTTCTCCGGCGACCTCGGCATGCGCTCGGGGGAGCCCCGGTCGGTCTACGAGCTGGCGCCGCCCGAGCTGATGAAGAAGCTCAAGCCGCTGGTCATGGGCAAGGACGTGCCCGCGCCGCTGGCTCCCGGCCAAACGCTCGACCTGCCCGACGGGGCGGGCAAGCTGGAGTTCGTCGAGGTCAAGGAGTGGATGACGCTCCAGATAGCCTACGATCCCGGCCGGCTGCCCGCGCTGCTCGCCGCCTCGACGGCCACCGTCGCCATCGTGCTCTCGCTGGTCATCCGGCGCCGGCGGGTGTGGGTGCGGGTCAAGGACGGCACCGTCGACGTGGGCGGGCTGACCCGCACCGAAGGGTCCGCGGCCGGGTTCGCGGAGGAGTTCGACGACATCGTCAAGGTTCTAGCAGCAGGAGACAAGGATGAGCGCTGAACCACTCGCGGAGCTGAGCGACCTGTTCGTGGTCGCGGCAGTGCTGCTCTATCTGTTCGCGATGGTGGGCTTCGCGCTAGAGCTGGCCTTCGGCCGCGCCCGTGCCGACGCGCCCGTCAAGGGCCGCGCGCGCACCCCCGTGACGGTGGGCGCCGCCTCCTCCTCGGAGGCGGAGGCCGGTGCGCCCTCCGACGACGCGCCGCAGCAGCCCGTCCCCGCGTTCGCCCTGCGCGGCGGGATCGCCGGGCTCGTCCTGGCCTGGCTCGGCTGGGCGGCCAACCTCGGCGCCATCGTCACCCGCGGCCTCGCGGTCGACCGGTGGCCGTGGGGCAACATGTACGAGTTCATCGTCGCCATCTGCTTCGCCGCCGTCTCCGCGTTCCTCATCACCCAGACGCGCACCAACATCCGCTTCCTCGGCGGGTTCGTCATGGTGCCGGCGGCGCTGGGGCTGGGGCTCGCGTCCAAGGTCTTCTACACCTCGGCCGGGCCGGTCGTGCCCGCGCTCAACTCCTACTGGATCGCCATCCACGTCACCGCCGCCATCATCGCCAGCGGGCTGTTCGTGCTCGCGGGCGTGGCGGGGGTGCTCTTCCTGGTGCGCGGCGACGGGCTGTCGCGGCTGCCCGCCAAGGCCGAGCTGGAGAAGGCGGCGCACCGGGCGATCGTGCTGGCGTTCCCGCTGTGGACGTTCGCCGTCATCGCGGGCGCGCTGTGGGCGGACCGGGCGTGGGGCCGCTACTGGGGCTGGGACCCCAAGGAGGTGTGGTCGTTCATCACCTGGGTCGGCTACGCGGCCTACCTGCACGCCCGGGTGACGGCCGGGTGGCGTGGCCGGGCGGCGACCGTCGTGCAGCTCGTGGCGTTCCTGGCGCTGCTGTTCAACCTGGTCGGCGTCAACATCTTCATCGAGGGTCTGCACAGCTACGCCTGAGGCTGAGAGCGCTGTGGAGGCGCTCCGGGCGGTTCCCTCCGCCCGGAGCCTCGCTCCGCCTTCTGGGGGCGTCTGCGGCGCTTCCAGAAGGCGGACGCTGAAAAGATTTACCTGAAAGAGTGGGTGACAGGCGTTTCGGAGGGGCGGTTACTTCTCTTCGCCGCGCATGCGACGGTCGAGTTCGCGAAGGAAATCGGGGTCGTCGTCGGGGCCCTTGGGGATGCCCGCGGTGGAACGCGGCTGCACCGGCCAGGACTCCTGGATGGGCCGGGGACGTCCGCGCAGCATCCAGAACAGCCCGCCGATGAGGGGAAGCACGGCGACGACGATGAGCCACACGGCTTTCGGGGAGTGCCTGACCTCTTCCTCGGGGGTGGTGATGACGTCGAACAACGTGAACAGCCAGAAGGCCAGCAGAGCCAGGCCGACAATGACACCTGCCATGCCCCGAACTGTAAGCCATCTCCAGCGTGTTCGTGCCACCTGATGTCGCATTTCGGATGACTGGCGAAGATCAGCGTCGTACCGTGGAACCCGATTCGGCGCCACGGGGCGGTGAGGGGTGCGATGGCCATTTCCAACGACAAGGGGCGCCATCGGCGAGGTCGCTGGTGGCGGCGCGGGTCGTACCTCTTCTCGCGCCGCACCGAGGCCCCGCCCGACGCTGACCGGTCCTTCTGGGCCAACGCGCGGGGAGCCTATCGGCGGGGCCACAGTGAGGTGGGCCGGGCCGCCGGGGAGGGCACGGAGACGCCGGGCTTCCGCCGGCGCGAGCGCGAGCGCCGCGACCAGCCGGCGCGCCGGCCCGACGCCGACCGCCGTCCCTGGGAGGGCGGGGGACCGGACGAGCAAGGGAGGCGGCGGCCGGAGCGGACGCCCGCCACGGCCCCGGAGCGGCCCCGCTACACGTGGCAGGACTTCGAGCTCGACGGCTCCCACGCGCGGGCCCGGCCGCATCCGCCCGACGTGCCGCCGCTGGGCGACGGGCTGCGGCACTGCGGGAAGCTGGAGGCGATCCTGCACCGCCAGTGGGACGCCCGGCTGGGGCCGCCGCCGCCTGATCTCGTCCGGGCCGTGGAGAGCCTGGCCAGGCTGCCCGACCGGCTGAAGGAGCGGCTGGCCGAGGGGCTGGAGGGCATCTACGTCGGGCCGGGCGGCGTGCCGGACCTGGACGACATGGGCTATCTGCGCGGCGCGCCGCTGCCGTCGGGCCGGGCCACGTGGGACGTGTGCGCGGGCGCGTACGGGGACCGGAAGGTCGTGGTGGGGGACCGGCCCTCGCCGACGCCGGACGTGATGATGCACGAGGTCGGGCACGCGATCGACGACATCGATTCGGTGTTCGGCGTATGGGTGTCGGACACGCCGGAGTTCGTGGCACTGTTCGAGAGGGTCACGCCGCTGCTGGCGTCGTCGTTCCACCGCCAGGGCGGGGGGCTGGGCCGCAAGGAGTTCTTCGCCGACGCGTTCGCCGCCATCGCCTCACGGCAGCGCCCCGCGCTGGTCGACATGCTCGGCGGCAACACGCGGATGGCGCTCGACGTCATGCTGTTCTTCAACCGGCGCTACGGAATCTAGGTGATCGGCCATGTACGTCATCCGGCTCGCTGACGGGACCCTGCGGGTGCCGAGGAGCCTGGCCAGCGAAGACGGGCGCCTGATCGGGAACGCGTATGTCGAGGTGGAGCCCGGCGAGCCCGGTTACGACGAGTGGTTGCAGGAGTCGTTGACCGAGGAGGAGGCGGCCGAGCGGCGGCGCCGCTGGGCGGAGGAGAACGACGAGCTGGAGCGGGAGTTCCTGGCGTACAAGGCCGACCAGGACGGCGACTGAGAGGCAGGATTCCGCCAAGGCGCCAGCCACGGTCGGCGGATGGCGCCTTCCCGCGCTCGCCTTACGGATGGGCCGGCGAGCACGCCGTCTCGGTGATCCTGGCTGGCAGGATCACCGACTGGGCGGTACGTCAAACACGCGGGGACTCCCCTGTCGGCCTGTCGGCCGTCAGAACGTCCTCGCCTCGAAGAAGGGCGTGCACTTCCGATTCACGGAAGCGCCGGTGCCCTCCGGGGGTGCGGATACTGCTGATGCGGCCTGCCGCAGCCCAGCGCGTAACCGTCTTTGGGTCTACCCGGAAGAGGGCGGCAACCTCTCCAGGGGTCAGCAGACGCTCGCTGCTACTCTCCACCAATCTCTCCCCCTCGCATCCCGCTTCCTGCCAGCGGGCGGACAGGTAACCAGTGTGTCGAGCGAAGCCTGATTTATCCGTGGTTTTCTGCAAAGATCACGGGTTGTTATCAGCTGACTGCCCGATTGTTATATGATAGAGCCTCTTTGGGGCTCTCGTGGGTGTTTCTTTACGAAACACCCTTACTGGGCACAGTAGCAGCGCTCGTGCCCGATGCGAAGAGCGACCGGAGGCATGGGCCGAGTAATCTCGAACCCGTGCATCCCGTTCTCGTTTACACGTTGTCCAGGATCGGCCTGTTCGGCATCGCCTTCTTGGTGCTCTGGCTCCTCGGCGTGCCGAACCTGCTGGTCCTGCTGGTGGCCGCGTTCGCGCTCAGCGGCATCGCCAGCTATGTCCTGCTCTCCAAGCAGCGCGACGCCATGAGCGCGCGCATCAGCGGCAGGATCGACCGCGCCAAGCCGCAGGACGACTAGGGCAGAGGGAACATGCCAATCCGGGCATGGTACTCCCGCCCGAGTCGGGTTGTGTCGCTACCGACTAGTAGTCCTGTCCTGTTCGCCAGAAAAGCCTTGACGCCGATCCCGCGCTCGCGGCCGGGATTCCAACTGAGCGCCTTTCCCGTCCGTGGATGAATGGCCCCGATGCCCTCGCGCGGCACCGCCCCCGGGCCGGCCGAGTCATGGCCCTGCGGATTGTCCAGCCAGCGCTGATGCCCTCCGACGTAGACCGCGCTGCCCGTGACCGACACCGCGTAGAGCGAGTCGCCGCCTGTCTTGTTGACCCAGGTGGGCTTGACGTTCCTGCCGGTGGCGTACGTCTCGAACCTGGCCGCGCTGTCGCACGTCCCGCGCCTGGGCCCGCCGGTGGTGACGACCACGAAATACCGGCCGTCGGGCGCGAAGTCGAGGCCGCGCACGTACCACGGGAAGACGTCCATGCACTTGCCTGTGTACGCGTCGGTCCGCCACGGGGCGAGCTTGGGCGCCGGGCCGCCGATGTCGATGAGGCCGAGCTGCGGCCGTGACTGCCCGTCGAGCGTGGTGAAGCTGCCGTCGACGGCCAGCCGGTCGGCCGTGGCGGCGATCGCGTGCACCCGGACCCGCCGGCTCAGCGGATCGCCCGGCGTGATGGTGAAGGCGGGGTCGGCGCGGCCGGTCGTGGCGTCGAGCCGGGCCAGCGCGGTGCGCGGGCGGGTGAAGTCGCCGCCGGCGTAGAGGTGGGCGCCGCGCCTGGCCAGGGTCGCGACCGCGCCTCCGGAGACGGCCGGGCGGAACGAGGGCACCGGCCGGCCGGTCGCCAGGCTCACCTGCGCCAGCGACCTGGCGCGGTGGCCGTCGACCTCGTGGAAGTCGCCGCCGACGTAGACGGTGCCGTCGTCGCCGGCGGCCAGGCTGTGCACGGGCCCGCCCACGCCGGGGGCGAAGCGGGGCAGCACCCGCCCGGTCGTCAGGTCGAAGGCGAACAGGTTGTCGCGCCGGTAGGTGGTGGTCCTGGTGGCGTCGGCGACCGCCGAGAACGAGCCGCCGACCACCACGGTGTCGCCGACGAGCGTGATGGCGTTGACGATGCCGTCGAGAACGTGCGGGGTGTGGTCGACCGGGTTGGCCGAGACCACGCGAGGGTGCGCGGCGGGGGCCGCTGCGATGATCGCCGCAAGGGCGACTCGGGCAAGCATTTGCCCATTCTTAGCAGACGCAATGTAGTCGTGCCGCTACTTTCCGTTGATTGTCGGGAATGGCCCTAGGCTGTTCTGCATGACGCGCGCTCAGTTGGACAAGCAGCCGGACGAGGTCGCCGCGATGTTCGATCGCACCGCCCGGCGCTACG
The DNA here is from genome assembly GCF_040674795.1 of Nonomuraea sp. NPDC049725. NCBI lineage: Bacteria > Bacillati > Actinomycetota > Actinomycetes > Streptosporangiales > Streptosporangiaceae > Nonomuraea > Nonomuraea sp. NPDC049725. The sequence goes on along the minus strand of NZ_JBFANJ010000001.1, from coordinate 338,126 downwards.
ACCTCGTCAACGACGTGATCTCGATGGGCCAGGTCAGGGTGTGGCGCAAGGCCGTCGCCGCGGCCGTCGACGCCGGGCCGGGGGAGGTCGTGCTCGACCTCGGAGCCGGCACCGGCACCTCGACCGACACGTTCACGACGCTGGGCGCGCGGGCGATCGCCTCCGACTTCTCGCTCGGCATGCTGAGCACCGGCGTGCGCCGCCGCGGGCGCAACGCGCTCACGGGCGAGGGGGTGCCGTTCGTCGCGGGCGACGCGATGCGGCTGCCGTTCGCCGACGACGTCTTCGACGCGGTGACGATCTCGGTGGCGCTGCGCAACGTGCAGGACACCGGCCAGGCGCTGCGCGAGATGCTGCGGGTGACCAAGCCGGGCGGCCGGCTGGTGATCCTGGAGTTCTCGCACGTGACGTTCGCGCCGTTCGATCTGGTCTACCGCGAATATCTGATGCGGCTGCTGCCGAAGGTGGCCAAGATTTTCGGCTCCAACGACGATTCGTACGAATATCTGGCCGAGTCGATCCGTGACTGGCCGGACCAGGCGACGCTGGCGCGCATCATCCAGGACGCCGGATGGCGGCGGGTCGCCTGGCGCAACCTCGACTTGGGGATCGTGGCCATGCACCGCGCGTTCAAAGCCGCGTGATCTACTAGGCTCTGACGGCCCCCCGGCTGCCACTTTGTCCAGGAAAAGGGTTAGACTGCGGGCCGACAAGTTTGTGAAGGGGTTCACAAAGGAACGAAGGCGAGACACCCCGAGGCCAGGCCTTCGAGCGTGTAGGACAGGACAGTCCAGTGACCGTGCCAGCAGTTGACGCTGACGTCATCGTCGTCGGCGCCGGTCCCGCCGGTTCCGCGACCGCCTTCTACCTGGCCCAGGCGGGTCTCGACGTGCTGGTCCTGGAGAAGACCCGCTTCCCCCGGGAGAAGGTCTGCGGTGACGGCCTGACCCCGCGAGCCGTCAAGCAGCTCCTCAACATGGGCGTCGACGTCGACGCCCCCGGCTGGGTGCGCAACAAGGGCCTGCGCGTCGTCGGCGGCGGCCTGCGCTTCGAGCTCGACTGGCCCAAGCTGGAGCGCTTCCCCGACTTCGGTCTCGTACGGACCCGCCAGGACTTCGACGAGATCCTGGCCGCCCACGCGGTCAAGGCCGGCGCGCGCCTGATGGAGGGCGTGACCGTCACCGGGCCGGTCCTCGACGACCGCAGCGGCCACATCACCGGCGTCACCACCAAGGACGGCACGGTCTACCGCGGCCGGCTGGTCGTGGCCGCCGACGGCAACAGCACCCGGCTGGCTCTCGGCATGGGGCTGCAAAGGCGCGAGGACCGCCCGATGGGCGTGGCCGTGCGCACCTACTTCACCAGCCCGCGCCACGACGACGACTACCTGGAGACGTGGCTGGAGCTGTGGGACGACCAGACGCTGCTGCCCGGCTACGGCTGGGTGTTCGGCGTCGGCGACGGCACCGCGAACGTGGGGCTCGGCCTGCTCAACACCAGCACCCACTTCAAGAACATCGACTACCGCGACCTGCTGCGCCGGTGGTGCCGGTCCATGCCCGCCGAGTGGGGCTTCACCGAGGAGAACATGACGGCCCCCATCCGCGGCGCCGCGCTCCCGATGGCCTTCAACCGGCAGCCGCACTACACGCGCGGCCTCCTGCTCGCCGGCGACTCCGGCGGTTCGATCAACCCGTTCAACGGCGAGGGCATCGCCTACGCCATGGAGACCGGCGAGATCGCCGCCGAGGTCGTCGCCAAGGCCCTCAAGGGCACCACCCCGGCGCAGCGAGAACGTGTCCTGCGGACGTATCCTCAGACGTTGAAGGACGCCTATGGCGGATATTTCACGCTGGGCAGGTTGTTCGTGCAGGCGATCGGGAAGCCGGGTGTGATGAGCTTCGGCACCAGGCACGGGCTTCCCCACCCGAGGCTGATGCGCTTCGCGCTCAAACTCCTTGGTAATCTCACCGACCGGCGAGGCGATGCGTCGGACAAGATCATCAACGCACTCTCGAAGGTCGCGCCACGAGCATGAATCCCACACCCATCCATAGATCAGGCTGCGCGCCCGCGCGCGCGGCGACTCCGGAGGAGGCGTAGCGATGGACCTGTACGTGCCCATCCTGGTGCTCGCCGTTCTCGCGGGGGGCTTCGCGATCTTCTCGGTCGCCATCGCCCCCTTCACCGGTCCCAAGCGCTGGAACCGCGCCAAGCTTGACGCCTACGAATGCGGCATCGAGCCGACGCCCCAGCCTGTCGGTGGCGGACGGTTCCCGCTCAAATACATGATCACGGCGATGCTCTTCATCGTCTTCGACATCGAGATCATCTTCCTCTACCCGTGGGCGGTCTCGTTCGCTCCGCTCACCAACGACGCGGGCAGCGTGATCTCCTCCGGCCTCGGGGTGTTCGCGCTCGTCGAGATGCTGCTGTTCATCGTCACCGTGCTCGTGGCCTACGCGTACGTGTGGCGCCGCAAGGGTCTGGACTGGGACTGAAAATGGGACTTGAAGAGAAACTCCCCAGCGGGTTCATCCTCAGCACGGTCGAGCAGGCCGCGGGCTGGGCGCGCAAGAACTCCGTATGGCCCGCCACCTTCGGGCTCGCCTGTTGCGCCATCGAGCTGATGGCCACCGGTGGCCCCCACTACGACCTGGCGCGCTTCGGCATGGAGCGCGCTTCGGCGTCTCCCCGGCAGGCCGACCTGATGATCGTCGCCGGCCGCGTGTCGCAGAAGATGGCTCCCGTCCTGCGGCAGATCTACGACCAGATGGCCGAGCCCAAGTGGGTCATCGCCATGGGCGTGTGCGCCTCCAGCGGCGGCATGTTCAACAACTACGCCATCGTGCAGGGCGTCGACCACATCGTGCCCGTCGACATTTACCTGCCCGGCTGCCCGCCGCGCCCGGAGATGCTCATCGACGCGATCGTCAAGCTGCACGACAAGATCCAGAACATGAAGTTCGGCGCGCACCGGGCCAAGCAGATCGAGGACCTCGAGCTCAAGGCGCTGCGCACGCTGCCGCTGATCGACCAAGGGGCCGCCAAGTGACCTCCCCTGACAACCTCCCCGAGGTCCCCGGCGCCGAGGTGCCCGAGGTCGCCAAGACCCCCGAGGCGCCCGTCGCCCGGCGCGGCATGTTCGGCGCCGCCGACTCCGGCGACACCTCCGGCTACGGCGGCCTCGTCGTCCGCCGCGCGCCGCAGATCTCCACGCCGCGCCCGTACGGGGGCTACTTCGACGAGCTCGTCGACGCTCTCGGCCTCGACGACGCCATCGAGCGCGTGGTCGTCGACCGCGGCGAGCTGACCCTGCACGTCAAGCGGGAGCGGCTGGTCGAGGTCTGCCAGAAGCTGCGCGACGACGCGGCGCTGCGCTTCGAGCTGTCGCTGGGCGTCACCGGCGTGCACTACCCGCACCTGGCGGGCGAGGAGCTGCACTCGGTGATCCACCTGTGCTCGATCACCCACAACCGGCGCGTCCGCGTCGAGACGAGCTGCCCCGACGCCGACCCGCACATCCCGTCGACCGTCGGCGTCTACCCGGGCCACGACTGGCACGAGCGCGAGGCGTACGACTTCTTCGGGATCGTCTACGACGGCCACCCGGGCCTGACCCGGATCATGATGCCGGACGACTGGGACGGGCACCCCCAGCGCAAGGACTACCCGCTGGGCGGCATCCCGGTCGAGTACCGCGGGGCGACCATCCCCTCGCCCGACCACAGGAGGTCATACGCGTGAGCGAGTTCTTCGAGCAGCGCGTTGACGACCGGAGGGAGGATCACTCGTGAGCACCGCATATGACGAGGCGACCGAGGGCAAGGTCTACTCGGTCACCGGCGCCGACTGGGACGAGGTCGTCAGCGGGGTCCGCGACTCCGACGACGAGCGCCTGGTCGTCAACATGGGCCCGCAGCACCCGTCCACGCACGGCGTGCTCCGCCTGGTCCTGACCCTCGACGGTGAGACGGTCACCGAGGCGCGCGGCGTCATCGGCTACCTGCACACCGGCATCGAGAAGAACATGGAGTACCGGACGTGGACGCAGGGCACCACGTTCGTCACTCGCATGGACTACCTGTCGCCGATCTTCAACGAGACGGCCTACTGCCTGAGCGTGGAGAAGCTGCTCGGCATCGAGGACCGCATCCCGGACCGGGCGCAGGCCATCCGCGTCATGATGATGGAGCTCAACCGGATCGCCTCGCACCTGGTCGCGATGGGCACGTTCGGCATGGAGCTCGGCGCCACCACGCCGTTCCTGTTCGGCTACCGTGACCGCGAAATGGTCATGGAGCTGTTCGAGTACATCACCGGACTGCGCATGAACCACGCCTACGTGCGGCCGGGCGGCGTCAGCGTCGACCTGCCCGCCGGAGCCGTGGACAAGGTCGGCGAGTTCCTCAAGGAGATGCCCAAGCGGATCAAGGACATCCGCAAGCTCCTCGACGAGAACCCGGTGTACGTCCGCCGCACCAAGGACGTCGCCTACCTCGACCTGACCGGCTGCATGGCGCTCGGCATCACCGGCCCCATCCTGCGGGCCGCCGGCCTGCCGTGGGACCTGCGCAAGTCGCAGCCCTACTGCGGTTACGAGACCTACGAGTTCGACGTGGCGACCCAGCGCGGCTGCGACGTCTACTCCCGCTACCTCGTGCGCATGCAGGAGATGGAGGAGTCCCTCAAGATCATCGAGCAGGCCCTGGACCGGATCGCCGGCCCGCTCAAGGGCGACCCGGTGATGATCGAGGACAAGAAGATCGGCTGGCCCGCGCAGCTCGCGCTCGGCCCCGACGGCTTCGGCAACTCCCCCGACCACATCGCGCACATCATGGGCAGCTCCATGGAAGCCCTGATCCACCACTTCAAGCTGGTGACCGAGGGCTTCCGCGTGCCGGCCGGCCAGGCCTACGCGCCGATCGAGTCGCCCAAGGGCGAGCTCGGCGCGCACGTCGTCAGCGACGGCGGCACCCGGCCCTACCGCGTCCACTTCCGCGAGCCGTCGTTCTGCAACCTGCAAAGCTTCCCCGCCATGGCGGAGGGCGGCCAGGTCGCCGACGTGATCGCCGCGGTGGCTTCTATCGACCCCGTCATGGGAGGTGTGGACCGGTGACTTATTCACCGGAAGTCCGCGAGCGTCTCGAACGCGACGCCAAGGAGATCATCGGCCGTTACCCGAAGACGCGGTCGGCGCTGCTTCCGCTGCTGCACCTGGTGCAGTCCGAGGACGGCTACGTCTCCGACGACGGGCACGAGTTCTGTGCGGAGATGCTGGGCCTGAGCAAGGCGGAGGTCGTCGGCGTCTCGACCTTCTACACCATGTACAAGCGCAAGCCCGCCGGCGAGTATCACGTCGGCGTCTGCATCAACGCGCTCTGCGCCGTCATGGGCGGCGACGAGATCTGGGACGAGCTGTCCGAGCACGTCGGCGTCGGCCACGAGGAGACGACCGGCGACGGCAAGATCTCGCTGGAGCGCCTGGAGTGCAACGCGGCCTGCGACTTCGCCCCGGTCATGATGGTCAACTGGGAGTTCTTCGACAACCAGACGCCCGAATCGGCCAAGCAGCTCGTCGACGACCTGCGTGACGGCAAGGACGTGCGGCCCACCCGCGGTCCGAAGAAGCTGTGCACGTTCAAGGAGGCGTCGCGGGTGCTCTCCGGCCTGCCCGACGAGCTGGCGGGCGACGGCCCCTCGGCCGCCGGCCCCTCGCTGGAGGGCCTCAAGCTGGCCAAGGCCAACGGATGGAAGGCCCCCGAGGCATGAGCACGACCCTGACACCGGTCCTGACCGCCAACTGGGACCGCCCCGACTCCTTCACCATCGACGGCTACGGGCCGTACGAGGCGGCCAAGAAGGCGCTGGGCATGGACCCGGACGCCGTCATCCAGGCCGTCAAGGACTCGGGCCTGCGCGGCCGCGGCGGCGCCGGCTTCCCCACCGGCATGAAGTGGGGCTTCATCCCGCAGGGTGACGGCAAGCCGCACTATCTCGTCGTCAACGCCGACGAGTCGGAGCCGGGCACCTGCAAGGACATCCCGCTCATGATGGCCAACCCGCACTCGCTGGTCGAGGGCGTCATCATCACGGCGTTCGCGATCCGCGCCAACCACGCCTTCATCTACGTGCGCGGCGAGGTGCTGCACGTCATCCGGCGGCTGCACGCGGCCGTGCGCGAGGCGTACGAGAAGGGCTATCTCGGCAAGGACATCTTCGGCACGGGCTACGACCTGGAGCTCGTCGTGCACAGCGGCGCCGGGGCGTACATCTGCGGCGAGGAGACGGCGCTGCTGGACTCGCTGGAGGGCTTCAGGGGTCAACCGCGGCTCAAGCCTCCGTTCCCGGCTGTGGCGGGCCTTTACGCCTCGCCTACTGTCGTGAACAACGTCGAGTCCGTGGCCAGTGTTCCCTCGATCATCGCCAACGGGGCCGACTGGTTCGCCGGGATGGGCACCGAGAAGTCCAAGGGCTTCGGCATCTTCTCGCTGAGCGGCCACGTCACCAGGCCCGGCCAGTACGAGGCTCCGCTCGGCATCACGCTGCGCGAGCTGCTCGACATGGCGGGCGGCATCCGCGCCGGGCACCGGATCAAGTTCTGGACCCCGGGCGGCTCGTCCACGCCGATCTTCACCGACGAGCACCTCGACGTGCCGCTCGACTTCGAGGCGGTCGGCGCGAAGGGCTCCATGCTCGGCACCCGGGCGCTGCAGATCTTCGACGAGACCACCTGCGTGGTCCGCACGGTGCTGCGCTGGACCGAGTTCTACGCCCACGAGTCGTGCGGCAAGTGCACGCCGTGCCGTGAGGGCACCTACTGGCTCAAGCAGGTGCTCAAGCGCCTGGAGAAGGGTCAGGGCACCGAGGACGACCTGTCGACGATCACCGACATCGCCGACAACATCCTGGGCCGCTCGTTCTGCGCGCTCGGCGACGGCGCCACCAGCCCGATCCACTCCTCGGTGAAGTACTTCCGCGAGGAGTACCTCAAGCACTTCGAGGTCGGCGGCTGCCCGTTCGACGCGAAGAAGTCCACTCTGTGGGGTGACCAGTGACCGTGACAGAAACTGAGACCACCCTGGTGACCCTCACGATCGACGGGTTCCAGGTCAGCGTCCCCAAGGGCACGCTGATCATCAGGGCGGCCGAGCTGCTGGGCATCCAGATCCCCAGGTTCTGCGACCACCCGCTGCTCGACCCGGCGGCCAACTGCCGCCAGTGTCTCGTCGACATCCCCGACGCGGGCAACGGCCGCGGCTTCCCCAAGCCGCAGCCGTCGTGCGCGATCGAGGTCGCCGAGGGCATGGTCGTGCAGACCCAGCTGACCTCGCCGGTGGCGGAGAAGGCGCAGCGGGCGGCGATGGAGTTCCTGCTCCTGAACCACCCGCTCGACTGCCCGGTCTGCGACAAGGGCGGCGAGTGCCCGCTGCAGAACCAGGCCATGTCCAACGGCCAGGGCGAGTCGCGCTTCCAGGAGCAGAAGCGGACGTTCGCCAAGCCGCTGCCGCTGTCCACCCAGGTGCTGCTCGACCGCGAGCGCTGCGTGCAGTGCGCGCGCTGCATCCGCTTCTCCGACCAGATCGCCGGTGACCCGTTCATCGAGTTCTTCGAGCGCGGGGCCAAGGAGCAGGTGGGCGTCGCCGACGGCGAGCCGTTCCAGTCCTACTTCTCGGGCAACACGGTGCAGATCTGCCCGGTGGGCGCGCTGACCGGCGCCGCCTACCGGTTCCGGGCCCGCCCGTTCGACCTGGTGTCCACGCCGAGCGCGTGCGAGCACTGCGCCTCCGGGTGCAGCCTGCGCACCGACCACCGGCGCGGCCGCGTCACCCGCCGCCTGGCGGGCAACGACCCGCAGGTCAACGAGGAGTGGAACTGCGACAAGGGCCGCTGGGCGTTCACCTACGCCACGCAGCCCGACCGGCTCAGGACGCCGCTGGTCCGCAACGAGGAGGGCGTGCTGGAGCCCGCCTCCTGGCCGGAGGCGCTGAGCGTCGCCGCCCAGGGCCTGGCCGCCGCCCGCGGCAAGGCCGGCGTGCTGGTCGGCGGCCGGGTCACGGTCGAGGACGCCTACGCCTACGCCAAGTTCGCCCGGCTCGCGCTCGGCACGAACGACGTCGACTTCCGCGCCCGGCCGCACTCCGCCGAGGAGGCCCGCTTCCTCGCGCACGCGGTCGCCGGCAAGGGGATCGAGGTCTCCTACGCCGACCTGGAGAGCGCCCCCGCGGTGCTGCTCGTCGGGTTCGAGCCCGAGGAGGAGTCGCCGATCGTCTTCCTGCGCCTGCGCAAGGCGTGGCAGAAGCGCGGCCTCAAGGTCACCGCGATCGCCCCGTTCGCCACCAACGGCCTGGCCAAGATGGGCGGCACGCTCATCCGCACCGCGCCGGGCGGGGAGGCCGACGCGATCGGCGACCTGGTCGGCACGCTGGCCGAGGGCACGATCGTGCTCGCCGGCGAGCGCCTGGCGACCGTCCCCGGCGCGCTGTCGGCGCTGGTCCGGCTGGGCGCCGCCTCCGACGCCCGCATCGCCTGGGTCCCGCGCAGGGCCGGCGAGCGCGGCGCGGTCGAGGCTGGCGCGCTGCCCAACCTGCTGCCGATCGGCCGCCCGGTCGACGACGAGAGCGCCAGGGCCGAGATCGCCCGCGCCTGGAACGTGTCCTCGCTGCCCGCCACCCCAGGCCGCGACACCGACGCGATGCTCGCCGCCGCCCGTGACGGGGAGCTCGACGCGCTGGTCGTGGCCGGCGTCGACCCCTACGACCTGGCCAACCCGGTCGCCGCGCTGGAGGCGCTGGAGAACACGCCGTTCATCGTCAGCCTGGAGACGCGCGCCAGCGCCGTCACCGACCGGGCCGACGTGGTGCTGCCGGTCGCCACCGTGCAGGAGAAGAGCGGCACGTTCGTCAACTGGGAGGGCCGGGGCCGCTCGTTCGAGGCCCCGCTCAAGGTGCCCGGCCTGCGCAGCGACCTCGCGGTCGTCGGCGACCTGGCCGACCGCATGGACGTGCACCTGGGCCTGCCGGACGCCAAGGCGGCCCGGCGCGAGCTGTCGGGCATCGGCTCCTACCGGGGCACCCGCGTCGCCGCGCCGAGCGTCGGCGCCGGCTCGCCCGCCGCCCCCGCCGCCGGCGGGGCCGTGCTGGCGACCTGGCACCTGCTGCTCGACGACGGCCGCCTCCAGGACGGCGAGCCGTACCTGGCCGGCACCGCGCGGGCGGCCGAGGCGCTGCTGTCGGAGAGCACGGCCGCGGAGATCGGCGTCGCCGACGGTGACAAGGTCGTCGTCGGCGGGCCCGGCCCGAACGCGGTCACGCTGCCCGTCCGCATCGCCGACCTGCCCGACCGCGTGGTCTGGGTGCCGTCGAACTCGGGCGGCTGCTCGGTCACGCGCGACCTCGGCGCGGTGGCCGGCGACATCGTCACCATCGGGAGCGCCTCATGACCTTCGTTCTCGCGGCCAGTCCGACCGTCGAAGACTTCGGCAAGGACCCGCTCTGGATCACCATCATCAAGGCGGTCATGCTCTTCGCCTTCCTGATGCTGGGCATCCTGTTCGGCGTCTGGTTCGAGCGCAAGCTCATCTCCCGGATGCAGAACCGCTACGGCCCCAACCGGGCGGGCAAGTTCGGCCTGCTCCAGTCGGTGGCCGACGGTCTGAAGATGGGCCTGAAGGAGGACATCTTCCCGCGGACCGTGGACAAGGTGCTCTACCTGCTGGCCCCGGTCATCATGGTGATCCCGGCCTTCCTGGCCTTCTCCATCGTGCCGTTCGGGCCGATGGTGAACCTGTTCGGCGTGCAGACGCCGCTCCAGCTCGTCGACCTGCCGGTGGCCGTGCTGTTCATGCTGGCCATGGGCGCCGTCTCGGTCTACGGCGTGGTGCTGGCCGGCTGGTCGTCGCGCTCGCCGTACGCCCTGCTCGGCGGCCTCCGGTCGGCGGCGCAGGTGGTCTCGTACGAGATCGCGATGGGCCTGTCGTTCGTGGCGATCTTCCTGTTCGCCGGGACGCTGTCCACCTCGGAGATCGTCGGCGCGCAGCAGCAGACCTGGTACGCCGTGCTGTTGCTGCCGTCGTTCCTGGTCTACGTGGTCTGCATGTTCGGCGAGGCCGCGCGCATCCCGTTCGACCTGCCCGAGGGTGAAGGCGAGCTGGTCGGCGGGTTCCAGACGGAATACTCCTCGTCGCTGAAGTTCGCCCTGATCATGATGGGCGAGTACCTGCACACCTTCACCGCCTCGGCCATCGCCGTGACGCTGTTCATGGGCGGCTGGCGGGCACCGCTCCCGATGAGCTGGGAGTGGGCGCACACGGGCTGGGTTCCGGTGCTCTGGTTCTTCATCAAGTTCGTGCTGACGTTCTGCTTCATCGTCTGGGTGCGCGCCTCGCTGCCGCGTGTCCGGTACGACCAGCTGATGTCGCTGGGCTGGAAGGTCCTGATCCCGGTCAACCTGGCGTGGATCCTTCTCGTCGCCGCCGTTCGCAACATCATCTACGTGAACAACGGCACGTTCGAGGGGAGCATCTACGTCTCCGCCGGGCTCGGCGCGATCGTCGTCATCGGGGCGCTGGCCATCTGGATGCGGTTCGACACCGTGAACCAGCGGCGCAAGGAAGCCAGGAAGGCGGAGGTCGAAGCCGAGTTCGAGGAGCTGTCCAACGAGCCGACGGCAGGCGGCTTCCCTGTGCCGCCGCTCGATCTGCCGCACTACCACGGGGTGCAGCACAAGGAGATTCCCAGTGGGACTAACTGATTGGCTGAACCCCGTCAAGGGCTTCGGGGTCACCTTCCACACGATGTTCAAGAAGCCCGTCACGACCAACTACCCGGAGGAGAAGAAGCCGACGGCTCCGCGCTTCCACGGGCGGCACCAGCTCAACCGCTGGCCTGACGGGCTGGAGAAGTGCGTCGGCTGCGAGCTGTGCGCGTGGGCGTGTCCGGCCGACGCCATCTACGTGGAGGGCGCGGACAACACCGACGAGGAGCGCTTCTCGCCGGGCGAGCGCTACGGGCGCACCTACCAGATCAACTATCTGCGGTGCATCCTGTGCGGCCTGTGCATCGAGGCGTGCCCGACCCGGGCGCTCACCATGACCAACGAGTACGAGCTCGCCGACAGCAACCGCGAGAGCCTCATCTACACCAAGGAGATGCTCCTCGCGCCGCTCACCCAGGGCATGGAGCAGCCGCCGCACCCCATGCGGCTCGGCGAGACCGAAGAGGACTACTACCGGCTGGGACGGACCAATGGGTGAGACCATCACTTTCTGGGTGCTCGCCGTCGTGTCCGTCGGCGCCGCGCTCGGCGTGGTCTTCAACCGGAAGGCCGTCTACTCGGCGCTGATGCTCGGCACCGTGATGCTCTGCCTCGCGGTCCTCTACGCCGTGCAGGACGCGCCTTTCCTGGCCGCGGTGCAGATCATCGTCTACACCGGCGCCGTCATGATGCTGTTCCTGTTCGTGCTCATGCTGGTCGGCGTCGACTCCTCCGACTCGCTCGTGGAGACGCTCCGCGGCCAGCGGTTCTGGGCGATCATCGCGGGCGTCGGATTCGCCGCGCTGATCATCCTGGCCGTGGGCAACGCGATCTTCGCGCCGCAGACGGGCCTGGCGATGGCCACCGGTCAGGGCGGCTACATCCGCTCGATCGCGCTGCTGCTGTTCACCAAGTACGTCTTCGCGTTCGAGGTCACCTCGGCGCTGCTCATCACCGCCGCGCTCGCCGCGATGGTGCTGGCGCACCGCGAGCGGCTGGCCAAGAAGGCCACGCAGAAGGACCTGTCCAAGGCCCGCTTCCTCGGTGACCGCCCGTCGCCGCTGCCCGGCCCGGGCACGTACGCGACCGGCAACGCCATCGACATGCCGGCGCTGCTGCCCGACGGGTCCGTGGCCGAGTCCTCGGTCAACCGCTACATCGCCCGCTACGACGTGGAGCATGGGCACCTGCCCGAGGACCCCAAGCTCGCCGAGGCCATCAAGCACCGGGCCGAGGAGGAGTCCAAGTGACGACGCATTACCTCATCCTGTCGGGCCTGCTGTTCGCGATCGGCGCCATGGGCGTGCTGATCCGGCGCAACGCGATCGTCGTGTTCATGTGCGTGGAGCTCATGCTCAACGCCTGCAACCTGGCGTTCGTCACGTTCGCCAGGCAGGTCGGCAACCTCGAAGGCCAGATCATCGCGTTCTTCGTGATGGTGGTGGCCGCGGCCGAGGTCGTGGTCGGCCTGGCAATCATCGTGACGATCTTCCGAACCCGCAGGTCCGCGTCGGTCGACGACGCCAACCTGCTGAAGTACTAAGAGGTGACTGGTGGAATCTCCTGCTGAGATCATCCAGCACACCGCTGGTGGCGCGATCGGCGTGTCCTGGCTGATGATCGCCCTCCCGTTGCTGGGGGCGTTCATCCTGCTGGTGTTCAACCGGTTCACCAACCGGTGGGGCCATCTGCTGGGCGTGGCCATGTCCCTCGCCTCGTTCGCCGTGGCGGTGCTGGCGTTCGTCGAGTTGCTCGGACTCGGCGAGGATCAGCGCCGCAGGGCCGTGCGGCTGTACGAGTTCATCCCCAGCCTGAAGCTGGACATGGGGCTGCTCGTCGACCCCCTGTCGGTCAGCTTCGCGCTGCTGATCACCGGTGTCGGATCGCTGATCCACATCTACTCGATCGGCTACATGTCGCACGACCCCGACCGGCGCAGGTTCTTCTCCTACCTGAACCTGTTCGTGGCCGCGATGCTCCTGCTGGTGCTGTCCGACAACTACGTCGGCCTGTTCATCGGCTGGGAGGGCGTCGGCCTGGCCTCGTACCTGCTCATCGGGTTCTGGCAGTTCAAGCCGTCGGCGGCGGTCGCGGCGAAGAAGGCGTTCGTCGTCAACCGCGTCGGTGACTTCGGGCTGCTGGTCGGCATGTTCATCATCTGGACGTCGTTCGGCTCGCTGGCCTTCAAGGACCTGGGCGCGCAGCAGATCGGCACCGCCTCCGACGGCACGCTGACCGCGATCGGCCTGCTGCTGCTCCTCGGCGCGTGCGGCAAGTCGGCGCAGCTCCCGCTGCAGTCGTGGCTCCTGGACGCGATGGAGGGCCCGACCCCGGTGTCGGCCCTCATCCACGCCGCGACCATGGTCACCGCCGGCGTCTACCTGGTGGTCCGCTCGGGCGCGTTCTTCGAGGCGTCCGACGTGGCCTCGCTGGTCGTCACGATCGTCGGTGTGGCCACGCTGCTCGCCGGTGCGATCATCGGTTGTGCCAAGGACGACATCAAGAAGGGCCTGGCCGGCTCGACGATGTCGCAGATCGGCTACATGATGCTCGGCGCGGGCCTCGGCCCGGCGGGCTACGCCTTCGCCATCGCGCACCTGATCGCGCACGGCTTCTTCAAGGCCGACATGTTCCTCGGCGCCGGCTCGGTCATGCACGGCATGAACGACGAGGTCGACATGCGCAAGTACGGCGGTCTCCGCAAGTACATGCCGATCACCTTCGCCACGTTCATGGTCGGCTACCTGGCCATCATCGGCTTCCCGTTCCTGTCCGGCTTCTACACCAAGGACGGGATCATCGAGACGGCCATGGAGCACGGCGCCTGGATGGGCTGGCTGGCCGTCCTCGGCGCGGGCATCACCGGCTTCTACATGTCCCGCATGATCTTCATGACGTTCTTCGGCGAGAAGCGCTGGGAGAAGGACGCGCACCCGCACGAGTCGCCCTCGGTGATGACCGTGCCGCTGATCCTGCTGTCGATCGGCTCGATCGTGCTCGGCTACTTCCTCATCATGGACAACAGGCTCATGCACTTCCTGGCGCCCGCGGTGGGCATGCCGGAGCACGCGCCCGTCCCGCACGTGTTCAGCACCACCACGGTGGGTCTGTCCACGCTGGCGCTGGTGGCCGTCGGCGCGGCGATCGCGTGGATGAAGTACGGCCGCGCCCAGGTGCCGGCCGTGCAGCCGCGCGGCTCGTTCCTCACCACCTTCGCCCGGCGTGACCTGTACGGCGACGCGCTCAACGAATCGCTGTTCATGCGCCCCGGCCAGTGGCTGACCCGCATCGCGGTGTACTTCGACAACCGCGGCATCGACGGGCTGGTCAACGGCCTGGCCGCGGGCATCGGCGGGAGCTCAGGGCGCCTGCGGCGGCTCCAGACGGGCTTCGCCAGAACGTACGCGTTGTCCATCCTGATCGGCGCCGCCCTGCTGACCGGCGCCCTGCTCCTCGTTGGGAACATCTGATGTCGTCACTCTGGCTCCCGATACTCATGGCGGTGCCCGTGCTGGGCGCCATCGTGGTAGCGCTGCTTCCCAAGGGCAGCGACAAGCTGGCCAAGCAGGTCACGCTGCTGGTCTCGCTGGTCGTGCTGGCGCTGACGCTCGTCATGGCGTTCCAGTTCACCGGCGCCCCAGGTGACCGGTTCAAGTTCGCGGCCACGTACGACTGGATCCCGAGCTTCGGGGTGCACTTCGGGGTGGGCGTCGACGGCATCGCGCTGGTGCTGATCGCCCTGTCGGCCGTGCTGGTGCCGATCGTGGTGCTCGCCTCGTGGCACGACGCCTCCGGCGTCAAGGCCGCCGACGGCACCGTGGTCGCGCCCAAGCGGTCGGTCAAGACGTACTTCTCGCTGCTGCTCGTGCTGGAAGCGATGATGATCGGCGTCTTCGCGGCGACCGACATCTTCCTGTTCTACGTCTTCTTCGAAGCCATGCTGATCCCGATGTACTTCATGATCGGGTCCTATGGCGGGGCGCAGCGGTCCTACGCGGCGGTCAAGTTCCTGCTGTACTCGCTCTTCGGCGGCCTGCTCATGCTGGTCGCGGTCATCGGCCTGTACGTCGTCGCGGGCAAGGGGACGTTCATGTTCCCCGAGCTCGTCGGCGCCATCCAGGACCCGGTGACGCAGAAGTGGCTGTTCGCGGGCTTCTTCATCGCCTTCGCCATCAAGGCGCCGCTCTGGCCGGTGCACACCTGGCTGCCCGACGCGGCCGCGCAGGCTCCGGCCGGCGCCGCGGTGCTGCTGGTCGGCGTGCTGGACAAGGTCGGCACGTACGGAATGCTCCGGTTCTGTCTGGAGCTGTTCCCCGACGCCGCCAAGGCGTTCACCATGCCGATCATCGTCCTGGCGGTCATCAGCATCATCTACGGCGCGATCGTGGCCATCGGCCAGACCGACATGAAGCGCCTGATCGCCTACACGTCGATCTCGCACTTCGGCTTCATCGTCATGGGCGTGTTCGCGATGTCGCAGGTGGCCCAGGAGGGCGCCGCCCTCTACATGGTCAACCACGGCTTCGCGACCGGCGCGCTGTTCCTGGCGGCCGGGTTCCTCATCGCCAGGCGCGGCTCTCCGCACATCGCCGACTACGGTGGCGCGCAGAAGGTCACGCCGCTGCTGGCCGGCTTCTTCCTGGTCGCCGGTCTGGCCGGGCTCTCGCTGCCGGGGCTGTCCTCGTTCGTCAGCGAGTTCATGGTGATGATCGGCACCTACTCCAGCCCGGCGTTCGGGTCGGGGGCGCTGACCGTCGCGGCGATCGTCTCCGCGCTGGCCGTCATCCTGGCCGCCGTCTACATCCTGTGGATGGTGCAGCGGACGCTCAACGGGCCGACCGCCGAGCCGGTCAAGGCGTTCAAGGACCTGAACGCGCGCGAGGTGTGGGTGCTCGCGCCGCTGGTCGCCCTGATCATCGGCTTCGGGTTCTTCCCCAAGCCGCTGCTCGACGTGATCACACCCGCGGTGACCAGCACGCTGTCCAACGTGCAGGTCGACAACCCGGCTATCGCTGAGAAGGGAGCCGGTCAGTGAACAACGTCATCGAGGCGCCGACGATCGAGTACGGCACGCTGGCGCCGCTGCTGCTCGTGTTCGCGGCCGCCGTCGTCGGCGTGCTGGTGGAGGCGTTCGCGCCCCGCTACCTGCGCAGGTCCATCCAGGTGCCGCTGACGCTGCTCAGCCTGGTCGGCGCGTTCGCGCTGGTGCTCGTGACCGTCGTCGGCGGCGGCGTGCCGACCGAGCCGGTCGCGATGGGGGCGCTCGCGGTCGACGGGCCGGCGCTGTTCATCTGGGGCGTCATCCTCGTCCTGTCCATCGTCTGCGTGCTGCTGATCAACGACGAGGGCCACTTCGTCGCCTCGGCGGCGTCGGTGCCCGGCAGCGCCGACGAGGAAGAGGCCGAGCGGGCCGGCAGCGCGCACACCGAGGTCTACCCGCTGGCGCTGTTCGCGGTGGGCGGCATGCTCATGTTCCCCGCCGCGAACGACCTGCTGACCATGTTCGTCGGCCTCGAGGTCATGTCGCTGCCGCTGTACCTGCTGTGCGGCCTGGCCCGGCGTCGCCGCCTGCTCTCGCAGGAAGCCTCGCTGAAGTACTTCCTGCTGGGCGCGTTCTCCTCGGCGTTCTTCCTGTACGGCATCGCGATGCTGTACGGCTACGCCGGGACCGTGTCGCTGGCGGGGATCGGCCAGGCCATGACGACCGGGGCCGCGCTGGACCCGCTGCTGCTGATCGGCTTCGCGCTGGCCGGCGTGGGCCTGCTGTTCAAGATCGGCGCGGCGCCGTTCCAGGCGTGGAAGCCGGACGTCTACCAGGGCGCCCCGACGCCCATCACCGCCCTCATGGCCTCCGGCACGCTGGTGGCCGCCGTGGGCGCGCTGCTGCGCGTCTTCTGGGTGGCGCTGGGCAACCTCGACTGGAACTGGCGTCCGGTCATCTGGGTCATCGCGGCCCTGACGATGATCGTCGGCGCGGTGCTGGCGATCACGCAGACCGACATCAAGCGGATGCTCGCCTACTCCTCGATCGCGCACGCCGGCTTCCTGCTGGTGGGCGTCATGGCCACCTACTCGGCCGCCGAGGGCAACGCGGTGTCGCTGCAGGCGATCCTGTTCTACCTGCTCGTGTACGGCATCACCACGGTCGGCGCGTTCGCCGTGGTCACGCTGGTGCGCGACCCCGGCGGCGAGGCCAACCACCTCTCCCGCTGGGCCGGGCTGGGCAAGCGGTCGCCGATCCTGGCCGGGGTGTTCGCCTTCTTCCTGCTGGCGTTCGCCGGAATCCCGCTCACGAGCGGCTTCTTCGGCAAGTACGCGGTCTTCACGGCGGCGCTGGGCAGCGCCTCCGAGGCCGGCGACTCGCTGGGCGGCTGGATGACCGGACTGGTCGTGGTCGGCGTCATCGCCTCGGCGATCGCCGCGTTCTTCTACGTCCGCGTCATCGTGCTGATGTTCTTCAGCGAGCCCGCGGCCGACGGCCCGGCCATCGCGATCCCCAGTGCGGGGACCGTGGCGGTCATCGCGGTCTCGCTGCTGGTTACGGTAGGAGTCGGGCTGTACCCGGAGCCCGTGCTCGACCTTGCCCAGCAGGCTGCATCTGGCCTTTTCGTTAGATAGGGGATCCCATATGTCCGCGCCTCCCGTTGTTGACCTTCCCATCGAGGACGAGCGGTTGGCGCAGGACGTGTCCAACGGGCTGGCCGCCGTGGAGAAGCTGCTGCGCTCGTCGGTGGAGAGCGAGGACGCCTTCGTCACGGAGGCGTCCAAGCACCTCATCGAGGCCGGCGGCAAGCGTTTCCGCACGCTGATGGTGCTGCTGGCGGCCCAGTTCGGCGACCCGTCGGCGCCGGGCGTGGTGCCCGGCGCCGTGGTGATCGAGCTGACCCATCTCGGGTCGCTCTACCACGACGACGTGATGGACGAGGCCCCGGTGCGCCGGGGCTCCCCGTCGGCCAACGCCCGGTGGGACAACACCGTGGCCATCCTGACCGGCGACTACCTGTTCGCCCAGGCTTCCGACCTGCTCGCCGACCTCGGCCCCGAGCTGATCCGGGTGCAGGCGCAGACGTTCTCCCGCCTCGTGCAGGGGCAGATCCGCGAGACCATCGGCCCTCAGGCCGGTGACGACCCGGTGGCCCACTACATCAGCGTGCTGGCCGACAAGACCGGCTCGCTCATCGCGGCCTCGGGCCGCTTCGGGGCGCTGCTGTCCGGCGCTCCCGCCGACGTGGAGGAGCGGCTGAGCCGGGCCTGCGAGGCGATCGGCGTGGCCTGGCAGCTCGGCGACGACCTGCTGGACGTGGCCTCCACCTCCACCGAGTCGGGCAAGACGCCCGGCACCGACCTGCGCGAGGGCATCAAGACGCTGCCGGTGCTCTACGTGCTGGCCTCAGATCCGTCGTCGCGGCTGGCCGAGCTGCTGTCGGGGCCGGTGGCCGAGTCGGACTTGGACGAGGCGCTGACGCTGCTGCGGGCGCACCCGGCGATGGCTCAGGCGCGGGCCGAGCTGGACGCGTGGGTGGACCGGGCTCGGCACGACATCTCCGGCCTGCCTGACATCCCGGCCAAGTCCGCCTTTTTGGCGCTATGTGACTACGTGGTCGAGCGGTCGGGCTGACGCCTTCTTCTTCGGCCGCCGCGCCCGTGCCGCGCGGAAGCTGTCGTACGTGAAGATCGCCAGCGCGATCCACACGATGGCGAAGCCGGCCCACCGGCTCGGCGGCATCGTCTCCTTGGCGATCAGCACCCCGACCAGGAACTGCAGCACGGGCGCGATGTACTGAAGCAGCCCGATCGTGCTGAGCGGCACCCGGATCGCCGAGGCGGTGAACGCCAGCAGCGGCAGCGCCGTGATCACCCCCGCCCCCACGAGCAGCGCGGCGTGCCCCGCCCCCAGGGTGCCGAACGTCGACTGCCCCTGCTGCTGCAGGAACGTCAGATACACCAGCGCCGGCACCAGCAGCACGAGCGTCTCCACGGTCAGGCTCTCGGCCGCCCCCACGTTCGCCTGCTTCTTGACCAGCCCGTACACCGCGAAGCTCACCGCCAGCACCAGCGCCATGTACGGCGGCCGCCCGTAGTTGACGGTCAGCACCAGCACCGCCAGCGCCCCGAACCCCACGGCCGTCCACTGCAACGGCCGCAGCCGCTCCTTCAGCAGCAACACCCCGAACAGCACGCTGACCAGCGGGTTGATGAAGTAGCCCAGCGCGCTCTCGACCACGTGGCCGGTGTTGACCGCGTAGATGTACGTGCCCCAGTTGACCGTGATCACCACCGCGGCCACGGTCAGCAGCCCGATCTTGCGCGGCTGCCGTACCAGCTCCTTGACCCACGACCAGTGCCGGCGCACGAGCAGCACCGCCACGACGGCGACCAGCGACCAGACGATGCGGTGCGCGAGGATCTCCACCGCCCCGGACGGCTTCAGCAGCGGCCAGTAGAGGGGGAACAGTCCCCACATGGCATAAGCGGCCACCCCGAACAGCACACCGCGTCGCAAGTCAGGCATGTCCCCCATCTTCGGGCATTACCATGCTTAAACACAAATGTGCACATCTATACGGGACTATGTAGAAGGTGTAAAGCGTTGTGCCGTCTGTAGAGTGAACCGTGGAGGTGCGCTATGGGTTGGCTGTTCGGAACCAAGACATCGATGGTCAGTCGCGAGGACGCCCTGCCGGGCCGCCCCGACCCGATCCCCGTCCCCGCCCGCCACGCCGTCCTCGACGCCCCGCTGGCCCCGCCCTACCCGCCGGGCGTGGAAGTCGCGGACTTCGGCCTGGGCTGCTTCTGGGGCGCGGAGCGCAAGTTCTGGCAGACGCCCGGCGTCGTCACCACGGCCGCCGGCTACCAGGGCGGCTACACCCCCAACCCGACGTACGAAGAGGTCTGCAGCGGGCGCACCGGACACACCGAGGTGGTGCGCGTCGTCTTCGACCCGGCCGTGATCTCGTACGAGGAGCTGCTGAAGGTCTTCTGGGAGGCGCACGACCCCACCCAGGGCATGCGCCAGGGCAACGACGTCGGCACCCAGTACCGGTCGGCCGTCTACCACCACTCGCCGGAACAGCAGAAGGCCGCCGAGACCTCGCGCGACGCGTACCAGAAGGTGCTGACGGAGGCGGGCTACGGCGCCATCACGACGGAGGTGGCACCGGCGGGGCCGTTCTACTTCGCGGAGGACTACCACCAGCAGTACCTCTTCAAGGTGCCCGACGGGTACTGCGGGATCGGCGGAACGGGCGTCGCCTGCCCGGTCGGACTGACCTCCGGTGAGGCCTGATCGGCTCGACTTGATCCACGCTGGGTGGATCAAGGAGGAGAACGCGAGGGTCTTCTGCGAGATCCTCGCGTCGCTCATCGGGTACGAATTCGACGATCTCGACTGGCAGGCGGTTGAGACGGGGTTGGCCAGCACCGACGATGAGCAGGAAGAACGCTGGTACGGCTATCCGCTCGTTGGGGAGACGGCGTCGCTTGATCTCAGGCTGGCACAGGCGGTGGGCGGCTCGGTGATCTCGGTCGAGGTGTACGGCGCTGTGGGCGACGTGCTTCGGGGACAGGTGGAACTGGCCTGTGATGTGGCCGCCGCTTATGGCATGAGCCGTTGATCACCGCAGGGAGATCCGAGCCTGGGGGCTCACCGCCCACGCATCTGGCTCAGACTCGCTCCCTGTAGCTGAGCGGTCGGTTACGCCGTGTCCGGGTTGTCTTGCGGGGATGTCTTCAGCCAGGCCTCGAACCAGTCTCCCGGTTCGACGTGTAGACCCGGGTCCAGGGCTGACCATTGCCCTGGACATCAACTCGGGTATCGCAGTCTCAGCTCGTCCATGGCGAGGTCCCAGAAGGACCTGTAACGCTTTGCGCCGGGTTTCCAGGGCGCGAGGTACCAGGCTTCCCATTCGCCTTCAGCGGTGCGGATGTGGGGATTGAGGAGGACCACTCCGTCATCCCAATACCCGGCCAGAAAGGTGTCGGGCACGTACTCCGCTCTGTAATGAATGGAGTCCTGCTCCGGTCCGTAGACGAAGTAGAGCTCGTCGGGCACGCTCCAGGAGTTCTCGGGTTTGGGTTCTGACCAGCTCTCGGCAATTGAGGGATCGACATCACTGAGCCGGCCGACTTCCTCGATGCGCAGCAGTCGGCAGTCGTCCTGGCTGCCCCACCCGTTGGCGAACAGGAGAAACTGCCGGTAACTCGGCGGTAGCTCCACACCCAGCCGCTCTTCAAGCTCGCGGATCTCCGCTTCGGTGGCCGGGGGATAGAGAGTGCCGAGCGGACTGGCCGCCGGGTGGTCAGTAGCCGCGGTCGCGGGATGCCGTGCGGGGAAACGGTCGGACCATGGGTACTGGGTGTTCATCGCGAGGAAGGTCTCCCGTTCCGAGTGGCTTGGGGGTGATCAAATATGCATTCCCCAGGTCAGGGCCTCTTGGGCCGTGGCCTTGGCCAGAGGCGCCTTCAGGAGAAACCTCTGTTGCCTTGGATATTCTATGGCTGGCGTGATTCTCTTTACCTGAGTAGGGATTTCCGAGACGGCTGTGTCGGTGGCCTCGGTGCGGACTGCCGAGCCAATGCGCTTGACGGCCGCAGGAGCTCATCAGTGCGGCGAACGTTATCGCGGTCGTGGCGCTCATTGCCCTTTTGTGGGCACGGGTCATCGTGGTAGTTGCAAGGAGCCGTTCTCATCGTGGCTGATGGGCGGTCTCGGGCGAGTACAAGACGAGGAGGGTCTGCACGATCGCGGGCGCGCGGCGAGGGTGGCGACGGTGCGGTCGCCGAGTACCAGGGCCTTGGCGTGGAGCCCATTGACTCATTCCCGGTGCGGCAGGTCCCACAGGTGGAGGATGGTCTGGTCCTTGGAGGCCGTGTACCAGGCGGCCTGCCCCGCTGATCGGGGAGGGCCCGAGACAGGGAAGGGGTAGGTGACCTGGCCGCGCAGGGCCATCGTGCGTGGGTCGACGAGCCAGTGGCGGGGGTCCTGCGCGTGGTCCTCGGTGCCGACCACGGCGGTGTCGTCGTAGGGGAACGCCGCTGCCTCATAGTCCCAGCGGACGCGGTCGTCGTCCGAGCTTGAGGAAAGGGGTACGGCTTCGTCGGCGTCCAGATGCCGTAGTTCGGTGCCATCCTTCGCCCGGTGCAGGTAGAGGGTCCACTGCCCCAGGTCCGTGGTCAGGAAGTGCTCCCCGGACGGGCTCACGGCGAGGAGGACCTCCTCGACGAGCCGGTGGACGGTGAGGTTCGCGCCGTCCCAGTGTCCCCACAGCACGGGCGAGTTCTCCTCGCCCTCGCCGATGGTCAGCCCCATGTCCGCCGGGTTCGGATGGGGGAAGTGGATGGAGCCCGATCCCACGGTCATCGTCTCGGCCCGGGTCAGCACCGTGCCGTCGGCGGGGTCGAGGATCAGCCATTCCTCGTTGACGTCGCGCCTCGCGTGGTTGCGGATGTGGGCCCAGAGGAGCTTGCCGTCTGAGGAGAAGGCCGCCGAGCCGCTGTCAGCGTGGCCGTGGTGGTAGTCGTCGGCGTACTCGGAGAACGAGGCATGGGCCTTGGTGCACACGGCGGCGGACCAGCAACCGTGCCGGATCTCCCACTGCACGGTGCCGGTCGAATCCACTGCTCGCAGCGCGTGCACGCCGGCGAACACGGCGAGATCACCGGTGGGAGAGACCGCCACCGAGCCGTACCGGCGGGGCCAGGGTGCGGGGAAGCGGACCTCCGTCCCCTCCCCGTCCAGGTCGCGGACGGCCAGCTCGGTGTCCCCACGCTGCACCAGCAGCCTGCGCCCGGGCCAGTGCAGCACGTGTGGGCCGTCCGCCGACGCGGGGTCGAGCGGAGCGGCGGCGGTGGCCACGAGACGAGCGGCGAACTGGTCGGAACCCCCGTGAATGGCATCGTTTGGCACAGTCGCATGGTTTCACAGGCCTCGGATGGTGCAGGTGGCGTGAAGTCACCCACTTTGTCCAGGCTTTCTGCGGTCGAGGCCGTCGCTGCCCTTCGGTGCAGCGCACATCAGATTGTGTTCTGACATACACTGCTGAGGTGAGCGCTAGTCATGCCGACGCAGTGACCTTCTCTGATCTGTCGAGAAATCCGCGAGCGGTAGCCGAACGTGCGGCACGCCTTGGGCGGGTGCGTGTCACGCACCGAGACGCGCCGGACTTCTACTTGACCGCAGCGGATCGCGAAGAAGATCGCGAACGGACTCTGGCCACCGCGTCTCGTTTGTTCCTCGCGTTGATCAAGCATGATCCCACCGCACAGGCCCTGGTCATCGCCATGCCCGAGGTTTTTCCCTGGGTTCGCCACCTGACTTCGACCGAGCTGCGAGCCTTCACGCTGGAGTTGGTCGAGGCCCTTTCCGATGCGGCTGAGCTGGACGTCGACGCCACCAGCCAGGAGGTCATTGCGGGCTGGCGGGCCACTGCCAGGATCAAGGCGGATCCTGCTCACTATGCCGAGGCGCGTAAGGGAACGAGCGGTGATTTCGGGCCGGTGCAGGTTTCTGCGTGAGCCCGAAGCGCGGAGACCGGGTGACGGTGCCGCCTCCTGATGGCGAATGGGATGTCCGGTTCGGTACCAGCGAGGCAGTCCGGGGCTGGGAAAAGCCATGCTCTGGCCGATACGCGTCGGTGCTTCGAGACCCTGCGGCTTGATCCTCGAACGGGCGCGGGTCATGATCGACAACATCGGCTACGTGGCGACCTCGCGATTCATCGTCACAACAGCAAGGATCTGGAGCAGTGGGAGTTCGAGGTCACCAGCGGCGGGCGCGTCCGCTACGTCATCGATGACGACGTTCGTACCGTCTGGGTGATCTACGCATCACCTCGACACCCGAAGGACACCGAGTAGGCGGCTGTTGTCGTGTGAGGCTTCGGGCTCTGAGCCTCGATCCTGAGGAGGGCAGGTTGCCCGGACGTGAATCACAGGCCGGTGAGCTGGGCGATGGCGTTCTCCGGGCACTCAGGCGGTGGGAGGGTCTGATCGAGGACATGGAGGGGTGGCCTGGTCAGGGCTCTTGCATGGTCTATGAGTACCTCGATGATCTGTCCTGTCGGGATGCTCTGGAGGACTGCTGCGAGACCCTGCGCGGGGCGGCTCGCGCCAGGGTCGTCAGCAGGCTGAGCCGTCTCGACGACCGCTATCGCGCTGTGACGTACGACGACGGCGGGGCTGAGCTCGCCCAGTATTGGCGGTCTCTTGCCGAGGGGCGCGAGACCCGATGGTGGTGGACTCGAAGGCCGAACCATCTGCCTCCGGGCTGGTAGCCGCCTGGCGTCGGCGTCGGCGTCCCTTCTCTGGGTGGATCAAGGAGGAGAACGCGAGGGTCTTCTGCGAGATCCTCGCGTCGCTCATCGGGTACGAATTCGACGATCTCGACTGGCAGGCGGTTGAGACGGGGTTACTCAGCACTGACGATGAGCAGGAAGAACGCTGGTACGGCTATCCGCTCGTCGGGGAGACAGCGAGGCTTGATTTCAGGCTGGCACAGGCGGTGGGCGGCTCGGTGATCTCGGTCGAGGTGTACGGCGCTGTGGGCGACGTGCTTCGGGGACAGGTGGAACTGGCCTGTGATGTGGCTGCGGCTTACGGCATGAGCCGTTGATCACCGCAGGGGATATCCGATACGGCGGCAAGTTCCGCTAGGCGTGACGCCAGGTGGGCTCACCAGCCACCAGAGCGGATCCAGTGTTTTGCTACTTCGAGTAGTAAACTCAGGCCATGAGCATGCCAGAGCGAGACTTCGGGCCGGGGGACGGTCCGGCTGCCAAGGTCAGTGTGTCTCTGAGAACGGGCAACATCCGCGCTGTCCGAGAGCGGGTCGGGGCCCGCGGGTTTTCCGCCTACGTTGATGCCGCTGTGGAGCGTCAGATCGAGCGGGACCTTCTGGAGGAAGCCCTGCAGGTGAACGAGGCCGCCTCCGGGCCCATCCCGCAGGACTTGCGTGACGAGGCGGCGGAGTTGTTCCGCCACGTGAAGTCCGCGCCCGAACTCCAAGAGGAGGACTCATGGCGCGCGCACGAAGCCGGTTGAGCGCGGGCACCGTCGTCCTCGATTGCGAGGGGCTGGTGAAGTGGTGCGAGGCCGACCAGCGGGTGACGGCGTTCGTCAGGGAGGCGCAGGACAACGATTTTCGGGTTGTGGTCAGCGCCATGACGCCGATCGAGGCGCAAGACGTTCGGGTCAAAGGGGATCGTCTCAGGTGGTATCTGTCCCGGTTGAAGATCGAACCGGTGACCGAGGACATCTCCTCGCGAGTGATCGAGCTTCTTCGAGATGCCCGGCTGCATGGGCACAAGTACGCCATTGACGCCGTGGTCGCGGCCACCGCGCTGCGTTCGGTGCGCCCTGCCGTCGTCCTGACGTCTGATGAGGACGATATGAGCAAGCTGTGCGGGAAAGCAGTGCAGGTGGTCGCTGTCTAGGCTGCGTGAGGGCCGCACGGATGTCGGCGGCACCGCGGTTGTCGTCGGCGTCGGCCTGTCGTAGCCAGTTCTGCAGGCGCGACCGGCTGACGCGCAGGTCTTGGCGAGCTGGACGAGTGGTTTGTCGCCTTGGCGTGCGAGCTCGACCGCGCGGCGCCGGAACTCTGGTGGGTGAGGTGCGGGCCTGGGGGACATCCTTCTGCGGCACTGGCAAGGGCGTGGCCTGGCCGGTCGGCTTGAGGCCCGGTGAGGCGTAGCGGTTTGCAGAGCGACTCGGGTACGTGACTCTTAGTAGCCGAATCCTGGTAATCGCAGGACGCTGTGCTCGCGCGGCCATAGCATCGTTGCTATGGCCTGGGGTACCGTGGAGCTCGAGCCGGAGGTTCGGGAGTGGCTGGAGAAGCTATCGGCGGAGTCGTTCGCGCGTGCGGCTTTTTACATCGACTTGTTGGCGGCGGAGGGTCCGCTCCTCGGGGACCCATACACGCGACAGCTTGATGGCAAGCTGCGCGAGCTGCGGTTCTACCTTGATGATCTGACCATGCGGATCAGCTATTGGATCGCACCGCAGCGGCGGGTCATCCTTCTGACCGTCTTCCGCAAAACGCGAATGAGGGAAGATCGAGAAGTTGACCGGGCGCGGCGGGCGCTGTACCGCTGTAGGGACGAGGCGCACTCGGTAGACGAGGAGTGGTGATGACCGAGCGGACCGATTGGGCCGATCTCCGGGATCGGCGGCTGTCCGAGCCGGGTGCGGCCGAGGCTTACGATGCGACTCGTCTTGCCTTCGAACTCGGTCGGGCAGTGCGGCGCATGAGGGAATCCCGTGGCTGGAGTCAGAGCGAGCTGGCCCGGGCTGCCGACATGACGCAGTCGGCCGTGGCTCGTTTCGAGGCTGGAGGCACCGTTCCGACGTTGCCGGTCCTCGAGCGCCTGGCCCGAGCTCTGGACGCCGATCTGGAAGTACGGATCCTTCCACGTGCTCCTGCGGCCTGAGGGTGATCCGTGACGCGAGATGAACCGTGGGTTCGCCACCTGGCTCCCGACGAACTTCGTACTTTCGAGCTGGAGCTCGGCGGAGCACTTTCCGACGAGGCCGAGCCGCATGTCGACGCCGTCGCCCATGAGGTCATCGCAGGCTGGCGGGCCACAGCCAGAATCAAGGCTGACCCTGCGCGATACGCCGAGGCGCGCCGGCCTACGAGTGGGGACTTCGGGCCGGTACAGGTTGCGCCATGAGCCCCGAACGCGTAGGCCGAATCACGGAGGCACCCGCCGAAGCGGTTGGATCAGGGCCAGTAGTCGGCTTCTGGCAGGCGTAGGTGGGTGTCGGGGCTGGTGAGGGAGCGGGTGTCGGTGGGGCGGAGGGCGGCGGCGGCGAAGCAGTAGGCCTCGGCGTGGCCCTCGTACAGGAACTCGAGCAGGATCTCCTCGGCCGAGGCGTCCGGGGAGACGTTGCCGCCGCCCGGGTGGGTGTCCCAGTCGACGACCTCGCCGTCGCGGAAGACGCAGCCCTGGTTGCCGCTCTTGGGGTTGGCGAACATGCCGTACGCGACCGTACCGGCGGAAAGGGCCTTCATGACGCCGGGGGCGTCGGCCATGTACCCGGACGCCTGGCTGACGACGCAGCCGCCGGGGACGTCGGTTACGCCGATGAGCCGCAGTGCCTCGTCGTGGAAGGGGTCTTCGAGGATCTCGTCCACCTCCGCCTCGTCGGCGGGTTCGGCGGCCAGGCGGCGTGCCGCCTCGGCGGCGGTGATGCCGCGGACGCAGGCCAGGCTGAAGCCGTCCTCGTCCTCCAGCTCCTCCAGCACGGCGATCAGGCGGTCGGCCTCGGCGACGGCGGCGGCCTCCGCCTCGGTCAGGCTCGGGTGACCCGGGGGGAAGGGGAAGAACAGGCCGGGGGTGGAGCCGGCCAGGCTGAGGCGGCCGGGCGACCAGCCGTTCATCATGGGGCGCCACGGGTCGGCTCCGGCGGCGACCAGGGCGCGCGCGTTCCCGGGCCGCTTGTTGAAGACCGCATCCCAGAGCGCGGTGCGGCCCTCGCACTCCGCGTCGACGTCGTCGACCCGGGCGGCCAGCTCGGCGATCACCTCCGGGGAGCCGCGTTCCGCCGCGGCGTGCAGGGGACGCGTGTACGGGTACGCCCCGTCGTTCGGGTCGGCGCCGGCGTCGAGCCTGGCGCGGACGAGGGCGAGGTCGTCCCAGGAGTGCCACCCCAGATCGGACCATCCGGCGGATGCGTTGGCGGTCATGACGGCTCCCTCGGGATCACGTGAGCGGATGCGAGCGGAGCAATCATGGCGGAGGGGAAGGACAATTTCGCCGGGCAGCAGGAGTCACCTGGGCTCAGAGGGCTCGGTGGTGGCGACCAGTTCGACCTCGAAGCCGTCCTCGTTCTCCAGGTAGGCGGCGTAGTGCTGCCTGCCGCCCGCGTACGGGTGGCGGTCGGCGTACATCAGGGTCCAGCCGTGGGAGGGGGCTCGTTCGACCAGCGCGTCCAGGCGGGGGCGGGGGCCGGCGTGGAAGGCGAGGTGGTTCAGGCCGGGGCGGGAGCGGTCGTGGTGGCCGGCGGTGAGTGCGGGGGACTGCTCCAGGACGATGTACGTGGCTCCCAGGCGCCAGCTCCGGCCGTCGGCCCAGCTCTGGAACGCGACGTAGCCGAGCGATTCCAGCAGCCATTGCCAGCTGGTCCGGGCCCGGCGGAGGTCGGGGACCCAGATTTCGACGTGGTGCAGCATCCCGGTGGTGTCCATGCTTGGTCACTGTCTCATCAGCCGAAAGTACGGTTCGGGGCGGGATCTTATGGCTGAGGTGGTTCGGGGCGCCGGTCGTCACCATCGGAGACATGAGGGATGCGAAGGCGGCAACGCGTGGCGGGTGGCGGGTTCCGGCCGGGCTGATCGGGCTCGGTGTCGTCCCGCTGGTCGCGGGGGGCATGCGGATGGTCGAGCTGGCCGGGGGGCCGGTGGGCATGCCGGAGAGCGCGGCTTCCGGGATGCCGGTGCCGCTGGTGTCGCACATTCTCTGCGTGACCGCGTACACCGTGCTGGGGGCGTTCCAGTTCGTCCCGAAGTTACGGGGGCGCCGGGGGAACGGCTGGCATCGGCGGGTGGGGCGGGGGCTGGTCGGGTTCGGGCTGGTCGCGGCGTTCACGGGGGTGTGGATGGCCGTCCGTCCTGAGGACGGGTGGCTGCTGGCGGGCATCAGGGTCGGGTTCGGGACGGCGATGGCCGTCTGCGTCGTGCTCGGGTTCGCCGCGATCCGGCGGCGGGAGGTCGCCCGGCATCGGGCGTGGATGATCCGGGGGTACGCCATCGGCCTGGGGGCGGGGACCCAGGCATTCACGCAGGCGCTGTGGGTTTCCGCGGTGGGGGTTCCGGGGGAGTCGGCCAAGGCGCTGCTTCTCGGTGCCGGGTGGGTGATCAATGTGGTGGTGGCTGAATGGGTGGTCCGGCGCGGCGCCCGCTAGCCAGGCCGGCCGCTCTCCGGTGGCGTGTCGGTCCATTCCACCTCGTACGTCTCGTACGCGGACACCTCGCCCGGCTGGTGGAAGCGTTCGGGCTGGGTGGCGGCGGTCAGGCGGCGCGGTCTGCCGTCGTCGCCGGGCGGGAGGGCGCGGGAGCCGCGTGGGGGTGTCGCCACGAGGTCGCGCATGGCCAGCAGGGTGCCGCCGGCGGGGTCGATGATCCACTGGCGCCGGTAGGTGCCGAGCTGCTGCGGCGCGGTCGAGGTGCCGAGGGGGATGGTCGTCTCCAGCGGCAGGGAGATCACCACGCCGGTGCGGCCCAGGGGGTCGGGGGCGCGGCCCTCGATCGTGACGCCGGGCAGGGTGGCGAGCATGCGGTACGCGGCGGCGCGGACGGCCGGTGGGGCGGGGGCCTGGGCCAGCAGGGTGCCGGCCACGTCGCTGAGCGCCCGGACGCGGGCCTCGCCGTCGAGGGCGCGAATCGGTTGCCTCTTCACCTTCGGGGCGTAGGGCTCCCAGTTGCCTTCGAGGTCGAGCAGGGCTTCCTTCAGCGACTCCGGGTCGGTGGGCAGGGCGGCCAGGTCGCGGGGCGTCATGCCGTGGACGCGCGGGTCGCTCATCCGGCGGCAGGCCGGCTCGTGGCCGGACGCCTCGAAGAACAGGGTGCCGCCGCCGGGCTCCCGTACCTTCGCGGGCGAGCCCGCCTGCTGCCATCTGCGCCGGTCGCGGGCGGTCCAGGGGCGGGCGGGCAGGTCCCGGAGCGCGGTGCAGGACGCGCCGGAACGGTCGGTCCACTGGTCGTAGCGCATCCTGGAATCGACCTTGTAGTGGTTCGCCGCGC
The DNA here is from genome assembly GCF_040674795.1 of Nonomuraea sp. NPDC049725. NCBI lineage: Bacteria > Bacillati > Actinomycetota > Actinomycetes > Streptosporangiales > Streptosporangiaceae > Nonomuraea > Nonomuraea sp. NPDC049725. Next base: position 308,632 of record NZ_JBFANJ010000001.1, on the reverse strand, counting down.
TCGTGCCGACCGCGTAGATCTTCCCGCTGACGCGGGTGGTGTGCCAGTACGTGCCGGGCGGGTCGGCGCGGACGTTGGCCGCGGCCACCAGCAGGGCGTTCTCCGGGAGGGGCGCGGGCCGGTCGTCCCGCGGCGATTCGTCCCGCGACGATGGCAGGGCGACGGCGACCAGCGTGGCCGCGACCAGGGCGGCAGCCGCCAGCATGCTCATCACGGGCGCCCGGCGGCGGCGGCGCGGCGGGGTGGCGCGCCAGTCGGTGCGCAGGGCGAGCGTCTCCGGGCTCTCCTGCTCGGCCAGGGAGACGCGCATCCGGCGGAGCGCGTTCAGTTCATCCATCGTGGTCCTCCCTCGGGATGGCCTTGCGGAGCTTGGCCCTGGCGCGGTGGATCTTGGCCTTGACGGTGCCGAGGGGCAGGCCGAGGACCGCCGCGATCTCGGCGTACGACAGCTCGCCCCAGGCCAGCAGCAGGATGGCGTTGCGGTCCTGGGCGTTCAGCGTGGCGAGGGCCCTGGCCAGGCGGGGGGCGTGCGCGGCGGCGGCCACGCGGTCGCCGACCAGGTCGGCGATGCCGTCCTCGGCCGGGTCCACGCCCGTGCGGGCGAACGCCTTGTACATGCGGGTCTCCTGCCGGTGGTGCCTGGCGATCGCGTTGGCGGCGATGCCCCACAGCCAGGCGGCGAACTCCGCCCGCCCGTCGAACCGCTCCCGCTGCCGGAACGCCGTGGCGAACGTCTCCGCCACGACGTCGTCGGCGAGCGTGGGCCCGAGGCGGCGCTTGACGTAGGCGTGCAGGCGCGGCGCGTGGCGGCGGAACAGCTCGCCGAACGCTTCGGGGTCGTGCGAGGAGATGGCGACGATCGCCGAGTCGTCGAGCTGCTCCGCGGGTCGGCTCACCACGCCGGCCGTAGCCCCATGATGGATTCCTCTCGTGTCCGAGACGCTGACATATCCCTCTATCCCGATGGCCGCTCCCCGGTTGCGTCCTGCCGTTAGGGTGCGGAAGTGATTTCCTACCGCAGCGTCAACGCCGACGACCTCGACCGGGTGACCGCCTGGACGGTGACCGAGCCCGTCGGGTGGATCGACGCCGACCGCTATCTCGCGGAGCTGGCCGAGGGCATGTACCGGCCGGAATGGACGTGGATCGCCGAGGACGGCGACCGGGTCGTGGGCCGGGCGCTGTGGTGGGGGCGCGGTGACAGCACGCATCCGATCGCGCTCGACTGCCTCGACGTCGACCCCGCCGCCGGTGATCGCGCCGCCGTGGCCGCCGCGCTGGTCCGGGCCGCGCTGGCCGGGTTCGGGGAGCCGGTGCAGTACGCGATCAAGGTGGCCGGCGGCCGGCGCGACGACCCCGCCGTGGCGTGGCGGCGGGCGGCGGCGCACGCCGCGGGCCTCACCAGGGAGGTCGAACGGCTGCAGTTCGAGTGGACGCCCGCCGACGGCGTGCCCGCGACGGCAGGCACGCTGCGGTTCGCCGAGGCGTCCGACGAGGAGTTCCTGGCCGTGTTCGCGCGGATCGCCGAGGGCAGCCTGGACGCGCACACCCGGGCGAGCGTGGCGGCCAACGGCGTCGAGGCGACGGCCCGCGAGGAGATGGGCTTCTACCTGGACGCGCCGGGCGAGCGTGCGTGGTGGCGGGTCGCGTACACACCGGAAGGCGAGGTCGCGGGCCTGGCCATCCCGTCGGCGACGCCGTACAACCGGAACGTCGGCTACCTCGGCGTGGTCCCCGAGCTGCGGGGGCGCGGCTACGTGGACGAGGTGCTGGCCGAGATCACCCGCTTCCACGCGGCGAACGGGGAGCCGCGCGTCACGGCCACCACCGACGTGGGCAACGCCCCGATGGCCGCCGCGTTCCGGCGCGCCGGATACCGCAATACGGAGATCCGCATCAACCTGTCCAACGACCTGCCGGTCAGCACACCTTAGGCAGCGAGCACACCTTGGCCGCCATGCGGGAGGCCGACGCGCGCAGCTTCTTGACCGCGCCCTTCCGCGAGTGGCCGAGGGTGTCCAGGTCGCCGGTGTAGAGGATCAGCGCCCGGCCCTTGCGCGCCGCGATGCCCGACAGCAGGGGCGCCCACTCCTTGTTCAGCTTGTCGTACATCATCAGCCGGACCAGCGCCGCCTCGTCGCCCACCCGCGTGCGCGCCACCTCCCAGCGCGTCTTCCCGTCGCCGGACCACGAGTACGGCTTGCCGTCCGGCTTCGTGCGGCAGCGGCGGGTGTCGGCGAGCAGGCCGCGCATGGCGCTCCTGGCGGCGGCCTCGCTCCGGTGGATCACGAGCTGCTCGGCGGAGTGCGAGGGCGCGCTGGTGTCGTGCGTGATCGTACGCACCGCCGCCCGGCCCGCCGCCGGGACGCGCTTGCGGCCGCACGGGTTCAGGGTGAGGGGCGCGGTCCTCCTGTCGCTGATCTTCCACCACACCTCCGACTTCTCCATCTCGGACAGCGGGGTACGGGCTTCCTTCTCGGTCAACAGGAAGTTCTCGGGCACCTGGACAGGCGACAGGGCCAGCGTGGCGGCGAGCAACGTGATCAACATGCCAGGTTGGATGCCCCGAATGCCGCACTTGTTCGCCGTCAGCCCGGGAGGATGCGGACCTGGGCGGTGGGGAGGGGTTTGGTCCACCAGTGGGCGTAGCGGCGGTAGGTGGCCGGGTCGCGGGCCGCCAGCAAGGTCGTCAGGGCGGCGGCCTCGGTGGCGAGGGCCTGCCAGGTCTCCTCGTCCAGCGGGTGGAAGGCCGTTGCCTCGATGCCGCCGTCGACCGGGCGCCAGACGCCGGCGACGTGGCCGTCCACCAGGAGGGTGGGCAGGACGTCGCCGTTGCGGCGGGTGACCAGGGGGCGGTAGGTGGGCGGGATGACGCGGCTGCGGTCGGCGTAGGCGAGCAGGATGCTGTCCCACATGGGGAGCAGGCGCGGCGGGGCGGGGGTGTCGGCGGCGGGCAGGGAGGCGCCGGCCAGGTCGTACAGCGTGACACCGCCGGGGCCGTCGAGCTCGACGACCTGGCCGGTGAGTGACTGGAGGACGCGGCGGACGGCCGGGCGGCCGAGCAGGGTGAACTGGGCGAGGTCGGGCGCCGTGGCGGGGCCGAACGCCTCCAGGTAGCGCAGGGCCAGGTGGCGGAGGGAGTCGCCCTCCGCAGCCGGGGGCGTGGTCGAGGCGACGAAGGCGCGGCCGGCGAACGACCAGGGGCCGCCGGTGGGGGCGTGGCGCAGGGGCGCGAACGTGCGCAGCGCCCACCACATGCGGCGGCCGTAATCGCCGAGACGGGACTCCAGGAGGGCTTCGATCTCGGCGGCGGTGCGCGGGGCGGCGGTGAAGGCGGCCAGGTGGGGAAGCAGGGCGTCGGCGTCGTCGGCGGTCAGGCCGGTCGAGGTGAAGCGGCGGTCGTACAGCCGGACGGCACGCAGGCTGGCCCGCATCGCGCCGTGGAAGGCCGGGTAGTCGGCGGCGTGCACGGCGTGCAGGGTGATGCGCATCAGCGTCGCCTTGACGACGGTCCCGGTGGCGAAGGCGGCGTCGAGGTCGGCCGGGTCGAAGCCGGCCAGCCGGTTCCACAGGGCCAGGTAGGGCGAGGCCGCTTCCTGGGCCTGCAGGGCGGCGATGCGGCGGATGCCGTCGCTGACGCCGAGCGGGGCGCGGCGCAGGAGCAGTTGCCGGTCGAGGGTGGCCCGGTTGAGCTGCCGGGCGGTGAGCGGCATGCCGGTGAACCTGTCCTTTCATGAGATGTCGGGAAAGGGTACCGGCCGCTCGCGCTGTCCGAGGCTGTCAGGCCGTGCGGGGGAGCGCCCGGCTGTTGTGCAGGATGCGGAAGCGCCCGTCGGCGCCGGGGTCCAGGAAGGCGACGCCGCGATGCAGGCCGCCGTCCGGCTCGGTCTCGACGAAGTGCGTGTCGTCGAGCGCCACCAGCGTGGTGACCGGGTTGGTGACCACGGCCTCGGCGATGGCGCCGTGCGGGACGATCGTCATGGTGAGCGACGGGCCGCCCTCGTGGCTGATGCGGATCGTGGCCAGGCCCATGTCGTACGCGCCCACGTACCGGCCGGGGTCGAAGGAGACCGGGACGGCGGGCGGCGTCACGGCGGCGGGCGGGCGGACGCCGGTGAGCTCGGCCAGCAGCGGGAGCAGCAGCTCGTCGTGGAGGGCGGCGGGCGCGCCGCCGTTGGTCAGCAGCACCACGGCGGTGCCGGTGTCGGGGACCATGCGCAGGAACGCCGTCTGGCCGATGGTGGCGCCGTGGTGGCCGATCACCGCGCGGCCGTCCCACGCGTACAGCTCCATGCCGAGCCCGTACGAGGCCGGGAACCCCGACAGCGGCGGCGGGGACGACTGGTGGGTGCGGATCGCCTCGGCGGAGGCCGTGGAGAGCAGGCGGGAGCCGTCGCGGGCGAGGCCGAGCGTGAGGTGCAGGCGCGCGAACTCCAGCAGGTCGGCGGCGGACATGCAGAGCCCGCCTGCCGGGTCGAGCGCCCGGGGGAGCGACCACACGGGCGCGGGCTGGACCGTGCCGCCTGCCTCGACGTGCCCGACGGCGGCCCGGTGGAGGAGCGCCTGTTCGGGCAGGGTGACCGTGGCCGGCAGGCCGAGGGGCGCGATGAGCCGCCGGTGCACGGCCTGGCTCCAGCTCTGGCCGGTCAGCACCTCGATCAGGCGGCCGAGGACGACGAACCCGGCGTTGTTGTACGAGAACAGGGTGCCGGGGCGGACGATCTGGGCGGCGCGGGAGAGGTTGGCGACGAGGCGGGTGATGGCGTCGTCGCCGCGGCCGTAGTCGTCGAGGTCCTCGCCGGAGAAGCCGGCGGTGTGGGCCAGCAGGTGGCGCGCGGTGATGGCGGCGGCGGCGTCCTCGTCGGGCAGCGTGAAGCCGGGCAGCCGGTCGCGGATCGGCCGGTCGAGGCCGAGCAGGCCGTCGTCCACGAGTTGCATGACCAGCGTGGCCGTCCACGTCTTGGTGATCGAGCCGACCTGGAACAGGGAGTCGGTGGTGGCCGGGACGCCGGTGCGCAGGTTGAGGGTGCCGGTGGCGGCTTCGGTGACGGCGTCGTCGTGCAGGACGGCGATCACGGCTCCGGGGACGCGGTGGCGTTCGGCGAGCGTGGTGAGGCGTTCTTGCAGATCGGGCATGGCGGGGGTCCTTCCGGGAGCGATTGACTTCATTTTTGAGACTATAGCCAGAAATGAAATCAATGACCACGGCCGCGCTACGATTCCGGGGTCGGGAGATCGGGAGGACGTCAGTGAGCGATGTAGGTGTGCTGCACCCCGTACGGGTCCGGGTGGTGCAGATCCTGGCGCTCGGCCCCCGCACCGGCACGCAGCTCCGCCAGGCGCTGCCCGAGGTGCCCTACAGCAGCCTCTACCGGCACATCCGGTGGCTCACCGACGCGGGCGTCGTCCACGTCACCGGCGAACGCAAGGTGCGCGGCGCGGTCGAGCACACCTACGAGCTGGACGAGAGCGCGGTCCAGGGCGCGCTGCCCGATCCGGGGGAGCTGACCCCGGCCGACCATGACCGGGCGGTGACCGCGTTCGTGACTGGGCTGATGGCGCAGGCGCACGCCTACCTGGGCAATCCGCCCGACGATCCGGTCGCCGACGGGCTCACGTACACGCTGGTGCACCTGTGGGCCGACCCCGGCGACGTGGCGCGCATCCACGCGGGGCTGCGCGAGCTGATCGGCCCGCTGCTGGAGAAGGAGCCGGCCGAGGGGCGGCGGCAGATCACGCTCGGCGTCGTGACGATCCCGCAGCCGCGCCCCTGATCAGCGGCCGAACATCAGCGCGACGACGAGGGCCGGCATCGCGCCTCATATGGGGCCGGTGATCCGCTCCGTCGTGGTCGTGTCAGTCCTCGTCGGCGGGGAGGGCGAACAGGCGGACGTGGATGGGCCGGGCGCCGGGCGGGGCGTCCTCGGGCCGGTGGTTGTACTTCAGCAGCAGCGCGATGTAGGCGTCGAAGAACTCGGCGAACTCCTCCTTGGTCATGCGTCCCATGCCGCGCGACGCCTTGGCCCAGTCGGGGTCGCGGTAGTAGGCGGCAGGGAAGCGCTCCAGCAGCTCGCGGTCCTCCTCCAGGCCCATGCGCTGGAACTCCGCCAGCACCGGCCGGTCCTCGGGCGCGAGCTGGTCGGCCGTCGGCAGGCGCAGGTCGCGGGGGCTGTCGGACTTGCGCCACCAGCGCTCCCTGCCGGCGGAGCGCTCGGGGATCTCCTCGATGAGGCCGTGCTTCTCCAGTTGGCGCAGGTGGTAGCTGGTGGTGCCGGTCTTGGCGCCGAGCAGCTCGCCGAGGGTGGTGGAGGTGGCGGGGCCGTGGATGCCGAGGTGGCGCAGCATCAGCCGGCGCATGGGATGCGCGAGGGCCTTGAGTCTCTCCGGGTCGAGCAGGGAAGGCTCTTCGGGCTCCTCATCCTTCATGACGATCAGTCTAGTCCTTGCGAGTGAGATTTGCCGATAACTCTCTGCCGAGAAGTCTCTGCAGATTATATTCGGCGATATGAGACGACTTTTCGCCGCATTGGCGGTCGTGCTGGCGCTGGTCGCCACACCCGCGGCGGCCCTCGCCGACGAGCCGGAGCCGGCCGTCCCGTCCGACCTGGCCGCCACGGAGGTGAGCTTCCGCGGCAGCGGCGGGCTCACCCTGCACGGCACCGTCCTGTCCCCCCGCACCCCCGGCGAGCGCCCCGGGATGGTCCTCGTGCACGGAGCCGGTACGGGCACGCCCAGGACCAAGCTGATGGGCGAGGCCGTCGAGTTCGCCCGCCGCGGCATGTCCGTGCTGATCTACGACAAGCGCTCCGAGGGCTACTCGCTCTTCGAGCGCTCCTACGAGCAACTGGCCGAGGACGCGCTCGGCGCCGTCGCCGCCCTCGGCGAGCAGGACGGGGTCGGCAAGGTCGGCATCTGGGGCCTGAGCGAGGGCGGCTGGGTCGCCCCGATCGCGGCGTCGCGGTCGCCGGAGATCGCGTTCGTGGTCCTCGTCGGCGCGAACTCCCTGCAGCCGCTGCGCCAGCAGACCTGGGCCGTGGCCGCCGGGCTGCGCAAGGCCGGGGTGTCCGGGTCGCTGGTGGACCGGGCCGAGCACAACCTGTATCGGGCCATCGCCGACGGCGGCCTGTTCCCCGAGCCGTACCACGACGCGGAGGCGGTCCTCGCGGCAGTGCGCCAGCCGGTGCTGTCGATCTGGGGGACGAACGACCTGCTGACGCCGCCGCAGGAGAGCCCGCCCGTGATGGCCGCCGCCCTGGAGAAGGGCGGCAACCGGCAGTACGCGTTCCGCTTCGTCGCCGACGCCGACCACGCCGCGCACCGGACCCCCGACGGCGGTGTGACACGGCTGCCCGAGCTCGCCCCCGGCTACGCCGACGCGGTCGGCGCCTGGGTCGAGCAGGCCGTCGCCGGCAAGGCGCCTACGGCCGACGTGTCCGGCCCTGAGCCGCAGCAGGCGTCGCGCACCCGGCCCGTCGAGCCGCCTGCCTGGTGGGAGTCGGCCCCGGTGCAGACGGCCGCGCTGGTGCTGTTCGTCGTGGCGTTCCTCGCCTACCCGGTGGTCGCGCTGGTCAGGCGGCTGCGCGGGGCGTCGCGGGCCCCCGCCAGCCGGGCCGCGCGCCTGGTCAGCGCGGGCGGGCTGGTGGCGGTGCTGGGCGGGTTCGGCTACCTGTTCAGCGTGGTCATGAGCGGCGGGAAGCTCGCCTCACCCGGTCCCCTGCTGGCGGGGCGGCCGGTGATCTGGCTGGCGCTCCAGGTGCTGGCGGTGGCGGTCGTCGTGGCCACCGTGCTCGCCGCGCTCGCCTGGCGGCGGACGCCGGCCGGAGGGGAGAAGGCCCGGCTCGGCGTGCTGCTGGCCGGCGGCCTGGTCTTCGTCCCGTGGGCCTTCTACTGGGGGCTGCTGGTCCCCTGACCCGTGACTCATCTGAGCGTTGATCGTTGGACCATACGTGGACGCCTTCCTCCAGCGACCGACGCCTGCTGAGGCTCCGGCCCGGTACGAGCGCCCGGGTGATGTCGTCGAGCACCGCTATGGCCCGGGCGGCGTACGGCTGGTGAGGGCGTCCTTTCGTACCCACCACTTCCGTCCCCACGCGCACAGCGAGTACGCTGTCGCCGCCATCGAGCGCGGGGTGGAGGCCGTCCGCTACCGGGGCGCCACGGAGTACGCGGCCACGGGCGGACTGCTTCTCCTCGACGCCGACACCCTTCACGCCGGCCGCCCCGGCATCACCGAGGGCTGGGACTACCGGGTCTTCTACCTCCCGCCGGCCGTGCTGGAGGACCTCGCCGGGCACCGGCCCACCTTTCCCGACCCGACTCCGCACGACCCACGGCTGGCCGCCCGCCTGATCCGGCTGCACCGCCGTCACGACCAGGACGCCCTCGCCGCGCAGGAGGAGTTCGCCGCGGTGTGCACCGAGATCCTCGCCCGCTACACGCGTCGCGCGATCCCCTCCGCGCCGCCGCTGCTCGTCCGCGAGGTGCGGCGGCACCTGGCCGCCGACCTCCGGCGGACGCCGTCCCTCGACGAGTTGGCCGCCGTCGCGGGCCTGCCCCGCTTCCAACTGCTGCGCGCCTTCCGCCGCGAAACCGGCGTGACCCCGCACGGCTATCTGCTGCAGCTTCGCCTGCAATGCGCCCAGCAGCTCCTGGCCGCCGGACACACCGTCGCCCGCGCCGCCGCCGACAGCGGCTTCTACGACCAGGCTCACCTGCACCGGCACTTCCGCCGTACGTTCGCGGCCACGCCGGGCCGGTTCGCGCGCAACGGCGTACAAGACCGGCATGGCCCGCCGGCCTAGCGTGTCCGGCGTGGACGCATACACCGACCCCGAATTCTCCCGCAGCGCCCTGATCACCATCGACCTGCAACGCGACTTCGTGGCCGACGTCGACGGCACCGCCGAGGTGCTGCCCGCGGTGCGGCGGCTGACGGACGTCTTTCGCGAGGCGGGGCGGCCGATCGTGCACATCGTCCGCCTGTACCTGCCTGACGGCAGCAACGCCGACCTGTCCCGGCGTACCCTGCGTGGCAGGGCCAACCCGCACTCGCCGGGCTCCCAGCTCGCCGACGGCCTCGTGACCGCGGGCGAACTCGATCCGGACCGGCTCCTCGCCGGACATGCGCAGGAGGTCGGCCCGGACGAGCACATCCTGTACAAGCCCCGCTGGAGCGCCTTCTTCCGCACCAGACTGCTGGAACACCTCGCCGAACGCGCGGTGACCACGGTGGTCGTCGCCGGCTGCAACTACCCGAACTGCCCGCGATCCACGCTCGTCGACGCGACCGAACGCGACCTGCGGGCCGTCGGCGTGCGCGACGCGATCTCCGGATGGACCGCCGACGCCGACCGCGAGCTGGCTGGCATGGGCATCGTCAGTCTCAACACGAGCGAGGTCGTCGCCGCCGTACGGCCCGCCCGGCCGAGCCCTTCGCATGGGACGGTGGCCACGTAGGCGACGGCGGTGCAGGAAGTGTCGGCGGCGTTTGCTACACAGGAGCACATGGGTGTGACCGTCGACGAATTCCTCACCATGCTGGACAGCCTGCCGGAGGTGCGCACGAGCGACGGCGGGAGCTGGGTCGCGCTCAAGGTGCGTGGCAAGGGCTTCAGCTACCTGTGGGAGGAGACCGAGACCGTCGGGCTCAAGTCCACCATCGAGGAGCAGCTCGCGCTCGTGGCCGAGCGGCCCGAGGTGTTCGAGATCCAGTTCACCGCCGGGCGCTTCGGGTGGGTCGTCGTCCACCTCGACAGGATCGAGATGGACGAGCTGTTCGAGCTGACCGCCGAGGCGTGGTGCCTGACCGCGCCCAAGCACCTCGTCACCGCTTTCGAGGAGGCCCATAAAATCGGTCAGTAATGGGACAGATAGGGCTGAGAGAGTGGCGTGAGGACGACGCTCCGGCGGTGCTGCGTGCCTTCCGGTCGCCGGACATGGCCACTCAGGCGTCCTGGCCGGTCGTCACGCTCCAGGACGCGGTCGGCTGGATCGCCTCCTGGACCGGCGTGGGCCACGCGTTCGCCGTCACGCTCGGCGGGCGGGTCGTCGGCAACGTGGCGGTGACGGGGATCGACAGGCACGACAACGGCTGGGTGTCCTACTGGACGGTGCCCGAGGTGCGGGGGCGCGGCGTCGCCTCGGCGGCCACCGCCGAGCTGGCCCGATGGGCGTTCGGGGAGCGCGGGCTGTTCCGGCTGGAGCTGGGGCACCGCACCGACAACCCGGCGTCGTGCCGGGTGGCCACCAAGGCGGGCTTCCGCCCGGAGGGCGTCGAGCGTGGCAAGCTCCACTACGACGGGATCCGCTATGACGTCGAACGCCACGCCCGCCTCGCCACCGACTGACCCCGCCTACCGGGCACGCCCGCTCCCGGCCGCGCCCCTTCCCCGCCGCGCCCCTTCCCGGCCGCGCCGCCTTCCGGTGCGGGCGCCTCGCTTACGACTGGGGGTGCCTCCCTCCGCCGACCGGCTGGCGCCTTCCGGATGCGGCGGCCTCCACCGACCGGCGGGCGCCTTCGGATGCGCCCGCCCCGTGCCGGGGCGGCGGGACGGAGGGACACGGGGCCAGGGGATGCGGGGAGGCTGGGGGATCTGGGGAGGCTGGGGGATTCGGGGGTTCTGGGCGTCCCAGGGGATCGGAGCTGAGGTGCTCCGGGGCTTGGGGATCCGGGGCGCTGAGGGGGCCGCCGGGGGCCGGGGGTAGTTGGCGGGATCTGTGGGATCCCTGGGATTCGGCGGGGTAAATGGGATCGCCTGGTTATTTGGGGGCGGGGTGATCTACGCTTTTGTGGTGGACAGCGACAGTCTGGCCGCGGCCGCGCTCCTGGCGGGCCTGAGCCGGGCCTCGGGAATCCTCGCCGAGTTACATCACCCGTTCGTGCGCAGCGCGCCGTTCGCCGCCTTCCTCCCGCCCGCCGGGGCCCGTACCGGCGTCATGTTCACCCTGCCCGACGGCCGCGAGGTCACCGTCGCGGTCTCCATCGTCGCATCGGGCGGCGGCGTGCTGCAGGTCGACGGCGCGGTCACTCTCGACGGTGAGCCGCTGCTCGATCTGCCCCGCCGGACCGCCGTGGAGCTGGGCGACGCCCTGGCGGTTCTGGACGAGTACGCGGCGGACGTGGCGCAGCCCACAGGCCGGCTGCTGGACCAGCTACTGGACGAAATTGTCTAGTTGTCAGACAATGTCCGTATGAGGAACGGACCGCTCGCCGTCGTGGCCGCCGCCGTGCTGTGGGGCACGGCCGGCACCGCGGGCATGCTCGTCTCGGACGACTCCGTCGCGCTGGCCGCCGCCCGGCTCGTCATCGGCGGCGCGGCGCTGGCCCTGCTCGCCCGGGCCGGGCTGCGGCAGGCGGTGCGACCCGGTCTGCTGCTGGCCGCCGTGGCCGTCGCCGCGTACCAGCTCTGCTTCTACGCCGCCGTCGCCCGCACCGGCGTGGCCATCGGCACGGTGGTGGCGATCGGCAGCGGGCCGGTGTTCACCGGGCTGCTGTCCTGGCTGATGCACCGGCAGCGGCCGAGCGCCCGGTGGGTGGCGGCGACGGCGGCGGCGGTGGCCGGGTGTGCCGCGCTGATCGCGGGCGGCGGCGCGCAGGCCGGTGGCCAGGTGGTGTCCGGTGTGCTGTTCGCGCTGCTGGGCGGCCTGCTCTACGCCTTCTACGCGGTCAGCGCGGCCCGTGCCATCAGCGGCGGCAGCTCGTCGAACGCGGTGATGGGCGTGCTGTTCGGCGGCGCGGCGGTCATCATGCTGCCGGTCCTGATCTGGCGGGGCTCCGGCCTGCTCGGGCCGGGCTCCTCCTGGCCGGTCGAGCCGATCGTCCTGCTCGCCGTCCTCTACCTGGGCCTGGGCACCACCGCGCTGTCCTACTTCCTGTACGGGCGCGGGCTGCGGACCACTCCGGTGGCCACGGCCGCCACGCTGGCGCTGGCCGAGCCGGCTGTCGCGGCGCTGCTGGGCCTGGTGGTGCTCGGTGAGCGGCTGGCCCCGGTCTCGATCGGCGGGCTGGTGCTGCTGGGGGTCAGCCTGGTGGCCGTGGCGCTGCCCGAGAGGCCGGCCCGGGTGGACGTACGGGAGAAAACGCCCGCCGGGGCGCGTTAGAGTCGCACGCGTGACGCCGCCCACCCAGCCGCCGACCCCGCCTGACCATCCGGATCAGCCGGCTCAGCCGGCCCAGCCGGCCCAACCGGTTCAGTCGGCTCAGCCGGTCCGGCCGACCCAGTCGCCGATCCGGCCGGTGTCCACTGTCGGCGCGTTGGCTGACGCGCTGCGCCGCCGGGTGCTCTCCGGCGAGATCGAGCCGGGCACGCCGCTGCCCGAGCAGGAGATCGCCGCGGCCTACGGCGTGGCCAGGCCGACGGTGCGCGAAGCGCTGGCCGTGCTGGTGCACGAGGGGCTGCTCAGGCGCGAGCGCAACCGCAGCGCGCATGTCGCCGAGGTGACGCTTTCGGACCTGGACGACCTGATGTTCGTGCGCAGGCCGCTGGAGGACCTGATGGCCACGGCCGTGGCCGGGCGGCGGGTGCCGGAGGCGGACGCGGCGCTGGCGCGGATGGCGGCGCTGCCCGCCGACGCGCCCTGGTCGGATTCGGTCGCCGAGCACATGGCGCTGCACGAGGCCCTGATCGAGGCGGTCGGCAGCCCCCGGCTGGAGCGGCTCTACGGGGCGCTGGCGGCCGAGACGCGGCTCGGGCTGGTGCGGCTGCGGCAGGTCTACGAGGAGCGTGACGTGCTCGTGCGCGAGCATCGCGAACTGCTCGACGCCATTGCCGAAGGGCCCGCTGAAGCGGCCAGGGCGGCGGTGGCGGCGCATCTCAGCCATTCGTGGGGTCACTCCCAAAGCAGCGCGAACCCTTGCGGGACTGCCCCGTAACTCGCAAGAATCGCGGCCATGCACGGCGAACCAGTGCCGGACTCCTATGTGTATGTCACGGAGGAGGGCGTCACCCGTCACTACGCGGACGGGAGCGTCGAGGCCCTCGCATGGGAGGACGTCGTGGAGGTCCGTGTGGCCACCGAGCCGGAGGCCGACGTCCTCTACATCCTGCTCGATCGGGAGGGCGAAGGGTGCGTGGTGCCGCGTTCGGCAACCGACGCCACTTTTCTGGCGCGCCTCCGCTATCTTCCTGATTTCGACCTCGACAGGTTGACCACGGCGTCGGATTCGGCGCATGACGGCGTTGTGGTCGTGTGGCGGAGCCCCGATCCGCCGTCCGCATTGCCCGATCTTGAGTATGACTAGCCTGTCACCTGCCGAAATACCGGCATAAACCTCGCATTTTCCCGAACTTCGCCGCATCACTGGTGGACCGTTCCGTCAAGTCCTGAGCGGGATCGCCGGCCGTCCGATTGTGGCCAAAAGTCGATATTCCCCATTACAAGTTGGATCTTTACTCTTTAGTGGGGGCCGCCGCCCTTGATTGTGCATGGGGTGATGTCAACCCATGAGGTTCAAGGAACGTCACGTTAACGCGGTGCACATGAGTTCTGGGTGGTGCTATGAGGGTGGGGACTGAGGGGTCCGCTGTCGTGCTCCTCGAGGCCGTGCCACGCCATGCGTCCAGCATCTGGACACGGGCGTACCTACGGCTTCTGTTATCCGGGGACACGATCTGCGCATTACTGGCATGCGTCTGCGTGCTGAGCGTCCGGCTGCTCTACGGGGCCTATATTCCGCCGGAGGAGTTCCTGCTGGGATTCGCCCTGGTGGCGGCCTGGCCGGTGGCGCTCAGGGTCGGCGGCGCGTATCGCCAGCGCGCGAACGGCGAGGGAACGGACGAGTTCAAGGCGGTGTTCAACGGCGGGGTGGGACTGATGGCCGCCGTCGCCATCGGCGCATATGCCACGCAGACCGCGATCGCGCGGAGCTTCGTGATGGCGATGCTGCCGCTGGCGCTGCTTTCCACGCTTTACTTCAGATATCGGATGCGCAAGCGCCTGCATCGCCGCCGGGCGGTCGGCGACTACATGCGCCAGGTCATCGCCGTCGGGCATCGGGAGTCGATTCTCGACCTGGTGATGCAGTTCCGCCGTCAGCCGTATCACGGGATGCGGGTCGTGGGGGCCTGCCTGCCGCAGGACCGGATGGACGCCGACCTGGACGGGATCCCGGTCCTCGGCGACTTCGCCGAGGTGGCGGACGTGGTGGCGCACACCCGGGCGGACGCGGTCGCCGTGCTGGCCTGCCCGGAGCTCGACGGGTCGGCGCTGCGCCGGCTCGCCTGGAGCCTGGAGGCCACGCGCACCGACCTGTTCGTGGCGCCCGCGCTCATGGACGTGGCGGGGCCGCGCATCAGCATCAGGCCGGTCGCCGGGATGCCGCTGCTTCACGTGGAACATCCCGAGTTCGACGGCGGTCGGCAGTTCGTCAAGAGCGTGTTCGACCGGGTGGTGGCGGGGGCCGCGGTGCTGCTGCTCGCGCTGCCGCTGCTGGCGATCGCGCTGCTCATCCGGATGACCAGCCAGGGCCCGGCGCTGTTCCACCAGACAAGAGTGGGCAGGCGGGGCAAGGAATTCCAGGTCGTGAAATTTCGCACGATGGTGGTGGACGCGGAGCGCCTGAAAGGCTCCTTGATCAACTCGAACGAGTTCGACGGGGTGCTGTTCAAGATTCGGAACGATCCAAGGATCACCCGCGTGGGAGCGTTCCTGCGCCGCTACTCGCTCGACGAGCTCCCGCAGCTCCTCAACGTGGTCCGCGGCGAGATGTCGCTCGTCGGCCCGCGCCCGCCGCTGCCGGAGGAGGTCGCCCAGTACGGCACCGACGTGCGCCGCCGCCTGGTCGTCAAGCCGGGCATGACCGGCCTCTGGCAGGTCAGCGGGCGCTCCGACCTGTCCTGGGAGGAGTCGGTCCGGCTCGACCTGCGGTACGTGGAGAACTGGTCGCTCATCCTGGACCTGCAGATTCTCTGGAAGACCTGGTCCGTCGTCACCCGTGGAGAAGGGGCCTACTGACCGTGAAAGCACTCGTGCTCGCCGGAGGGTCGGGCACACGGCTCCGGCCCATCACCCACACCTCGGCCAAGCAGCTCGTGCCCGTCGCCAACAAACCCGTGCTGTTCTACGGGCTGGAGGCCATCGCGGCGGCCGGCATCCGCGAGCTCGGCCTGGTCGTGGGCGACACCCAGGCGGAGATCGAGGCGGCGGTCGGCGACGGCTCCGCGTTCGGGCTGGAGGTCACGTACCTGCGCCAGGAGGCGCCGCTCGGGCTGGCCCACGGCGTGCTGATCGCCCGGGACTTCCTCGGCGACGACGACTTCGTCATGTACCTGGGCGACAACTTCATCGTGGGCGGCATCACCGGCCTGGTGGACCGCTTTGCCCGGGAGCGGCCCGCCGCGCAGATCATGCTCACCCGGGTGGGCGATCCCCGCCAGTTCGGGGTGGCCGAGCTCGACGACCGGGGCCGGGTCGTCGGCCTGGAGGAGAAGCCGGCCCGCCCGAAGAGCGATCTGGCGCTGGTCGGCGTCTACCTGTTCAGCCCGGCGGTGCACGAGGCGGTGGCCGAGCTGAAGCCGTCGGGCCGGGGCGAGCTGGAGATCACCGACGCCATCCAGTGGCTGCTCGAAGCCGGTCTGCCCGTCGAGTCGTCGGTGATCACCGGCTACTGGAAGGACACCGGCAACGTCACCGACATGCTGGAGGTCAACCGGCTGGTGCTCGAATCGCTCGAGGCCGGGGTGCTCGGCTCGGTCGACGACGCCAGCGAGCTGGTCGGCCGGGTCCTGGTCGAGCCGGGCGCGGTCGTCGAACGCTCGCGCCTGGTCGGCCCGGTGATCGTCGGGTCCGGCGCGGTCGTCCGTGACAGCTACGTCGGCCCGTTCACCTCGATCGGGGCCGGGTGCGCGGTCACCCGCAGCGAGATCGAGTACTCGATCGTGCTGCCCAGGGCGTCGATCGAGGGGGTGGGCCGGATCGAGTCGTCGCTCATCGGCCACGACGTCGAGGTCACCCCAGCTCCCAACACGCCCAGAGCCCACCGTCTCGTGCTGGGCGATCACAGCAAGGTACAGATCAGTTCATGAAGAGAATCCTGGTGACGGGCGGCGCGGGCTTCATCGGCTCGCACTTCGTCCACGGGCTGTCCGGCGCGGACGTGACCGTGCTGGACAAGCTCACCTACGCGGGCAACCGGGCCAACCTCGAAGGCGCGCCGCACACGTTCGTGCACGGCGACATCTGCGACGGCGCGCTGCTGGCCGAGGTGGTGCCGGGTCACGACCTGGTGGTGAACTTCGCCGCCGAGTCGCACGTCGACCGCTCGATCGCGGGCGCCGGCGAGTTCGTCCGCACCAACGTGCTGGGCACCCAGACGCTGCTGCAGGCGTGCCTGGACGCGGGCGTGCCCAAGGTGGTGCAGGTGTCGACGGACGAGGTGTACGGGTCCATCGACATCGGCTCCTGGGACGAGTCCGCCCCGCTCCAGCCGAGGTCGCCGTACGCGGCGGCGAAGGCGGGCGGCGACCTCATCGCCCGCTCGTACGCGGTCACGTACGGGCTGGACGTGTCGATCACCCGGTGCGGCAACAACTACGGGCCGCGGCAGTACCCGGAGAAGGTGATCCCGCTGTTCGTCACGAACCTGCTGCGCGGCCGGAAGGTCCCGCTGTACGGCGACGGCGGCAACGTGCGCGACTGGATCCACGTCGAGGACCACTGCGCGGGCATCCGCCTGGTCGCCGAGGTGGGCAAGCCGGGCGAGGTCTACCACATCGCGGGCACCGCCGAGCTGACCAACAAGGAGCTGACCGGCCGCCTGCTGGACGCGACCGGGCACAGCTGGGCCATGGTCACGCCCGTCGAGGACCGCAAGGGCCACGACCGCCGCTACTCGCTGGACGACCGCAAGCTGCGGGCGCTCGGCTACGCGCCGCGCATCCCGTTCGACCAGGGGCTGCGCGAGACCGTGCGGTGGTACGCCGACAACCGTGACTGGTGGGACGGGTTATGAGGTGGCTGATCACGGGCGGCGGCGGGATGCTGGCCGCCGACGTGCTCGACAGGATCGGGCTGACCGGTGAGCCGGTGCTCGCGCTCGGCCGGTCGGAGCTGGACCTGCGGGACGCCAGGGCGGTGCGCGACTTCGTCTCCGCCTACCGGCCCAGGGTGGTGGTCAACTGCGCCGCCTGGACCGCCGTGGACGAGGCGGAGACGCGCGAGGCCGAGGCGCTGGCGGTCAACGGTCACGCGGTGCGCACGCTGGCCGAGGCGTGCGAGCGCGTGGCGGCGCGGCTGGTGCACCTGTCGACCGACTACGTCTTCGACGGCGCCGGAGTGCTCCCGTACGCGGAGGACGCGCCGACGGCGCCGCTCAACGCCTACGGGCGCACCAAGCTCGCGGGCGAGCGGGCGGCGCTGGAGCACGGTCACTACGTGGTGCGGACGGCGTGGCTGTACGGCGCCACGGGGCGCAACTTCGTCCGCACGATGATCGAGCTGGCCGGGAGCCGCCCGTTCGTGGACGTGGTCGCCGACCAGCGCGGCCAGCCCACCTGGTCGGCCGACCTGGCCGACTTCCTGGTCCGGCTGGCCCAGTCGGACCTGCCGCCGGGCGTCTACCACGGCACCAGCTCGGGCGAGACGACCTGGCACGGCCTGGCCACGGAGGTCTTCACGCTGCTCGGCGCCGACCCGGCCCGGGTGCGCCCGGTGCCGGCGGCGGCCTTCCCGCGCCCGGCGCCCCGGCCCGCCTACAGCGTGCTGGCCGGCACCCGGTGCGAGCTGATGCGCCCCTGGCGCGAGGCGTTGCACGCCGCCTGGCCGGTGCTGGCGGGGAAGGCGGGCCGTCAGTGCGTCGTCGCGTAGAACCGCCGGCACGCCTCGAAGTCGGGCAGGAGGCCGGCGGTCATCGCCTCCTTGAGCGTGGGCGCCGCCGCGTCCTTGTCCGACAGCAGCGGCTCCGGCCCCCACGGGATCGCCAGGTCCGCGTCGAGCGGGTGCACGCCGTGCTCGCGGCCCGGGTTGTAGGGCTGGGAGCACAGGTAGACGACCGTGGCCTGCTCGCTCGTCGCCTGGAACGCGTGGCCCAGCCCTTCGGCGACGAGCACCGCCCGGCGCTCCTGGTCGTCCAGCGTCACGGCCTCCCACCGGCCGAACGACGGCGAGCCCGTACGCAGGTCGACGACCACGTCCATGACGCTGCCCTGCACGCACATGACGTACTTGGCCTGGCCGGGCGGCACGTCGGCGAAGTGCACGCCGCGCAGCACCCCCCGGGCGGAGACCGAGCAGTTCACCTGGGCCACGTCGAACGGGCGTGGCAGGTCGGCGGCCCGGTACGCCTCCAGGAATGCGCCACGCGGGTCGGTGTGGACGCGAGGCGTGTGGCACCAGGCGCCGTCGATGCCGAGGGGATCCATGACGCGCACAGTAACGAGTGCGGCAGTCCGAGCGAAATATCCCACGGCCTTGGAGCGTGCGAATGATTGTTTGCCGGTTATGCGGTTCGGGCGACCTCGCCTCGGTGGTCGACCTGGGCGCCACCCCGCCCTGCGAGCGGTTTCTGACCGCCGCCCAGCTCGACGAGCCTGAGACGACCTACCCGTTGCACCTGCGGGTGTGCACGGCGTGCTGGCTGGCGCAGATCCCGCCGCTGATTACGCCTGAGGATACTTTCACCGATTATGCGTACTTCTCGTCCTATTCGACGTCGTGGGTGGAGCACGCCCGCGCGTTCGTGGCCGGGCTGGAGCTGAAGCCGGACACGTTCGTGGTGGAGGTGGCCAGCAACGACGGCTACCTGCTGCGGCACGTCGTGGACCGGGGCGTGCGCTGCCTGGGCGTCGAGCCGTCGGTGAACGTGGGCGAGGCGGCCAGGAAGCGCGGGGTGCCGACGGTCACCGCGTTCCTGACGCCGGAGACGGCCCGGCAGGTCGTCGCCGAGCACGGCCCGGCCGACTACGTGGTGGCCAACAACGTCTACGCGCACATCCCCGACGTGATCGGGTTCACCCGGGGGCTGCGCACGCTGGTGGCGGACGACGGCTGGGTGTCGATCGAGGTGCAGCACCTGCTCACGCTCATCGAGGGCAACCAGTACGACACGATCTACCACGAGCACTTCCAGTACTACACGGTCGCCTCGGCGCAGCGGGCGCTGGCCTCCGGCGGGCTCACGCTGGTGGACGTGGAGCTGCTGCCGACGCACGGCGGCTCGATCCGGCTGTGGGCCAGGCCGTCGGGCGAGCCGTCGGCGCGGGTGGCCGACGTGCTGGCGCTGGAGAAGGCGGCCGGGCTGCACGAGATCTCCGGCTACATCGACTTCGCCGCGCGGGTCGCCAAGGTCCGGCGTGACCTGCTGGGCTTCCTGGTGGGCGCGGCCGAGGAGGGCCGGACCGTCGTCGGCTACGGCGCCCCGGGCAAGGGCAACACGCTGCTCAACCACTGCGGGGTGCGGCCGGACCTGCTCGCCTACACCGTGGACCGCAACCCGTACAAGCACGGCAGGTTCACGCCGGGGGCGCGCATCCCGGTGTTCGAGCCGGAGCGGATCGCCGCGGACCGGCCCGACTACGTGCTCGTGCTGCCCTGGAACCTGCGCGAGGAGCTGGCCGAGCAGCTCTCCTACGTCCACGAGTGGGGCGGCCGGCTGGTCTTCCCCATCCCTTCCCTGGAGGTCGTGTGAAGGTCGTCCTCTTCTGCGGCGGGTACGGCACGCGGATGCGCAGCGGCGCTCCCGGGGACGCGCCCAAGCCGATGCAGCTCGTCGGCCCCAGACCGCTGATCTGGCATGTGATGCGCTATTACGCGCACTTCGGGCACAAGGAGTTCGTGCTCTGCCTCGGCTACGGCGCCGACCAGATCAAGGACTTCTTCCTGCGGTACGAGGAGACCGCCTCCAACGACTTCGTGCTGCGCGGCGGCAGGGTGGAGCTGCTGGCCAGCGACATCTCCGACTGGACGATCTCGTTCGTGCACACCGGCATCGAGTCGTCGATCGGCGAGCGGCTGCGCCGGGTGCGCGAGCACCTGGACGGCGAGGAGGTGTTCCTGGCCAACTACGCCGACGTGCTCAGCGACGCGCCGCTGCCCGAGATGATCGACCGGTTCGCGGCCTCCGACGCGGGCGCCTCGCTCATGGTGGTGCCGCCGCCGGGCACCTTCCACTGCGTCGAGGTCGCCGAGGGCGGGCTCGTCGGCCAGATCACGGCCGTCACGGAGATGCCGCTCTGGGTGAACGGCGGCTACTTCGTGCTGCGCCAGGAGATCTTCGAGCACATCCCGGCGGGCGGCGACCTGCTCGTCGACGGCTGCCGGGAGCTGGCCAAGCGCGGCCGGCTGCTGGCCTACCCGTACCGCGGCTACTGGCGGCCGACCGACACCGTCAACCAGCGGCTGGAGCTGGACCGCGCCTACGCCAGGGGCGAGCGGCCGTGGGCCGTGTGGGAGCCCGCCGCATGATCGACCTCCTGCCCGGCAGCCTGCGCAGGGTCGCCGCCGTCGCCGCGCACTGCGACGACCTCGCGATCGGCGCCGGGGGCACGCTGCTGGCCATGTGCACGGCCCACCCGGGGATCAGGGTGGACGCGCTGATCCTGTCGGGCGGCGGCACCGAGCGGGAGGGGGAGGAGCGGGCCGCGCTGGCCGCCTTCTGCCCCGGCGCCGACCTGCGGGTGACCGTGGGCAAGCTGCCCGACGGCCGGCTGCCCGCGCACTGGGAGGAGGCCAAGCGCGCGGTGGAGGAGCTGCGCCTGCGCACGGTGCCGGACCTGATCCTGGCCCCCCAGCCCGGCGACGCCCACCAGGACCACCGGGGGCTGGCCGAGCTGGTGCCGACGGCCTTCCGCGACCATCTCACGCTCGGCTACGAGATCGTCAAATGGGACGGCGACCTCGGCCGGCCCAACGCCTACCAGCCGCTCGACCTGGCGCTCGCCGAGCGCAAGGTCGCGCTGCTGTGGGAGCACTACCCCTCCCAGCGCCGCCGCCACTGGTTCGACAGGGAGGCCTTCCTCGGACTCGCCCGGGTCCGCGGCATCGAATGCCACGCACGTTATGCCGAGGCCTTCTACGTGCGCAAACTCACTCTCGACCTCGCAGGAGGCTGATCGACATGCGCGTTCTGCTCACCGGGCACCAGGGCTACCTGGGCACCGTGATGGCGCCGGTGCTCACCGGAGCCGGGCACGAGGTGACCGGACTGGATTCCGGGCTGTTCGCCGACTGCGTGCTCGGCCCGGCCCCCGACGACCCGCCCGGCCACCGGGTGGACCTGCGCGACGTCACCGAGGCGCACCTCGACGGGATCGACGCGGTGATCCACCTGGGCGCCCTGTCGAACGACCCGCTCGGCGCGCTCGCGCCGGAGCTCACCTACGCCATCAACCACCACGCCTCCGTCCGCCTGGCCAGGCTGGCGCGCGAGGCGGGCGTGCGCCGCTTCCTGTACGCCTCCACGTGCTCGGTGTACGGCGCGTCCGGCGGCGACGAGCTGCTGGACGAGGACGCGCCGCTGCGCCCGGTCACCCCGTACGCCGAGTCGAAGGTGCGCGTGGAGGACGAGCTGGACGAGCTGGCCGACGCCGACTTCTCGCCCGTCTACCTGCGCAACGCCACCGCGTTCGGGTTCTCGCCGCGGCTGCGGGCCGACATCGTGCTCAACAACCTGGTCGGCCACGCCCACCTGACCGGGAAGGTGCTGGTGCTGTCGGACGGCACGCCGTGGCGGCCGCTGGTGCACGCCGCCGACATCGCCGACGCGTTCGCCGCCGTGCTGACCGCGCCGCGCGAGGCGGTGCACGGCCGGGCGTTCAACGTGGGCGGCGAGCAGAACAACCTGACCGTCGCCGAGATCGCCGAGCACGTGGTCGAGGCGGTGCCCGGCTCCGAGCTGGTCATCACCGGCGAGACGGGGGCCGACCCGCGCTCGTACCGGGTGGACTTCTCCCGCATCGAGGCCGCGCTGCCCGGCTACCACGCCCGCTGGACGGTCAAGGCGGGCGCGGTCGAGCTGGCCGACGCCTACCGCGACCACGGGCTGACCGAGCACGACTTCCGGCGCCGGTTCATCCGGCTGGCCCGGCTGGCCGACCGCCGCGAGGCCGGTACGGTCTCGCCGGAGCTCAGGACGTGACCGGGGAGGACATGCATGCCCTGGTGGAGCGGCTCTTCCCGGTGTGCCGCTCCATCACGGGCGACGGAGTGCGGCGCACGCTGGAGATCGTCGGCGAGCGGCTGCCGCTGACCGTCCACGAGGTGCCGACCGGGACCCAGGTGCTCGACTGGACGGTGCCCAGGGAGTGGAACATCCGCGACGCCTGGATCAAGGACCCCGAGGGGAACCGGGTCGTCGACTTCCGGCGCTCCAACCTGCACGTGGTGGGCTACAGCGTGCCGGTGTCGGCCACGATGACGCTCGACGAGCTGCGCCCGCACCTGCACACGCTGCCCGGCCAGCCGGACCTGGTGCCGTACCGGACCAGTTACTACGCCGAGACGTGGGGGTTCTGCCTGGCGCAGCGGGTGCTCGACGGCCTGGGGGAGGGGCCGTACGAGGTCGTGATCGACTCGACGCTGGCCGACGGCTCGCTCACCTATGCCGAGCACGTCGTGCCGGGGCGCAGCGCTGACGAGGTGCTCATCTCCTGCCACGTGTGCCATCCGTCGCTGGCCAACGACAACCTGGCCGGGATCGCGGTCGCCGCCGCGCTCGCCGCCCGGCTGGACCGGCCCCGGCTGACGTACCGGTTCCTGTTCGCGCCGGGCACGATCGGGGCCATCACCTGGCTGGCCCGCAACCGCGACCGCGTCGGCCGGATCGCGGCCGGGCTCACGCTCGCCTGCGCCGGCGACCGCGGCGCGCTCACGTACAAGCGGAGCAGACGCGGCGACACCCGCATCGACCGGGTGATGACGCACGTCCTGCGCGGCAGACCGCACACGGTCGTGGACTTCTCCCCGTACGGGTACGACGAGCGGCAGTTCTGCTCGCCAGGCTTCGACCTGCCGGTCGGCAGCCTGACCAGGACCCCGTACGCCGGTTATCCGGAATATCACACCTCGGCCGACGACCCGGGCTTCGTCACCCCCGAAGCCCTGGCCGACACCCTGGAAACCCTCTGGCAGGCCGTACAGGTGCTGGAGCGCGACGGCCGCTACGAGAACCTGAGCCCCTACGGCGAGCCGCAACTCGGCAGGCGCGGGCTCTACGGCTCTCTCGGCGGCCGGAGTGACACGAAACAAGCCCAGCTGGCGATGTTATGGGTGTTGAACCAGTCAGACGGCGGCCACAGCCTGCTGGACGTCGCGGAAAGGTCGGGTTTGCCCTTCCAGGCGGTCGCCGAGGCGGCCGACGCGCTGGAAGGTGCCGGTTTGCTGAAGCGGGTGGGGGAAAGCGGATGAACCTCCGAGTGGGGGACCTCGTCGAGGTGCGCGGTCAGGCGGAGATCCTGGCCACGCTCGACGAGCGGGGCGAGCTGGAAAGCCTGCCGTTCATGCCGGAGATGCTGCGCTTCTGCGGGCAGCGGATGACGGTGCACAAGGTCGCGCACAAGCTGTGCGACACGATCAGCCGCAGCGGCATGCGGCGGATGGAGCGCGCCGTGCACCTCAAGGCGGCCCGCTGTGACGGCGGCGAGCACGGCGGCTGCCAGACCGCCTGCTCCCTCTACTGGAAGGAGGCGTGGCTGCGGAAGGTCGATCCGGACGAGCCGCAGCCGATCGCCGAGCCGTCGCCCGAGCTGCTGCCGCTGCTGCGCCTCAACACGCGCAAGGGCGGCGGCGCCTACTCCTGCCAGGCCACGGAGCTGCTGCGGGCGGCGCCCGCCTGCCTGCCGTTCCGCGACGCCGGCCAGTACGTCGCCGACGTGCGCAGCGGCAACGCCTCGCCCTCGCGGGTGGCGCGCACGTTCCTGGTCGGGCTGTTCAACCGCCTCCAGGAGGCCAGCAAGAAGGTGCTGCCGAGGCGGCTGTGGTTCCGGCGCGGGCTGCGGTGGGGGTTCGTCGAGGGCCGGGCCGGTGACGTCACGCCGACGGCCAAGCTCGACCTGAAGCCGGGCGAGCTGGTCAGGATCAAGACGAAGGACCAGATCCTCGACACGCTCAACGGCGACCTGCTCAACCGGGGCCTGGGCTTCGAGGAGGAGATGGCCCGCTACTGCGGCAGGACCGCGCGGGTGCGGGCCAGGGTCGAGCGCTGCCTCGACGAGCGGACCGGGGAGATGCTGATCATGAAGACGCCCAGCATCATCCTCGACGACCTGGTGTGCGAGGGCGTCTACAACGCCAACTGTCCCCGCGAGTTCGTGCCGTTCTGGCGGGAGATCTGGCTGGAAAGGGTCGAGGACGGTACGTGAGCGACATCGGCGAGATCGGCCGCAAGGCAGGACGCGGGCTGCGCTGGAGCCTGCTGGGCAACGTGGTGATGAAGGCCGGCTCGTTCGGCATGAGCCTGGTGCTGGCGTGGTTGCTCCTGCCGACCGATTTCGGGGTGTTCGCGATCGCGCTCGCGGTCAGCCAGTTCGTCATCTTCATCAACGACGCCGGGGTCATCTCCGCCGTCGTGCAGTGGCGCGGCGAGCTGGAGGAGGTCGCGCCCACCGCCACGGTGGTCGCGCTCGCCTCCAGCGTCTCCCTGTACGCGCTCTTCTTCGTGATCGCGCCGTTCTACGCCCAGCTCGCCGGGAGCGAGGACGCCACGTGGGTGATCCGCATCCTCATGGCGACCAACCTCGTCTACGGGCTCACCGCCGTGCGCAGCGCCGCGCTGATGCGCCGGTTCGAGCAGGACAAGCTGGCCTGGGCCAACCTGGCCGGGTTCGCCGCCAACGCGTCGGTGTCGATCACGCTGGCCGCCAACGGGGCCGGCGCCTACAGCTTCGCCTGGGGGCAGCTCACCGGGGCCACGGTCACCGGCGTGCTGGTGCTCGTGCTGGCCCGGGTCCGCTTCACCGCCGGGTTCGACCGGGAGATCGCCAGGCGGCTGCTGAAGTTCGGGCTGCCGCTCTGCGTCGGGCTCGGCGTCGAGGGGCTGCTGCTCAACGTCGACATCGTCATCGTCGGCGACGTGCTGGGGCCGCACCAGCTCGGCCTCTACCTGCTCGCCTTCAACATCGCGAGCTGGGTGCCCGGGCTGATCGGCACCGCCGTCCGCTACGTGGCCCTGCCCAGCTTCTCGCGGCTGGCCGAGGAGGGGCGCGAGTCGATGGAGGCCGGGGTGCGGCAGGCCGTGCCGCTGCTGGGCGCGATCGTGCTGCCCATCGCGGTGCTCATGGGCACGCTAGCGCCCGCCCTGGTCGGGCTGCTGTACGAGCCGCGCTGGCTGCCCGCGGCCGGCGTGCTGCAGTTCCTGGCCGTGGTCATGGCCGTGCGGATGCTGACGCTGCTGATCACCGACATCCTGGCCGGGCTCGGCGCCACCCGGTCGATGATGTGGGTCAACCTGGGCTGGGCGCTCGCGCTGGTGCCCGCGCTGCTCGTCGGCGCCCGCGCGGGCGGCATCCAGGGCGCCGCCGTCGCGCACGCCGTCATCGCCGTCACGGTGGCGCTGCCGCTGCTCGGCATCACGCTGCGGCGCTCGCGGGTGCCGCTGCGCCTGGTCGTGTACGGGCTGGCCAGGCCGATGCTGGGCGCGGGCGTCGCGGCGGCCGTCATGGCCGGGCTGTCGCTGGTCGTCGAGGGGCCGTTCGCGCAGCTCTGCGTGGCCGGTGGCGCGGGCGTGCTGGCGTTCGCGCTGGTCGCCGTGCCGCGGGCCGTACTCATGCAACTGGTGCGTCAAAGGAGGGCACATGCCCGGCTCTGAGCTGGTCTCGATCGCGTTGCCGGTGCGCAACGGGGCGGACCGTCTGGAAGGCGTCGTCCGGTCGGTGCTGGCGCAGGACCACCCCGACGTGGAGCTGGTCATCTCCGACAACGCCTCCACCGACGGCACCGAGGAGCTCTGCCGCGACCTGGCGGCGGGCGACCCGCGTGTCGTCTACCACCGGCACCCGGAGAACGTCGGGCTGCTCAACAACTTCGTCCACGCCGCCCGGATCTCCCGGGGCGCGTTCGTGCGCTGGATCGGCGACGACGACCGGCTCGACCCGGGCTGCGTCTCGCGCGGGCTGGCCGAGTTCGCCAAGGACGAGCGGACGATCCTGGTCACCACGCAGGTCGCCTACACCGGGCCCGACGGCGTCGTCAGGACCGCCGCGTACGACGGGACCGCGCTGGCCTCCGGCGACCCGGTGGAACGATTCACCGAGATGCTGCGGCTGCTCAACGAGAGCCACCTGCTCATCGACCCGCTCTACGGCATGCTCAGGCGCGGGCCGGCGACCGGCATCCCGCGGCGCAACATGCTGCGCGAGGACGAGGTGTTCGCCGCCAAGCTGGCGCTGGCCGGGCCGTGGGCGCACGTCAACGAGGTGCTGGCGCACCGCAACTGGCGGCAGGAGCGCATCTCCGGCGTGGCGCGGCGGCTGGACGTGCCGTCGTGGCAGTCGCGGCTGGCCAACACGCTCCAGTGCCGCGAGCTGCTGGCGTGGGTGCGGGACTGCGACCTCACCGCCGACCAGCGCCGGCGGGCCCGCGCGGCGGTGCTCAGGATGTACGTGAGGCGGCAGCGGCGCACTGTGGCGCACCGGAGCCGGAAGCTGCTGGCCATGGCCCGGTTGGTGTAACGCGGCAGATGAACAGCGCGATTTCCTGTTTGTACCGAAAAATCTGACGGGGGCGGAAATAGTGGGCTTCTGGACGACCATCTTTGGTCTGGCCCGGAAGAAGTTCGTTGGACCGCCCATCGCGGTGGCGGCGATCATCCTGGCACTGGCCGGGTACTTCCTCATGCCGAGCAGGTACGTCTCGACCGCGTCCATGGTGCTCACCGTGCCCGCCACCGGCGGCACGCTGGAGACCGAACGGCGCGAGAAGCCGAGCCTGACCAACCCGCTGCTGCACTTCAACGACGCGCTGCGGACCACGGCCGGCATCCTCATCCTGGCCACCAACACGCCCGAGGTGGCCGCCGAGATCGGCGTCACCGAGGACGGGCCGACCTCGGTCACCGTCAACGACGGGCGCACCAACCCCGACCTGCTCGGCATCAGCACCAACGGCCCGTTCGTGTACGTCGAGGTGGAGTCCACCTCGCCGCAGGTCGTCCGCGACGTGATGCGCAAGGCCCAGCAGCGGGTCCGGCTGGAGCTGGCCAAACGCCAGGTGGACCTCGAAGCGCCGGTCAGCACGCACATCGGCATCCTCGACGTGATGCCCGCCTCCAGCCCCAGGGCCGTGGTCTCCGACCGGCTCATGGCGGCGGCGGGCGGCGGCCTGCTGGGCGTCCTGGCGGGGTTCGCCGTCGCGTACGCGATCCCGCGCCTGCGCCCGGCCGCCCGCCGCGAGCCCCTGCCCGCCCCCGAGCCCGAGGCCGCCCCGGCACCCGCGCCCGAGCCGGCCCCCGAACCCGCGCCGGAGCCCGCTCCTCAGCCCCGGCCCGCCCCGGCTCCGGCCGAGGACGTCAAGGGGACCGTCGAGTTCCGGGTGCGCAACGGGACGCACGCCCCCGCCGCGCCGGTGTTCCCGATGACCGTGGCGGAGCTGGGGTCGGACGACGACACGGGCCCGATCGAGGTCGTCGTGCCCCGCGACGATCAGCTCGACTCCACCACCTGAGCGCACCGCCGGATCGCCGCCAGCCGCGACTCCATCGGCGTGTGCGACTTGGCGGAGATCATCATGCCGACCGCCTGCGGCCCGAGCCGGTCGGCGAACGCCACGGCGGTGGCCTCGTCCCACGGCTCGTGGTTGTAGCTCAGGTGACAGATCGAGGTGTTGACCGGCGGCGACGCCTTCAGCACCTCGTCCACGAACACCCCGTACAGGATGAACTCCGAGATGTGCAGCTGCGAGTTGAACGCGTCGATCCAGTCGCGCCCGGTGACCTCGGAGATGCGCCGCTGCATGGCCCGCACGATCACCGGGTCCCAGTACGTCAGCGCGGTCACGTAGTCGGGCAGCGGAGGCGGCGGGGCCGGCGGCAGGCCGAGCAGCTTGCGCGCCACCTGGTGCCACAGCACGTGCCGCTCCATCCCGGCGGTGACGCCGTTCTCCAGCCGGTACAGGCACAGCCGCCCGTCCACGCTGAACGACTCGACGCCCGCCGGCCGTACCAGCACGGCGTCGGAGTCGACGATGAGCAGCGCGTCGGCGTCGATCAGCCCGGCGGCGGCGATCTTGACGGTCTGCTGCATGACCCAGCCGCGCAGCGGCGGCCACGGCCGCCGGCAGTTGACGTACAGGTCGGTCGCCGGGACCCGCACGTAGCGGCGGGGCAGCAGCTCCGAGCGCACCCACACGTGGCAGCGCGGCCCCTGGAAGCGCGCGAACGCCTCCCGGTCGCCGGGCGGCACGAAGACGTGGTGGATGGTGTCGTCGGAGGTGTGCTCCAGGACGGATCGGTGCAACAGGGCGAACAGCTCGGCGTCGGGGGCGTAGGACGGGGTGATGACCGCCAGCTTGCTCAAGGATGGCTCCCATCGGGTCCGGTGACCTGGGCGCACCGCTGGATGGCCGCGAGCCGGGCCGCCATCGGCGTGCGGGACTTGGCGGAGATCATCATGCCGATCGCGCGGGGGTCCAGCAGGTCGGCGAAGGCGACGGCCCCGGCCGGGTCCAGCGGGGTGCGTTCCCATCGGTTGTGGCAGATCATGGTGTCGACCGGTGGCGACGCCTTCAGCACCTCGTCGACGAACACGCCGTACACGATGAACTCCGACACCTGGAGGTGGGAGGTGAAGGCGGCCAGCCAGTCGCGCCCGGTGGCCTCGGCGACGCGCTCCTGCACGGCCCGCGCGACGGCCGGCTCCCAGATCGCCAGCGAGCTGATGTAGTCGGGCTGCGGCAGCGTGAAGCCGGAGGGCAGCCCGAGCAGCGCGCGGGCGGCCCGGTGCCAGACGACGTGGTCGGCCATGCCGTCGTGCACGCCGTCGTCGGCGCGGAAGAACGTCACCCGGCCGTCGCGGACGAAGTGCTCGGGCAGCGCCCGCCGGACGAGGACCACGTCGGAGTCGGCGACCAGCACGACGCGCGCGTCCAGCAGCGCCGTGACGGCGATCTTGACGGCCTGCTGCACCACCCAGCCGCGCAGCGGCGGCCACGGCCGCCGCGCGTTCACCCACAGGTTCGTGCCCGGCACGTGCACGACGTGCCGGGGAAGGAGCTCCGGGTACGTCCACAGCCGGCAGCGCGGACCCGCGTAGCGGGCGAACAGCGGCCGGTCGGCCGGTGGCACGATCACGTGGTGCATCGTGTCGTCCGAGGTGTGCTCCAGGACCGAGCGGTGCAGGTGGGCGAAGAGCTCGGCGTCGGGGCCATAGGTGGGCGTGACGACGGCCAGTTCGCTCATGAAGGTTGATCTCCAGTCCCCCGGCGCGGGTGAAAACGCCCTGTAAGCCATATCGGGCTGCGGATGGCGGTGTTACAGCCCGCCGTGTAACGCTCCACCCCGGTTCGCGCGACATGCATGAGGCGAGACTCGCAGGGGAGGGCGCGTGGATTTCTGGGGGACCATCCTCGTCCTGTTGCGGCGGTGGTTCGTCGCCTTACCGGCGTTCGCGCTGGCGGTGGGCGGGGCGTTCTACGCGTACTCGACGGTCCCGACCACCTACACGACGACGGCGGTGCTGGTGCTGACCGCGCCGACCAGCGGCGGCGTGCTCCCGCCGCACCCCGACCAGCCGATTCCCCGGGTGAACCCGCTGCTCAACTTCGACCACGGGCTCAGCGTCGCCGCCTCGATGCTGATCAGCGCGATGAGCACGCCCGACATGGTCGCCGAGATGGGCACGGCGGAGGGCGACACCAAGTACGCGGTCACGAACGGCACCAACAACCTGGAGTCGCTGGCCACCGGGCCGCTGGTGTTCGTCGAGGGGGAGAGTCTCACGCCGGAGGCGGCGACCGCGATCACGCTGAAGGTGCTGGACCGGACCAGACGCGAGCTGGACAAGCGTCAGCGCCAGGTCCAGGCGCCCGAGGAGACGTACATCACGACGAGCGAGGCGGTGCCGCCGACCACGCCGGTGCCGCAGCAGGGCAGGAAGCTCCGCTCGGCCGCGGCGGCGCTCGGGCTGGGCCTGATCGCCGCCCTGTGCGCGTCGTTCGCGGCGGAGAGCGTCTCCGGCCGCCTGCGACGGCGACGGCCCGCGCCGGAGGCCGCCGGCGAGGCACGGGAGCCGGCCACGGCCGGCAAGGGAGCCTGAGGCGTGGCCACCGGCTCCGTCGCGGGCATCGGCCCGCTGGGCGCGCGGTCGCCGCTCGCCGGGAGGGCCGACGGGGCGACCGTGGCGGCGGTCTTCGCCCTGGCGCTGCTCGTCGTGCCCGCGCGGCTCGTGCTCAAGTACCTGCCGCTGTCGCTGACCCCGGCCAACGTCGTCAGCCTGGCGGCGGCGCTGCTCTGGCTGTGCGCGCAGTTCACGCTCACGCTCGGCGTCGCCAAGGGCCGCAACCCGGTGCGCACCGCGCTGTTCGCCTACTTCACCGCCATGCTGGCCACCTACGGGTTCTCGACCTGGGGCTACATGGACTCCGACGAGCTCAACCTGACCGACCACGCGTTCGTGCTGGCGATCGCGTCCGTCGGCATCGGGCTGACC
This sequence comes from Nonomuraea sp. NPDC049725, assembly GCF_040674795.1. NCBI lineage: Bacteria > Bacillati > Actinomycetota > Actinomycetes > Streptosporangiales > Streptosporangiaceae > Nonomuraea > Nonomuraea sp. NPDC049725. Next base: position 278,063 of record NZ_JBFANJ010000001.1, on the reverse strand, counting down.
ATGTGCGACGGCGTACGCGGGTTCCGGCGGCTGGACTTCGTCATCAAGACGCTGGTCGTCGGCGGCGCGATCATCTCGGTGATCGGGGCCTTCCAGTTCGTCCTGCACTGGGACCTGACCCGGTTCCTGGAGCTGCCGATCCTGCGCTACACCTCGGAGGGCGACTCGTTCGTGCTGGAACGGGCCGACCTGCGCCGGGTGGCCGCGACCACCGGCCACCCGATCGAGTTCGGCGTGACGACGGCGATGCTGCTGCCGCTGGCCGTGCACCTGGCGACCAAGGCGCGGATGCGGGCCGAGCCGTCGCTGCGCTGGTGGGCGTGCGCGCTGCTGATCGGGCTCGGGCTGATGTTCTCGGTGTCGCGCTCGGCCATGCTCAGCCTGGGGGCCGTCGGGCTGGTGCTGTTCCTCGGCTGGCAGGCGCGGCGGCGGCTGGAGGCCGCGGCGGTGGCCGGCGGGTTCCTCGTCGTCATCTGGGTCACCGTGCCGGAGCTGCTCGGCGCCATCTTCGGGCTGTTCTCCAACCTGTCCAACGACGAGAGCATCCAGTACCGGACGCACGACTACGCGGTGGCCGCCCAGGAGATCGGCCGGCACTTCTGGCTGGGCCGCGGCCTCGGCACCTGGTACGCGCCCAAGCACCAGATCTTCGACAACCAGTACATCCTGTCGATGGTGGAGACCGGGCTGGTCGGCACGCTCGCGTTCGCCGCGCTGTTCGTGGTGGCGTTCTGCACCGCGCTGCGGGCCCGCCACCTGAGCGCCGACCCCGGCACCCGGGATCTCGGGCTGACCGTCGCCGCCTGCCTGGTGGTGCCGCTCGTCGGGTCGTTCACCTTCGACCTGCTGTCGTTCGCCACCGTCACCGGGCTGTCGTTCGTGCTGGTCGGGGCCGCCGGGGCGTTGCTGCGCGCGGTCAAGGAGGATCAGCTCGCGCCCTCGCAGCGCAGCGGGCCGACGATCGAGGTGACCCGATAATCGGCGTCGATGGTGACCAGCTCGTTGCCCGCCCACTCGGTCCGGCCGCACTCGGAGTCGACGGGCCCGTACACCCACGACTTGTCGACGAGCTTGTTGCCGCGCACCACCTGCTTGCCGCCCGCGTTGCGCACCTGGATGCTGAACGTGCCGCCCATCACCAGGTTGTCGGTGACGACGACGTCGCGCGACTTCTCGTCCACCAGGAAGATCGGCGCGGTGATGTCCTTGGCCGCGCGCTGGTCGACGGTGTTGTGGTGGAAGAGCAGCCCGGTGCCGCCCACGTACGCCTGGATGCCGTCGGAGTGGTCGCCGGGGTTGGAGCAGAGCTTCACGAACGAGTCGCTGATGCGCACGTCGTCGCCGGAGACGCGGAAGCCGTCGCTGTGGCCCTGGACGAGCACCCGGCTGGCCGTGTACTTGTCCTGGCCGATCGCGGGCAGCGGGCCGCACGTCTTCGTGGTGCCGACCGTGGTGTCGGAGATGGAGAAGCGGAAGGTCTTGGCCCCGTCGGCGTTGGTGACGTGGCCGTCGATCACGCTGTTGCGGACCGTCACGTCGTCGGCGTGGATCACCAGCGGGCCGGGGACGTGCACGCCGTCGAGCACGGCTCCGGGCGTCTTGACACGGTAGGCGACGCCGTCGAGGTTGGGCGCGACCGGCGTCAGCTTGACCGCCTTGGGCGCGCCGGTGCAGGCCGGGGTGGGGTGGTCGGGGCAGGAGCTGCCGTCGGGCCGGACGATGCCCGGCGACGGGGTGGGGGCCGCCACCGGCGGGTCCGACGGCCGCACGGCCGGGGTGGCCTGGCATGCCGCCAGCACGAGCACCGCAACAGCCGCCAGCAGCACGCGCATCGCCGTCACCTCTCAGCCGCCGAGCCGGCGCAGCAGCTCGGCCCACGAGCCCGCGCTCAGGTCGCGCCCGCTGACCTCGGTGGGCGGCAGGGGCCACGCTACCTTCAGATCCGGGTCGTCGTAGCGGACCGCGAGATCCTCGGCCGGATCGTGCTCGCGGTCGATGCGGTAGCAGGTGTCGGCCTGCTCGGTCAGCGCCTGGAAGCCGTGCAGCAGCCCCGGAGGCACGTACAGGGTGACGAACTCCTCGTCGTCCAGCCGTACCGCCATCTGCCGCCCGAACGTCGGCGAGCCCGGCCTGGCGTCCACCAGCACGTCGTGGATCGCGCCCCGGGCGCAGCGCACCAGCTTGGCCTCGCCGCTCCCGGCCCGGCCGTGCAGGCCCCGGATCACGCCCCGGCGCGACCTGGACTGGCTGTCCTGGATGAACGCCTCCGGCCTCAGCCCCGCCCCGGCGGCCACCGCCGCGTCGAACGTCCGGGTGAACAGGCCGCGCCCGTCCCGGTGCGGCGCGGGCCTGAACAGCAGCACGCCCTCGATCTCGCCCCGATCCACTCGCATGTGTCGTCCTTACTCAAAACGGTCCGATACTCAAGGCGGTCTGATGAAGCCGACGGTCAGTGTCGTCGTCCCGGCGCACAACGAGGAGGCGGTCATCGCCGCCGGCCTCGACACTCTGCTGGCCGGCGCCGAACCCGGCGAGTTCGACGTGGTCGTGGTGGCCAACGGCTGCTCCGACGGCACCGCGCGGGCCGCCGCCCGGCCGGGGGTGCGGGTGCTGGAGACGGCGACGCCGGGCAAGGCGCACGCGCTGCGCCTGGGCGACGCCGCCTGCCGCACGTTCCCGCGCGTCTACCTGGACGCCGACGTGCGGCTCGACGCCGGGTCCCTGCGCGCCCTGGTCGCGGCGGCCGGCTCGCCGGGCGTGCTGGCGTGCGCGCCGCAGGTCTCGTGGGACCTGACCGGCGTCGGCCCGCTGGTCCGCCGGGTGCTCGCCGTGCACGAGGAGCTGATCCGGCCGGGCCGCGCGCTGGCCGGGGTGGGCGTGTACGCGCTCACCGCCGAGGGGCACAGCCGGGTCTTCCCGCTGCCGGACGTGATTTCCGACGACGGCTACGTGGACAGCTTCTTCACGGGGGACGAGCGGGTCGTGGTCGCCGGGGCCCGCTCGGTCGTCCGCCCGGCCCGCACGGTCCGCGCCCACCTGGGCAGACGGGTCCGGGTCAGGCAGGGCAACCGGCAGCTCGCCGCGCTGGGCCGCCCGCTGCGCCCGCTGGAGGCGGGCAGCCTGCGCCGCGTGATCCGCTCCGGGGCCGCCGGCCCGCTGAACGTCGCCTGCTACCTCGCCGTCCTGGCCGTCGACCGCCTCCTCACCCGGCTGCGCGGCGACCGGCAGGACTGGGGCACGGACGCGAGCAGCCGTCACAACGAACCGACGGCCGCGTCGTAGGCCCGGAGCAGCGCCGCCTTCGAGTGCTCCCACGACAGCGGCCCCGCCACCCGCTGCCTGCCGATCTCGCCCATCCGCTCCCGCTCGGCCGGGTCGTCCAGCAGCCGGGCGATCAGCTTGGCGAACTCCGACTCGTCGTTGGCCGGCGCGTACACGGCCGCCTCACCTGCCGACACCCGCGCCTCGCGCAGCTCGAAGGAGACGATCGGCCGGGCCATCGCCATGTACTCCATGACCTTGTTCATCGTGGAGACGTCGTTGAGCGGGTTGAGCGGGTCCGGCGACAGGCACACGTCGGCCGTGGACAGGTAGCGCATCAGGTCCTCGTCCGGGATGCGGCCGGTGAACTCCACCTGCTCGCCCAGCCCCAGCTCGCGGGAGAGCGCCACCATCGCGTCGAAGGTGTCGCCGCCGCCCACGAACACCGCGTGCCAGTCGTCGCGCCCGTGCTCGTCGCGCAGTCTGGCCAGGCTGCGCAGCGCGTAGTCGACGCCGTCCTGCGGCCCCATGACGCCCAGGTAGCACAGCAGGTACGGCTTGCCGCGCCGCGCCGACGGGTCGGGCGGCACCTGGTGGAAGCGCTCGACGACCGGGGCGCTGCGCACCACGAACACCTCGCCGGGCTTCTTGCCGCCGCGCGTCATCGCGACCTGCCGGTAGCTCTCGTTGGTGGCGATCACCACGTGCGCCGCCCGGTAGGTGCGCCGCTCCAGCCAGCACACGGCCCGGTAGAGCCGGTCGCGCCCGCGCCCGAACCGCGACAGGTACAGCTCGGGCACCAGGTCGTGCTGGTCGAACACGAACCGCGTGCCCTTGCCCCGCATGGCCAGCGCGACCAGGAAGAACAGGTCGGGCGGGTTGCAGCCGTGGACCACGTCGAAGCGGCCGAGCCGCCGGGCGATGCGGAAGGTGTGCCACAGCGCCGAGCCGTACTCCCGCAGGTAGCCGGCGGGCCCGCCGGTGGCGGCGCGCAGCGGGTAGCGGTGGATGTGGACGCCGTCGATCACGGCCTCGGGCTCGGTGTCCTGCTTGGCGCCCTGCGGGCAGATGACGTGCACCTCCCAGCCGGCCTCGCGCAGGGCGGTGCACTCCTGCCACACGCGGCGGTCGAGGGGCACGGACAGGTTCTCGACGAGGATGAGCGCTCTACCAGCCAATGCCCGCGTAGTCCCTTCTGTGGCGGTGCGCCGCGGCGCCCGGCATCCGCACGAGGTCGACGATCGCCTTGCCGTCGGCCCGTTCCATCGCCTCCAGCACGGCGGGGTCGGTGGAGCCGACCACGCACACCTCCGCGTGCGCCAGGACGTCCTCCACCGAGTCGCCGAGCAGGTCGCCCAGGTGCGGCAGCCGTTCGGCGATGTAGGCGCGGTTGGCGCCCATGAGCCGCGACAGCGACACGTTGGCGTCGTAGATGCGCAGGTCGTAGCCCTTGCCCAGGAGCCGTTCGGCCAGCTCGACCAGGGGGCTCTCGCGCAGGTCGTCGGTGCCGGGCTTGAACGACAGCCCGAACAGCCCGATCTTCCGCCTGCCGGGCGCGGTCACCAGGTCGAAGGCCCGCTGGAGGTGCGCGTCGTTGGCGGGTAGCACGTGCGACAGCAGCGGCACGGCCACGTCGGCCTTCCTGGCGGCGTAGACGAGGCCGCGCAGGTCCTTCGGCAGGCACGAGCCGCCGAAGGCGAACCCCGGCCGCAGGTAGGCGGGGCTGACGTTGAGTTTGCGGTCCGCCAGGAACACGTCCATGACCTGGTGCGAGTCGAGCCCCAGGGCCTGGCAGACCGCGCCTAACTCGTTGGCGAACCCGATCTTCACCGCATGGAACGCGTTGTCCGCATATTTCGTCATCTCGGCGATCGGGATCGGCACCCTGAACACCTCGCCCGGCAGCCCCTCGTACAGCGCGGCCACCACGTCCCCGGCCGCCGGGTCCGACTCGCCGATGACGGTCTTGGGCGGCGCGAAGAAGTCGCGCACGCTGCTGCCCTCGCGCAGGAACTCCGGGTTGACCGCCACGCCGAAGTCCACCCCGGCCCGCATCCCGGAGGCCAGCTCCAGAATCGGCACCAGCAGGTCCGCGCAGGTGCCCGGCAGCATCGTGGAGCGGAACACCACCACGTGCCGCTGCCGCAGCGCCCGCCCGATCTGCTCGGCGACCCGCTCCAGGAACGTCGTGGACAGGCTCCCGTTCGGCGCGGACGGGGTGCCGACGCACACCAGCGACACGTCGCTGGTTGCCACCGCCTCGGCCGCGTCGGTGGTGGCCCGCAGGGTGCCGTCCGCCACGGCCTTCGCCACCAGCTCGCCGATCCGCTCCTCCACGATGGGGGCGCGGCCGTCGTTGATGAGGCTCACCTTGACCGGGTTGACGTCGACGCCGACGACCTCGTGACCCATCGAGGCCAGGCAGGCCGCCGAGACGCATCCCACGTAGCCGAGCCCGAAGACGCTGATCCGCATAGCTGCCCTCCGCCGATTGGACCGTGGAGGGCAGCGATCATTTCCCCCCGCCTCCAACGGATATGTCGGGCATGCCGATTGGAACGTTACTGACCTGTCCGGGACCGGACACTTCTCACGAACGCCCGCGCCCGCGTCTCCGCCGACGCCGCCGCCCGGCGCACCGGGTTGCGCGTCACCACGCCCTGGCACACCTGCGTCTCGCCGGTCTTGGCCCGCCGCTTGTACTCGTCCTCGCCCCGGCCCAGGTCGATGCGCGTCACGCCGAGCGCCGGCGCGGCCGACACCAGCTCGCGCAGCAGCATCCAGCCGGGAGCCAGCCGGGCGAACTCCGGGTCGTACACCGGGAACCACCAGTGCAGCACCCCGCCCGCGCGCAGCCCGAAGTGCGCGGCCAGCAGCCTAGGCCCCGCGTGCAGCGTCGACAGCACGCCGCCGAACGACCGGTCGCGGGTGCGCAGCAGGCTCTCCAGCAGGCGCACCCGGTCCGGCTCGGCGAAGTGGTCCTTGGCCCCGGTGGCCGCGTACTGGGCCCGCTTCAGCGCGATCACCTGGGCCAGCGCGTCGGCGTCGGCCGACTCGGCCTCGAAGCGGACCTCGCCGTGCTCGCGCGCCGCCTTGCCGGCCCGGCGCCGGGCCTGGGCCATGTTGTCCTTGCCGCTGCGCGAGGCCCGGCCCAGATAGCCGTCCAGCCCGCCGGTCACGTCCAGGTACGGCGACGGCCGGCGCGAGATCACCCACGGCTCGAAGCCGGGCGCCCCGTCCACCAGGTGGTCGAACGCGTACGCCGCCGCCCCGCCCCCGAGCAGGTCCAGCGGCCGGAACGCGGCCCCGGCCGCCAGCACCGGGCCCTGGAAGTCCGCGCCCGGCCAGCCGACCGGCCGCAGCGTCCGGCCCTCCCGGTGGTGCGGCACCAGCACGCCGTCACCGACGGCGACCCGCACCTCCCGCCCGCTCGCGTGCACGGCGGCGGCGAATCCGGGGTGGAAGTAGGGGCTGTCGAGCGCCGGGTTGCCGGCGTGCCGGGCGTGCCAGGCGTCCAGCTCGGCCGTGCCGAGCCGGTCGAACGCCACCACCCGCATCACTGGGGCAGCACCTTCGTCCGGCGCGACGGGCGCAGCAGCGCCGTCACGGCCGCCCGCGCCGTGCGGCGGCCCGCCAGCGCCCGGACCGCCTCACCCGCCAGCACCGCCGCGAAGTACGCCGCCCCGGCCACCACGCCGTTGCGCCGGCGGTACAGCCGCACCTTGTTGACCACCAGCATCGCCGCCAGCATCGGGTTGACGCCGGAGTCGCCGCCGATGTGCTCGATCACCGACGCGGGCTCGTACCAGGTGCGCCAGCCCAGGTCGGCGGCCCGCAGGCAGTAGTCCGTCTCCTCGCTGTAGAGCAGGAACGACTCGTCCCACGGCCCCACCTCGCGCACCATCCGGGCCGAGAGCAGCATCGCCGCCCCCGTCACCCAGGCGAACGCCCCCGGACGCGCGTAGTCGCGCGGGTCCGTCACCAGCTCGCCCAGCGCGCCCAGCCGCCCGGCCCGGTCGCCGCCGATCACCGCCTCGACGAGCGCCCGCGCCACCGTCGGCGCCCGCCGCAGCGACGGCTGCAGCGACCCGTCCGGATTGACCATGTACGGCGCCACGATGCCGGTCCGGGGCCCCGTCCGATGCTCTGCCAGGCACGCCACCAGCGGCGCGATCGCCCCCGGGCGCAGCCGGCAGTCCGGGTTGAGCACGTACACGGCGTCGAGCCCGTCCAGGTCGAGCGCCGCGATCCCGGCGTTGATCCCCGCCGCGTAACCGGCGTTGCGCCCGAGCTGCACCACCTTGACCGGAAGGTCGGCGCGGTCGGCGATGGCCGTGGAGCCGTCCTTGGAGGCGTTGTCCGCCACGACCACGTCGGCCAGCTCCACGCCCTCGGCCCCGGCGGGCAGTGACGCCAGGCAGCCTTCGAGCACGTCCGCGCTGTTGTAGGTGACGATCACCACGGCGACCCTGGGCATCAGCGCACCCGCTTGTACAGGCGCATGGCCAGCTTGGCCGCCCGGCGCGGCAGCGAAGGCCCGCCGCCGAGCACCCGGGAGATCCAGCCGCCGTCGAGGTCGCTGCGCAGGCTGTTGCGCGCCTGCAGCCAGGAGTCGGCGCGGGCCCGGCCGCCGTCGCTGGTGTAGGCCCGGGTGACGCCCGCCTGCCGCAGCCGCCGCAGCACGTCGCGGTCGTAGGAGCCGAACGGGATCGCCACCCGCGACACCGGCTCCCCGGTGAGCTGCCCGAGCAGCCGGTGCGCCGCCGACAGCTCCTCGGCCGCCTGCCGCGCGTCGAGCGTGCGCCAGTCGCGGTGCGCCCACCCGTGCGAGCCGATCCGCATGCCTGCCCCGAGCAGCTCGCGCACCCCTTCGGAGTCGAGCCTGCCCGACTCGCCGAGCATCCCGGCCAGCACGAAGAACTCGGCCTTCAGCCCGCGCTCCACCAGCCGGGGCAGCGCGATCTCCACGTCGGAGGCGTTGCCGTCGTCGAACGTGACGCGCACGTCGGGCCGCCCGGCGACCGCGTCCATGACCTGCTCGAACTGTGCCACGCTCACCCAGGTCAGGTCCTCGCCCGGATCGAGTTCGCGGGGCGCCTCCCCGATCCCGTGCACGGTCAGGTTGGTTACCGCCCGCATCCCGCCCCCTGGTGAGAAAGCCGCCAGGAGTGATATCGCGGCCCTGATTAGACCGTTACAGGCGACGGCGTACCACTACAGGTGCTCGGCGTACCACGCGACCGTGCGGCGCAGCCCCTCCTCCAGCCCGGTCGTCGGCCGCCAGCCGAGCACCCGCTCGGCGGGCCCGATGTCGGAGCGCTGCGTGCGGTCCAGCGGGCGCGCGTCCACCGCCCCGAACGCGAGCCCGGCCGGCCCGCCGACCACCCCGGCCAGCAGCTCCACGGTCTCGCGGACGGAGACGGGCTCGGCCGTGCCGATGTCGAGCACCTCCCCGGCCGCCTTCCCGCCCTCCCCGGCCAGCACGAACGCGTCCACCACGTCGTCCACGTACACCCAGGTCACCATCCTGGTCCCGGACGTCAGCCGGGGCTCCTCGCCGCGCAACAGCGACAGCGTCACGTACGGCACCAGCCGCGCCGTGTCGGGCTGCCCGGGGCCGTACACCATCGCCACCCGCAACACCGAGACCGGCAACTGCCACAGCGCGTGGAACATGCGGGCGTAGCCGGTCGCGGCGGCCTTGGCCGCGGCGTACGGCGAGCCGGGCGGCAGGCCGTCGCGCGGCTCCTCCACCGAGCCGGCGAGCACCACGCTGCGCACCGGCGTGCCGGTGAGCGCGGTCATCAGGTTCACGGCGGCGGTGAGGTTGCCCGCCAGCGTGGGCGCCACCACGGCCGGGTCGCGCACGCCGGTGACCTCGCTCGCCAGGTGGAAGACGACCTCGGGCGCGACCTCGGCGACCAGCGCGGCGGTGGCGGCGGCGTCGCTCAGGTCGGCCCGGTGGGCGCGGGGCCCGTCCTGCGGGCGGCGGCTGACCGTGTGCACCCGCGCGCCGAGCCCGTCCAGCCGCCTGACCAGATGGGCGCCGATGAACCCGGTCGCCCCCGTGACGAGCACCCGCGTGTCCTGCCACATGTCGCTCTCCCGCTAGTCGTGTCGTTCCGGCTCCGGGATCGGCTCGCCGGTGTCGTGCCAGACGTTGCCCGAGCCGCTGACCAGCTCCGCGCGGGTGCTCAGCAGGACGGGGCAGTCGTGCGCGGAGCCGCGGCCGAACCGGTTGCCGGTGACGCGCTGCCCCCTGAGCGGGCGGCCGAGCGGCGTGTGGTCGATGTTGACCGCGCACGCGCCGCCGTCGAGATAGTTGCCCTCCACCCGCAGGTCGTCGGCCGACGACTGGACGGCCGCGTTCGGGTCGGTGGTGGTGGACAGGTCGATGGTGTTGCGCACCAGCGTCACGCCGGTCTGCTCGGCGAACGCCTGGACGCCGTCGTTGTGCGTGGGGCCGCCGTCCTGGTCGGGGTCGCTGCCGAACCAGCTCAGGTCGTGGATGTAGGAGTCCTGGACGAGGGTGCCGGTGTGGGCCTTGACGCCGTCGACGGTGCCGGAGAACTCCGACCGGTAGATCTTCGTGCGGGCCGCCCAGACGCCGTCGACCGACGGTGACGGATGCGCCGCGCGGAACTCCGAGTCCTCGATCACCGTGTCGACGGCGTGCTCGGTGTCGAGCAGCGGGCGGGTGCGGTCGGCGACGCCGCCGAGGAAGACGCAGTCGCGGAAGGTCACGCCGCGCGCCGTCACCTCGACGAAACCGCGGAACTCCCGGCCCTGGACGACCTCGCCGTCCGTGGCGAAGACCTGGTCGCCGGTGACGACGGTGAGCTTCGTGCCGGGCCGGACGCCGGTGGAGGCCGCGTCGGGGAACCCCGCCGGGACGGCGCGCACGGGATGCAGGGACGTGGGGCTCACGGGCGCGGGGCTCGGGGCGGCCTCACCCGAGGGCTCGCCGAGCCCCTGCGCGATCGTCACGGCGAGGGCCAGGGCGGCGACCGCGGCTATGACATACGACCACGTCTTCGCCACCCCGGCATCGTCGCGCAGGAATCAGCCGATGCGCCAGGTGTCGCCGCCCATGAGCAGCTCGCCCAGATCGCCCTGACCCTGCTGGGCCACCGCCTCGTCGAGCTGCTCGGACATCAGCACGTCGTAGGCGGGGCGGTCGACCTGACGGAAGATGCCCACCGGCACGTGCTCGAAGGCCGGCTCGTCCAGCCGCGACAGCGCGAACGCCACCGACGGGTCGGGGTGGTGCGCGTCGTGCACGAGGATCTGGTCCTCGGTCACGGTGTCGCGCGCGACCACCTCGATGCCGCCGTTGGCGCTCCTGACGACGGCCTTGGAGGCCGACACGATCGGCTGCCCGTGCTCCAGCCGCAGCGTGATGTCGTCGCGGATCTCCGGATCCTTGAGCTGCTCGAAGGCGTTGTCGTTGAAGATGTTGCAGTTCTGGTAGATCTCCACCAGCGAGGCGCCCCGGTGGGCGGTGGCCTCGCGCAGCACCGACTGCAGGTGCTTGCGGTCGGAGTCGATGGTGCGCGCCACGAAGCTCGCCTCGGCGCCCAGTGCCAGCGAGATCGGGTTGAACGGCTTGTCCAGCGATCCCATCGGCGTCGACTTGGTGATCTTGCCGACCTCGGACGTGGGGGAGTACTGGCCCTTCGTCAGACCGTAGATCCTGTTGTTGAACAGCAGGATGTTGAGGTTGACGTTGCGCCGCAGGGCGTGGATCAGGTGGTTGCCGCCGATCGACAGCGCGTCGCCGTCACCCGTGATCACCCACACGCTCAGGTCGGGCCGGCTGGCCGCCAGCCCGGTCGCGATCGCCGGCGCGCGGCCGTGGATCGAGTGGATGCCGTAGGTGTTGAGGTAGTACGGGAAGCGCGACGAGCAGCCGATGCCGGAGACGAACACGATGTTCTCGCGCCTGAGCCCCAGCTCCGGCAGGAAGCTCTGCACGGCCGCCAGGATCGCGTAGTCGCCGCAGCCCGGGCACCAGCGCACCTCCTGGTCGGACTTGAAGTCCTTCAGGCCCTGCTTGGCGTCGGTCTTGGGGACGAGCGACAGGCCCTTCCCGTTGACAAGCTCAGTCACTGTCGATCACGTCCTGGATGACTCCGGCCAGCTCTTCCGCCTTGAACGGGAGCCCGCGCACGCGGTTGTAGCTGATGACGTCGACGAGGAAGCGGGCCCGGAGCAGCAGCGCGAGCTGGCCGAGGTTGATCTCGGGCAGCAGCACCTTGTCGTAGCTCTTGAGCACCTCGCCGGTGTTGGCGGGCAGCGGGTTGAGGTGGCGCAGGTGCGCCTGGGCGACCTTGCCGCCGCTCTTCCTGATGCGCCGCACGGCGGCGGCGATCGGGCCGTAGGTCGAGCCCCAGCCGATGACGAGCACCTTGGCGTCGCCGTCGGGGTCGTCGACCGCGAGCTCGGGCACGTCGATGCCGTCGATCTTGGCGGCCCGGGTGCGGACCATCAGGTCGTGGTTGTTGGGGTCGTAGGAGATGTTGCCGGTGCCGTCGGCCTTCTCGATGCCGCCGATCCGGTGCTCCAGGCCGGCGGTGCCGGGGATGGCCCAGGGGCGGGCCAGGGTCTCCGGGTCGCGCTTGAACGGCAGGAAGGCGCCGTCCTCGCCGTTGGGCTCGGTCGTGAACTCCTGCGAGATGTCGGGCAGCTCGGACACCTCGGGCAGCCGCCACGGCTCGGAGCCGTTGGCCAGGTAGCCGTCCGACAGCAGCATCACCGGGGTCCGGTACTTGACCGCGATCCGGGCCGCCTCGACGGCCGCGTCGAAGCAGTCGCTAGGCGACATCGGCGCCACGATCGGCAGCGGCGACTCGCCGTTGCGGCCGAACATGGCCATCAGCAGGTCGGTCTGCTCGGTCTTGGTCGGCATGCCGGTGCTCGGCCCGGCCCGCTGCACGTCGACGATGATCAGCGGCAGCTCGGTGGTGACCGCCAGGCCGACCGTCTCGGCCTTGAGCGCCACGCCAGGCCCGGACGTCGTGGTGACGCCCAGCGCGCCGCCGAACGCCGCGCCCAGCGCCGCGCCGACGCCCGCGATCTCGTCCTCCGCCTGGAAGGTGCGGATGCCGAACCGCTTGTGCTTGGACAGCTCGTGGAGGATGTCGCTGGCTGGGGTGATCGGGTAGGAGCCGAGGAACAGCGGCAGCTTGGACTGCACGCTCGCGGCGATCAGCCCGTAGGCCAGGGCCTGGTTGCCGGAGATGTTGCGATAGACGCCCGGCGCCAGCCTGGCCGGCTTGACCTCGTAGGAGACGGAGAACGACTCGGTGGTCTCGCCGTAGTTCCAGCCCGCCTGGAAGGCCGCGATGTTGGCCTTGGCCAGCTCCGGCTTCTTGGCGAACTTCTGCTCCAGGAACTTGATCGTCTGCTCGGTCGGCCGGTGGTAGAGCCACGACAGCAGGCCGAGGGCGAACATGTTCTTGGAGCGCTCGGCGTCCTTCTTGGACAGGTCGAAGCCTTCGAGCGCCTTGACCGTCAGCGAGGTCAGCGGCACCGCGTGCAGTCGCCACTCGCCGAGCGAGTCGTCCTCCAGCGGGTTGGCCGCGTAGCCGACCTTCTGCAGGTTGCGCTTGGTGAACTCGTCGGTGTTGGCGATGATGTCGGCGCCCCTCGGCAGGTCGCCGAGGTTGGCCTTGAGCGCCGCCGGGTTCATCGCCACGAGCACGTTGGGCGCGTCGCCCGGCGTGAGGATGTCGTGGTCGGCGAAGTGGAGCTGGAAGCTCGACACGCCCGGCAGGGTGCCGGCGGGGGCGCGGATCTCCGCCGGGAAGTTGGGCAGCGTCGACAGGTCGTTGCCGAACTCAGCGGTGCCGGCGGTGAACCGGTCGCCCGTGAGCTGCATGCCGTCGCCGGAGTCTCCGGCGAACCTGATGATCACGCGATCGAGTTGCTGGACCTGCTTCGTCACAGCTCAGTCCTCCTCGACGCGCCGGGGCGCGGTCGCTTCTGGCGCGTTCTCTGTTCCATGCTAGATCCTCGGGAGGTCACGCGTTTGCCACCCGCGCGAAGCGGGTAGACGCGGTGGGAATTCAGGGAGAGGTGGGAGAACGACGACACAGCCCTGACGCGAGCCTGCAGAGATCCACATGCAGACGTTCGAAGAGGACGGTTCGGGTCACAGCCGCCAACTATACGTCCCCCCGTCGGTTCTCCTACGTCAGGGGTTCCTTGCGTGAGGGCCCGATTCCCGACGTGTAGACGCGTCCAGCTTGCATGCCGGCCGTTCCGTACAACTCTGGAACGGTGACGAACGCGTATCCCTTCCCCTGAAGTTCTTTCAGGATGCCCGGTACGGCGTCGACGGCGGTGCGGTCGAGGTCGTGCATGAGCACGATCGCCCCCGGACGCGCCTGGCGGACCGTCCGCGCGGTGATCTCCGCGGCGTCGCCGCCCTGCCGGTCGCGGCTGTCGACGTCCCAGCCGACCAGCGACAGCTTCCGCTCGCGCGCCACGTTCCTGACGTCCAGGCTCACTTCCCCGTACGGCGCCCGCACCAGCGTGGGGCGCTGGCCGATGGCCGCGGCGACGGCGTCCCCCGCCCGGCCGAGCTGGTCGGCGATCTTGCTGGTGGGCAGCCTGGACAGGTCGCGGTGGTCCCACGTGTGGTTGCCGACCAGGTGCCCCTCGTCACGCATGCGCCGCAGCAGCTCGGGCTCGGCGGCGACGCCGCTGCCGACGGGGAAGAACGTGGCCCTGGCGCCGGCCTCGCGCAGCACGTCGAGCAGCCCGGCGGTGTACGGCCCCGGCCCGTCGTCGAAGGTCAGCGCGACGCACTTGACCGCCGCGCAGTCCACGGTGCCGGCGCGGTCGCTGGCGGCGGCGGGTACCGACCGCTTGGGCGTGTAGGCGGCCCGCGCCACCTGCCGCGCGGACTCCCGTACGGACTGCTGGGCGCGCAGGCCCGTCGGCGACAGCAGCGGCGTGACCTTCGCGGCCGGGACGGCGACGGCGAGGCGGCCGAGCGAGCAGGGGCCGATCTGGCAGTCGTCGAACTCCACCACCAGGTCGCCGTCGGAGTTGAAGGCCATCGAGTCGAGCTTCCCGCGCTCGGCCGAGACCTGGTCGCGGTCCACGTCCGGGCCGCGTTCCTTGAGGCCGTTCCTGACCAGGCGGGAGACCTCGCGCAGCGCGTCGGTCCCGGCCAGCAGCCCGGCCGAGCCGGTGGCGCGGCCGGTGTGGCGGTCGTACCAGAAGGTGCGGGTGGCGTTGCCCCAGTCGGCGCCCCGGTACTCGCCGGTGCGCAGCCGCACGCCCACCACGTCGCCGGCGGCGGCGAGCTGCCAGTCCACGTTCAGCTCGGGGCGGGGCAGGCTGTCGACGGCGGAGGTCGTGTCGTGGAAGTCGCGCAGCTCGCGCTCGGCCTCCTGGCGCAGCAGCGCGTTGAGCCGCGCCGCGCCCGGGAGCTCCGGGTAGCTGATGTGCACGTGGCGTCCCGCGCTCTCGCCCTCCGTGAGCGTGCGCGGGGCCAGCCCGGCCACGGTCGCGGGGTCGACGAAGTCGATCCTGGTGGGCTCCGCGGGGACCGTGGCCTCCCGGTCGGGGGCGGCCGCGGCCATCCCGCATCCAGTGGCGGAGACGGTCAGCAGCGCGATCCCACCGAGCAATCGCAATCTGGGCATGCATGCACACTATGCGGCGGATCATACTGTTTGCCCTATTTTGGGGGGATAGGGCGTTAGCTTTGACTGGGTTACCATCGCGGAATGGACGGCTACTACGGGTCCTACCTGCTGGTCGCGGCGCTGCTCGCGATCGGGGTCGCGATCGTGGCCGGGGCCATGCTGATCAACCGCCTGCTCCGCCCCGCCCGCCCCACCGCCGACAAGCTCACCTCCTACGAGTGCGGCGTCGACCCCGTCGGCGACGGCTGGGCCCAGTCGCAGGTCCGCTACTACGTCTTCACCTACCTGTACGTCGTCTTCGCCGTCGACGCGGTCTTCCTCTTCCCCTGGGCGACGATCTTCGACGCGCCCGGCTACGGCCTGACCACGCTGGCCGAGATGTTCGTCTTCCTCGGCTTCATCGCCCTCGGCATCCTCTACGCCTGGCGCAAGCGCGTCCTGACCTGGACATAGCTCTCGACCCCGATCCGCGCAACAATGGCAGACATGGCAGCGACGGATCTTCCGATGCCCACGGTGGGGCCGATCTCCCGGCTGGCGCCCAAGCCGATGCGGTTCGTGCTCAACTGGGGACGGCGCTATTCGCTGTGGGTGTTCAACTTCGGGCTGGCGTGCTGCGCCATCGAGTTCATCGCCACCTCGATGAGCAGGCACGACTTCATCCGGTTCGGAGTGATCCCGTTCGCCAACGGGCCGCGCCAGGCCGACCTGATGATCGTCTCCGGCACCGTCACCGACAAGATGGCCCCGGCCGTCAAACGGCTCTACGAGCAGATGCCCGACCCCAAGTACGTGATCTCGTTCGGCGCCTGCTCCAACACCGGCGGCCCCTACTGGGACTCCTACTGCGTCACCAACGGCGTCGACCAGATCGTCCCCGTCGACGTCTACGTGCCCGGCTGCCCGCCCCGGCCCGAGGCCCTGCTCTACGGCATCATGAAGCTCCAGGAGAAGATCTCCGGTGAACGGCTCGGCGACCGCTACCTGCCCTCCGGGGAGGCGAGGTGACCCGCTTCGGCGAGCACGCCCAGGTCACCGACTCCTTCGGCGACACCGTCGTCGACGTCGCGCCCGGCGACTGGATCGCCCTGCTCACCCGGGTCCGCGACGAGCTCGGATACGCCTTCTTCGACTGGCTGACCGGCGTCGACGAGCCGCCCGACGAGTTCCACGTCGTGGCCCACGTCTACAACCCCGCCACCCGCGAACGGCTGCTGCTGCGCACCCGGGTGCCGCGCGCCGACCCGCGCCTGCCGACGGCCGTCGGCGTCTACCGGGGCGCCGACTGGCACGAGCGCGAGACGTACGAGATGTTCGGGGTGATCTTCGAAGGACACCCCCACCTGGTGCCGCTGCTGCTGCCCGACGGGTTCGAAGGGCATCCGCTGCGCAAGGACTTCATCCTGGCCGCCCGGGTCGCCAAGCAGTGGCCCGGCGCGAAGGAGCCGGGCGAGTCCGGCCACGGCGCCCCGAGCCGCCGCAAGACGCTGCCGCCGGGAGTCCCGGCCGACTGGGGGGCGACGCCCGATGCTTGACGTGGTGTTGCACTTCGCCGTCATCCTCATCGCCTTCCTCGCGCTGCCGCTGATCGTCGGGCAGACCGAGCACAAGGTCATGGCGCACATGCAGTCGCGGCTCGGCCCCATGTACGCGGGCGGCTTCCACGGCTGGGCGCAGCTCATCGCCGACGGCGTCAAGTTCATGCAGAAGGAGGACGTCATCCCGGCCGCCGCCGACCGGCGGGTGTTCATGATCGCGCCCGGGGTGGCGCTGGTGCCCTACCTGCTGGTGCTGATCGCGATCCCGTTCGACGACGGGTTCGTGGGCGTCGACCTGGACCTGGGGCTGTTCTTCGTGCTCGCGGTCATGGGCGTCGGCGTGCTCGGCGCGATCATGGCGGGCTGGGCGTCGGCCAACAAGTACTCGGTGCTCGGCGGCATGCGCGCCGCCGCCCAGCTCGTCGCGTACGAGCTGCCGCTGGTGCTGGCCGCCTCCTCCGTGGCGATGGCGGCGGGCACGCTGTCGCTGCCGGGCATCGTCGAGGCGTGGCAGTGGTGGTGGCTGCCGTGGCAGGCCGTCGGCGGTGTGGTGTTCTTCCTGGCGGGGCTGGCCGAGCTGCGCAGGCCGCCGTTCGACATGCCGATCGCCGAGTCCGAGATCATCATGGGGCCGATGACCGAATACACCGGCATGCGGTTCGCGCTGTTCATGCTGGCCGAGTACGCCGGGATCGTGGTGCTGTCGTTCCTGACGGCCGTGCTGTTCCTCGGCGGCTGGCACGGGCCGCTGCTGCCCGGCTGGGCGTGGACGCTGGTCAAGATGTTCCTGCTGGCGTTCGTGGTGATCTGGCTGCGGGTGACGTTCCCCCGCCTGCGCGAGGACCAGTTGCAGAAGCTCGCCTGGGCCGTGCTGGTGCCCCTGGCGCTGCTCCAGCTCGCCCTCACCGGCGTGGTCAAGGTCCTGATCTGAAACTTCCGGTTCCTCCCGCACGTCGTGAGGGTGGGGGTGATCAAGCGTGCGGCTGACCCTGCACGGGCGGCGGCAGCGCCCGCTCACGGAGCTGACCTGGGACGGCGAGACCCTGACCGCCACGGACGCCGCCTCCGGCGAGTCCGTACGGATGACCGGGCCGTCCTCGATCTACCACTACGACTACGACGAGTCCCATCCGGTCGACCGGCGGGTCACCGGCCTGGCCGTGCTCGACGCCGACGGCCTGGTGCTGGCCGACCTGCCGGGGGAGTGGAACCCGCAGCACGTGCGCGGGCTGGGCGTCCCGGTGCTCGACGGCGGCCGCGACCGGGCGGCGCGGGCGCGCACGATGCTGGCCGGGCGCGCCCCCGGCTGGCGCCGCCTGCGCGGCGTCCCCCGAGGCGCCCTCCACAGGTGGCGCGTGCCGCTCGTCTACGGCGGCGCGCTGATCACGCTGGCCGCGACCGCCTACCTCGTCTCGGTCGGCGGCTACGTCGCCTGGCGGGTCGCGGCGACGGTCTTCAGGGCGGTGGTGGACCACTTCGAGGTGAAATGGCTGGGAATGGCACTCAGCCCGGCGCTGCTCGCCTTCCGCCCGGTCAGAGAGGGTTTACTTCGGCTCCGGACCCGCACCGGGAAGATCGCCGGACCGCTGTCCGTGCGCGGCGAATGGCTGCGCCTCGGGCACGACATCCCCGACGTGGCGCTGGAACGGCTGAACAGCCTGCTGATCTACCAGCACGAGGACCTGCGCGGCCTGTTCCTCCTGGACCACGGCGACCGGCCGCTGCGCCACATCCCCGGCCCCTGGCGGCCCGAGGCCCTGCGACGCTTCACCGAACGCCACGGCCTGCGGCTGGCCGTGCACCGGATCAGCAGGCAGGAGTACCTGGACCTCGTCAGGGCCTGCCCCCAGGCGCTGCCCTGATCACCGCCCGCCCGGGTGCCGGTGCCGCCACGTCCAGAACACCGCGCACGACACCGCCGCCCACCCGGCCAGCACCAGGAACGGCAGCGGGTGCTGGTGCCCGCCGAAGTAGACCGCCGTGTGCTGGGCGTTCACCGACGCGCCAGGCGGCAGCCAGCGCCCGATCGTGCCGAACGGCGACGGCAGCAGCGGCCACGACACCGCGCCGCCCGACGACGGGTTCCCGATCAGCACCATCACGCCCCACGTGGGCACCATCGCCCACCGGCCCATGAGCGTGTTGAACATGGTGAACACCATCCCGGAGGTGAACATCGTCAACGCCAGGATCAGCCACGACTCCACGAACGGCAGCGACAGCGCCCCCAGCAGCCAGTCCACGACGGCCGCGATCGCGAACCCGCCCGCCAGCGCGTAGGCGGCGGTGAAGCCGATCCGTTCCAGCGGCTTGAGCCCCCGCGCGTGCACGCTGAGCTGGATCGCCCCCACGAACCCGATGATCACCGCCGCCAGCGAGATGTAGAACAGCGCCAGCCCGCGCGGATCGCCCCGCTGGAGCGGTTTGACGTCCCGCACCGTCACCGCCACGCCGATCCGCGCCCCCACCCTCGGCGCCGCCTCCGCCAGCAACTGCGCCACCGACGCGCCCGCCGCACCCGCCACGTCCAGCCACGCCCGGTCCCCGTACACGCGCACGACGCCGAACACCCGCTGCTCCTCCACGGCCCGCGCCGCCCCCGCGTACGTGGAGAACTCCCGCAGGTCGAGCGCCGCGTCCAGAGCCCCGTCCATCCCCGCCACGAACGCCGCCCGCTTCACCGCGTCACCCGTGCCGACGACCGCGACCGGGATCCGGTGCGGCGCCGGCCTGGCCATCGCGTACGTGTACGAGCCCGCGAACAGGCCCGCCGCGGCGGCCAGGATGAACACCAGCACGGTCGCGGGCAGGAACGGCGAGTTGACGAACGCCGACCACAGCTCCCGCACCCCTCGCGGGTCGCGGGGCATCTTCGTGGACATCACCTGGTCGCATACCCGCAGCCCGACCGGCCCGGACGCGCCAGGCCGTCAAGGATGCGTCAACCTAGCAGGGGTGCGTCAACCTCTTGGGGATGCGTCAACCCCGCAGGTCCAGCACCGCCTTGCCCGCGACGCGCCGGCCGACCAGCGCGTCCGCCGCCTCCAGCGCCAGCTCCCACGGCCCCCGCCAGCCGACCTGCGCGTCCAGCTCGCCCCGCGCCAGCAGCCCGACCAGGTACGCCAGGTCGTCCCCCAGTGGCGTGGCCAGGTTGAACGTCTCCAACCGGCCCCGGTCCACCCGGGTCCGCGCCTCCTCGAAGTCGATCAGCGTCGGCTCCCGCGAGGCCATCCCGACGGCCTGGACGACGCCGCCGTCCGCCAGCCGGTTGAACGCCTCGGCGAGCTGCTGCCCGCCGACGTTGTCCACCACGCCGTGCACCCGTCCGGCCATCGCCGCCGGCCCCACGACGATCTCGGCCGCCCCGAGCTCGCGCAGCCCCTCCCCGCGGGCCGGGCTGCCCACCGACGCCACCACGCTCGCGCCCGCCCGCGCGGCGAGCTGCACCGCGTACCGGCCCACGCCGCCGGAGGCGCCCGTGACGAGCACCCGCCGCCCGACCAGCGGCCCGAGCAGCCGCACCGCCTGGAGCGCGGTCACCCCGGCCACCGGGAGCGCGGCCGCCGTCCCCAGGTCGACGCCGTCCGGCACCACGGCCAGCTCATCGGTGTCCACCGCCCGCAACTCCGCCCAGGCGCCCGACCAGCCGAACGTGACCACGGGCGTGCCGGCGGGCGGCCCCGACCCGTCGGCGGCCGGCCGCACCACCACCCCGGCGGCGTCCCACCCGGAGACGTGCCCCGGCCGCCCGTCGGCCGGCCGGAAGGCGATCTCGCCGTAGTTGAACGAGACCGCCGCGACCTCCACCAGCGCCTGCCGGGGCGTCGGCTCGGGATCGGGCGCCTGCCCCAGGGAAAGCCGGTGGGGCGCCGCCGGGTCGTAGACGAGGGCTCGCATCGTCGCTCCTTCTCACGTGCCGCAGCGGCCGTGCTTCGCCGGCCGTGCAGCGTCGGCCGCGTTCTCTCGGCCGGGTTTCATCGACGCGACGAGCCTCTCGTCCGGCCCTCACGGACCGCTGACGGTCCGCGCACGCTCCTGGACGCGGGCGGCGATCCTGTCGACGTCGCCGCGCTCGGCCGCCGGGAGCGGCGCGCCCACCGACTCCCTCAGCGCGGCGGCCTCCGCCAGCAGCCGCGCCGCCTCCTCGTACGCGCCCTCCAGCGCCGCCACCCCGGCCAGCCCCTCCTGGGCCAGCGCGATCGCCCTCGGATCGCCGCCCTCCCGCGCCGCGTCGAGCCCCCGGCGGTGGTACGCCCCGGCCGCCTCCGCGTCGCCGCGCAGCTCGGCCACGAACCCCAGCTCCGCCATCAGCAGCGTCAGCCCGTAGAACGGCACCCCGTAGTCGGCCTCCAGCCGCAGGTTCCAGGCCAGCGACTCCTCGAAGAGCCGCTGCGCGCCGTCCAGATCACCGGCCCGCCGCGCCACCAGCCCCAGCCCCATCCGGGCGAACTCCTCGGCGAACCGGTTCGACTGCTCGCCCGCCAGCCGCATCCCCCGCTCGTGGAACTCCCGGGACCGCGCGAGGTCACCGGTCAGCAGCGCGACCCGGCCCAGACTGGACAGCCGGTACGACACGTCCGTCCACAGCCGCAGGTCCTCGGCCACCCGCAGCCCCTCCCGGTGCAGGCGGCCCGCCTCCTCGTAGTCACCGGCGATCTCCGCCACGTACCCCAGCATGTCGGCCGCCTGCAGCCGCCCCCAGCCGTCGCCCAGCTCGGTGAACAGCTCCAGGCTCCGGCTCCCGTCCCGCCCGGCGGCGGCGAAGTCCCCCTGGAACACCGCCTGCTTGGCGCGCAACGCCAGCGCCGCCGCCTCGCCCCACCGGTCGTCCAGCGCCCGGAACTCCGTCAGCACCTCGCCCAGCAGCGGCCCGGCCGCCGCCACGTCGCCGAAGTTCAGGTGCGCCAGTGCCAGGAACCACCGCTTCCTGGGGTCGCGGGTCCGCGCCAGCGCGGCCCGGCCGCGCGCCGCCAGCCCGGCGCCGTCGCCGGTCAGCAGGGCGAACCCGGCCTCCCACGCCGCCGTCCGCTCGTCCGCCACCCTGGACAGCGCCCGATGCGCCTCCGTGTGCCGCCCGCGCAGGTACCAGTACCAGGCCAGCGCGTCGGCCAGCCGCGCCCCGCCCTCGCCATCGCCGCCGCCCCCGCCCTCGACCTGGGAGTCCAGTACGGCCCGCAGGTTGACGACCTCGTCGTCCAGCCGCCGCAGCCACCTGCGCTGCCCGTGCCCGTACAGCTGCGGCGCGGCCCGCTCGGCCAGCTCCACGTAGTAGCCGTCACGCCGCGCCCACACGGGATCGTCGTCGGCGAGCCGCTCCAGGCAGTAGGCGGCGACCGACTCCAGCAGCCGGTAGCGCGTCTCGCCCGACGGCCGCTCCTCGGCCACGACCATCGACCGGTTGACGAGCTGAACCAGCACGTCCGGCACGTCCTCGACGTCCAGCCCCGGCCCCGCGCACACGGCCTCGGCCGCCTCCAGCAGGCAGCCGCCCGGGTGCGCCGCCAGCCGGCACAGCGCGAGCCGCTGCCGCTCGCCGAGCTGCTCCCAGCTCCAGTCGATCACCGCGCGGAGCGTCCGCTGCCGGGCCGGCAGCCCGCGCCCGGCGGCGGCCAGCACCCGGAACCGGTCGTCCAGCCGTTCCTCCAGCCGCTCGGCCAGCCCGCGCACGCCGAGCGCCCGCACCCGGGTCGCGGCCAGCTCCAGCGCCAGCGGCAGCCCGTCGAGCCGCCTGCAGATCGCCGCCACCCACTTCTCGTTCCCCGCGTCGAGCGTGAACCCCGGCGCCGCCGCCGCGGCCCGCGCCACGAACAGCCGGACCGCGGCCGACTCCCGCACCGCACCGCCGTCCGGCGGCAGGTCGAGCGGGGCCACCGCCTGCACCACCTCGCCGGGCACGGCCAGCGGCTCCTGGCTCGTGGCCAGCACCCGCACCTCCGGCGCCGCGCCGAGCAGCAGCCCGGCCAGCTCGGCGACCTGATCCACCAGGTGCTCGCAGTTGTCCAGCACCAGCAGCGTCCGCATCCCCCGCAACGCCCCGGCCACCCGCCGCACCAGCCCCCCGCGGTGGTTCCCGGGGGCCTCGCCCGGTGCGGCGGGGCGCGGGTCGGCCGTGGCCTCGTCCCGTGCGGTGGGGCCGGGGTTGATCGGGGGCTCGTCGTGGATGCTCAGGGTGGTCGCCAGCACCTCGGCCACGGCCTCCGTCCCGCCGGAGACCCCGGCGAGCTCGACCAGCCACACCCCGTCGGGGAACGCGCCGGTCACCGTCGCGGCGGTGGCCAGCGCGAGGCGCGTCTTGCCGACCCCGCCCGGCCCGGTCAGCGTGACCAGCCGGGCCTCGCGCAGCAGCCCCGCCGCCGCGTCCACCTCGTCGTCACGCCCCACCAGCTCCGTCAGCGGGACGGGCAGGTTCGAGCGGGGCCGCGCCGCCGAGGTCGCGGGCGCCGGGGCGGCGGCCAGCGCCGGATCCTGCCGCAGCATCGCCTGGTGCAGCGCCGCCAGCTCCGGGCTCGGGTCCAGCCCCAGCTCCTCGTCCAGCACCCGGCGCAGCTCCCCGAACCCCGCCAGCGCCTCGCCCTGCCGCCCCGACCGGTACAGCGCCCGCAGGTGCGCCGCCCGCAGCCGCTCGCGCAGCGGATGCTCGGCCACCAGCCCGGCCAGCTCGTCCGCGAGCAGGCTGTGCTCGCCGAGCTCCAGCCGGGCCTCGGCCTGCTCCTCGACGGCCGTAAGCCGCTGCTCGTCCAGCCGCCCGGCCGCCACCCTGGCGAACTCCTCGTCCCGGAAGTCCGCGTACGCCGGTCCCCGCCACAGCGCCAGCGCGTCGGACAGCAGGTCGGCCCTGGTCCGCGCGTCACCGGCGGCCCGCGCCCGGCCCACCAGCTCGGCGAACCGCAGCGCGTCCACCGACCGGGTGCCGAGCGCGTACCCGGCGGGCTGGTAGGAGACCAGCTCGCGGCCTCCCGGCTCGGCCTGCTCCAGCGCCCGCCTGAGCTGCGAGACCTTGGTCTGCAACGTGTTGCCGGGATTGCCCGGCGGGTTCTCGCCCCACAGGTCGTCGGCCAGCCGGTCGGCCGGCACCGGGCGCCCCTCGTGGACCAGCAGGTCGGCGAGGAGCGCGCGTACCTTCAGCTCCGGCACCCGGACCTGCCGTCCGTCCGCCGCCCACACCGCAAGCGGACCAAGCACCCCGAACTCCATCGGACCACGCTATTACAGCAGGCCGGGCCCCGATCCCGGCGAGCCCCCAGCGGACCCCCAGCGGGCCCCCAGCGGACCCGCAGTGAACCGTGCGCGCCGGCTCGCACAGTAGGGCCATGAACATCCGGATGGCGATCGTCATCGGCGGCGTCGGGCCCGACCGGTTCGGCCCGGCCGCGGCCGACTGGCTGACCTGCCGGGCGGGCCTGCGCAAGCACCCGCCCGGGGACCAGGCAGCCGACGCGGCCGTGGGCACGGGCGTGGACGTGGACGTCGACGTGGACGTCCTCGACCTCGCCGAGGCGTGGCTGCCGCCGGTCCCGTGCGAGCGGCCCTCCGTGGCGCCGCCCGCCGTGCGGGACCTGGCGCCGTGGCTGGCGTCCGCGGACGCGTTCGTGATCGTCACCCCGGAGCACAACCACAGCTTCCCGGCCTCGCTCAAGAACGCCGTCGACTGGTACCGGGACGAGTGGCGGGCCAAGCCCGTCGCGTTCGTCTCGTACGGGGACGACGGCGGCGGGACGGCGGCCGTGGAGCAGCTCCGCCCGGTGTTCGCCGCGCTCGACGCGGTCACCGTCAGCGGCGGGCTCGCCTTCCGCCACGGCAGGCCGCCTCCCGTCGCAGCCGCCGAACACCTGCTCGACCGGCTCCTCTGGTGGGCCCGCGCGCTGCGGGCCGCCCGCGACACCCTTCCCATGAACTGGAGATATCACCATGTCCCTCGTCAGCCGTGAGATCCGCCTGGCCGCCCGTCCCGTCGGCGAGCCCGTCCTGTCCGACTTCGAGCTGGCCCGTACCGAGGTGCCCGACCTGGCCGACGGGCAGATCCTGGTGCGCAACACCTGGATGTCCGTCGACCCGTACATGCGTGGCCGGATGGACGACGCCGAGTCGTACATCCCGCCGTTCGAGCTCGGCGCGCCCATGGACGGGGCGGCCGTCGGCGAGGTCGTCGCCTCCCGCTCCGCGGCCGTCCCGATCGGCGCGACCGTCGTGCACTTCCTCGGCTGGCGCGAGTACGCGATCATGGACGCCGCCGCCGCGACCGTCGCCGACACGACGCTCGCCCCGGCGCAGGCGTACCTGGGGGCGCTCGGCACGACCGGGCTGACCGCGTACGCCGCCCTGACCGAGATCGCCCCCGTCCGGGAGGGCGACGTGGTGTTCGTCTCCGCCGCCGCGGGGGCGGTCGGCACCGTCGCCGGGCAGCTCGCCCGCAAGCTCGGCGCCTCCCGCGTGATCGGCTCGGCGGGCGGGCCGGAGAAGACCGCCAAGCTCGTGTCGTCCTTCGGGTACGACGCCGCGATCGACTACCGGGCCGGGTCCGTGGCCGCCCAGCTCGCCGAGGCCGCGCCTGACGGCATCGACGTGTACGTGGACAACGTGGGCGGCGACCACCTGGTGGCGGCCATCGACGCGCTCCGCGAGGGCGGCCGGATCGCCATGGTCGGCGCGATCAGCGCCTACAACGCCACCGAGCCCGTCCCCGGGCCGCACAACCTGTTCAGCCTGGCGGCCAAGAACGCGACGTTGCGCGGCATCCTCATCAGCTCCTACCTGCACCTGTTCCCCGAGTGGATCGGCAAGGCGGCCGGCTGGCTGGCCGACGGCTCGCTCCACACCGAGGAGACCGTGGTCGAGGGGCTGGCGGAGGCGCCGGAGGCGTTCCTGGCGATGATGCGCGGCGCCAACACCGGAAAGATGCTGGTGAAGCTCTGATGCCCGCCCCAACCGCGCCGGCCTCTTCGGTGCCGACTCCTCCGCAAGCTGCGCCGACCTCGTCGGAAGCTGCGCCGACTCCTTCCGTGACTGCTGCGCCGATTTCGTCGGAGGTGCCGGAGGCCCGTCCCGCCGGTGCGCCGCGTGCGCTGCTCGTGGTGGCGCACCCGCGCGCCACCTCGCTCACCGCGCGCGCCGCCGGGCGGGCGCGGGCCCGCCTGGAGCGGGACGGGTACGAGGTCGACCTGCTCGACCTGTATGCGGAGGGCTTCGACCCCCGCATGCCCGTCGAGGACGAGCCCGACTGGAACGACCGCGGCAAGACGTACACCCCGGACACCGAGGCGCACATGCGCCGGATCGAGGCGGCCGACGCCATCGTGGTGGTGTTCCCCGTCTGGTGGTTCAGCCTGCCGGCGATGCTCAAGGGCTGGATCGACCGGGTGTGGAACTACGGCTTCGCGTACGGCGTCCGCCCCCCGGGTCGCCTGGCCGGCAAACGGATGACCTGGATCGGCCTGGCCGGCTACTCCGAGGAGCACTTCACCTCGGCAGGCTGGGACAAGCTGCTCACCCAGCAGCTTGCCCAGGGCATCTCCGCCTTCTGCGGCATCCCGGGCGCGTCCGTACACCTCGTATACGCCACCGTCCCGGACGCCGCCGCCGACGACGCCCACGTGAGCCGGATCCTCGACGAGGCCGAGGCGGCCGTGGCCGCTGGAAATCAGGTTGCCGCCGCCGACGCCCTCCTGCTGAAGTGAGCGGATGGATCGTGACGAAACGCTTGCCCTGTTCGACCGCGAACTCCGGCAGGGCGCGCAACCGGACGGCCCCGGCAGCCGCGTGGAGCGGATCGGCGGCGTGATCCGGACGACCGGAGACGCCTGGAACGGCATCATCTGGTCAGACCTGGACACCTCCACCGCGGATGCCACGATCGCGGCCCAGCTCCGGTACTTCGCCGAGCTGGGCCGTCCGTTCGAGTGGAAGCTCTACGACTACGACCGTCCCGCCGACCTCGCGGACCGGCTCCTGGCAGCCGGGCTGACCGCCGAGCCGCCGGAGGCGCTCATGGTCGCCCGCGTCGCGGAACTGCCGGATGCCGCCGTCCCCGACGGCATCCACCTGCGTCCCGTGACCGGCCCGGACGACGTTGCTCTGATGGCCGCCGTGCACGATCAGGCGTTCGGCACCGACTCGGCGCGCCTCATGGCGAGCCTGACCGCGCAGCTCGCCGACGAGCCGGACCGGGTCTTCGCCGTCCTCGCCATGGCCGGTGACACCCCGGTCAGCGCCGCCCGCCTCGAACTGAACCCCGGCACCCACTTCGCCGGCCTCTGGGGCGGGGGCACGGTCGAAGCCTGGCGCGGGCGCGGCATCTACCGGTCGCTCATCGCCTACCGCGCCGCCATCGCGGCCGAGCGCGGCTACGAGTACCTCCAGGTGGACGCCTCCGACGACAGCCGCCCCATCCTGCAACGCCTCGGCTTCCACCACCTGGCCACCACCACCCCGTACACCTGGCACCCCTGACGCCCCGCCCACCGCTCACGCGCCGGTCACCGCATCCCCCGCACCCGCGCGCCGCGACGCACCCGCGCCCGCACCCCAGCACCCGCACCCCAGCACCCGCACCCCAGCACCCGCACCCCAGCACCCGCACCCCAGCACCCGCACCCCAGCACCCGCACGCCGCGACGCACCCCCGCCAGCCACGTGGGGGCCACCGGGACCGGGTACGTGATCACAATGGCCCAGTACGCGCCTGCGCTACGCGGGGACGGACGGCGGTGGGCCGGGCGGCGACGGCTTGACGGGCGGCGGCAGGATGGAACCCAGCAGGGCAGAATCGGTGCCGGTACGAAAAGGGACCCCATGACCGAAAGCGGCATGAACGACACCCCCATGAACGACGACGCCCCGGCCGGCGGCGACGACGTCAGGGGCAGCGGCGGCAGTGAGGCCCAGCCCGGACCGGTGGTGCTGGACGGCGGTGACCGCCGCTGCGTCCAACTGCTGATCGAGCTGCGCCGCCTGGTGACCGACCTGCCGTCCGGCACCGTCGTCCACCTGATCGCCACCGACCCGGCCGCGCCGATAGACCTGCCCGCCTGGTGCCACCTGACCGGCCACCACTACCTCGGCCCCGTCCCCGGCAACGACCGCCCCACGTACGCCGTCAGCGTCCAGGCCGACGCCCGCCGCACCGACCCGCAGGCCCCCTGGCACTCGACCCCCTCCTGACCGACCCCCCCCTGATCGACCCCCCCTGATCGACCCCCCCCTGACCGACCCCCCTGACCGACCCCCCTGACCGACCCCCCTGACCGACCCCCCTGACCGACCCCCCTGACCGGCCCATCGGTCGGTACGAGGTCAGTCGGCCTGCGCCGCAAGCGAGGCGTACAGGTCGACCCCGCCCCCGTCCGGGTCGGCCACCGTGGCGTACCGCATCCCCCAGAACGCGTCGAACGGCTCGGCGATCCCCCGGTAACCGGCCCCGACCAGCTCGGCGTACTTGGCGTCGACCTCGGCGGGCGACTCGAACTCGAAGCACAGCAGCGTACGCGGCCCGCCCTCCGGAGCCCTCCAGCCCGGCAGGAACGGCGTACGGAACCCTTCCGTGTCGAGCATCACGTGCAGCCCGCCGGGCAGGTCGCACCCGGCATGCTCGGGCGAGGCGGCGTCAAGCTTGAACTCCAGCCCGAGCTTGGCATAGAAGGCGATCGACGCCTCCATGTCCGAGACGATGATGTCAATGGTGTTGAGCGCGGGTCGCATGGGTCCTCCCCAGGTCGTGACTGCGGCAAGCGCTGCCGAACGTCCCGTCCCAGCTCCGCCTGCCGTCGATCCCTCACCCAAGAGACGAACGGCCCGCACCCCCACACGACACCCAACCCCGAAACTTACGCCCCCATGCCCAAACCCCAACCCGCCATCCCCAGCCCGACCTCAGCCCACGCCCGGTCCCCCGCCCCTGCCCGGCCCCAAGCCCAGCCCCGAGCCCCAGCCCCGAGCCCCACGGCACCGAGCCCCACGGCACCGAGCCCCACGGCACTGAGCCCCCGGTTGGGTCAGTGCACGATGGCCAGCATCACGTCCGAGGCGCTGGGTCGGTCGTCGGGGCGTTTGGCCAGGCAGGACCCCACGACCCCGCGAATGCAGGGCGGTAACGGCGACAAGTCCGGATGATGCGTGAGCACCCGGTTGAAGACTGCCGGCACGCTGTCCTCCCCGAACGCCGGTCGCCCCGTCGCCGCGAACATCATCGTCACGCCCCAGCTGAACACGTCCGACGCGGGCCCCACCTGCTCACCGGACAACTGCTCGGGCGACATGTACGGCGGCGTGCCGACCATCTTCCCGGACGTCATCGTCACCTGGTCGAGCGCCCGCGCGATGCCGAAGTCGATCACTCGTGGTCCGTCGTTGCCGATCAGCACGTTGCTCGGCTTGAAGTCACGATGGACGACCCCCGCCTTGTGGATAGCCGCCAGCGCACCGGCTGTGGACAACGCCAGCCGCGTCAGGCTGTCCTCATCCCTGGGGCCGTGGTTGCGTACGAGCTGCTCCAGGGACGGGCCGTCCACGTACTCACTCACGATGTACGCGAACTGTCCAGAAATGCTCACATCCAGCACCCGGGCCGTGGAGAACGTCGCCACCCGGCGGGCCGAGTCCACCTCCCTGGCGAACCGGGCCCTGGCCGTCTCGTCGACCAGGTCGTGCAGCACCTTGACGGCCACCCGTACCCCGTTGGGCGCGGTCGCCAGGTAGACGGCGCCCTGTCCGCCGCGCCCGAGCGAACGCACCACCCGATAGTGCCCGATCCACTCGGGCTCACCGGGGCGGTGCTGGTAGGAGGGCGAGGTGGTGCGCTGGTGGATGGACGGCCCGTGCTGCCGGTGAGCTGGGCCGTGCTGCTGGAGGGTGGGCCCGTGCGGGTGATGGGCGGGGCCGCGCTGCGCGTAGGACGGAGGGTGGGGCTGGACGGGCCGGTAGTGGCGGGCCTTGGCCATCGCGGGCACGAGGATGCCCGAGTGGATCACCCCGCTCACCCACGCCCCCACGAACATCAGCGAGATGATCGTGCCCAGCGGCTCGGGCATGTCCTCGGCCTGGTCGTACGTCATCAGCGACACCACGAACGCGCCGATGCAGACGCCGTAGGCGCACGCGGCGACGAACTGCCACACGCTCCGCAGCCAGAACGCCGCGAACCCGATCGTGAACGGAGTCGCCAGACCACACGAGATCAGCGACAGAACGGCCCACACCACGGAAGCGGTCCAGGCGCCTGCGCTGGGACGGATCGGATGGCCGTACGACATGGCGAGAGACTATCGCTCCCTACTTGCACAAATCCGGCGTGACGCCTTCCTGTGGATAACTGTCCGCCAGCCTGTGGATAGCTGTGGAAAACCTGGGGACAACGCGCTTGCTCATTCACGTGCGCGGCCAAGTGCGCCATGATGTTGAACCATGGCGCGGATTCCCGGCGTAGGGCTGGCAAAGGGGTTGACCATCACCCTTCGCCACATGCTGCGCAAATCCGTCACTCAGCAGTATCCCGAGGTCAAGCCTGCCCTGCCGCCGCGCAGTCGAGGGGTTATCGCCCTCGTTGAGGAGAATTGCACCTCCTGCATGCTGTGTGCGAGGGAGTGCCCCGACTGGTGCATTTACATCGACTCCCACAAGGAGACCATCCCGGCTCCTGAAGGCGGCCGTGCCCGCCAGCGCAACGTTCTCGACCGGTTCGCCATCGATTTCGCCCTGTGCATGTATTGCGGCATCTGCATCGAGGTGTGCCCGTTCGACGCCCTGTTCTGGTCGCCGGAGTTCGAGTACGCCGAGGGGGACATCCGCAACCTTCTTCACGAGAAGGACAGGCTCGCCACCTGGGTCGAAACCGTCCCGCCGCCTCCCGCCCACGACCCGGGCGCCGAGCCCCCCAAGGAGCTCACGGCGGCCCCCCGCCGCCCCGCACGCGAACCCGCCGCCCCCCGCGCTCGTACGGGCGGCGCCGAGGCCACCCGCCCGGGAGCGGCCGGATCCGCGGACAAGCCAGGCGCGACCGGAACCCCGGGCGCCTCCCCGGAAGCGCCCGAAACCTCGGACGGCCCATCGGGAACGGCCCGAACCCCGGGCGCCGCTCGACCTGGCACGCCCGGAGCGCCGGACGCAGGCCCCGGCCGCCCTGCCGGGCGCGGCGATGCGTCGGGAGAAGCCGCCGTTCCGAGCGGCCGTCCCCAGCCCGGCGACGCGGAGTCCTCCCAGGTCACCGGCGGTGCCGCGCCTGCGCGAGACGCCGGTGACACCCCACGCTCCGAGGCGGGCGCATCCCGCCAGGACACCACCGGCACGGCCCCGCAGGAAGCGCCCGAACAGCCCACTCCAGGCGCCGGAACCCCGCCCGGCCAGGACCAGCCCGCCCGTGGCCGTCCGCGCCGTTCCATGGCGAACGTACGCGGCATCCGCCCCCCTGGCGCGCTGCCGTCCCGTCCCGAGAGCCCCACGCCCGACAAGCCCGGTCCGGAGACCGACGAGACCGCCGCCCGCCACCCTGCGCCAGGCGAGCCCCCCGCCCGCCCTCCGGCGGCAGGCCAGACTTCCGCACCTGCGCCGACGGGAGAGGAAACCGCGCCCGGTTCGGCGGAAGGGGAAGCCCCTGCGGCCGGGTCCGCGGAAGGGGAAGCGCCCGCCACGCCGGGAGCCGGCACGGGCTCGTCCTCGGACAGGGACGCCACCGGTGATGCGCCCGGCGGCGGCGATTCATCCACAGGCGAGGCGGCGACCGGCGAGGCGTCATCCACAGGCGCGCCCGCCGAGGGAGAGTTTTCCACAGGCGCGGAGGAACCGGGTCCGGCGTCCGGTCCACGGGGGCAAACTTCTGGCACGAGCCCACGCAGGCGCAGGATGGCCGATCCACGCTCCATCCGTCCACCTGGGCGGCTCGACCCTGACCAGTCGAGGGAGACCGAGGAGGAGTAGTGACCGAAGCGGTGCCCTCCTACCTGTCGCCCACCGGGCAGGAGATCATCTTCTTGCTCCTGGGCGCTGTGGCAGTCGGATCGGCGCTGCTCGTCGTCACGACGCGGCAACTCGTCCATGCCGCCCTCTGGCTGGTGCTGACCTTCGGCGCCCTGGCGGGCTGCTATCTCGTCCTCACGGCCGAGTTCGTGGCGTGGGTGCAGGTGCTCATCTATGTGGGCGCCGTGGTGGTGCTGTTGCTGTTCGGCATCATGCTGACCCGTGCGCCGATCGGCCCTTCGACCGACCTCGACAGCCGCAACAAGGTCACGGCGGCCGTGGTGGCCGTGGCGACGGCGGCGGTCCTGGTCACGGTGGTGATTGACGCGTTCCGGATGGCCTACTCGCCGCTCACCCCCGGCGCGGGCGCGGCCAGTGAGCTGGGCGGGAGCATCTTCAGCACGTGGGTGCTGCCGTTCGAGGCGCTTTCCGTGCTGTTGCTGGCGGCTCTCATCGGCGCCATCGTCCTGTCCCGCACCGACATCTCCGGCAACTCCGGCGGATCCCGTACGGACGACCCGTCCGCCCCTTCGGATCCCTCCGAGCCCGGCACCTTGAGACGCCCCGACGCCTCCGCGGCTCCGCCCGGGGGAGAGGCCGCCGACGGGCCGCGCCGCATGGACGGGGGGCTCTGATGCACATCGTCTACCCCGCTGTCGTGTCGGCGCTGCTGTTCTCCATCGGCGTCTACGGTGTGCTGGCCCGGCGCAACACGATCCTGGTGCTGATGTCGGTCGAGCTGATGCTCAACGCCGTCAACCTCAACCTGGTCGCGTTCGACGTGTGGCTCGGCGATCTGCTGCACAGCGGGCAGGTGCTGACGCTGTTCGTCATCGTGATCGCCGCGGCCGAGGTGGGGGTCGGGCTGGCGATCGTGCTCGCCCTCTACCGCAACCGGCGGACCGTCGACATCGACCATCTGCGCGACCTCGCGGAGCCTGCCGATCCGCCCTCCGAGACGTACGAAGAAGCCCCCGCCGACGACCGCCTCGTACGCTCCGCCGCCCACAGCGGTGCCCTGACCAGCACCAGCGCCCATGCCGACAGTCCGCCTGGCGCGAACCTTCCGGCGGGTGGTTCGCCCGGCGTGGGCTCCCGGGAGGGCGGGCCGGCCGGTCCAGGGGTGCCCGGTGACGGCCTGACCGGCGCGGATGCCCCGCGTTCGGACAACACCCCGCAGCGCACGAACGATCAACCGGCTCCGGGCGGCCCCGAGGGCGGCTCGGCTGTGCGGGGCGATGGGCGTCGGGTCGATCGAGGAGGGGATACGCCGTGACGACCTTCCCGTTGCTGGCCGTACTGCTGCCCTTCCTGGCCGCCGCCGCGGGCCTCCTGCTGTCCCGATGGCCCCACGGCCGCGTATCCCCAGCCTGGGCGCCAGGCCCAGGGCATGACCATGACGGCCGGGGCGGCAACGACGCGGCGGGCGCATCGGCGCCGGCCGATCGGCGGGCCAATCGGCGGGCCGATCGGCTAGCCAACCAGCGGGCCGGGTGGATCGCGGTCGTGCCGACGGCCGCCTCGGCGGTGCTGGCCGCGTGGGTGGCGTGGGGGCACGGGTTCGGGTTCCTGACGGGCACGGGAACGCCGGCAGCCGTGGGCGAGACGTACGGGACCATCGAGACCGGCGGCGTGCCCATCTCGCTCACCCTGCAGGCGGACGCGCTGTCCGGCCTCCTCGGGGTGCTGGTCACGGCCGTGGCGCTGGCCGTGCAGGTCTACTCGATCGGCTACCTGCGCGACGATCCCCGCTACCCGTCTTACAGCGCGTTCATCAGCCTGTTCACCGCCGCCATGCTGCTGGTGGTCTACGCGGGTGACCTTCTTGTCCTCTATGTCGGGTGGGAGGTCATGGGCCTGTGCTCGTACCTGCTCATCGGGCACTGGTGGGAAGATCGCGGCAATTCGCGCGCAGCGGTCAAGGCGTTCCTGGTGACGCGGCTGGGTGACGTCGGGTTCCTGTTCGGGATCTTCGTGCTCGGGATGGGCGCGGGAAGCTTCCGGATCGGCGACGTGCTCGCGCGGGTGCCCGAGATGTCCGCCGCGACGCTGGTCACCGCGACGATGCTGCTGCTCGCGGGCGTCGCCGGCAAGAGCGCGCAGGTGCCGCTGCACACCTGGTTGCCCGACGCGATGGCGGGCCCGACGCCGATCAGCGCGCTGATCCACGCCGCCACCATGGTCGCCGCGGGCATCTTCCTCGTGGCCAGGCTGTTCCCGGCCTTCGCCGCCGCCCGGCCGACGCTCGACGTGCTCGCGGTGCTGGCCGCGCTCGGCATGCTCGGCGCGGCGCTGGCCGCGTTCGCCCAGGACGACCTGAAACGCGTTCTCGCCTACTCGACCGTCAGCCAGCTCGCCTACATGGCCGGCGGGCTCGCGGCCGGCTCCGACACCGCCGCGATCTTCCACCTGATCACGCACGGCGCGTTCAAGGCGCTGCTGTTCCTGTGCGCGGGCGTCGTCATCCACCACGTCGGCTCCAACCTGATGACGCGGATGGGCGGGCTGCGACGCGAGCTGCCGGTCACGTTCGCGGCGACGACGGTCGGGTTCGCCGCGCTCATGGGCCTGCCTCCGGCCAGCGGCTTCTTCAGCAAGGACGCGCTGCTGGTCACGATGGAGGGCGCGCTCGCGGGCGGCCTCGCCGACGCCGCCGCGCTGCTCCTGTACGGTTGCGCGCTCGCGACCGTCGCCGTCACCGGCGCCTACGCCACGCGGGCTTGGCTGCGTACCTTCTTCGGCCCGACGCGCACCGTCGCGCTCCCCGAGCCCGAACCCGGCACCGCCCACGTCATCGACACCCGCGAGGCGCCGCGCACGATGCTCGTGCCCGTCGTGATCCTCGCGGTGCCGGCCCTGCTGCTCGGGTTCGCCGGCGGGGTGCACCTCGACGTGCCGGTGGCCGCCACCAGCGTCGCCCTCGCGCTGCTCGGCGCCGGCGTGGTGTACGCCGCCTGGCGGGCCGACCCCGTGGCCGACCCGGCACGCCTGCTCGGGCCGCTCCGGGTGCTGTGCGAGCGGGCGTTCTACGTCGACAGCCTGTACGCCGCGATCTTCGTACGCGCTGTCGTGTGGCTGTCCAGGCTCGTCGTCAGGACGGACGACACGGTCGTCGACGGCGCGGTGCGCGGCTCGGGCCGGTCGGCGTACGGGCTGTCGGGGATGCTGAAGCTCGCCCAGAACGGCAACGTGCAGCTCTACGTGAGCGGCCTGCTGGCCGGTGTCCTGCTGATCGCGGTGGGGGCGGTGGTGTTCACATGACTCCTGACCTGGCCGTCCCGCCCGGCGGGGCGGTGGTCGCATGATGGGCTGGGTGTCGGTCGCGCTGATCGCGGTGCCGCTGGCCGGGGCCGTGGCGCTGCTGGTGGCGCCGGGCGCGCTCCGGCCGGTGCTGCGGATCTACGGGCCGATCGTGTCCGGGGTGACGCTGGTGCTGGCCGTGGTCATGCTGGCCGCGTTCGACCATGGGCAGGCGGCGCGGCCTCAGTTCGCGGTGGACCAGCCGTGGATCCCGGGGCTCGGCCTGCGGTTCCACCTGGGCGTCGACGGGATCTCGCTGCCGCTGGTGGTGCTGACGGCGCTGCTGACGTTCCTCTGCTTCGCCTACCTGGGCTGGGGCGGCGGCAGGCGGCCTGGGCAGCTCCTGAGCGCGCGGCCGGGAGGGGCGCGGCCGAGGGCGCTGGTGTTCACGCTGCTCGTGCTCGAAGTCGGCATGATCGGCACCTTCCTGGCGCTCGACCTGCTCCTGTTCTTCGTGTTCTTCGAGATCGTGCTCGTGCCCATGTACTTCCTGATCGCCGTCTGGGGCGGCGAAGGGCGGCGGCGCGCGGCGGTCAAGTTCATCCTCTACACGCTGCTCGGCTCGGTCGTCATGCTGCTCGGGCTGCTGCTCGTCTGGGCGCAGACCGGCACGCTCGACATCGTGGCGCTCGGCGACGCGCACGGCGCGGGCATGCCGCGGGCGGTGCAGGTGCTGGCGTTCGCCGCGATCGGGATCGGGCTGGCGGTCAAGACGCCCATGTGGCCGCTGCACACCTGGCTGCCCGACGCGCACACCGAGGCGCCCACGGTCGGCTCGGTGCTGCTGGCCGGGGTGCTGCTGAAGATGGGCACCTACGGGTTCGCCAGGATCGCGATCCCGATCCTGCCCGAGGGCGCGGTGGCGGTGGCGCCCTGGCTGGGGGCGCTGGCGGTGGTCGGCATCGTCTACGGGGCGCTGGCCTGCCTCGCCCAGCGCGACCTCAAACGCATGATCGCCTATTCGTCGGTCGGGCACATGGGGTTCGTGCTGCTGGGGTTCGCGACGCTGACCACGGTGGGCATCAACGGCGCGCTGTTCGCCAACGTGGCGCACGGGCTGATCACCGGGCTGCTGTTCTTCGTGGCCGGGGGGATCAAGGATCGCTACCACACGGGCGACATGCCGTCGCTCGGTGGCGGCATGCTGGCGACGCTGCCGCACCTCGGGGCGGTTCTGACGTTCGCCGCGATCGCGTCGCTCGGGCTGCCGGGGCTGGCGGGGTTCTGGGGGGAGATGCTGGCGCTTCTGGGCGCCTTCCAGCCGGGCGGGGGGCTGCCTCGGGGGCTGTTCCTCACGTTCATGGTCATCGGTGGGCTGGGGGCGGTGCTGACGGCGGCGTACTTCCTGGTGATGCTGTCCCGCGTCACCCACGGCGTCCCCTCAGTCCCTGCTGGCCCTGCCGTCCCCGCTGGCCCTGGCGTCCCCGTTGCCCCCACTGCCCCCGCCGTCCCCGCAGGTCCAGGCTCCGCCCCGGTGACGACGGGCGTGGGCAGTGACGCGGTGGTATCGGGCGCGGGCAGCGACGCGGTGGCGGCGGGCGCGGGTGCCGGTGCGGGGCTTGACGAGCGGGCCGCCGCCGTTTCGGCGACTGCCGAGGTGACCGGGGACGCGGCCGGGTGGGAGACGCCGGACGAACGCCCCGTACAACCGCTGGAAGCGCAGCCGGAGCAGGCCCGGTCACCTGGACGTGACGAGGGCTCGCCCGCCGCAGGGATGCTCGATGTGCAGCGGTACGAGCTGGTCGCGTGGGTGCCGCTGATCGTGCTGACCGTGCTGTTCGGGCTCTGGCCCAAGCTGCTGCTCTCGCTCACCACGCCCGCCGTGCAGA
The DNA here is from genome assembly GCF_040674795.1 of Nonomuraea sp. NPDC049725. Taxonomy (NCBI): domain Bacteria; kingdom Bacillati; phylum Actinomycetota; class Actinomycetes; order Streptosporangiales; family Streptosporangiaceae; genus Nonomuraea; species Nonomuraea sp. NPDC049725. The sequence goes on along the minus strand of NZ_JBFANJ010000001.1, from coordinate 241,532 downwards.
ACCTGCTGGGGGCCCTGTCATGATCCAGGAGATCGACTACTTCGCCATCGCGGCGCCCCTCACGCTGGCCCTCTTCGCCGGGCTGGTGCTGGTGCTCGACGCCTTCCTGCCCGCCCGGCCGCGGGTCAGGCCGGCGTTGGGGCTGGTCACGCTGGCGGGGGTGCTGGTCGCGCTGGGGTTCGTGGTGGCGCAGGCGGTCAGGGGCGGCTCGGCGCTGTCGACGTTCTGCGTCCCGCCCGGCCTGAACGCCCCGGGCGGGGGCTGCTCGTACGTGGTCGACCGGTTCACGCTGATCCTCGCCGGGCTGGTGCTGGTGGCGGCCGTGGTGGTCGTGCTGATGTCGATGACCGAGCTGGCCAGGGGCGACATCCCGGTGGGGGAGTGGTACTTCCTCCTGCTGTGCACCCTCGTGGGCGCGGTCACGCTGCCCGCCTCGCGCGACCTGATCATGCTCGTCGTGGCGCTCGAACTGGTCTCGCTCCCGGTCTTCGCCCTCACCGCGCTGAAACGCTACGACGGCCGTTCCTCGGAGGCCGCGGTCAAGCTCTTCCTGGTGTCCGTGGTGTCGACCGCCGTCATGCTGTTCGGGGTGTCGCTGCTGTACGGGATCGGGGGGAGCGTCTTCCTGGACCGGCTCGGCGCGGTGCTCGGCGGTGAGGCGGCGGCGCCCGGCCGCTCCGGCGCGGGGGCGTCTGTCCTGGGGGCGGCCGTGCTGGGGGCCGAGCACGGCCTGCCGGGAGTGGTCACCGTCGGGGTCGTCCTGGTCGTGGCGGGTTTCGCGTTCAAGATCGCGGCGGTGCCGTTCCACGCCTGGGCGGCGGACGTCTACCAGGGCGCGCCGATCCCGGTGGCCGCGCTGCTGTCGGTGATCTCGAAGGCCGCCGGGTTCGCCGGGCTCATCCTCGTCCTGGTCACCGCCCTGCCCGGCCAGGCGGGCGCCTGGGTGCCGATCGTGGCGATCCTCTCGGCGCTCACCATGACGGCGGGCAACCTGCTGGCCATGCGCCAGCGCTCCGCCGTACGCCTGCTGGCCTGGTCGTCGGTCGCCCAGTCGGGCTACATCCTGGCCCCGCTCGCGGTGGCGCCCGCCGGGACGGGGGCCGGGGCCTCGGTGGCGTACCTGGTCATGTACGCCGCCATGAACCTGGGGGCGTTCGCCGTGGTCATGCTCGTCTCGCGGGTGGCCCGGCGCAACGAGCTCGACGACTACCGGGGGCTGGCGTTCCGCAGTCCGGTGGCGGCGTTGGCGCTGGCGTTCTGCCTGCTGTGCCTGGCGGGGTTGCCGCCGGGGCTGGCGGGGCTGTTCGCCAAGATCGTGGTGTTCCGGGAGATCGTCGACGGCGGGGCCGGGTGGCTGGCGGTGGTGATGGCCGTCAACACGGTGATCGGGCTGTACTACTACGTCGCCTGGACGGCACGGCTGTTCGTCCCTGTGACTGCGATAGGGGGAGCCGTTCGGGAGGGGGCGGCTCAGGCGGTGGTCGCGCCCCGGTCGGCTCCGGCGGTGTGGGCGGCGATCGGCGTGGCGGTGGCGGTGGCGGTCCTGTTCTCGGCCGCGCCGCAACTGGTGCTCGACATGACGACGGTGACCTGAAGCCGCCGATTCGTCTCGCGCTCGCCTGAGGGGCGGCCCTTACGCAGGGTTTCGTCTCGTGCGTGGCCGGTGGGGGCGGCGGGGAACGCTGGAGCAGGGCATCGTCGTTGTACCAGGTGAACCCGGACCACGAAGGGGGGAACCTTGCACCACAACGGTCTGCGCACCGCGATCCTGCTCGGCGGCCTGTCTGCGCTGATCCTCGCCGCGGGCGCGTGGCTGGGCGGCGGCACCGGTCTGCAGATCGCGTTCGTGCTCGCCCTGGTGACCAACGGCTTCGCCTACTTCTTCTCGGACCGGATCGCCCTGTCGGCGATGCGCGCCCGGCCGGTCAGCGAGGTCGAGCAGCCCACCCTCTACCGGATCGTCCGGGAGCTCTCCACCGAGGCCCGCCAGCCGATGCCCCGCCTGTACGTGTCGCCGACCGTGCAGCCGAACGCGTTCGCCACCGGTCGCAGCCCGCGCCGGGCGGCCGTGTGCGTGACGTACGGCCTGACCCAGCTGCTTGACGAAGCCGAGCTGCGGGGCGTGATCGGGCATGAGCTGTCCCATGTGTACAACCGCGACATCCTGATCTCGTCCGTCGCCGGGGCCTTGGCCACGATGATCACCTGGGTGAGCTACGTGGCGGTGTTCTTCGGCGGGTCGGATGACGACGAGGGCCCGGGGTTCGTCGGGGCGCTGCTCATGATGCTGCTCGGCCCGGTGGCCGCCGGGATGATCCAGATGGCGATCTCCCGCAGCCGCGAGTTCCAGGCCGACGAGGCGGGGGCGCGGCTCACGGGTGACCCGCTCGCGCTCGCGTCCGCGCTGCGCAAGATCGAGATGGGCGCGCGCAGGCTGCCGCTGCCCGAGAACAGCCGCCTGACCTCGGCCTCCCACCTGATGATCGCGAACCCGTTCAGCGGCGCCGGCCTGGGCCGCCTGTTCTCGACCCACCCGCCCACCTCCGAGCGCGTGGCCCGGCTGGAGCGCATGGCGGGCTACCGCCGCTGACGCGAGAATCGGGGCCATGCGACGATCTTCACGGCTGACCGAGGCCGAACGGAAGCTGTGGGACGCCTTCCCGACCGGCCGGATGGTGACGTTCGCCCCTTTCGAGTCGGGCCCTGACTGTTCAGCCGGAGCCAACGCGCCCCTGGACGGTCACACCTGGGGCCCCGAGCGCACCGTACGCGCCGAGGTCATCGCGAAGCTGCTGCTGGGCGCCCGCGAGACGGGCACGGGGACGGTCCCGGCGGTGCGGCTGACGGGTGCGCGGATCACCGGCCCGCTGGAGATCGTCGGCGGCACGGTCGACCACGAGCTGGTGCTGCACGGCTGCTACCTGGACGATCCCGTCCTCATGGGCGGCACGACGACGCGTACCATCCGCCTGACCGACTGCCGCTTACCCGGCTTCAGCGGCGGCGGCATGCGGGTGGCCGGCCATCTGAGCCTGTCGGGCTCGTACGTCCAGGGCACGGTCCGGGTGGCTCGCGCGCAGTTCGAGACCGGGCTGTGGCTGGCCGGGACGAAGGTGGTCGCCGCCGAGGGGGATCCGGCGTTCTACGCCGACGCCATGGTGGTGGATTCGGTGACGCACATGCGCAACGCCGACTTCTCCGGCGCCGTACGCCTGGTCGGCGCGCGGCTCAACGGCGGCTTCCAACTGGACCACGCCAAGCTCCGCAATCCGGGCGAAGAGGCGCTCGTCGCCGACGGCCTGGTCGTCGAGGACTCGATGAGCTGCACCGGCGACTTCCTGGCCCTGGGCTGCCTGCGGCTGCGGGGCTCGCGGATCAACGGCCGGTTCTCGCTCCGCGGCGTCGTCCGCAGCCCCGACACCACGTACGCGCTGCACGCCAGCCACATCGAGGCGCGCGAGTTCCTCATCAAGCCGGCCGAGCGGATCGACGGCGTGGTGACGCTGGCCCACTCCACCGTGGGCACCCTGCACGACGACGTCGCCACCTGGCCGGACAAGCTCCGGCTGAACGGGCTCACGTACGACCGCCTGCGCGGCCACGGTTTCGCGCGCCGGATCGAGTGGGTGAGCCGCGATCCGGAGGGTTTCCGGACGCAACCGTACGAGCAACTGGCCGACTGGTACATGCGCGGCGGCAACGACGCGCTGGCCCGCCGCACCCAGCTCGCCAAGATGCGCGGGCTGCGGGGGATCAGCGGGCCGCGTACCCGGTTCTGGGGACGGTTGCTCGACGCCACGGTCGGCTACGGCTACCGGCCCTGGCTGGCGGCGGTGTGGTTCGGGGCGCTGCTCGTGCTGGGCACGGTGGTGTTCGGGCTGAACCCGCCGCGTGCCGTCAAGCCCGGCGAGAGCCCGGTGTTCGACTCGTTCGCCTACACCTTCGACCTGCTGCTGCCGCTGTCGACGTTTGGGCAGCGGGACCAGTTCGACCCGGCGGGGTGGACGCAGGGGCTCGCGTACGGGCTGATCATCTCGGGCTGGATCCTGGCGACGGCGCTGATCGCGGGCGCTACGCGGGTGCTCCGGCCGTCGTGATCTTGCGCAGCAGCGCGGCCAGGTCCTCCGGGTAGAACGTCTCCCGCGTCGCGTCGAGCTCGTTGGCGCTCCACCAGCGGTGGCCGACCGTGGTGTCCTTCTCGATCGGCTCCATGTGCTCGAACGACACCTCGACCGCCTCGACGCGGACCGCGTAGAGCGTCTCGTCCTGGGTGATCGCGTAGCGGCCGAACGTGAACTCGCGGGTCTCGGTCCGGTAGGGCCCGGTGAACCGGTCGGCCGGCACCCGCAGCCCCGCCTCCTCGAACAGCTCGCGCGAGGCCGCCTCCGGCAGCGTCTCCCCCTCCTCGACGGCTCCGCCGATGGTGAACCAGAACAGCTCGTCCGGCCGCGCCGGATCGAACCCATGGAGCAGGAGCACCCTGCCCTGATCGTCGAGAGGCAGGACGCGCGCCGTGAAGCGGCGCAACGGGATCATCGTCACGTCCGCCAAGCTTACGACCGCGGCAGCCGCGCCTCGATGCCGTCGAGAACCCGGTCGAGCCCGTACGTGAAGCTGTCTTCACGGTTCTTGGCCGGATCGGCGTCGCGGTAGGCGGTGTAGAGGGCGAGGAGCCGTGGGTGGTCGCGCGCGGCCTCGTCGGCGGAGGGCCACAGCGCCTCGATCCACTCGCGCTCGCTCCGGTTGTCGCGCGCCATCCTGGACAGGGCCGCCGCCTCACTCATCGCGATGCCCAGCACGTACGAGATGAGGGTCTTCCCGGCGCGATCGGCCTCGAACAGGTCGAACCCCGCCTTCTCGAACAGTCCGAGCATTTCATCGGACAGTCGCAGGCTGTTGGGCCCGTGGAAGGACGAGACCACCTCGTCCAGCACGTGCACGGTCCACGGGTGCCGCAGGATCATGTCGCGCCAGCCGCGCGCGAGCGTGGCGGCGGCCTCCCGCCAGCCGGCCGGATCGTCGGCGACGGGCACCTCGATCTCGCCGAACACCTCGTCGACGACCAGCTCGATCAGCTCGTCCTTGTTGGCCACGTGCCAGTAGATCGCGGTGGCGACGGAGCCGAGCTGCCCTCCGAGCCGCCGCATGCTGAGCGCGCTGATGCCCTCGGCGTCCAGCAGCCGCAGCGCCTCGGCCACGATCTGCTCCCTGCTCAGTGACGGCTGCTCGCGCCGCGCGCGGCGCGGCCGCGTCCACACCGAGGGGTACGGCTGCTGTTCGGACAAGGCGTCCTCCTCTTCTCCCGCCCAGCTTAGCGACCGTTTGCACACTGTGCGAGTCATTGGACATTGTGCAAGAGCTGAACACTGTGCAATGCTAACTGCACACCGTTCAATCAGAAGGGGGTGCTCCTGATGGAGCGTCATCCACGGCGTTGGCTGATCCTGCTGGTGCTCTGCCTGAGCACGCTCGTCCTGGTCGTCGACAACGGCGTGCTCACCGTGGCGATCCCGCCGCTGACCGAGGACCTGGGCGCCGGCGCCCAGGACATCCAGTGGATCATCGACGGCTACATCCTGGTCTTCGCCGGGCTCCTGCTCACCGCCGGCAGCCTCTCCGACCGGTACGGCAGGCGCCGCGTCATGATCATCGGGCTGGTGCTCTTCGGCGTGGCGTCCCTGCTGGCCACGTACGCCGCCAGCCCCGGGCAGCTCATCGCCGGACGCGTGCTGATGGGCATCGGCGGCGCCCTCGTCATGCCGAGCACGCTGTCGATCCTCATCACCGTCTTCGACGACGGCGAACGGCGCAGGGCCATGTCGATCTGGAGCTCGGTGCTGATGGTCGGCCTGGTCGGCGGCCCGGTCGTGGGCGGCGCGCTGATCGCCGAGTTCTGGTGGGGATCGGTGTTCCTGATCAACGTCCCCGTCGTGGTCATCGCCATCGCCGCCGCCCTGGCCTGGATGCCGGAGTCCAAGGGACCGTGGCGCAAGCCCGACCCGATCGGCGCGATCCTGTCCGTGACCGGGCTGACCGCGCTCGTCTGGTTCATCATCGAGCTGCCGCACCGCGGCCTCGCCGACCCCGGCACCCTGGCCGGGCTGGCCGCGGCCGTGCTGGGCCTGGCCGCGTTCGTGATCTGGGAGCTGCGGACCCCGCACCCGATGGTGCCGCTGCACCTGTTCCGCGACCGCAACTTCAGCGGCGGCAGCCTCTCGCTCGTGCTCGTCCAGATCGGCAACGGCGGGCTACTGCTGGCCATGGCCCAGTACCTGCAGTTCGTGCTCGGCTTCACGCCCACCCAGGCCGGGCTCGCCATGGCGCCGATGGCGCTCGCCGTGATCCTCGTCAACGCCGTCGCGGCCACCCTGGGCCAGCGGCTGGGCAACCGGCCGCTGACCGTGGCCGGGCTGCTCGTGCTGGTCGCCGGGTTCGCGGTGCTGGCGACGTTGTCGGCCGACGACGGGTTCGGGATGGTGGCGGTCGCGCTGGTGCTGTTCGGGATCGGCGGCGGCCTGGCCCAACCGGCGGCCATCGCGGCGCTCATGGGCGCCGTCCCGCCGGAGCACGCCGGGGTCGGCTCGGCGCTCAACGACACGGTCCAGCAGGCCGGCGCGGCGCTCGGCGTGGCGGCGCTGGGCAGCGTCCTGGCCGGGACATTCACCGCGACCATGCCCGAATCGGCGCCGGAGCAGGCGCGCCGGTCGATCGGCGACGCGCTCGCCGTGGCCGCCCGCACCGGCGACGGCGGGCTGGTGGACACCGCTCGCGAGGCGTTCACCGGGGCCATGTCGCTGAGCTTCGTCGCGGGAGCCTGCGGCGCGCTGGCGGCCGCCGTCCTGGCCTTCGCCCTGCTACGGGACCGCCGGGGCGCGGCGGCAGCCGCTGGTTCCACGGAAGAACTGACCGCCGCTCACTGACGCCCTTGGGGGGATATTTCATGATTGCGCAGCGTTTCGACCGCACCCAGCATTTCGACAACGCCCAGCAGTTCGACCACGCGCGCTGGCAGGCTCGTCTCGACGAGCTGCGCGCCGCCCACCGCGTGCCCGGTGCGACCCTGGCCGTGCTCACCGGCGGCCAGGTGCACGAACTGGCCAGCGGCCTGCTCCACCTGGGCACCGGCGTGGAGGCGACCACCGACTCGGTGTTCCAGCTCGGCTCGATCGCCAAGGTCTACACCGCCACGCTCATCATGCAACTGGCCGAATCCGGCACGCTCGACCTCGACGCGCCCGTACTGGACGTCCTGCCCGACTTCGCCACCGCCGACCCGGCGGCCACCCCGCTGATCACCCCTCGGCGGCTGCTGAGCCACACTTCCGGCCTGACCTGCGACTTCACCTACGACGGCGGCCGGGGTGACGACTGCCTGGCCCGCTACGTCCGAGCCGCCCGGGGCGTCGCGCTCGACTGCCCGCCCGGGATCGCGGTCTCGTACAGCAGCGTCGGCTACAACGTGCTCGGCCGCATCGTCGAGGTGCTCACCGGCCAGACCTGGGACGACGCGCTGAAGGACCGGCTCCTCACCCCGCTCGGGCTCACGAGCACGATGACGCTGCCCGAGGAGGCGCTGCGGTTCCGCACCGCCATGGGCCACCTCGGCGCCGACCCGGAGCCCGCCCCCGCCTGGGACCTCATGCCCAGGTCAGCGGGCCCGTACGGCAGGGTCATCGCCACCGCGGGCGACGTCGTCAGGCTGGCCGGCATGCACGTCGCGGGCGGCGCCGGCGTGCTGGCGCCCGCGACGGTCGCGGCCATGCAGCGGCGCGAGGTCGAGGTGCCGGACAAGTGGACCGTCAGCGCCGACGCGTGGGGGCTCGGGTGGACGCTGTACGACTGGTCCGGCGTGCCGGGGTTCGGCCACGACGGGGCGTCCATCGGGCAGTACGCGTACCTTCGGGTGGTTCCGGGGGCCGGGGTGGCCGTGGCGCTGCTGACGAACGGCGGGGGCGCGCGGCGGCTCTACGCGGATCTGTTCGCGGAGCTGCTGGGGGAGTTGGCGGGGGTGCGGATGCCGGAGCCGTTCGGGCCGCCGGTGGAGCCGGTCGCGGTGGATTTTTCGCGGTTTGCTGGGAAATATCGGCGCGAGGGGGTGGATATCACCGTTGATGCGGATGGGCACCTTGTGTATGAGTTCGTCGGTGGGATGAAGAACTTCTCCCCGCCGCTGGAGGCGGACCTGGTCCCCGTGACGGACACGGTCTTCGCCGCCGAGGCGGCCGGCGCGTCGTTCAGCGACGACTGGATGCCGGTGATCTTCGCGACCCTCCCGGACGGCACCGAGTGCGCGTACATCGGCATGCGAGCAGCCCCCAAGCAGCCTGCCTAGGCGGTACGCCGGGCGGGCAGCGGTCGGCCGGGCAGCGGTCGGGATGTGGGGCGGGAGGGTATCGCCAGGGTGCTGGGCGGGAAGGCATCGCTGGGCGGAACGCGCCTCCCCACCGGGCAGCGCGTTCTGCCACCCTCGCTAGCGGTAGTTCACGAACTGAAGGGCGATGTCCAGGTCCTTACCCTTGAGCAGGGTGATGACATCCTGAAGATCGTCCTTCTTCTTCGAGCTGACCCGAAGCTCCTCACCCTGGATCTGCGCCTTGACGCCCTTGGGCCCCTCGTCGCGGATCAGCTTGGAGATCTTCTTCGCCTGCTCCTGGTCGATGCCCTCCTTGAGGCTGACCAGAATCCGGTACTCCTTGCCGGACAGCTTCGGCTCGCCCGCATCGAGAATCTTCAGAGACAGGCCGCGCTTGACCACCTTCTCCTTGAACACGTCGAGCGCGGCGTTCGCCCGCTCCTCGCTGTTCGCCTTGATCTCGATGTTGTTCTGCCCGGACCAGCTGATGGCCGCCCCGGTCCCCTTGAAGTCGAAGCGGTGCCCGATCTCCTTGACCGTCTGGTTCAGCGCGTTGTCGACCTCCTGCCGGTCGATCTTGCTGACGATGTCGAAAGATGAATCGGCCAAAGCGCACATCCTCTCAGCTGCTGGGTGTCATCTGGGACATCTGCCTCCGTGCCCGGTGAACACGGGCCCAGCGGATGAGCCTAGCCAGCATCTGCCCGCCGTGCAGGATCCGACCCCGGCCCCCGTCCCCGGGTCGCCCGGCCGACCGGGTTTCGGCGGTCCGCCAGGCCAAGATCCGGCGCGGGACAAACCGGTGTCACGTACACCTCCGAAGTCCGCTATCCTTCTTTCTGTCGCCGCGAGAGCGGATGGCACGGCAGGTTGCCCGAGTGGCCAAAGGGAGCGGTCTGTAAAACCGTCGGCTCAGCCTACGCAAGTTCGAACCTTGCACCTGCCACCAGCAGTAACAGCAGATCAGAGGCCCTACGGGGCCTCTTCTGCGTTTCAGGGGTACGCAGCCGGATGCCGCCGTGAGCGGCCCGTTGTCGCAGGTCCCGGAATATGTCCGGAATGGATCTTGGGGCGTTTCCCCTGGTCGGGACCCTTGATCCGGAACATCTGCGGAATCCGTGGGCGTGGGAACGTATGGGGAACGGCGAAGGGTCCCGGTGGCGTTCCGGGACCCTTCGCCGTGGTGCTGTGATCATGCGGCGAGGGCGTCCTCAATCCGCTTGTTGGCGATCTCCTGATGGCCGTCGAGGCACTTCGCGTAGACCCTGAGAAGCACGTCCACGCCATGCCCGGCCCGCTCGGCTACGTCAGGGGCGGGTACGCCCGCGTTCAGCCAGAGGGACACGGCCGCGTGCCTCAGGTCGTACGGACGGCGAGCGAGGGGTGAGGCGAACTGGGCGGGCGTCAGGGCCAGCTTCCGGGCGTCTTGCCAGACCTCCGTGTAGGCCGTCGAGGCCACGACTCCACCGCGCTCGCTGCGGAACAGCCGGCCATCCTCGGCGACGCCGAATTCCTCGATGTGTTGCCGAAGGATCTGGACCAGCTTGGGCGGGATGGGGACCGGGCGGACGTCGTCGCGGCCCCGGTGCTTGAGTCCGCGTTCCTCGTGGGCGTCGCCGGTGTCGGTCCATTGGGTGTTGACCTCTGGGCGAGAGACATCGACGAGGATGCGACCCCAGCCGGTTGCCGGAAGATGGCAGTCCTGCTTTCTGAGCGCGACGGTCTCGCCAGGACGGAGGGCGGCGTAGTACATGCAGGCGAACATGGCCTGGAGCCGACGCCCACGACCCCGCCCGCCTACGGTGGCCACTGCGGTCAGCAGCGCTTCGGCCTGACGAGGATTCACCACGACCCGCGGATCCACCGTCTCCGTGGTCTTGGGCGGCTTCCACTTGACCTTGTGCACCGGGTTGGCGGGCAGTTCCTCCAGTTCCACCGCGTACTCCAGCACGGCGTGAAGGACCGCGCGCTTGCGGCGGATCGTGTTGGCGCTCGCGGCCTTGCCGTCGAGGCGGAGCGCGAGGGCGTCGAGTGCCAGACGTACGGTCTTGGTCTCGTTGAGGTCGGCCAAGTCGAGCGAGGCCCCTTCCAGCCACCGCAGTGCTTGCTTGCTCTCCAGCGGCACATCTGGACGCTTGGCCTCGGGCAGGAGGGCGTATTTACGCAGAGCCGTACGCAAGATCTCGGCGTCCGGGCGGCCGGGGCGATCTTTGGTGAGCGCGGGCAGGACTGTGGCGAGGCCGTCAGAGATGCTGTCGCGCGTCTTGGCCGCCGCGTGCGGCCATTTCATGTCGATGTAGGCCCTGGCGAAGTCGTAGACGGTCCGGGCTGCCTTGGCCTTGAGCATCGACTGTGGGAGACCCGTCTCCAGGTCGAACAACTCGCCCTTCTTGGCGGCCTGGCGCAGGTCGGAGAGCCAGTTCTTCGCCTGTGCCGACGTGCGGAAGGTCTTGGACTTCTCCCGTGCTGCGACGGTCCAGCGCACGGTGTAGGAGATCGTCTTGCGGTTCTCGCCGGGCTTGGTGGATTTGTTCGGGCGGATGTCCCAGAACTTCACGTCGTAGGAGGCGTTCACACGACCTCCCGCAGAGACTCCAGCCAGACGTTGAGTTCGCTGCGGTAGATGCGCAGCTCGCCGTTGGGCAGGCGGATGCCGTCGGGTGCCTTGCCGATCTCGCGCCAGCGGTAGAAGGTGCGACGGGAGACGCCGCCGAGTTCGTCGAGAACTTGGCGGACGGTCAGCAACTCGTCGTGTCTGGTCATGCCGCCCTCCCCATCTCCTCGGTTGCCGAAAGGTCTTGTCCGGCTGCTCTGGCTTCCAGCTCTCTGAGGTGGGCTCGCCAGCGTTGGCGTTCGTGGACGGATCGCAGGAGCCGGACGGCGAGTGGTGGCACGTTGGCGTCTCCGGCCGGGACGGGCCGCCAGATGTAGCGGTGTGGGTCGGTGCGGTCGTCGGCCTGGCCGAGGGCTTCCAGGACCCAGGTACGGCGGTCTTGCTTGTGTTCGGTGAGCGTCTTGTTGCTCCACTTGCGCGAGACGAGGATGCGGCGTCCGGCGTAGCCGAGGTGGTCGGGCTTGTGGGCCTTGCCACGGCAGCGGCCGGGCAGCATGCCGGGCTTGGCGTCCTTGGGCTGGATGCCGTAGCGCAGCCAGTTCGGGCAGGTGGGCGAGCAGGGCTCGTAGCGGAGGGCGTCGAGCATGCGGGCGGCGTGCTGTTGCTGGGCCTGGCCGCCGTTGAGCGCGTCGCCTATGGACTTGGTGAGGTATTTGGACAGGTAGCGGATGCACTGGTCGGCGTCCGGGGTTCCGGCGAGCACGCCTTGCACATCGACCTGTTCGCCGAAGCGGATCACGTGCAGCGGTTCGGCGTCCTCGTCGAGGGCGTCGAGTGCTTCGTCCCAGGCGGGCAGGACTTCGCCGGTGGCCGGGTCGAGGTAGCCGATGCCGTCCTGCCAGATGGGTAGGTGGTCGCCGTCGAAGACGACTTCGTCAGCTTGGGGCCACCAGACCTGGTGGTAGGTGGCGGCGGCGATCTGCTTGATCTCGGCGCGTGGGAGCGTTCCACGGATGGCCATGTGCAGGTGTGGGGCGAGCCGCTTCTGAGGCTCCACGGAGGCGAAGTACTGCACGTCGTAGCCCGCGACGCGGCGCAGGTTCTGCACGAAGCGATCCACGAGCTTGGAGAAGTGCAGCGCGTCTCGGGCGGCGCGCCGGTAGTCGTAGGTGTCCGGGTCGATCGGTACGCCGTCGCGGACCTTGCCGTAACTCGGCAGGGTGAGCGTGACGAACAGGGACGGCCGGTAGACCTTGCCGTCCGGGCCGTGGAAAGTGCGTCCCAGGGTGGTGTTGGTCATCTTGCGCTTGGGCAGGTCAGGCGCGTCCTGCCGTCTCCTGGTGGAGCGGGAGCGCTTGGCGGTCGCACGGCCGAGGACGCTGCCGCGCATGCCTGCGGCGTTGATCTCCTCGTCCAGGCCGGTGATGATCGCGTCCAGGTCGGTGGTGTCGTCGCCGGCCTTTTCTGCGGCCTCGCGCTGGGCTTGGTAGTCGGCGCGGAACTCCACCAGCCAGCGCTGTTCCTCGTTCGGCTCGTCGGGTGTGATGGCGGGTTCTTCGTCGAGGTGCCAGCCCTCGCGGCACTGGGCCTTGCGGAGCTGCTTGTTGCGCCGCGCGCAGGGCGGGCACTTACTGTCGAGCGTGGCCCCGCACGGGACGTCGATGATCTCGGACTTGCCGGTGACGGTGTCGAGCCGCTTGAGCGGGATGGGCCGGATGCAGACGCCGTGGAGCTTGGCGACCTCTTCGAGGACGTCGCGGGCCATGGGCATGGCCTGGCGGACGGCTCGGGGAAGGGCGCGGTCGTGCGCATGGGTCATGCGGTCCTCCCTTCGTCGGGGACGGCGATTGCGGTTTGGCCGCATTCGCGGCACTCGGCCAGGGCGCGGACCGGGTCGAGCCAGAGAGCGTTCAGGGTGTGGCAGGTGGCGCAGCGAAGGCCATCGAGCAGGTGAATCATGCGGCCTGCCCGTGGTAGGCGACCATGGCGCGTATGTCGGCGTCGGAGACGTAGGCGGCGCGGACGCGGATGGGTTCGGGTGAGGTTTCCAGCCGCATGTAGGCGACGCCTGCGCCCAGCTCGGGAACCGGTGAGATGTGGTCGGCGAGTGCTCCCCGGTCGCGTGCGCCGTCGCCGAGGACCATGTCCACCTGTTCGGATTCGTCGAGCCGGAGCGCGATCTTGTCCGGAAAGAGGTTGCGGATGTTCATGACCTCTTTGCGCGGGTCCTGGAGTGCGGCCATGACGCCGACCCCGACCGAGCGGCCCTGGGTGGCGAGCGTGGCCAGGGCTGCGGAGATACGTTGCCGGAGTTGCCGGTCGGGTTGGTAGGCGGTCAGGAACGCCACCTCGTCGACGAGCACCAGGACGAATGGGTCTTCGATGGTGGGTGTGTGTGAGCGCTGGATCCCGGCGAAGCGGGTGGCGCGTTTCTGCATCACGGTGACGGCCTCGTCGAGCAGGTCGGCGCAGTCGGCCGGGTCGGCGGCGTAGCGGCCTTGGAACAACTCCCGTCCGAAGGACAGCTCCATCAGCTTGGGATCGAGTGCCCAGACCTCGGCCAGGCCCGCCCGCATGGCGGGAAGGAGCCCGCGGATCGTGTCCCACAGGAACGAGCCTTTGCCGGCCCCTGTCGCGCCAGCAATCAGGACGTGCGTCCCGTGCACCTTGAGCCGCAGCGGTTTGCCATCCTCCTGCTTGCCGATCTCGACCGGTCCCACGGTGGGTTCGTCGGGGATGGGCAGTGCTGGCATGGGCGAGGCGAGCGGGTCGGTGCGTGGGAAGGTGAGCAGCAGGCGTCCGCCCTTGATGAGGGCGATGCGACAGGAGGCGGCGCCGAAGCCTTGGGTGAGGTTGTCGATGCGGTCGGACCAGTCCTTGACCGCCTGGCCGCCGAGCATCCGGACGGTGATGCGATCGGCCCAGCCATCGCAGGTCACGCGGAGCAGGCGCGGCATGTATACGCGTCCGTTGACGCGCTTGGCCAGGCCGGAGACGTCCATGACGCCGTGCCAGTGGCGACGGTAGACCGACATCAGCCGCCACCAGGCCAGCAGCCGGAAGCCGACGAGCCGGGCGAAGGAGGGCCGGTCGATGAAGGCCCAGGAGATCAGGGCGAGAATGACGATCCCCGACAGAGACGCGGCCAGCGGCCATCCGGAGTAGTGCCAGGTGGCCGTAATGGCGACGGGGACGGCGACCGCCACCGGGTGCCGCCAGGTCGTGCGGACGAGGGCGGCCAGGAAGCGCCAGCCGTGGATGACGAAGGTGACGATGGCGGGTGTCTTGAGTACGGCCGGGCGGAAGACGACGGCCGTGTCGGGCGTGGTGGAGACGAGGTTGCGCGCCTCGTCGCCAGGCAGCCGCTTGAACATAAGCTGGGAACCTCTCGTGATGTCGCAGTCAGGGGAGAACCGAGGGGCCGCCGGAAGTTGCCGCTTCCAGCGGCCCCGCCTTTGTGTTCAGGCCGCCGAGGTGGTGGCGTCCTGGGCCGACTGTTCGGCGTGCAGCAACTCGCAGTCGGCCAGGTAGCGAGCGGCGGCGTGGAAAATCTCGCGGGCGATGTTCAGGTCGGCATCGGTGACCGGCCCGGCCCCGGTGGTGGAGATGTGCACGTGGGCCTCGTGGGAGGTGAACTCCAGGAACGGGCGCGGGCCGTCGAGCAGCAGTCCGGCGCTGGCCTGGAGGCGCGGCGTGTGGAAGGAGACCCGGACGTGCGGGTCGGAGTCAGGTCGGATGGACAGGGTGACGTAGGTGTAGGGCCGGTGCTCGCTCATGCCGCCACCCCGCGTCCGTCCGGGAGGCCGTAGAAGCTGCGTTCCAGGGAGCGGGCGAAGCGGTGGGCCTCGCGGGCGAGCTGGCGCGCGAACTCCAGGTCCTCCGTCGTCACCGGACCGTCTGTAGTGACGAGCACGGAGGTGGCGCCGAAGTCGAGCGCCAGGACGGGCTCGCGGCGAGCGAACGGGTGGTTCATGATCCGGGCGGCGTGCCCGGTGGTCAGCCGGATCACGCTGTTGCGCGGGGTACGGCGTCGGGTCATCAGGCGGCATCCTTTCCGGCCTTGGCGGGCTGGGCTTGCTGGCGAGGGGCGTGCATCTCGCGGACCTTGATCGAGTACGCGAGGCGTCCGGCGGCGTTGACGTACGGGGTGACGGACATGCCGTCGAACTCGACCGGCGTGAACGGCAGCCCCGGCATCGGCTGCGGGGGCACCGGCTGGACCGGCGCGAGGATCTTGACCGCGACCGTCTTCTGGGCGGGCTTGAGTGTCGGGTCACCGTCCATGACCGCGACCTGCCAGACCAGCTCTCCGGTCTGCTTGTCGCGGGACTGCACGAACCGGCCGTTGGACGAGCCGTCGAAGTCCTTGACGGGCTCGACCTCGCCGACGACGTAGCAGCCGTGCGGGAAGACCATGGCGAAGGTGACGGGGATGGGGCCTTGCAGAGCCATAACTGTTTTCCTCTCTTGACTGACAGGCACTTAACCTATCAAGTGATTCGACAGTAACTCTGCGTAGCTTGATAGGTCAAGTGCCTAGGCGAGATTTCGCTGCCAGATCGTAAACTGGCCGTGCCGCCCTACGGACAGTCCGGGACGAATACTGAGGATCATGGAACCGGAACGTGGTGGTTCGCGAGGTGGCACAGGTTTCGTTGTGCTCGGTGTCGGCTGGTTCTTCGGCACGATGATCCTGGGCTACCTGGCCCTCTACAACGGATTCGCCCTTGCCGGAGCGCCGTCGAGAAACGCCGAGCTGGCCCAGGTGCTCATCTACGCGGCGCTCGCGCTGGGAGGCGGCGCACCCCTTGTCGGTCTCTTCGCTTCGATGCTGCTCAACAACAAGGGCGGCATGGTGCTCTACGGGCTGATCGTGCTCGCGCTTGCGGCCCTTGTCCTCGCTCTGACATCGCAGGGCCGATCCGATCACGTGTACAAGGAAGATCCGGCGGTCTGCACGGCACCACCGGACGAGGCCGCTGGTGTGCCGGGCTGTTAGGAAACCGGATAGGCGTCCTCTAGTTCATGCCGGTCGGCAGGCAGCAGCACTTCGACGACCGCCAGAGGCCGGCCGGTGGCATCACGAACCGCACCGAACACGGCCAGGAGCGGCGCGTTCCGAGGCATGGCCAGTTGCTTGGCCTCGTCGGCGGTGGGCATCCGGGCGGTGATCTGCTCCAGGATGTGATCGAACCGCACGCCCTTGCGCGACTGAAGGTGCTCCCGCAATCCCTGTCGCAGCGGTTCTCCGCTGGTCAGGTCGGTCCCCTCGGACAACTCCAACGGCAGCCACAGCGACACCAGATCGGTCGGCTCGCCGTCACGACTGATCAGGCGCCGACGCACAAACGCCTTGCTCTTGGCCTCCAACCCGAGCAGCACACCCACCCGATTCGGCACGACCCGTGCCCCGGCCTCGACAACCTCACCGGCGAACTCGGCCTCAGGAGTGCTCAGATACGCCTGCCCCGGCCGGTTCTGCTCGCGTGAGGCCAGCGCCGGACGTCCTCGTACGAAGCGGCCCTTGCCCTGTTGGGACTCGATCCAGCCCTGCTCACGCAACACCCGAAGAGCTGCCACCACGGTGGGACGGGAGACAGCGAACTCCTGAATGAGCTGGTTCTCGCTCGGCAGGAGAGAGCCGGGCGGGTAATCCCCCGACTCGATACGCCTCTGAAGAGTGTGCACAAGCTGCGCATACTTCGGTGGCACGGACTCAAGCGACATCATGACCGTCCAGCACCCGACAAGTTGTTTTACCAAGTTTGAGCGTAACCCGACCTGGCGCTCGTGTCCACGTGATTGAGGAGCCAGGCCCGTACGCAAGGAAATCCGGCAGGCGGGCAGCGGACGGGGCCGGGGGGTGTGGCCGGGTGGAAACCGCTGAGGGCCGCCTGCCGGAGATAAGGCGCGACGAGGCAAGGATGATGTGCTCCCATCCCCCTCCGGAAGGGAACAACGCCGCCTCGCCGCGCCCGTCATCATCTGGCGACGTACTCCGCCAGAGCCTCCGCAGCGCCTACCGGGTCGCTGGTGGCGTGCCGCTTCTCGGCGCTCTGCCAGGAGTAGTAGGCCCCGCCGTACCCGACGAACACCCACACCGGCATGCCCGGCCTGGTCCGATGCACCATCAGCGCACTGTTGTTGTCGCGCAGTTCGGCATGGACGCCGAGTCGCGTGAGCTGATCACGCAGCCGGACGAGCTTGTCACTGTCGTCCTCCGGGTTCTGGTCGAGACCGGCGATCAACTTGGCCATCATCGAGTTCATTTCACGTTCCCTTCGGCCCGGCCGCTTCCGAGGCAGTCGAGACACTCCTGCTCCCCACTCGAAACTTGATCTCCGTCGTCGCCGATGAGGAGCGCACGGCGTGAGTCACGCAGCTTGACCCCGCGTCCCCGGCATGCGGGGCAGGGCGACGTGTTGCTTGTCTCGTCTGGCCGGATCACCGTCGCCAATCTCCTCGTTCATCCGGCGTTCCCTGCTGCGGGAGGCCGCGTGACGTACCGTGGTTGCTTGATGACAAGTCCACCGTCAACCGCGTCTCAGCAGGACCCCTGAACGGGACCCCTCATTTCCCCTTTCGAGCCCCCAGCCGGGAGGATGGCCCGCAGATGCCCGACTACATCCCAAACGTGCAGCTACGCGCCTGGCGCAACGAGCGGCACCTGTCCCGCGCGGAGATGGCAGACCGGATCAACGCCACCCCGATAGGCGTTACCGAACGACTCGCATGCGACGAAGAACGCATCCGACGCTGGGAGGCCGGCGAAGTCCGCTGGCCCCGCACCCCCTACCGGCTGGCCCTCACCCAACTGACCGGCCGGGAGCCGGAAGCACTCGGGTTCTCCCAGACCAAGCAGACCGGCGGCGGTCTCATCGAGGCCCGCGTGATCCCCGCCGACGCCCTCCGTGCCGAGGCTGACCTGTACGGCACCATGGAACTCGCCCAGCAACTCCAGGCATCCGACGTCGGAACCGGAACCCTAGAGGCCCTCGCCGAGGCCGTCGACCTCCTGTGCCGCGCCTATCCCGTCGTACCCGCAGGAACACTCCGCGACCGCACCCAAAAGCGCCTGGCCCAGATCAACCGCCTGCTCGCCGGACGCCTCACCCTGGACCAGCACCGCGAACTCCTCGTGATCACCGGCTGGCTCACCGCTCTGCTCGGCTGCGTCCACTATGACCTGGGAGAGCGGGAAGAAGCCGAAACCGCCCGACGCGCCGCCTTCGAGATGGGCCGCCAAGTCGGACACGGCGAACTCATGGGCTGGGCACACGAGATGTCAGCCTGGTTCGCCCTCGTCGAAGGCCGCTACGAAGACGTCGTCACCGCCGCCCGCATGGGCCAGGCCGTAGCCGGCAACAGCAGCGCCATGGTCCAACTCACCCTCCAAGAAGCCCGCGGCCTGGCCCGCATCGGCGACCGCCGCGAAGCCGACCGCGCCCTCACCCGTGGAGCCGAAGTCCTCAGCAGCCTGCCCATGCCCGACCGCCCAGACCACCACTTCGTCTTCGACCACGCCAAGTGGGTCTTCTACGCCGCCACCTGCTACACCTGGCTCGCCGACGACGACCGCGCCGAAGAACACGCCCGCGAAACCATCCAGATGCACACCCGCCCAGACGGCACTTCCAACGCGCCCATGCGCGTCGCCGACGCACACATAGACCTTGGCATCGTCCACGCCCGACGCGGCGACCTCGACGCAGCCGTTGAGCAGGGAATGGCCGCATTCGAGATCGACCGACGATCCCTCACCGACCTCGTCAATCGTGCGGGGGACCTCGACCGCGTCCTACAGCGCCGCTACCGGCGAGATGCCCTCGCCCAGGAGTTCCATGAACGGTACGTGACAGCTCGGCGCGCTCTCGCAAGCCGCCGCCCAGACCTGCTCGACTAGGTCGAAAGTTCGTAGGCTTCGCCAACTGGCCCCGCTGGTGATCCACACCCTGAGGCGGCGTGACCTAGCCAGTTGACCCGGTGCCGCGGCTGCAACCGATTCCGGTCCACGTCGCGACGCCTTCTACCAGACCGTTGGGCCTCGATGAAGGTGATTGACGTGACTGGATGGTATAGAGAAGATCAGTATCTGGCATATGGGGTCAAGCGAGGTAATGAACGTTACCTCACACTTCTTGGAGGGAAGCCGAGACAGCGACCCAGCCAGTGCGGTACATAACGGTATGTAGCATTACGGTTGCTGACCGTGGCGGTCTGTAGGTCGAATGCGATGCTTCGCTGTCGGACACATCCGACTTATTGAGGGAGCGGAAGGGCTAATGGGGAACGCGAAGCAGGCGCCGATGCGACGGAAGCCGTGGCCACCCGACGCTGTCCTCGATAAGCCGACTCCCCTGCAAGATGCGCGCCTATTCCGTAACTCGGTAATCAGCCCTCTCCGATATCCGGGTGCGAAACGTCAACTTGTCCCAGTGATCGAATCTCTGATCAATGCAAACGTACCTCCACCGCGGCTGCTGCTTGAGCCGTTTTGTGGAGGGGCAACTACGACACTTCGGCTGCTAGGGTCGGGTGCAGTTGAACACGGCATCCTTGCGGACGTGGACCCTTTGATTGCTGCGTTCTGGAGAACGGCGGCGTTTGACTCTAAATGGCTTATCGATGCAATGCATGAGGAGACCATTTCGGTTGCACGGTGGGATTGGTGGCGAGCAGCTAACCCCCGGGGCCGGCGCGAACGGGCTCTGAAATGTCTATTTCTTAATCGAACCACCTTCTCGGGCATCCTCCATGGAAGGGCAGGACCGATTGGTGGGCGCGCGCAGAAGTCGGACTACAAGATAGACTGCCGATTCGGGCTGGAAGGACTTACTCGGCGTATCAAGGGAGTGGCGGATCTGGCGTCCACTGGACGTCTACTCGACGTCTGGGAGGCAGACTGGCGGACGGCGCTCGGGAATCTTTCCAGCAAATTCAAAATGCTGGATCCGGGCGAAATAGTTGTATATCTAGATCCGCCTTATGTTGATAAAGCTCAATGGTTGTATGAGTGGTCTTTTGATAGCACTGAGCATACAGATCTAGCTGCGTGGCTGGCGAGCGATACGCGGTATGCGTGGTTGCTTTCTTACGATGACAATCAATCAATCCGTGGACTGTACAAGAATCGGCCAGCAGAATCTGTTCTACATGTTTCTCACACATACACGGCAGCAGGATCTGTAACGCGCACGGTTCGAGATGAGCTCCTAGTCACTAACTTGACAGTGATTCCCCCCTCAAAGAGGTACAGACTCCTTAAGACGGACGAAGCGGGATAATACGGCCAACCAGAGCATTCCAGGCATACTCGTTCTTGAAGCGGTGCTGGGTCTGTTGATCCGACGTATGCCTTTGGTGGAAGCTGGCATAAGCTTGTCGTGGTAGTCCCAATGCACTCCTTTCGGGCCAGGCCTAGCAACTACAAGGAGCCGTCCATGAGTGAACTGTCTGGCATCGCTGGCGCTGCCAACGTGGGTGGGAACCCGCTGACCGCGCTCCTGGATGGGGCTAAGCGGCTCGGAGGCATCTACCACCTCGACTACGACCGGGCGATCGTGATCACGGATGACTTCGTCAAGAGAGAAGCTGGTGGGGTCCCGCGCAACGGCTTTCTTCTTGCGGCGGCAACCGTTCCCACGCAGGAGACGAAGGCACCTCTCGACGAGGACGAGATCATCCTGCTTCGTATCCGCGGAACGGCGAGCCTTCCCAACGAGAGTGAACTGGTTGCAACGCGATTGGCGGCCATGCGAGATGCGGATATTCGTGAGCAGCGCCCAGAGAAAATCGTTGACAATTTGACGTCCAACCAGATCCAGATGTCTGCCTTTGAATGTGACGTCCTCGGCACCTTCTATGGGGCTACGGTTGCGCGAAAGCCGTTTGTACAGTGGGGCGCTGACATCGACAATGTCTACTCTGGTGCGCGCTACTTTGTTTACTTGCCTTCTGCAGATGCGCTCTCATTTATCGCTTCCTATCCGGAGCGGACGGAGGAGGAGATCCAAGACAACGAGGAGCCAGACCTCATTGACTTGGGCGTAGTCCGATTCGCCTCAACCCGTCGCAGAGCGGCAGACGCGGGGATGGATAAGGTGCCAGTCAAAGTTCGGGTTACCGACTTTATCTCACGAAAGACCGCCGTGCTCGGTATGACACGCGTTGGCAAGTCAAACACCAATAAGACCATCTGTACAGCTGTCTTTGAGCATGCTGCGCGGACCAAAAGCAAAATTGGCCAGTTGATATTCGACCCGCAAGGGGAGTACGCCAATGTCAATGAACAGGACAAGACAGGACTGCGCCTTCTAGGTCTAGGCTCCGACCTGGTTCACATTTATAAGATGAAGCCGAAGGCGGACGACAGCCAGGAATTCCCCCTGGCAGTCAACTTCTTCGACACGGATGAACTCCCAATGATATGGGGTCTAATTCAGGACTCACTTTCAGATGTTGGCACGAGCTATGCAAATGCCTTCAAGGCGGCCAAGGTTCTGGATCCTGATCGTTCCGACTATCCTAGTGGCACTGCGGGTGATAACGAGTTCTATGGAGCTCGCGTGGAGTCTCAGCGTGCACAGTTGGCTTTCTATGCCATGCTCGCTAAGGCCGGATTCACTGGTCCAAAGAGAGGCTTCAGCATCCTCTTCAAGATGAATAAGGGTGTTCGAGAAGCTTTCGAGGCTGAGAGGCCCGGACAGATCCGGCTCGTAACGCCCGCGCAAGGATTGTGTGCGGTTGATTCACCATTCGCTGCTCATCAAGTCCTCAAGTGGCTTTCGGATCGTATTGGGGAGGTGATTGCTGGGCGCGTCCCCAGTCAATATCAAAGTCTCGACCTTAGCAGTTGGCAGAACTGCGATGCGTTCATGGCAATCCTAACGGCCTACGACGCGAATGTGGGCACAGTGGTGCTTAATCGAATCAAGACGCTGGCCGACTTTCACGATCCTGCCAGCAAAGGTGACCTGGCGGACCGCGTCTGGGATGACCTGGTGGATGGACGTCTCGTCATCATCGACTTGTCTATTGGTTCTGATCATGTGACGAGAATGTTGTCCGAGCGGCTAGTCTTTCGGCTTATCGACAAAGCCAATAAGCGATTCCGCGAGAACAAGCCGAACGTTCCGATCCAGATCGTCGTCGAAGAGGCTCACAACCTGTTTGATCGAGACAAAGCTAAAAAATCAACCGTGCAGGACGATCCATGGGTTAAGCTCGCGAAGGAGGCGGCGAAGTACGGGATGGGCCTCGTTTATGCGACTCAAGAGGTTACTAGCGTAGACAAGCGCATCCTATCGAACACTTCAAACTGGATTGTGGCGCATCTTAATTCCGACAACGAGACTAAGGAGTTGTCCCACTACTACGACTTCGCCGTCTTCGCAGATGGGCTGCGCAAGGTCGAAGATCGAGGCTACACGCGCATGAAGACCTTCTCCGGCAAGTACATCGTGCCAGTACAGATTGCTAAGTTCGATCACGACATGATCAACCGGGCGCGAGAAGCCGCCGGCCTATCCCCAGTAATCCCGAAGTAGTGAGGTAGCCAGGATGCCATACCCTGAAGAACGTGCCTCGCGAATCGGCCACGTGCCTGCGGCGTTGAGTCCAGTCATCGCTGAGGCGATGAAGCGGTGGGAGACGCCGTCCCTAGACGTTGGCGAGGACCCGCCTGCTCACATCACGAGCCGACTGGTACCTCTAGACGACCTCCCCAGGGATCAGCGGCCGGATCCATCATTTACGATCGCATTCGACGGATCCAACCAAGAGGTTGAGGCGCGCTCGGGTTATCCCTCGGTTCGGGTGGGGTTCATGCAGATAGCTGGCGTCTATGTGGACATCCTGCGCTTTCTTCAAGCCAACGAAACTGGCTTAGTGGATGCGCGGAAGCTGGAAAAAGCGCAGATAACTCAGACGGTCAATAGTGTACTGCCGGGCTCAAACGTCTTCGTAAAGGGCGCCACCGGCATTGACAGTTGGCGGATGGAGTGCGCCCAGGCTTTCTCTGAAGCGGGGATCTCAGACTTCGGTACAAAGTTCTCTCTGATTGACGCTCTTATGACGATCCATGAACGTCCTGGAGCGGCCGCCACAGAGATCACACTAAGCAAATGTCCAACCTGCGGTTCTGCCGGTCTAACACCGCAGACAGTTATGCAAACCGGCGGCAAGTGCAGTGAACCGTTGTGCGGAGCATCTCTATATGCGACTGACGTGCTTCGTATTTATGAGGATTACACTAAAGATGGAGAGAATATTCGGGCGCTGAATCAATGTATGAACATCGCTGAAAGACTGCTGCTTGTATCCTATATAGATGGTTTTTACCGACACAGTGCTGCCCGTTTGTCGCAAGGGCTGTTCGTAACCGATGGGCCGCTGGCCGTTTACGGCACTACGGCTCCCATGAAGTCCAGGTTTCTGAGGTATTGGGAGCTGCTCTGCGCTGAACTAGAAAAGCGCGACATTGCGCCACCGCTACTCGTCGGAATCGAAAAGAAGGGCAACTTCTGCGATCACGCACGCGCTATCCAGAAGCACATTCCGAATGGGTATGTGATGATGCTGGATACGCCGTACGTGAATGAGTACATCAACAACGAGCGTCCCGATCACTTCTACGGAAAAGATGAGTTCTACGGTCGTAGATTCTTCTACAAGACTACGACGGGGGAGATTCTTGTAGTGACCGTGCCGCGGGTGCCAGGAGGGCATCCGTATGAGAAGCCCCGGCAGCTCTTGGATGGCTCGTTTCAGCGGACAGCCGCCGAAGAATTTACGTCGTACCCCACTCTTCGCGTGACACTGGAGACGCTTGATCTCCTGCAGACGCGTTTGTACCCCAATGCGGTCATCCCCGTTGCTTTGGCTCATTCGGCTTCATCTCTTCCTCTGGGTACCGGAAGAAGCGTACTTACCCTGCTTGCGCAACAAGGCCTTAGAATGCCGCGAGATAGCGTTAGTCTTAGTCAATTTAAGCCGCAGCGGTATGGCCACCGTTGACTTCTTCGTGTTGCCGAATTCTGCTTATAGAGATCAAGCGGCGGCGCGGCGCGCCGCCGTACCCCGGCCCTATGCCCGCCGCCGTCCGGGCGTGCGGCCTGGGGGCCGGTCCCGGACGGCGGCGGGACACCGGGCCGGGCACCGCACGCCGGCCCCGCCGTAGTTGCCGAACGCGCCGACCGGGGGTTGCCACGCCGCCGCACAGATGCAGTCCTACGATCGCCACTGCATGGTTGGCCGCCGTACAGCGCTGGGGGCGATCGACGATCCGTGCTTCGTTCCTCAGCACGGCTCACTGAGCCGGATTGTTGCGGTCCAGCTCCATGCTGAGGCCTGAACCAGCGGGAGAGATGCCGCCTTCCATGATCCGGAGAATGCGCGGAATGATCTCTGAACTAGGTTCTCCTAGGCAGGGCTGAACCGCAGGTCAGAGACTGTCGGACATCAGAACGAGTGACGCCCTGTAAAACCGTCGGCTCAGCCTACGCAAGTTCGAACCTTGCACCTGCCACCAGCAGTAGCTGCAGGTCAGAGGCCCTTCGGGGCCTCTTCTGCGTTTCAGGGGTGTGCAGCCGAAGGCCGCTCTGAGCGCCCGTTTGCCAGTGGTCACGGGATATACGCGGGATGAATCTGGAGGCGTTTCCCCAGGTCGAGGCCCATGATCCGGAGTACGTGCGGGATGACGTGGCCCCTGCAACTGCCCGGTTGTTGGGTGTCGCCGACTGTTTTGTTGAGGTTGGGTGAGAGCTGCCGCGCGGCTTCCGTTCCTCGGGCCTGGCGGCCCTGCAGTACGGGTCCACTCGCCATCGAAGGTACGCGGGCTAGGCGCCGATCTTGCTAACGGGAGTGCTAACGACGGCCTCGGATGACATTGGACGGCGGTGGACTGGCTGCGCCAATACCTCCGGTCCGAGCAGGCATTCGCGAGCAGGATGGACGTCCGTGGACGATCAAGTTCTCACTTGTAAACAAGGGATTGGCCTCAGAAGGCGCGTTTGTCTTCGACATGGATGACGGTTAGATCGTGCCCGTCTTGGCCCCGCTTGCTACGGCCGAAGAGGCCGACCGTGAGGTCGTCGTGGTTCTCCAATTCACCGGGATCGACGTAGGTGAGGATGTCAGGGTGGTGGCCGGTTACGGCCCAGCCGGGTGCATCGTCCAGGTCAACGGTGTTGAAGTCTCCGGCCGGTGTGCCAGCGCGAACGGGACCGTACTCCCTCAGGAGGGAGGTCGCCTGCTCCGCGAGATCCTCCGCTGGCTCCATCAAGATCACGCAGGTTCCGTGGGCGAACAGCACCCAAGACTTGGCAGGGCCCAGCAGACGACGCCAAGTCTCGATCGTGGCCGTTTGGTTCATGCGGGGCAGCGTAGCGATCGACGACGACAAGCCCTGGAGACGGTGACTCCGTCGAGTCAACAAGTACCTACCGCACGCAAGAGGCACGCGCCGACAGCGCGTTAGAAGCGGCATGCTTACTGTTAAGACACTCACATTTGCTTTGATGGTCGCGCCCACCGTTGGGGCTCTTCGACCGAATGCCCAAGCGAGGTAGCGAGCTTTGTTGACGGCAACGATGACGACAACTTTGGCCAACACGAGCGCACGTCGCGAGCATCACACGACGTCTGACTGCAGCCTGGAACGTCGGAACCAGGGCAGTCGGTTCGCCTGGAAAGCGGACGGTCTCGCCGAACCAGGCTCATGAGGGTCTTGGAGTTAGAGCGCTGCCGAATTGTGCTCATAGAGATCAAGCGGCGGCGCGGCGCGCCGCCGTACCGCCGGCCCTCCGCCCGCCCGCCGTCCGGGCGTGCGGCCTGGGGGCCGGTCCCGGCCGGCGGCGGGACACCGGGCCGGCCACCGCACGCCGTCCCCGCCGTACGGACCGAACGCACCGACCGGGGTTGCCACGCCGCCACACAGATGCAGCCCGACGATCGCCACAGCATGGCCGGTCGCCGTAGATGGCTGGGGGCGATCGACGATCCAGGGTTCGTTCCTCACCCTGGCTCACCGAGGTAGCGGGGTGACCTTTCGTCGCCGGGCTGGTGAGGACGATCGACATTGAGAGGAATGATGTGGCTGAAGCCCATGACGCACTGCTCAGTCATCTGGAGGGCGTACCCCGAACATGTGTTTCTGCTTGCACGGTAGGGTGCGGCTGCGATGAGCTGACTGGGCATCGAAAGGCTGCAATCCATGAAACCTGTAGGCGCTGTTTTAGGCGATAGGGAACGTCTGCAGTGGGATTTCACGCCGCTCGTCGGCGTTGGACCGCTACGGTTCGGGATGAGTCATGACGAGGTGATTGCTGCGCTGGATGCGGATCCCCCTTCCACAGGTCCTTGCGGGTGGGGAGGGCGCTTGGCGTGGTTCCGTCTGCCCACCTCTTACGGGGATGCTCTGACGACGTACTACGGCGAGTCTGGTCGCCTGTCCTGCATCGCGGTTGATGCGCTTCATGGTCCTCAGGTGACGATGGACGGCCTCCGGCTGGTTGGACGTGTGCCGTCCGAGTTGGTTGATCTGTTCATTGATCACATGCGGTCACGGGGACTGCCGGAAGCGGTCCGCTACTCGCAGTACGGAGATTTTGGAGCTGACGAGCTTGGGCTCGTGCTGCGTGCGCAACGCGCTGGTGACATCCTCCTGACGCGTCCGGTTTTCGTTGCCCGCGAGTGGGCTGATCGTGTCTGTGACGTCACAGAGGGCTGTGTCCCTGATGAGGAATGGCAGGTGTACTGCTGAAGGGAAGACCGTACACAGCCACTGACTTGCATTGAACCGATCTGGAAGCAGGTTCCAGCGAGCTCGTTGGTTGGCTCTGCCCCGCGGGATATACGTGGGATGATCTTCCCGGGCAAGGAAAAAGCGGGAATCGTACGCCGAGGTCAGAGGCCTGATGCGGTCAGGAACGTCAGCCGCTGTACAACCGTCGGCTCAGCCTACGCAAGTTCGAACCTTGCACCTGCCACCAGCAGTAGCTGCAGGTCAGACGCCCTACGGGGCCTCTTCTGCGTTTCAGGGGTGTGCAACCAGATGCCGCTCTGAGCGGCCCGTTGTCGCTGGTCCACCAATATACGTGCAATGATCTTGAGCACGTTCCCGCAGGTCGGCCCTTGGTTTTGGTCAGTACGTGGCCAAGAACAAGAGCCCCGGTGGTGGCCGGGGCTCGGGGGTGGGGTTGGCAGTGCGTCATGCGAAGGCGTCGCCGATCCGCTGGTTGGCGATGTCCTGCTGTCCGTCGATGCACTTGGCGTAGACCCGCAGGAGGACATCGACGCTGTGGCCGGCTCTTTCGGCCACGTCCGGGGCTGAGACGCCCACGTTGAGCCAGAGAGACACTGCTGCGTGCCGAAGGTCGTACGGGCGTTTGGCGAGCGGGGAGGCGACCTGCGCGGGAGTGAAGGCCAAGAGGCGGGCGGCCTGCCAGACCTCGGTGTAGGCCGTTGAAGCCACGACGCCTCCCCGTTCACGGCGGAAGATGCGGCCGTCTTTGGCCGTTCCGTACTCGGCGATGTGGGCGCGGTGAATCCTGACCAGTTCGGGCGGGATGGGCACGGGGCGGACGTCCTGTCTGCCGCGGTGCTTGAGGCCGCGTTCCTCATGTGCGTTGCCGGTGTCGGTCCATTGGGTGTTCACCTCCGGCCGGGAGACGTCGATGGTGAGGCGTCCCCAGCCGGAGGCGGGGAGATGGCAGTCCTGAAGTCGAAGGCCGACCGCTTCGGCCGGGCGTAGGGCGGCGTAGTACATGCAGGCGAAGAGGGCCATCAGTCGCCGGCCTCTGCCGCGTCGGCCTACGTACGTCACGGCAGTCAGCAGTTCTTGCGCCTGACGTGGGTTGACGACGACCCGAGGGTCTACGGTCTCAGTGGTCTTGGGCGGCCTCCACTTGATCTTGTGCAGCGGATTTGCCGAAAGCTCCCCCAGCTCTACTGCGTACCCAAGCGGCGGCGCGGCGCGTCGCCGTACCCCGGCCTTCCGCCTGCCTGCCGTCCGGGAGTGCGGTCTGGAGGCCGGTCCCGGACGACGGCGGGACACCTGGCCGGGCACCGCCCGCCCGACCTGCCGTACCGACCGAACGCCCTGGCCAGGGTTGCCGCACCGCCGCACAGATGCGGCCCTACGATCGCCACTGCATGGCCGGTCGCCATACGTGGTCGGGCGCGATCGAAGACCCAGGTTCGTTCCTCACCCTGGCTCACCGAGTAGCCGTGTCGGCCCTTGCTACGTGACTAGCGGATCGCGCCTACGTATCAGCAAGATCGCTATCTAGACGGCATTGGCCAATAGGCCAGAGGGTTGCCCTGTTCTCGCGACCGCTTTACGTTTGCACTACAGACCGAACCGCGACGGGGGTCGTATGGGAGCGGAGACCGTTACCGCAATCAGTGCTGTCGTCATCGCCGTTGCATCTCTAGTGGTTTCGATATATCAGTTGAGATCCACCAGGCTGCATAACAAGCACATGATTCGACCACTTCTCCAATTACGTGTCAGCTTTTCTCCAGGCCACACAGCAGGTCTCATGGTTGTCAATGGGGGCCTTGGCCCAGCGATCATCACCGGTACTTGAATCTGGTTGGATGGTCAACTCATGGGGGCGTGGACCAAGGAGACTTCGCGCCTGGTACGCGGGGAGATGGCGACTTATGCCCGCGCCTCCACAGTAGTGCAGGGGGCCGGGCTTCCGAGCGGATACACGACTTTCCTGCTCAGTGTGGAATCCTACGAGGCATCCAAGCACAAGACGTTTCGAGACCTCGTGGAGCAGCGTTTCGACTTGGAGATTCGTTACGAGTCCCTATACGGAGGCGAGAACTTCGTCGAGACAACACGAACACCTGCCTGGCGAAGCTCCGTGTCGCTTCCCTTTGGAGCAGCGCCCTCACAAACGCCGAAGTCTCCAGAGCAGCCCTCATCGAGCGCAGGTTCGGCATAGTCCGCATTTGCCGCCGGGAGGATGTCCTCACGCATTCACGCGGGGACGATATGCTTGATGCTGTAATCACCAAGCGATCGGCAAGGCGGATACTTCGGGTATCGGATGGGACTCGCCGGGTCCAATCGCTTCGGTCTGGCACTCGGCGATCTACGATCTCGATGGGCTTCTACGTTGCCGCCATAGCCACTCAATACAAGATCGAGGTAGATGAGGATCTCTCGACCATCCTTCCGTCACCTCTCATGGAGGACGACGAGCGGATGGGGAAATGTTTCATGGCTTCCCGACTGTGGCGGGCGTCGGCCATCCGGGGAAGGGGGGAAGGTTGGGGAGGCTGATTCGAGGTCACGAGCTGTAATAAGCAAGTTCTAACCTTGCTGCTGCCCCACCAGCAGCAAGAGGCCGTCACCAGGGGGAACGCGGTGACGGCCTCTCTTTGTATCCAGCCATCTACAGCGATCCCCGGTGCTCTACGGCCTCTCACGGCTTACTCTCCGGCCTGAGGAGGATTCCGTACTGGCCCAGGCCCTAGCTCAGCGGGCCTCGGACCACCACCACGTGGCTGTGCTCTGCGGGCAGGAAGAAGGCGTCTCCGGCCCACTCCACGGTGTAGGAGTATTCGCCGCTGGTTTCCGGTGTGTCAGTGAAGCCGAACGACCCATCGCCCTCGAGCGGCAGCGATGGCAGCGTGGTCGTGACGGTGCCGTTGCGATTCATCACAGTGCGGTGCACCGTGATGGTGGTCCCCGACGATGGAAGCCTGTCGCCGGTGTCCAGTGTGCCGCTCAGTTCGATGCGCCTGTCGAC
Source organism: Nonomuraea sp. NPDC049725 (assembly GCF_040674795.1). Classification (NCBI taxonomy): domain Bacteria; kingdom Bacillati; phylum Actinomycetota; class Actinomycetes; order Streptosporangiales; family Streptosporangiaceae; genus Nonomuraea; species Nonomuraea sp. NPDC049725. The sequence goes on along the minus strand of NZ_JBFANJ010000001.1, from coordinate 211,861 downwards.
GACCGTTGTCTCCGGCCCCGTGAGCTGGAGAGTGGCCGGAAGTTTGGCCACCCTCAAGCCGTGTGAGCTCCTCACTGCGTCGTACACGGAATCACCGGCCCATCTCACCTCGTACCAGATCATCCCGGTGGTCTGTGGGGTGTCAGTGATGCTGAAGGTGCCGTCCGCGTCGGTCGTGATCTCGGGGAGGGGCTCGATGGTCCCATCCGGGAGTTGACGGGTAACCACCACGCGTTGTGCGCCGGGAGTCGAGCCATCCGCCAGAGAGAGGCGGAGGTCCCAGGTGAACGGTTCGAAGAGGGTCGACGTGGGAGCGGGAGCCCAGCCGACGGAGGACCTGACCTTGGCGATCGCGATGGTGGCCGACGCCCTGCTCCACCGGAAATCGGGACTGCCGTCGAAGAGCGCGTCGTACGTGATGGTGCCGCTGACCTGCGGGGTGTCAGTGATGCTGAAGGTGCCGTCCGCGTCGGTCGTGATCTCGGGAAGGGGCTGGCGGGTACCGTCCGGCAGACGGCGCGTCACCACTACGGATCGCTCACCCGGGGTTGCGCCTCCGGCGAAGGAGAGCCGGCCCTCCAGGGTGAGCGGCTGCAGTATGGTCCCAGCGGCAGGAGCCGTCAGGGTCAGGGTCGAAGCCGCGAGGGTCACGTCGGGCAGTCGCAGCAGGTGAATCCTGCCGGAGGCGTTGCCAGATTCGCGCACGACACCGAAGACGTCCCTGCCGGTGAATACGAGGCTTCCCGCGAATATCTCGAAGAGACGGTCCTTGTACGTGAACGTCTTCTCGGCCGTGGTCGTGTCGTACACGGCTACGTCCAGATCGGACGATGTCACACCCAGGAGGTGATCGCCGTCCGGGCTGACCGCGACCGCTTCGGCACCGCCGCGGCTCCCCACATCCAGCTGGTAGCTCCGGATCAGGGTCATGTCAGCGGTGTTCCAAGCGTCGTATCTCGCCGGAGCGCCGAAGGCGGAGTACACCGTCGAGCCGTCTGTGGAGATGGAGATGTCCTGCAAATTGCTCAGGCCATACGTGTGGCCGCTGACGACTCCGCGGAAGGTGGCGTCGGCACCGGATATGTCATAAATGCGGAGGGCGCCGGGAGAGAGCCCAGTGATGCCGACCACCAGCGTCTGCCCTGCCGCAGCCACCAGCGGCGTGTTGAACAGCTGCGCCTCTATGGGGATGGGCTCGGGCGAGGCCGCGGCCACGTCGAGGCTGAGGACACCGCCATTGCTCTGGTAACTGCAGCCGTACCCGACATAGAGCCGACCGCCGGCCATGGAGAGATTCGAGGGGCACAGGTACGCTGCCAGGTCGATCCGCCGGATTTCGGCAAGGGAACCAGTGTCGATCTCGGCGACCTGGTTGGAGCCGCTCAGCGCCGCGTACAGACGTGTGCCGTCGGGTGTCGTGACGAGGCCCTTGACCCCCGGCAGGCCGGTGACGGCGCCGGTGAGCGAGCCCTGGGTGTCTGAGACAGTGATTTGATCGCCGACCGAGACGAACACCTTGCCTGCCCCGGTGGCCACGTCAGGGGTGATGCTCTGGGGGTAGACCCCGAGGGCTGTGAAGGAGTCGGCGGCGGTGGCGGGCGCGACGAACAAACCCGCCACTGTGACCACGGCGGCGGCGCAAGTCAACAGCCGACGGGTTAATCGGAGGTGTGGAGGGCGGGTCCGTAACGTATCGCTGCTGGATCGCCTGAGTGACAACATGATCTCCCCTTTATCGCTCACCAGTACGAGAAGCGACAAGATATACCCATACTGCTCCCCTTGCGTCAAGATCGACGCTGAGTAATTCGAGCTCGAAATGACCACCTGTCACACCGGCGGAAGGCCGGCGGCGAGGCAGTAAGCCAACGCGATCCTTGAGGCCCCGAGGCGCTGAAGGTCAACAGGGGGATGCGCGCCGTGGTGCGAGCTCACGTGGTGCCTGTCGAGCGACTGTTTGGTTTAACGTGAGAGGCATTGACAGGGTGGACACGGCCGGGCGAGCGCTGATGAGTGGCGCAAGCATGTCCGCGAACGTGGTTCGGTTGAGCAGGACAGCGAAGCTCTTGCCCACTGATCGGGTACGACAGCGATCCGTTTGAGGTTGAGCTCTACGAACACGCTTTAGATCCGCAAGTCCGATTGATTGACCGAGCAGTGCGGTCGCATGTTGGCCAGTACAACCGCCGGCCCCGGTGGCTGGAGTTGTGTGCGCAACGAATGTGTGAAGCTGGAGCATGATCCGGGATACACGCGGGATGAAGCGAACCAGTGGGAACGGAGAGGGCTCCGGCGGAGTTCCGGGACGCTTCTGGGTGGTGCCGGTTGATCATGCGGGAGGGCGTCCTCGATCCGCCTGTTGGTGATCTTCTTGGCCGTCGAGGCATTGGCATAGACCCTGAGGAGCACGTCCACGCCGTGCCCGGCTCGCTCGGCCACATCCGGAGCGGGCACGCCTACGTTCAGCCAAAGGGGCACCGCTATGACGGAGTGCGCTGGGTGGAGTGCGAACCTGATCAAGAAAGGATGCTCGTGAAGCCTGGCTCATGGTGAGCATTTACGACAGCGACATCGCCACTGTCATCTACCGGCCGGCAGGGCCGGGCACTGGCGTCGCCTACCTCGGCTACACACCTTGCACTTACTTCGAGGATCCAGAAGCATCGGTGCCTACGGACGTGGAGCGCGAAGCGGTGGGACTGGCCTCATGGTGGAGCCAGGCGCATGGCGGGGCAGATGATGCCGAGCACGGCGAAGATTTCGTCGAAGTTGAGGCCGCCCGTTTCTTGGGAGCGCTCAGCGTGCTTGCCCCGGCGCTCTCGCCCCGTGAAATAGCTTCGGCAGGAAATAAACACGTTGCGTTCGTGTCTGCCAAACTGACTGACGTGAAGAGGGATAGAGGGACGAGGCTGATCGAAGTTGCCTTGACCAGCCAGGTCGCTGGCCAGAACTCATGGCCGTTGGAAGTTGTCGACAAGATATACGTGTTCGGCTCTTACGCTCGTGGAGCCCTGGAACCGGGCGATGTCGACCTCTTCATCGATCGCGTACGGGGAAACCAAAGATGGGCAGGCCACTTCGTCAGGGCGATGTCCAACGGAAGGAACCCCTACTCGATCATCCGTCAAGGCTTGCTTGGCAGCAAGCGTGGCTGCCAGTTGGTCATCGACTACGACATCCACGCGGACAGTGATGCGATCCTTCTCTGGCAGCGAGGTGAGGGGCTGGATATCGCTTTGGAGCGGCTGCGGGCCATCAAAGCAGACCCCCTCGCTGGACGTGCACCACGGGAAGCAATGTTGCCTGAGTTCGAGGGCCTGGACGATCACATACCGCTCTATCAACGTGAGCGCCTATTGGCCGCCGTGAATGCCGGCGCGATCTCCATCGAGCGCATCACGCTCAATGATGCTGGACCCGACCTGGATCCCCACGTTGAGCGCCATATACGATTTCGGTGGAAGGATGGCAGCCCACTCCGCCGAACCGCCAGAGCGGTCGTAGCGCACTGGAGGGGCCGCGGCATCGATCCCGCGACCGCTCATCTGCATGGCGTGACGTCCAAGCGGAGGAGACGCCGTACTTCGCGGGATTCCAGCTGAGGTATCTCAGGAGTCTTCCAGGCTGCTTCACCGACTTCGGTGGGACTGAATGGATTGAAGTCCCTCGTCCGACAGCTACCAAGCGCATCGAAGCCCTGCGAATAGTGCCAGGAGGTAATCTGCGGTACTTCAAGCACGGCTGGCCAACGAGTGATGGACGTCCATGCGCTGCAGGTGGACAGCTACCCCTAGCCCCACGCGTTGCGCGATCGCGTCGAGCGCCAGCCGGACGGTCTTGGCTTCGTCCAGAGCAGCGAGATCAAGACGGACCCGTGGCGCGCCGCCACACCTTGCCCCCGCTCACCGTGGGGGTGTGGTTCATGGCCGGTCCCGGCCGGCATGGATGTGCAGGCCGGTCGCCGTACGTCTGCCGCGCCGTACTGACCTAACGCTCAGGCCGGGGGCGCCGCGCCGCTTGAGGACGGCTCCCCAGGGTTCGCCTCTACATGCTCCCATCCCTACGGGGACGCCGTCGTTGCCACCATGCCCAATCGGAATCGGGCGAGACAGGCGGAGCTGGGGAGGTTCGACGGAGGTAATGCTGGTCGACGGGAAGGACCAAGGCGTACAGATACGGTCTGGCCCACGACGGTAAGGCGACGAGAGCCTGTTCGAGCCGCCGGCGGGGCGCATCTCCAGTGCACTCCTCGCACTCGCACCGACCGCAGAGGCGGTCCGCAGTCCCGACAAGGGCCGCCTCCTGCCAGGCCGCCAAGGCGGCCGCTATCGCACCCGGCCACATCCGGGTGTGCTCCACAAGGATCACCGCGGTCATGGGGCGACGGCCAAGGCCGGGGACGTGATGGATCAACGCTCGGTGGGTCCCGCACGCCGATCCTCGCGTACGGACCTCGGAAGGGCGCCTACGCGGCATGGCCCTTTCTGTTTGAAGTCACGAGCCAGATGATCGCACGCCGGGAACATGACCACCAAGCCCCCGGATTGCGCCCGAGGCTTCCACGCCTCCGGCGAGGGCGCTCCGGCTCCAGGATGACCGCCGCCCGAGTGCCGGGAACGGGTGAGGCCCTTCGACGGCTGAGTTGGAAGGGCCACGGGACAAGGTCGTGCGTCCGGTGGAGTGCTCCAGCTCTACGGCGTACTCCAGCAGCGCATGCAGGACAGCCCGCTTGCGCCGGATCGTGTTGGCGCTGGCGGCCTTGCCGTCGAGGCGGAGCGCGATGGCGTCGAGCGCCAGCCGGACTGTCTTGGCCTGGCCGAGGATGGCCAGATCGAGCGAGGCGCCTTCGAGCCAGCGGATCACCCGTGCCGCGTCCCGAGGAGCAGCAGGCCGCTTGCTCTCGGGAAGGAGCGCGTACTTGCGCAGGGCCGTCCGCAACGACTCGACGTCGGGGCGTCCGGGCCGGTCCTTCACGAGGGCGGGAAGCCCCGTGGAGAGGGCGTCCGAGATGCTGTCCCGGGTCTTGGCCGCCGCGTGAGGCCACTTCATCTCTATGTACGCACGGACGAAGTCGAAGATCGTTCGGCGCTCTTGGCCTGCAACATGGACAGGGGGAGTCCCGTCTCGATGTCGAACGGCTCGCCACGCTTGGCCGCCTGACGGAGGTCCGACAGGAGGTTTTCCGCGAGCGCCTTGGTCCTGAGAGTCTTCGACTTCTGCCGGCGCCGACCTTCCAGCGAACGACGAAGGACAGCGTCTTGCTGGACTCGTTCCGGGTGATCGTCCAGAACTTCACGTCGTAGCAGGTGTTCACGCCGCCTCCCGGAGGTCTTCCAGCCAAGCTGTGGGTTCGCTGCGATAGATACGGATCTCTCCGTTGGGCAACTTGACGCCCTGGGGTGGCTTGCCGATCTTACGCCAGCGGTAGAACGTCCGGCGCGAGATGCCGCCGAGTGCGTCAAGCGGCGGCGCGGCGCGCCGCCGTACCCCCGGCCCTCCGCCCGCCCGCCGTCCGGGAGTGCGGCCTGGAGGCCGGTTCCGGACGGCGCGGGTCTGCGGGCCGGGCGCCGCACGCCGGTCCCACCGTACTGACCGAACGCCTCGGCCGGGGTTGCCACGCCGCCGCGCAGACACAGCCCTCACGATGGCCTCTGCATGGCGGGCCACCGCACAAAGCTGGGGGCGATCGTCGATCCGTGCTTCGTTCCTCGGCACGGCTTACCGGACAACGTGGTTACGGTCCGCTTCCGAACCGAGGCAAGTCCATCGGGTCATCTGGTTTCCGGTGCCTGGCGGGCAAGGTGCCGCTTGGAACCCGAGGTGGTCGGTCCAAGCGTGACACCAGCTGGCAGTGGTGATACCGGCTTTCTGATCCTGGGAATCACACCGACCTGGTACTCGTCCTCGTAGATCAATTCGCCGGGGTCGCTCGCGCGTACGAGGTCGCATCGCACTCCATGCACCGTCAATAGATCTCGCAACGGCTCGAGACGGGCGAGCATCGCGCCCGTGGGGGCGCTCTTGAACCACGTGATCGCGCCGATGGAGTTCCCATCGGCATAGAACGGCGGCTCGGGCAGGTGCTCGCGGAACCAGTCGTCGATGTCGAAGTAGAGTCCTTCTTCCTCCGGTGTGAGCAAGTTCTTGCGTCGCAGGTGGTCGACGGCGACGAAGATGCCAACCTCGACCCCCAAACGACCGACGTAGTCGGCCTGCAGTCGCAGGTATGGCGTCTCATGACTTGTCACGTCGTCAGGCACAGGATGCTCCGGAGTCTGGGCGGCGTCTGAACTGTGCGTAGGGTTCGAAGACCAGTAAGCCCGAACCCCTGAGTAGCTGCTCCTCGGAAGGCGGGCCTGTTAGGGATCATCACCCGGACCGCCGTGCCATACACGTGCAATGATCACGGGCTACGCGACCGAGACGCACGCTTGCATCACTGGTGGAAGACCGTTTTGCTGCCCGACAGGTCACGAGCTATAAACCGTCGGCTCAGCCTACGCAAGTTCGAACCTTGCACCTGCCCCAGCAGTAGCTGCAGGTCAGAGGCCCTTCGGGGCCTCTTCTGCGTTTCAGGGGTCATGCAGCCAGATGCTGCCGTGAGCGGGCTGTTGTCGCAGGTCCCGGAATATGGCCGGTATGGATCTTGGGGCGTTTCTCCTGGCCGGAGGCCATGATCTGCTCAGCCCCTGCTCGACGTGACCGCACACAGATAGGTCGACTCCTCCAGTAGCTGTGCTGTCAGCTTGATCCCCGTCAGGTTTTCGGCCAGTGCGAGGACGGCCCGGCTAGATTTTCTGGTGCCTCGGGGCTCCAGGTTGATCGCGAAGCCCTGCCCGTCGTATCGACCATAGGAGGCTGAGGCGGGACCTGATCAACTTGACGCCCGACGACCCGGGCAAAGCTGAGCACACCATCGGGCGGGTCGAAGGGCGCAAGTTCGAACTTTGCTCCCGCCACAACAGCAGGAAGGGGCCTGGTGGCAGCGGAAACGCGGGGACGGGCTTTCTCGTCGTGTCCGCGTTCACGCATCCTGCTCGGACTGTGGACGCCCTGGTCCAGATTCCGGGGTTCGTAGGGGGCCGATGTCGTGGGGGATGGTCGCCGCCGTGACGGGCGCGTGTGCCGTACTCGCCGTGCTTGGGATGGACGGCGATCCCTGCGCTGCGCGGTTCGTCTGGCCCGCAAGCCTCCTAGGCCGTCCGTGTGGCTGTCCATGGCCTGACATGCTCTGCCGCTGGGTCTCCCGACGTTCGGTGTTCTGCCTCCGTGGGCGTGGGTTTCGTCTCCGTGTCGTCCTGGATGGCGTCGGGGTGGCCGAGGCAGGTCGTCGCGCCGGGCTGTAGATAGACGTCTTGCAAGCCGAGCGCCATTGTATCGAACATGTGATCTAAAACTTCTAGGAAGCGGCCAGAATCGTTCTTACGATCTTGGTATCCGCGCCGGCCAGGTCGATCGGTCGGCGCTCCATCCTGGCGGGGCGCGATGACGCCCCTGACCGAACGGAGATTCACATTGCGGCGTGCACTGGTCGCGTTAGGCATTGGCTTGGGCGTGCTGGGCTCCGCAGTCGCTCCTGGGCCGGTACAGGCAGCAAGTGTGTGGGCGGAACCGCTGGCTCAGACGACGGCGGAAGCTCAGGACGTTGCGAAGTTCTGGCTCGACGACGGGGGCGCCAACCTGAGGAACGCCACGCCGTACGCCGTGCAGGCCACGGCCGGCGGGGAACGCCTGACCACGGACATCGTTCCGGGTGGTCCTCCGGCTTCCATCCCGCCGTTGGAAGGGCCGACCTTGCCCGACGGGTCGGCGCCCGCTGCCTCCGGTCGGGTGTTCTTCATCGGCAGCGACGGCGAGCCGCACTGGTGCACCGGCACAGTGGTGAACTCTCTGTATCGGAACCTCGTCGCGACCGCAGGTCACTGCCTGCTGGACATCGAGGCTCCGATGGGCTCGCTCGGCAAGTGGGTCTTCGTGCCCGGTTACTCCGATGGTCAGATCCCGTTCGGCCTGTACGTCGGGAAGCGGGCCTCTGTTCACTCTGACTTCGAGGGCCTTCGGGATTTCGACCGCGATTACGCCTTCGCCAACGTGTACAGCGGTGTCGTCCTCGCCTCTCCAGGCGTGCTGAGCAACGTCGGCAGGCTGGCCGAAAACGTCGGCGCCCAGGGGATTACGATCAACCAGCCGCTCGCACCGACGGTCGACGTCTTCGGCTACCCCGCCGGTCCCCATCCCGACGGGAGCCTGCCTTACACGGGTGAGACGCTCGAACGGTCAACAGGCTCGACCTTCGCGATGAATACCACGCTCTTCCGGGCCGACCGTCCCATCGGCGCGAACTCCCCGTTCACCGCGGAAGGCTCGCTCGGGTCCTCGTGGCTGACCGGTTATGCGAGCGGCAGCCGCACCGGCCATCTCAACGGCATCACTGTCAGCGTCTCCGACACCGATGGCGACAACCGGTATGACAGTGGCATATCGCCGTACTTCGACAGTGAGCTGTACATGGTCTACAGGAACGCCGCGAGCATGTGGACCGGCGTGATCGCCTAGGCAAGCTCACATGTCAAGCAGTCTTACCGGTTCGATCTGGGTCACGTACGAGGTGATCTGTCGCTAGCAGTAACAGCAGTTCAGAGGCCCTTCGGGGCCTCTTCTGCGTTTCCGGGGTGTGCAGTCAGATACAGCTCTGAGCGGCAGATTTCCAGGTCGAGGCGCATGAATCATGGGCGAATGGGCTATGCGGCGGTGGGGCGCGGGGCCCTGCAGGCTGAAGCTTAGAGGGCCTTCAGTCATTCTGAAAGCCGCGGACCGCAGCCGTCTTGTGGGCGTTCGCCCAGGTCATTCGGCCTTGGTGGGCGTCGACGCGGGAGGCGGATGGCGTGATTTGTGGGGTACGTGTCGTTGACGCCATCGATCCTCGGGTCGGAACGTGGTGCCGTGCACCCACACCGCATCGCCTTCGTGATTGACGAAGGCTTCCAGCCGCTCGACCTCGCTGGTCCGCATGAGGTGTTCATGCGGACCCACAGGACTCACGCCCCCGGGCCGGTGCGTACCGGATGCGGCTCGTCGGTGCGCCGGGCACGGGGTGACGGACCTGCCGGCGACCGGCTTCGACACACTGATCGTCGTGGGCGGTCCGGGCGTGTCCACCGCCCGGCACGGCTTGCGCCTGACCGGCTGGATCACCGCCGCCGCCCGGAGCGGGTGGCGGATCGCCTCCGCGTGCAGCGGAGCCTTTCCACCGGCCAAGGTCGGTCTGCTGGACGGCCGCCGCGTCACCACCCACAGGGCCGGGGCCGAACGGCTCGCGCGGGAGACCCCGCCGCCTTCGTCCGCCACGGTCACCCGTGATCCGCAGCGGGGGCGACCACGGGCATGGACCTCGAGGCGGCCTGGGCGGAGGAGGACCAAGCGGGCGCTGAAGTACGGCGGCGGACCCCTCGATGTCATCGCCCGCCGCTACGGCTTCGGCACCGTCGTGACCCTGCGGCGCGGCTTTCACCGCTGCCTGGGCGTCACGCCCTCCGACTACGCGACTGATTCCGAACCACGACGGGAGAACACCTGTGACCACGTACGGACTGCTGATCTTCGACGCCGTCGAAGAACTCGACTTCGCCGGCCCCTGGGAGGTCTTCACCACCTCGGCCATCCTGCGCGGCGGCGTCGACACCGCGCTGCTCATCGCCGAACACCCCGACCCGGTCCGCTGCAGCAAGGGCATGCATGTGGGGCCCGATCGCACCCTGGGCGACCACCCGCCGCTGGACGTGCTGCTCGTCCCGGGCGGGCGCGGCGCCCGGGAAATCCAGCCGCACAACCCGGCCGTCACCGGCTGGATCGCCAAGACCGCCGAGCAGGCCTCCTGGGTCATGAGCGTCTGCACCGGCGCCTTCCTGCTCCACGCCGCCGGTCCCGCCCGCGGGCGCCGGGTGGCCACCCACTGGAACTACGAGGACACCCTCCAGGCGCGCGGGGACGTCACCGTCGTCCGCGACGCCCGCTACGTCGTGGACGGCAACCTGCTCACCACCCAGGGCGTCTCCGCCGGCATCGACGCCGCGCTGTGGCTCATCGGCCGCCTCCATGGTCGAGACCACGCGCGTGCCGTCCGCCGCGAGATCCAGTACGAGCCCGCCCCGCCCTACCTCGCCGACGAGCCCCTTCTGGCCGGCACGCGTCGAACCGACCGGCGGGGCGGATCACGGCGATGAGGCGGCGCGGAAACGCTGATGCGCCTCCTTCCTGTACAGGGATGAACTCCATGTCGCTTCTGGTCTTCTCACTCATGCTCGTGGTCTTCAGCCTGACCACCGGGGAGTTCGTCATCGCCGGGATCCTGCCCGACGTGGCACGCGACCTGTCGGTTTCCGTTCCGGCCGCCGGGCTGCTGGTCACCGCCTACGCCATCGGCATGATCGTGGGCGGACCGGTGATCACGACGCTGACCGCACGGCTGCCCCGCCGGCCGCTCGTCGTCGGGCTCATCGTCACCTCCATCGCCGGCAACGCCATGTCAGCCGTCGCCCCGAGCTATCCGATCCTGCTGGCCGGGCGTTTCGTCGCCGGACTGGTGGTGGCCACCTTCTTCGCCGTCGCGGTCGCCACCGCCGTGTCCACCGCTCCGGCGGGCAGGCAGGCCTCGACCGTGGCCCGGCTGACGTTCGGCATGAACCTGGGCATGATCGCCGGGACTCCGGTGGGCACCTTCATCGGTCAGAGCCTCGGCTGGCGGGCGACCTTCGCCGCGATCGCCGTCTTCAGCGCCACTGCCCTGATGATGGTCCTGCGGTCCTTCCCCGGCGGGCCCGCGCCGCAGGTCGGCTCGCTCCTCGGCGAGCTGCGTGTCTTCACCAGCCGGGAGGTGATCCTGGCCATCGCGCTGACCGCCGCCGGTAACCTGGGCGTCGTCACCGTCTTCACCTTCATGGCGCCCCTGGCAACCGACGTCAGCGGCTTCCCCGGCACGGCACTGCCCGCGCTGCTGCTGGTGTACGGGACCGGCGCCGTCCTGGGCAACTTCCTGGGCGGATGGCTGGCCGACCGGGCGCTCCTGCCCTCGCTCGCCGCTCTGCTGGCCGTCCTGGCGGGCGCCCTGGCCCTGGGCTGGCTGGTCAGCGGGCATCAAGGGGCGGCCGCCGTGCTGTGGTTCCTGCTCGGCGTCCTGGCGTTCGCCATCATCCCGGGCATGCAGACCCGGGTGGTGGCCACCGCGCAGGCTGCGCCCACCCTGGCGGTCGCCGTCAACGCCTCCGGTTTCCAGCTCGCCGCCGCGATCGCCGGATGGCTCGGCGGGCGGCTCATCGACGGGCCGGGGCCGCGTTCCCTCTATCCGGTGGCCGCGGCCCTCACGGTCACTGGCCTGCTCATCGCCCTGTACGCGTTGCGGCACGAGCGCCGCCGCCCTGCCGCCACGCCCGCTGCCCAGGAACAGGAAGCTCGCCCATGACGCACTGCCAGGCCGACCGGTCGCGCCCGCTTCGTGCCATGAGCTTCCCGCCGACCCCACCCGGCGCCCGCGGCGATCGAAGCTCCCTGGTTGTGGGCCCTCCGCCGGAAGGACCTTCCCCGCTCGAACGGATCGACCTGGACGAGGCCGACTTCGACGAAATCCCCGGCTGGGCCTCTCACCTGGTTGACCGTGACGACCTCTTCCAGGCCCCGGTCAGCGTCGTAGGACCTTCACCCAGGCAAGGGGCTGGTCGGGGTGAACGTGAGGCGGCAGTGGCCGGCCCGGCAGTCACTCAGGGTCTCCGCGGCGGCCTGCCGGGCCCGGGTCAGCTCGGCGATTCTTGCGTCGAGCCGGTCCACCACCGCCTGCAAGCGCCATCGCTCGCTGTCGCAGGTGGCCCCGCCCTGGTCGTGTGCGGTCAGGGCGTCGACGACCTCGTCGAGGGTGAATCCCAGTTCCTGCAGGGTCTTCGCCGTCCGGATGCGTTCCACCGTCGTGGCGCTGAAGACGCGATAGCCCGAGGGTCTGCGTTCCGCGGCGGGCAGGACGCCGCGTCGCTCGTAGAAGCGGACGGTGTCGACGCTGACCCCGGCCTCCTGCGCGACCTGGCCGATCCTCATGCGGCTTCACCTCTTGACTCTGGACTGAGGTCCAGACTTTACGGTTCAGGAACGGGCGCGACAAGACGCCGAGGAACCTCGAGGAGGCTGCCATGGACATCCCGTCCGCATCCACCCCCATCGTCTGCGACATGACCAATGCCCCCGACACCGTCCAGCAGCGGTTGGAGGAGTACGGCCTGCTGTTCGGCCGGCACCTCGTCGGCCGCGAGAGGACCGGCCGGGGCATCCGCTTCCGTCTGCGTGCCGAGCCCGGCGTGGCGGCGTGGGTGCGGGATCTGGCGGCGCGGGAGAAGGCGTGCTGCGGGTTCTTCGCCTTCGACGTCACGCTCGACGGCGAGCAGGTGGTGTGGGACTGCGCGGTGAGCGACGACGACACCGCCCGCGCCATCCTGGAGGAGTACTACCTGCTGCCCGACACCGCGCCGCGAGGTCCGGAGGAGCTGCCTGAGCGTCTGGCCAGCAAGGGCCTGCGTTTCATGGCCGGCCCGACCCGTTCCGAAGCCCCGGCAGGCGGGGGCGGGCGGGGCCGCGCATGAGGCGCCAGATCAGGTAGGCCTGCAGCAGGCCCGCTCCGGTGAGGATCGCTATGAGCAGTACGGGGTCCGCCATCTGCGGCGGGACGAGGTCCCATCCCCACCAGACGATCGGCCCGAGAGGGAAGGTGACGAGCATGAGCGCGACGCCGGACAGCAGGATCGGGTCCTGGACGGTCAGCAGGATCACCGCGGAAGCCACGCCGAGAAGCAGCACCAGGCCGGCGTACGCACCGGCGACGACCGACGCGGCACGGCCGTTCCTGTAATGCCTCATGCGGTCACGCTCCTCGGGTGCCCGGCGGAAGAGGCCGAGTGTATGCAACGGTGCAGCGCGGCCGGGGATTGTCGGTGTCGTGGGTCATACTCCGCCGAGCCAGGGTGATCACCGACAACCGCGAAGGCGTAGGCATGGCACAGTTGCTGCGGGCGCTCGACGACGAGGTCTACGTCGAGTACGACACGTTCGGGCTGGATGGCACCGACCTGCCGTCGTGGGGTTCGCCCACCGATGAGATGTACCACTTCATCGCCGGGGTGCGGCTGGAGTCGTGGGACGCCGAGCCGGGGCCCGCGGACGACTCGTGGACGCCGGTCAGTTCGACGACGTTCGTCGCGGAGAGCGGCGTGGTCTCGATCGTCACGATGATGGACGGCAGGGGGCACGACTTCCTGATCGGGCCGCCGCATTTCGAGTACGGCGTGCGCATGTACCTGCGGGAGCCTCGGCCGGGCGACGGGCATGGCACGGGGGAGTGCGAGGAGGCGTGGCTGCTGAGGATCTGGCCGATCCGGGATGTCTTCGACCCGATCACGCATGCGGCGCCGTTCTCCTATATCGCTCGCGGAGTGCTGTACTACTCGATCGACCTTGAACCCGAGCAGCTCGTGCAGCCGCCGGCGCGGCGGGAGGCGCCGGTGCCGGTCTCGGCGGCGGCGGACTGGGCGTCGCTGCGACTGGATCCGGATCTGGACACGTTCGACGGATGGCTGCGCAGGGTGAGCCGCAAGGCCGAGGAGGCGGGCGTCACCGTTCATGAGCTGCTGCGCGGGGGAGGGCTCGACATCGAGGACGGCGCGGACCTCACCGTGGCCTCCTGCACCCCGCCGCGGGCGCGGGCGGGGCGGTTCACGGATCCGCTGGTCGACCGCTACTACGCCGAGCAGGCGCGGCTCGGCCCGCTGTCCGGACAGGACCCGGATGAGGATCGGCTGCGCGAGTACGCCGACGGCGAGCGCATCGCCAAGGAGCTGTGCCGCGGCGGCGCCCGTACGTTCTCGGTGCCCGTCGAAGGTCGTGGCGCCCCGTACGTGTCACCGGGTGTGAGCCGTCGCGTGTGGCGGTGGGAGGACGACCTGCTCGGTGGCGAGCTCATGGACGGCGGGCTGACCGTGGACCGGCAGGTTCTGGCCAGGAACCCGTGGACCAGGCAGATCCTCGTCTCCGGCATCGTCACGGTTCTGCGCCGCGATCACGACAGGCTCGGCACCGGCGACACCGTCTGGTACGTGGTGCGCGACGCCGAGCCGCACGAGGCGGCGAGGGTCCTGTGCGCGGAGGCCACCTGGGAGGAGGACCCGGAGCAGCGCCGGGCCCTGGACGAGGTGGCCAGGGAGAAGCTGGTCGAGCTGCGGGCCACGTACAGGAGCCGGGAAGGGTGAGGGTCCGGTCGGCGGAGATCTTGGCGGTTCAGGCATAGATCGAGGCGCCGCCCGCGTCCTTGCCGGTGAATGTCGCGAGGAGGACGGGTGGATCCAGGCTTTGAGGCGGACTTCCGGCAGTTCGTGGCCGACCGGTCGGGGGCGCTGTTCCGTACGGCGTACCTGCTGACCGGTGACCGGCACGCCGCCGAGGACCTGGTGCAGTCGGCCCTGGTCAAAACGGCCGCGAAGTGGCGCAGTCTGCGTGATCCGGGCGCCATCGAGGGATACGTGCGCCGGGCCATGTACCACGAGCAGGTGAGCTGGTGGCGGCGGCGCTCACGTGTCGCGGAGGTGTCCACCGGCCGGCTGCCTGACCAGGGCGGCGACGGGCACGCCGACGTCGTGGATCTTCGCCTGGTGATGCGCGCGGCCCTGTCCAGGCTCACGCCCCGGCAGCGGACGATGCTCGTGCTGCGTTACTTCGAGGATCTGTCCGAGACCGAGATCGCGCGGTTGCTCGGCGTCAGGGTGGGGTCGGTACGCAGCCAGATCTACCGCTCGCTGGAACGCCTGAAGAAGACGGCGCCTGAACTGACCACCGTGAGGGAGCTCCGATGAACCTCGAGAACCTGCTGCGTGAAACGCTCTCCGACATGGCCGACGAGGAGCGGCCGCCCGCGCCCGGCCGGTTCCTGGTGCCCCACGACCGCTCCCGGCCTCGTCGCCGCGGCGTCGCCCTGGTGGCGGCGTCGGCCGTCGCCGCGCTGGCCGTCGGATCGGTGGTCGTGGTGCAGGGGATGTCGTCGCGGCCCCCCGGTGAGGCCGTCGCCGGGCCGCTGAACGCGGCGTCCGAGGGCCCGCGGGCCGTCACCGTGACGGTGGTGGAGGGGGTACGGGTCGCGCGGCTTTTCGAGACGCTGTCGTCGCGCACGGGCAGGCCGGTGGCGGAGTTCGAGAAGGCCGCCGAGGACGGCAGCGCGCTCGGGCTGCCGTCCTACGCGCGAGGGAGGCTCGAAGGGTTCGCCTTCCCCGGGCGCTACACGTTCGCGCCCACCGCGAGCGCGGGTGAGATCCTCGGGGCGATGGTGGCCGGGTTCGGGGCGGCCGCCGAGGGCGCCGGCCTGGTCGAGGGCGCCAGGCGTGCCGGCAGGACGCCGCTGGAGATCGTGACCATCGCCAGCATCGTCCAGGCCGAGGCGGGCCGGGACGAGGACATGCCCAAGATCGCCCGGGTCATCCACAATCGGCTGAACCGGAAGATGTTTCTGCAGATGGACAGCACGGTCCTGTACGGCCTGGGCAAGTACGGCGCCCGCGCCGGGCGCGAGGATCTCAGGAGCCGGTCGCCGTACAACACCTACAGGCGTGCCGGACTGCCGCCCGGTCCCATCGGCAACCCGGGGGAGAAGGCCATCCGGGCCGCACTGAAGCCGGCTTCCGGATCCTGGCTCTATTACGTGACCACCGACCCGAAGAACCGAATCACGAAGTTCGCCACCTCCGAAGCGGAGTACGCCCAACTGGTCGAAGAACTGCGCCGCAAGAAGCACTGAGCCGGTCTTCCCTTCCCGTGCTTCATCGTCTATCGTCGATGTTCGATGAACACGAACGATGAGTCCCTGCCGCGCGCCGAGGCCGAGGAGTACGCGAGCTGGTTCAAGGCTCTCGCGGACGCGACGCGCATCCAACTCGTCTCCCTGCTGGCCCGCAGGCGGGCGCCGATGAGCGTGGGAGAGATCGTGCTGGCCTCCGGGGTGGGCCAGTCCACCGTCTCGCACCACCTGAAGATCCTGGCCGACGTGCGGTTCGTGCTGGTCGACAAGCAGGGCACGTCCAGCCTCTACCGGATCAACGAAGCCTGCGTGAGCTGTTTCCCTACGGCGGCCGACGTGGTCATGGGCAATCCCGTGCCCGCCGCGCCCGCCTGTGAGTGAAGGGACGCCGGTCATGGGTGAGGAGAGCGCGGACGGGCAGGGAGGCGTGCTGCCGCGGGCGGGGGAGAGGGTGCTCGTTCTCGGCTCCGGTGGCGGTGTTCTCGGTTCCGGTGACGGCTTCGACGTGCTGCCGGTGGCCCAGCGGGTCGGTCCGTACGGGACGGCGTACGTGATGGCGGACGACCCCCCGTACGGGCTGGACGGCGGCGCGGACGGGATGGAGCGGGCGCGGCGGGAGGCGGCGCGGGCGGGGCTGGCCAACATGCGGTTCCTGCGGGGCAGCGTCGAAGGGATCCCGCTCCCCGGCCAGTCGGTCGACGTCGTCGTCTGTGGCGGTCTGTCCGGCGGCGGGGCGAAGGCGGTGGCTGAGGCGTTCCGGGTGCTGCGGCCGGGCGGCCGCTTCGGGGTGACCGCCACGACCGCCGCCGCGACCGCCGCCACGACCGCCGCCACGACCGCCGCCACGACCGCCGATGCGGTCACCGACGCGGTCACCCTCCTGGCGGCGGCCGGGTTCGTCAGCATCCGGATCGCACCCGCGACCGATCACGGCCAGGGCATGCCCACCCCGATCATCCAGGCGGTCAAGCCGCCCGTGGGCCCCGGTCTGGAGATCCGGCCGATGCGGGACGCCGACGCCCCGCAGGTGCTGGCGATCTACCAGATGGGCCTCGACACCGGGGAGGCCAGCTTCGAGACGGTCGCGCCGAGCTGGGAGGGCTTCAACGCCGGCAGGTTGCGGCACCTGCGCTACGTGGCGGTGGACGTCGACTCCGGGGAGGTCGTGGGCTGGGTGGCCGCTTCGCCGGTCTCCTCACGGCAGGTGTATTCGGGCGTCGTGGAGCACAGCGTCTACGTCCATCCGGGCTGCCAGGCACACGGCATCGGCCGGGCGCTGCTGTCGGCGTTCGTCGCCGCGACCGAGGACGCGGGCGTGTGGACGATCCAGTCGGCGATCTTCCCGGAGAACGCCGCGAGCCTGTCGCTGCACCAGGCGCTCGGCTTCCGCGTGGTCGGCACCCGCGAACGCCTCGGCTGCCATCGCGGCGTGTGGCGGGACGTGCTGATGCTGGAACGCCGCAGCAGCGCCGACCCCCCTGTCCAGCATTGATAGATGTGTGTCAATATAGACAACAGTCGACTTCGATAACCATCTATACGAAGGGGTGCCGGTGAGGTGCAGTCCGCAGCTGGCCCGTGAGCCGCTGGACGCCGAACGGGCGGCAGCGCTGGCCCAGGTGTTCAAGGCGCTGGGCGATCCCGTACGGCTGCGGATCGTGTCGATCGTGGCCAGCCACGACGGCGGCGAGGTGTGCGTGTGCGACATCACCGGCGCGTTCGAGCTGTCGCAGCCGACCATCAGCCACCACCTGAAGGTGCTCAAGGAGGTCGGCCTGCTCACCAGCGAGCGGCGCGCCTCCTGGGTCTACTACCGGCTGGTCCCCGAGGCGCTCGGCGAGCTGTCGGCCCTGCTCGACGTGCCGGTCGTCGCATGAGGCCCGCCTCGTCCCCGCCGGGCGTGATCGGCGCGCTGCCGGTCCTCGACCGGCTCCTGCCCGTGTGGATCATCGCGGCGATGACGGCCGGACTGCTGCTCGGCAGGCTGGTCCCGGGGCTGGACACCGCCCTGGAGGCCGTGCGGATCGGCGGGATCTCGCTGCCGATCGCGCTCGGCCTGCTGCTGATGATGTACCCGGTGCTGGCCAAGGTCCGCTACGACCGCGTCGGGACCGTCACCGGCGACCGGCGCATGCTCGTGGCCTCGCTGGTGCTCAACTGGGTGCTCGGCCCGGCGTTGATGTTCGCGCTGGCCTGGACCTTCCTTCCCGACCTGCCCGAATACCGCACCGGGCTCGTCATCGTCGGCCTGGCCCGGTGCATCGCGATGGTGCTCATCTGGAACGACCTCGCCTGCGGTGACCGCGAGGCCGCCGCCGTCCTGGTCGCGCTCAACTCGCTCTTCCAGGTCGTCGCGTTCGGCGCGCTCGGCTGGTTCTACCTGGACGTGCTGCCCGGTTGGCTCGGCCTGGCGCAGACCGGGCTCGACGTGTCGACCTGGGACATCGCCCAGTACGTGCTCGTCTTCCTCGGCGTCCCGCTCGTCGCGGGCTACCTGTCCCGCCGGCTCGGCGAGCACGTCAAGGGCCGCGACTGGTACGAGAGCCGCTTCCTGCCCCGGGTGGGCCCGATGGCGCTGTACGGCCTGCTGTTCACCGTCGTCATCCTGTTCGCCCTGCAAGGCGGCACGATCACCGCGCGGCCCGGCGACGTGGCCCGCATCGCGCTGCCGCTGCTGGCGTACTTCGCGCTCATGTGGGGCGGCTCGTTCCTGGCCGGGAAGGCGATCGGCCTGGGGTACGAGCGCGCCACCACGCTGGCCTTCACCGCGGCGGGCAACAACTTCGAGCTGGCCATCGCGGTCGCGGTCGGCGTCTTCGGCGTCACCTCCGGCCAGGCGCTGGCCGGGGTCGTCGGCCCGCTCATCGAGGTGCCCGTCCTGGTCGCCCTGGTCTACGTCAGCCTGGCCGGGCGCCGCCTGTTCCGCAGCGAGGAGATCGTCCATGCCTAGTGTCCTGTTCGTCTGCGTGCACAACGCCGGACGGTCCCAGATGGCCGCCGGCTGGCTCGCCCACCTGGCCGGTGACCGGATCGAGGTCCGTTCTGCCGGGTCCGCGCCGGCCGAGCAGCTCAACCCGGTCGCCGTCGAGGCCATGGCCGAGGCCGGCATCGACATCCGCGCCGCCCGGCCGCGTATCCTCACCGCCGACACGGTGCGGGCCTCCGACGTGGTGATCACGATGGGCTGCGGCGACGCCTGCCCCGTCTTCCCCGGCAAGCGTTACGAGGACTGGCAGCTCGACGATCCTGCCGGTCAGGGCATCGAGGCCGTACGCGCCATCCGCGACGAGATCCGTACCCGGGTCGAAAAGCTCGTCGGCGAGCTGCTGCCCGACTGAGCGTCACCCACGGCGGGCCAGCAGCTCCACGGTGGCCACCAGGAGCCGGGCGGCGGCCAGCAGGGTGTCGTTCCGGACGCGGTCGGGCGTCTCGGCGGGGGTCTGGTAGCCGGGCATGCCCATGCCGATGCCGACGGCGGGCAGCCCGGCGGCGGCGTAGCGGCGGTTGTCGGAGGCCATGGCGCCGGCGCGCAGCGGCACCCCGGTCAGCCGGCCCGCCTGGTCGAGGGTGGCGAGCAGGGCGTGGGCGGGGCCGCCCGCCTCGACGGAGGCGGCCTGGTGCAGCTCGGCGGCCCCGTCCAGGTTGATCACCAGCGTGTCCTCCGGCAGCGTGGCGGCGTGGTGCGCCGAGCCCCGGGCGCCGGCCTCCTCGCCGTCCAGGAACGCCACCGACAGCTCGACGCGGGAGGCGGCCGGGCTCGTCGAGAGGACGCGGGCGGCCTCCAGGACCGCGGCCACGCCCGAGGCGTTGTCGGCGGCGGCGGGCAGCCGGACGGCGGGGTCATCGCCGACGCCGTCATAGTGCGCCGTCAACAGCACCCGAACCCCCGCCCCGCCGCCCGGACCGACGACGTGCGCTCCCGACTCGCCGTCCAGGGTGCGCGGGGAGTCGGCGTGCGGTCCCGGCTCGCCGCCCGTGGCCCACGGGGAGCCGACGTGTGCCCCCGGCTCGCCGTCGGGGCCGGGGGCCCGGGGGAAGTCGGCGTCAAACTCCGGGCCGAGGGTGCGCAGGAAGCCGGCGTGCGGTCCCGGCTTGCCGTCCCGGGGGAAGTGGGCGTGGACGTTCAGGCCGTGGGTGTCGAGGCGGCGGAGTGGGGCCGATGCCGTCACCTGGACGGGGCGATCGGCCGCGGTGTCGGCCAGCCGCCGGTGCAGGTCGGCGCGTACGGCGAGGATCGGCACGCCGCGCGTGGGCGGCCCGGCGATCATCTTGGGCATCCACCCCTCGGCGTCGACGCCGCGCGCGATCAGCACCCCGGCGGCCCCCTGCGCCTCGGCGAGGTCGCAGGCGCGGGCCCAGTCACCGGGCTCGGCCGACACCCACCGGCCGCGCAGGTCACCGTCGGCGGAGGGCGCCAGGGATGCGGTGCGCGGGGTGGGCAGATCGGCGGAGGCGAGGTGTTCGGCGAAGTCCCGGCGATGCCGCAGCCGGGTCGTCCCGCCGTCGTGCCATTCGAGGACCGGCGTGGCGTACAGGTCACGCACGTCCGCGACGGGAAAGCCGTCGAGCCGGACGTCGCCGCCCAGCTCGCGCAGCCGGGCGGCCAGCCAGGCGGCGGCGGCCCGGCCGCCGGGGGTGCCGACGCGCCGCCCGGCGTACCGGTCGGCGGCCAGCTCGTGCACGGTGGCCCGCATGCGCGCCGCCGACACCCGGTCGACGGCGCGCCTGGCTGTGGAGGTCATCCGCAGCAGCCGGTCGAGCTGTCGCTGGGGCCGTCCTGCGCGTCGGCGGGGGCGTTGCCGCAGCACGCGGCCGTCTCGGTCGCGGCGGCCGTACTGCCGCAACAGCCTCCGGCGGCGGCCGGGGCGAAGGCGTCGTTCAGGTCGCCGATGAAACCGCCGCTGAGCTGAGTGGTCATGATGATCTCCTAGTTAGATGGACATCTAAACAGCGGCCACACTCTCACACTGATTAGAAAAACGTCAAGATAGACGAGGATCGAATCAGCCGGTGATCTCGGCCACCAGCTGCCGCGCGGTCCGGCCGGCGCCGATGAGCGTGGCCGACGCCGGGCCGGTCCAGTCGCCGTACCCGAGCAGGTGCAGCCGAGGCTCGCCATGCGCGCGGGTGCCGTCGGTGGCGATCAGCCCGTCGGAGCCGCGCAGCCGCAGCGGCGCCAGATGGCCGAGCGCGGGCCGGAACCCGGTGCACCACACGATGACGTCGCACGGCGCCGTGCTCCCGTCGGCCCAGACGACCCCCTCGGGGGTGATCGCCGAGAACATCGGCTCGGCCTTCAGCACGCCACGGTCGCGCGCCTCGCGTACCGGCGGGACGGCGACGATGTCGCCCAGCTCGCCGATGCTCGCGGCGCTCTCCCCGCGCGCGATCGCCTGGTGGCGGCGCGTGGCGAGCGCGAACAGCGCGCGCCCGTCGACCTCGTCGGGCAGCAGCCGGGGCGGGCGCGTCGCGACCCAGGTGGTGTGGGCGACCTGCGAGACCTCCGCGAGGATCTGCGCGGCCGAGTTGCCGCCGCCGACGATCACCACGCGCCTGCCCCGGAACGGCTCCGGCCCTCGATAGCCGGCGGTGTGCAGGTGCTCGCCGCGAAAGTCGCGCATGCCGCGATAGTGCGGGATGTACGGCCGCCACCAGGTCCCCGTCGCGCTGACCACGGCGCGTGCCCGCCAGGTGCCCGCGCTGCTCTCCACCACGAGGCCGTCCGCCCCACGCCGAACGGCCCGGACGGCGGCGGGACGGACCACGGGCAGCCGATAGCGCCGCTCGTAGTCGGTGAGATAGGCGGCGACGTGCGCGGCGTCCGGATAGCCGCCGTCGGCCGGGATCGGCATCATGCGGCCGGGGAGCGAGCTGTACTGTGCGGGCGAGAACAGGCGCAGCGACGGCCAGGCGTGCCGCCAGGCGCCGCCCGTCGCCTCCTGCGCGTCCAGGATGACGAAGTCGGCGCCCGCCCGCCGCAGGTAGTAGCCCGCCGCCAGCCCCGCCTGCCCGCCCCCGATGACGACGACCTCAGCCTCGGCCGACGGTGCTGTCATGAGAATGCGGTCATACGGTGACGAGCTCCGGCTCGGCCAGCGGGGCGAACAGCGCGCCCAGCTTGTTCACCGCCTCGGGGACGATCCGGTAATAGACCCAGGTGCCGCGCCGCTCGCCGTCGATGAGCCCGGCGGTGCGCAGCACCTTCAGGTGGTGGCTGATCGTGGGGGCGGTCAGGTCGAAGGCGTCGGTCAGGTCGCACACGCACGCCTCGCCGCCCGCGTGGGAGCCGATCATCGACAGCAGCCGCAGCCGTACGGGGTCGGCGACGGCCTTGAGGAGGCCCGCCAGCTCGGCGGCGTCGCTCTCGGACAGCGGCTCCCGCGCGATCGGCGCGCAGCACGCCGCTGTCGTGTTGGCGGTCATGACGGCACCTCCTGCTTTGAAACCTGTCTAAATGATAGGCGATGGCAGGACGCCGAGGCCCGGCGCTCAGTCGCAGCAGCCGCCGGATCCGGCGGAGGCGCCCACGGTCGCCAGCGGCAGCAGGCCGCCGCCGACGCCGGTGGCCAGGCCGACCCGCTGCTCCTGGGCCTCGGCGAGGTCGGAGGAGCACACGCCGGTCTCGGGCAGGTCCAGCCGTACGTCCCGGGCCGCCTCCCAGTCGCCGGCCAGCGCCGCGACCACCGAGCGGACCTGCTCGTAGCCGGTCGCCATCAGGAACGTGGGCGCGCGCCCGTAACTCTTGACGCCGACCGCGTAGTAGCCGGCCTCCGGATGGGCGAGCTCGTCGACGCCGTGCGGCGGGACGGTGCCGCACGAATGCCGGTTCGGGTCGATCAGCGGCGCGAGCTGCCGGGTGGAGCCGAGGACCGGGTCGAGGTCCAGGCGCAGCTCGGCGGCGATGGCGTGGTCGGGGCGGTAGCCGGTGGCGCTGACGATCCGGTCCACGGTGACGGACTGCTCGGCGCCCGACGGGTCGCGGCTGATCACCTCGACGCCGCCGGCGCCCTCCCGTACGCGGTGGGTGAAGAAGCCGGTCAGCAGGCGGATGCGGCCGGAGTCGACGTGCGCGCGCAGCCGGGTGCCGAGCGCGCCGCGTGCCGGCAGCGCGTCGGCGTCGCCGCCGCCGTAGGCGCGGGCGGCGCTCCCGGCGCGGATGGTCCAGGTGATCGGCGTGTCCGGCAGCTCGGCCAGGGCCAGGAGGGTGGTGGCGGCCGAGTGTCCCGCGCCGACGACCAGGGTGTGCCTGCCCTCGTACGTGTCGCGGTCGGCGCCGAGGACGTCGGGCAGGGCGTGATCGACGGCCGCTTCCGCCTCGCCGTGGGCGGGCAGGCCGCTCGCGCCCAGGACGTTGGGGGTCGCGTACGTGCCGGACGCGTCGATGATCGCGCGTGCCCGGATCTCCTCGCCGTCGCTGAGGCGGATCAGGAACGGGACGTCCTCCCGGCCGTTCGTCCGCACCCGGTCGTAGCCCAGGCGGCTGATCGCCGAAACGCGGGCGCCGAGCCGTACCTGGTCGCCGAACAGGGCGGCGAGCGGGGCCAGGTAGTCGTTGATCAGCTCGGCGCCGGTGGGGAGCCGGTCGGGGTCGGGCTCGGTCCAGCCGGAGGCGGTGAGCAGGCGGCGGGCGGCGGCGTCGACGTCGTAGCGCCACGGGCTGAAGACCCGGACGTGCCCCCAGCGGGCGACGGAGGCGCCGGCCCGGTCGCCGGCCTCCAGGACCAGGAAGTCGATGCCGCGCGCGGCCAGGTGCGCGGCGGCGGCGAGGCCGACGGGGCCGGCCCCGATGACCACGACGGGCAGGGCGCCGGTGTCGCCCGCGCCCAGGGGGCGCTCCAGTTCGAGTGAGGTGGTGGTGCCGCAGCAGCTGCCGCTCATCGTCGTCTCCGATCGGCTGATTAGAAATCTGTCGAAGTAACCAGCAGCAGCATGCAACCCTGATTAGAAGAATGTCAAATCAAGGAGCGGGCGGGCAGCAGGTGCTCAGCGCGGCCTGGAGATCGGCCAGCGCCTTGCCGATGCGTGCCGGGTCGGCGCGGTAGTAGACCGTCTTCCACTCCCGGCGCGAGGTGAGCACGCCGCCGTCGCGCAGCGTCGCCAGGTGGGTGGAGGTGGCCGACTGGGCCAGCGACATCCGCTCGGCGACCTCGCCCACGGTCAGCTCCGCGCCGCCGGCGAACAGCCCCATGATCTGCTGGCGGGTCTCGCTGGCCATCGCCTTGAGGAAGCCGCGCGCCTCGGCGCTGAGCCCCATCCCGTCCGTCGTCATGGTCATAGCATCACCCCGGGCTCATCATATTGTGATTTCCCGATTTGACGATACGATGCGGCGGCATGGACACCATCGTCATCGGCGGCGGCCAGTCGGGTCTCGCCGCCGCCCGTGCCCTGCGCCTGCGTGGCCGCACCCCCGTCATCCTGGAAGCCGGCCCGGAACCGGCAGGCTCCTGGCCGCACTACTACGACAGCCTCACGCTGTTCTCGCCCGCCCGCTACAGCGCCATGCCGGGCCACGAGTTCCCCGGCGACCCCGACCACTACCCGACCCGCGACGAGGCCGCCGCCTACCTGCGGCGCTACGCCGACAGCCTCGACGTGGAGATCCGCACCGGCGTCCGCGTCACCGCCGTGCGCCCCGACGGGACAGGCGGCTTCCTGGTCCACCCCGCGAAGGGCGACCCGCTCCACACGCGGAGCGTCGTGGCCGCGTCGGGCTCGTTCGGCAACCCGTACGTCCCGATCCTGCCCGGACAGGACGGCTTCACCGGCCGGGCACTCCACGCCGCGGCCTACCGCAACCCCGGGCAGCACGCCGGACAGCGCGTCGTCGTGGTCGGCGCGGGCAACTCCGCCGTGCAGATCGGCTACGAGCTCGCCAGGACGGCCACCGTCACCCTCGCCACCCGGGCGCCCATCCGGTTCTTCCCGCAGATCATCGCCGGCCGGGACGCGCACCACTGGCACACCACCACGGGCTTCGACACCCTGCCGCCGCCCTGGCTGGCCCGCATCGCGACCGGGACGCTGGTCATGGACACCGGCGACTACGCCGCCTCACTGGAGGCCGGTCGCTGGGACCGGCGCCCCATGTTCACCGCGTTCGACGGCGACCGGGTCGTCTGGGCCGACGGCAGCCGCGAACCCGTCGACACCGTCATCTACGCCACCGGCTACCTGCCCCACCTGGACTACCTGCGGCCCCTGGGCGCCCTGGACGAGCGCGGGCTCCCGCTGCACGACGGCGGCATCTCCATCACCACCCCGGGACTGGCCTACGTGGGGCTGGAGTTCCAGCGCTCGTTCGCCTCCAACACCCTGCGCGGCGTCCACCGCGACGCCGACCACGTCGCCGCCCCCGTCGCCGCCTACGCCGGCGGCGCCCTCACCGCCTACGGCCTCTGATCCGCTGTCGGTCAGAGGCCGCAGGCGAGGCCGGGCGGGTCAGCTCGGGTTGAGGTCGTTCTTCCAGATCTCGCGCTCGTCGCGGCGCGGGTCGTAGACGATGACGTTGTCCGGCTTGTTGTCGCGGTAGAAGGTCATCACCGGGCGTTCGGTGGTGTTGTAGGTGGCCCACTCGCCGAGCCGGCCGGTGGCGGCGAACTCGACCCAGCGGCCGTGCAGGGCGTCGGCGAGGGCCTGGGGCGGGTTCGGGCCGGTGAAGGCGGCGCTGTCCGGGTTGGCGAGCGTGTCCCAGGCGAAGGGCAGCGGCAGGCTGTGGCAGGCGCCCAGCTTGACGCTGAGGATGTTGGGCGTGACGGGTGAGCGCCAGCCGAACTCGAAGACGTACGTGTCGGCGGGCGCGTCGATGCGGGCCTCGGCGATGCGGTAGGTCGGGATGCGGAACACGCGGTCGGTGAGCGTCGCGCAGGCGATGCCGGACGGGGCGTTGCGCGGGTACGGCGCGACGTCGGTCTCGGCGTAGCGGTCGTAGAAGCCGGCCGGAGCCCCGTACGCCTCGGTCCTGGTCCGGAACGCCGCGTCGCCGGGCCAGCCCACCATCGGGGTGGGGACGACGAAGGTCCTGAACTCCTCGACGGTGGTGCCGATGAGCAGGGTCACGTCGGCGCCGCGGCCGTCGGCGATGGCGTCGATCGGCAGGCGCGGCACGACCTGGCCGTCGATGACCGGCATGAACGACATGCCGCACGAGGCGATGGTGCTGGCCCCGTAGCGCTCGGGGTCGGCGCTGGAGGTGACGTCGTCGCTGACCTCGGCCTGGGCCGCGATCAGGGCGGCGGTGTCCACGGCGGCGAGCGCCTGGGCAGTGGGCTGCACGTTCAGCCGGGTGGCGACGGCGGCGGTGACCAGGGCGGCGTCCTGGACGGTCTGGCCGATGTGCGCGCTGCCGCTCTCGACGATGGCCTGCTGGAACAGGTTGCGGTCGAGGGAGAGCAGGGTCAGCACGCTCATGGCGCCGGCGGACTCGCCCGCCACGGTGACGTTGCCGGGGTCGCCGCCGAAGCGGGCGATGTTGTCGCGCACCCATTCCAGGGCGAAGATCTGGTCGAGCAGGCCGCGGTTGGCCGGGGCGGGCGCGTCCTCGATGTAGGCGAAGCCGTCCACGCCGAGGCGGTAGTTGACGGTGACGCAGACGACGCCGTCGCGGGCGAAGGTGGCGCCGTCGTAGGTGGTCACCGCGGAGGAGCCGGTGGTGAACGCGCCGCCGTGAATCCACACGAGCACCGGCAGGGCGGCGTCGGAGTTGGGCGCGCTGGTCCACACGTTCAGGTTGAGGTAGTCGTCGCCGGGGACGACCGGGTTGCGGAACAGCTCGCCGAGGCGGCCCTTGAGCGGCGGCTGCGGCGGGGTGGGGCCGAACGCGTGGGCGGGCAGCGGCGTGCTCCACGCCCTGGGCGGCACGGGCGCGGCGAACCGGTTCCGGCCGACGGGCGCGGCGGCGTACGGGATGCCGCGGAAGGCGGCGATCCCGTTCTCGGTGAGGCCCAGGACGGGGCCGTGGACGGTGGGCACCTCAACGGTGGTGGGCGACATGGCACTCCTCGGCCGGGTCAGGTCGGTGCACGCTCGCCAAGGGGCCGGCCGTCCCCGGAGCACCGTCCAGGCCGACAAGCCGCGGCCAGGCATCTGGGTGATTACCCGGAGTGATGATCGCCGGATCTGGGCCTGACGAAGCATGACGATCTGTTGCCTCAGGATTTCTGTCCGGACTTGCCGGGCAGCTGAGTAAGCATTCCTTACCAACTCACGGCTGCCGACTGCGTCCGATGTCGGGATACAGCCTCTTTGGAACTTTGGGTCTTGTGTAAGGTCCGGTGTCAATTTAGGCTCCGCGTCAAGTTAGTAAACCTTCCTAATCGGACCCCTCCCCCAAGGATCGGAGCTGTTCGTGAGGCGAAGTGCAGTGATCACAGTTCTGGCCGTCGTGGCCGCACTGTTCGCGCCGTCAGGCGCGAGCGCGGCGGCGGCGGACCCGCTGGTGTCGCAGGGCAAGAGCGTGACGGCCTCCTCGGTCGAGGCCGCCGGCCTGGAGCCGGGCAAGGCGGTGGACGGCGACCCGGCCACCCGCTGGGCCAGCGCCGAGGGCGTGGACCCGCAGTGGATCCGCGTCGACCTCGGCTCCGCGCACACGATCTCCCGCGTACGGCTGACCTGGGAGGTCGCCTACGCCAAGTCCTACCGGGTGCAGACCTCGGCCGACGGCTCCACCTGGAGCGACGTCTACACCACGGCCTCCGGCGACGGGGCGACCGACGACCTCACGGTCACCGGAACCGGCCGGTACGTCCGGGTCCACGGCACCCAGCGCGGCACCCCGTACGGCTACTCGCTGTGGGAGCTGGAGGTCTACGGCGCTCCCGTCACGGGCGGCGGCGGGGACACCCCGGTCGAGGCCAACGGGCAGCTGCGCGTGTGCGGCATCAAGCTCTGCAACGAGAACGGCAAGCAGATCCAGCTGCGCGGCATGAGCAGCCACGGCATCCAGTGGTACAACCAGTGCCTCAACAGCGCCTCGCTCGACGCCCTGGCCGCCGACTGGAAGGCCGACGTCCTGCGCATCTCCATGTACGTCCAGGAGGGCGGCTACGAGACCAACCCCCGGCTGTTCACCGACCGGGTGCACAACCTGATCGAGATGGCCACCGCCCGCGGCATGTACGCGATCGTGGACTGGCACATGCTCACCCCCGGCGACCCGATGTACAACCTCAGCCGGGCCAAGACGTTCTTCACCGAGATCGCCCAGCGGCACGACGGCAAGGACAACGTCCTGTACGAGATCGCCAACGAGCCGAACGGTGACGCCGTGACCTGGTCCGTCATCCGCAACTACGCCCACCAGCTCATCCCGGTGATCCGCCAGCACGACGCCGACGCCCCGATCCTGGTCGGCACCCGCGCCTGGTCGTCGCTCGGCGTCTCCGGCGGCGGCGACGAGAGCGAGATCATCGCGAACCCGGTCAACGCCGCCAACATCATGTACACGTTCCACTTCTACGCGGCCTCGCACGGGTCCGAGTACCTGAGCACGCTGTCCCGGGCCGCCGACCGGCTGCCGATCTTCGTGACCGAGTTCGGCACCCAGACGGCCTCGGGCGACGGCGGCAACAACTTCACCAGGTCGCAGCAGTATCTCGACCTGATGGCCCAGAAGAAGATCAGCTGGGTGAACTGGAACTTCTCCGACGACTTCCGCACCGGCGCCGTCTTCAAGACCGGGACCTGCCCGGGCGGCCCGTTCGCCGGGACGGCCAACCTCAAGGAGGCCGGCGTCTGGGTCCGCGACCGGATCCGCACCGCCGACGACTTCTGACGGAACGAGACGACCCCCACCCGCGGCTTGACAACCGATCGGCGCGCGTTTCTAATGTTCGGCGTGTCGCGTGACGCCGCCGGGAAGACGGCCGCGGGTGGGCGGCACCGTATACAGGGAGATGATCGCCGTGGACTCGTTCACCACAGGTCGCGCCTGATCTCGTCGCGCCCGCGCGTCATCGCCGAGCCCTTTCCCGTCCCTTCCCGTTCGCGAACGGGTCGCTGACGCGCGCCGGTTTCCGCACTGCTCGTCCCACATTCTTCACCGCCTGCGCGCGGTCCTTCTCACGTGGCCGAAAGGGCTTTCTTTTTGTTGACCATCACCCATGTCCCCGCCTCCCAGCACGAATCGGACGCCGTACGGGCGAGGATGCAGCAGGTCTTCTCCGACCCGCCCGTCCTCGACGGCGACGCCGAGCTGCGCCCGCTCCTGCCCGAGACCGGCGGGGTGCCCGCCACCTGGGTCACCTCGGGCGGAGCGACGATCGAGGACGGCGTGACCGTCTACGTCCACGGCGGCGGCTTCTCCTTCAGCAACCCGGCGATGGAGCGGATCATGGCCTGCCGCCTGTCGAAGGCCACCGGCCGCCCGGCCCTGGCCGTGGACTACCGTCTGGCCCCGGCGCACCCGTACCCGGCGGCGGTCGAGGACGTGCTGGCCGTCCACCGCGGCCTGCTGGCGCAGGGCGTGCCCGCCGGGAAGATCCTGCTCGTCGGGGAGTCGGCCGGCGGCACCCTGATCCTCTCGGCGCTGCTGAGGCTCGCCGCGGCGGGGGAGCCGATGCCGGTGGGGGCCGTCCCGGTCTCCCCGATCACCGACCTGGCGGCGAAGCCGGCGGGCAACGGCCGTGACTCGATCGACCCGGCCATCCTGGGCCCGATCGCCACGCAGTATCTCGGCGGGGCCCGGCCGGACCAGGCGCCCCAGTCGCCGATCTACGGGGATCTGCGCGGGCTGCCGCCCATGCTGCTCCCGGTCGGCGGGGACGAGATCGTCCTCGACGACGCCCGGCGGTTCGCCGAGGGCGCCGCCGGGGCGGGCGTCCCGATGGAGGTGGACGTCTACGAGGGCATGCCGCACGCCTTCCACGCGGCCGTGCTCTTCGCCGAGGACGCGCACCTGCCCACGGCGGCCGCCTTCCTGAGCCGCCTCACGGACTGGGTCACGAGGCTTCCCGCGCGCTGAGCCCGGCGGGCAGCCCGGCAGGCTGGGCGGCGGGCTGGGCGGCGGCGATGACGCCGTGCACGGCCGCCGCGATGCGGGCGGCGGCCTGCTCGGGGTCGGGCCGGCCGGCGTCCAGCCAGGCGATGACGGCCTCCAGGGTGAAGGCGGGGACGAGGTTGGCCGCCCAGTCCAGCCACGGCCCGGCCGGGATGCGGCGCGCGAGGTTGCGGCGGGCGACCTCGCGCGAGGCGTCGGTGATGGTGTCGATCAGCTCGCGGAAGTCGGGCTCGCGGGCCGCGTGGCGGAACAGCAGCCGGAACCCGTCGGGGTCGGCGCCGGCGGCCCGCAGCAGCGCGGGAATGGCGTCGTCGTCGTAGTCGTCGCCGCCCGTGGCCTCGGCCAGCCGCGCGCAGGCGCGGTCGAGCACGGCCCGGTAGAGGCCGGCCTTGGAGTCGAAGTGCCGATAGAGCATCGCCCGGGTCAGCTCGGCCTCGGCGGCGATGTCGTCCAGGCCCGTCGCGGCATAGCCGGCGCGGGCGAAGGCGCGGGTGGCCGCGTCCAGGATCTGCTCACGCCGCTCCGCGCGGCGCATCCTGCGCACCGGCTCGGCCGGCCCGGCCTCGGGCTTGCTCATCGACCCTCCACTTGTAGAAGGCAAAGTATACATGTAGCTTTTTAGACGTTGGAGTATACAAAGCTGCGTCTACCTCCTGGAGGGGTCATGCCGTCCACACCCGTTCGGCTCCCGTACGAGCAGCCCGACCCGATGCGGCCCGCGCCCCTGCTGCGCGAGCTGCAGTCCCGCGGCCCGATCCACGCCATCCGCACCGCCGTCGGCGACCCCGGCTGGCACGTCACCGCGTACGAGCACGTACGCCTGC
This sequence comes from Nonomuraea sp. NPDC049725, assembly GCF_040674795.1. Classification (NCBI taxonomy): domain Bacteria; kingdom Bacillati; phylum Actinomycetota; class Actinomycetes; order Streptosporangiales; family Streptosporangiaceae; genus Nonomuraea; species Nonomuraea sp. NPDC049725. Next base: position 181,227 of record NZ_JBFANJ010000001.1, on the reverse strand, counting down.
TGCTGGACGACGACCGGCTCGGCCGCGCCCACCGCGAGCCCGCACGCGCCTCCCGCACCGGCGAGTCGGCGCTGTTCGGCGGCCCGATGGGCGACTTCGACACCGAGCAGGCCGACCACCGCAGGATGCGCTCGCTGCTCCAGCCGCACTTCTCGCCCAAGCGGATGCGCGCCCTGACCGGCCGGGTCGAGACCCTGACCACCCAGCTCCTCGACGAGCTGACCGCCGCCGGGCCGCCCGCCGACCTGCACGCCGCGCTGGCGCTGCCGCTGCCGATCGCGGTCATCTGCGAGCTGCTCGGCGTGCCGTACGAGGACCGGGCCCGCTTCCGCGCCTGGACGCAGGCCGCCGGGGACGTCACCGACCGGACCCGCTCCGAGCAGGGGCTGGCCGAGCTGTTCGGCTACGGGCGGCACCTGGTGGCCCGCAAGCGCGCCGCCGGCGACCCGGACGGCGACGTGATCTCCCGGCTGGCCGCCACCGACGGGGTGAGCGACGACGAGGCGGCGGCGATGGGCATGACGCTGCTGTTCGCCGGCCACGAGACGACGGTGACGGCGATCGGCCTGGGCGTGCTGTGGCTGCTGGCCACCCCCGGCCAATGGCAGGCCCTGGTCGACGACCCGGCGCGGATCGACGCCGCGGTGGAGGAGATCCTGCGCGCGCCCGGCCTGGGCGGCGGCGGCATCCCCCGCTACGCCCGCACCGACCTGGAGATCGCCGGCGTGCGCGTGCGGGAGGGCGACCTGGTGCTGCTGGACCTCGGGGCCGCCAACCACGACGCGTCGGTGTTCGCCGACCCGGACCGCTTCGACCTCGACCGGCCCGCCGCGCCGCACCTGACGTTCGGCCACGGCGCCCGCTACTGCATCGGCGCGCCGCTCGCCCGGATCGAGCTGAAGGCCGTCTTCTCCCAGCTCGCCGCCCGCTTCCCCACCTTGCGGCTGGGCTGCGCGGTCGACGAGCTGACCTTCAACCCGCACGTGCTCACCGGCGGGCTGACCGCGCTGCCGATCACCTGGTGAACGCGCCCTGACGCCACTCACGGGACGCGCGTCAGCCCGGCGGCGGCCGGGTGTCAGGCCGACCGGCCATCGTCATCCCCATGAACGGCACAGCGATCGCGGCCACGGGGCTGCGGAAGGCCTACAAGGACAAGATCGTCCTGGACGGCGTCGACCTGCGCGTCCAGGCCGGCACGATCTTCGCGCTGCTCGGGCCCAACGGCGCGGGCAAGACCACGACGGTGAACGTGCTCACCACCCTGCTGCGCCCCGACGCCGGCCAGGTGCTCGTCGCCGGGCACGACGTCACCACGCAGACCCGGGCGGTGCGGGCGGCGATCGGCGTGACCGGGCAGTTCGCCTCGGTGGACGACCTGCTCACCGGCGAGGAGAACCTGCTGATGATGGCGGACCTCCTGCACCTGCCCAAGGCGGAGGGCAGGCGGATCACCCGGCGGCTGCTCGGCCGGTTCGACCTGGCGGAGGCGGCGGGCAAGCCGGCGTCGTCCTACTCCGGCGGCATGCGCCGAAAGCTGGACCTGGCGATGACGCTGGTCGGCGGGCCGCAGATCATCTTCCTGGACGAGCCCACGACCGGACTCGACCCGCGCAGCCGCCGCACCATGTGGGAGATCATCCGCGAGCTGGTCGCCGACGGCACCACCATCTTCCTCACCACGCAGTACCTGGAGGAGGCCGACCAGCTCGCCGACCGCATCGCCGTGCTCGACCGGGGCCGGCTGGTCGCCGAAGGCACCGCCGCCCAGCTCAAGCGCCGGGTCCCGGGCGGCCACGTCCGGCTGCGGTTCGCCGACCGGCGCGCGCTCGACACCGCGGCCCGCGTCCTGGCCGGATCCGCCACGGACGAGGAGGAGCTGACCCTGCGGGTGCCCGGCGACGGCGGCGTCCGGTCGCTGCGCGCCCTGCTCGACCGCCTCGACTCCCACGCCGTCGAGGCCGAGGAGCTCTCGGTGCACACCCCCGACCTGGACGACGTCTTCCTGGCCCTCACCGGCCACACCGACAAGGAGATCAAGGCATGACCGGCTTCTCGGCCACCCTGACGGACTCGGCGACCATGCTGCGGCGCAACTTCCGGCACACGCTGCGGAACCCGCTGGCGCTGTTCAACGCCGTGATCATGCCGATCGTGCTGATGTTCCTGATGGTCCACATCCTCGGCGGGGCGTTCAGCGTCGGCGTCGACTACGCGGACTACGCGACCCCCGGGCTCATCATGACCACCATCTGCTACGGCATCAGCCCCACCGCGATCGCCGTCAACTCCGACATGACGACCGGGTTCATCAACCGGCTCCGCGTCATGCACGTGTCACGGGCCGCCGTGCTCAACGCGCACGTGATCGGGACCATGCTGCGCAGCCTGGTGGCCATCGCGCTCATCGTCGGGGTCTCGTTCCTCATGGGGTTCCGGCCCTCGGCGAGCTTCCTCCACTGGCTCGGCGCGATCGGCATCGTCGTGCTGACGGTGCTGGCCATCGGCTGGCTGACCATCGCGTTCGGCCTCGCGGCGAAGTCACCGGCCAGCGCGGGCCTGATCGGCGTCCCGCTCATGCTCCTGCCCTTCCTGAGCAGCGCGTTCGTGCCCGCCGAGAAGATGGGCGCGGGGGCGCGGCAGTTCGCCGAGTACCAGCCGTTCACCTCGATCATCGAGGCCCTGCGCGGGTTCCTGACCGGCGCGCCGTCGGCGAGCTCGGCCGTCACGGCGATCGCCTGGTGCGCGGGCACCATGCTGGTCGGCTACGTGTGGGCGCGGGCGTCCTTCACGAAGCGAGGATGACGCCCGCCAGCTCGCGCCAGTCGGCCTCCCGGCCGGCGCCTGACGCCTCGGCGAACGCGGTCTCGCCGAGGCGTCCTCGCGCGTCCGCGGCGATCCTGGCGGCGTCGGGCTGCGACAGGTCCGGCGTGCCGCGCACGGCGTCGCTCGCCGCGAGCAGCCGTACGGCCTGCTCGTACTCGCCCTGGCGCAACGCCTGGTCCGCGACCCCGACCAGCACCAGGGCGATCAGCGGCGGGTAGGCGGTCTCGGCCGCCAGGCGGAACGCCTCCGCCCGGTGCGCGCGGGCCTGCTCCAGGTCCTCGGTCAGATAGCCGTACAGGTCGCTGACCTTGGCGTGCACCATGACGCTCAGCTCGTGGACGCCCGGCATCGCCCGCACGGTGGCCAGGTGCCGGCGCGCCTCGTCCGCCTCGCCGCGCCAGTGGGCGAGCTGCGCCTTGGCCAGCTCCAGCTCGGCGGACGTCTCCGGCCAGGCGATCTCGCCCGTGTAGCGCTCGGCCTCGGCCATGGCGGACGCGCTGGCCCGCTCGTCGCCGAGCAGCCAGTAGAGGTGGGCCAGCCGCGAGCGCAGGCTGGTGACCTCCTCGTTCACGCCCAGCTCGGTCAGCGCCGTGCTCGCCTCCTCGTAGAGCTCGCACGCGCGGGCCAGCTCGCCGCGCATCGCGAGCCGGTCGGCCAGCAGGGTCAGCGACAGCGAGATCCCCATCCGCTCGCCCAGCGAACGGAACTCGGCGAGCGCGATCTCGGCGTCGTCGTCGACGCCGGTCTCGTCGCCGCTGAGCGTCAGCCGCAGCCGGCCGCGCGCGAGCCGCGCCTGCGCCCGCACCCAGGCGTCCTCGTCGCTGATCAGCGGCTCCAGCGCAGGCAGGAACCCCGTCGGGTCCCGCAGCATCCGCTCCCACAGCCGGACGAACCCCAGGATGGAATGGCGCAGGCCGTGGCGCTCGGTGATCCGGTGCGCCTCCTGGATCCACTCCCGCGCCTGATACTGGTCGCCGCCGACCCCGGACGTCAGGAACACGGTCACGATCGTGTACGCGACGGCCCGCGTCTCGTCGGCCACCTCGCCGGGCAGCGAGGCCGCCGCGACGGCCAGCTCGGTGCCCTCGGCCCGGTGCCCGGCCAGGAACCAGAACCAGCCCACCGCCCCGACCAGCCGCATCGCCTCCTCGGCCCAGCCCTCGGCGATCGCCCCGCGCGCGGCCGCGCCGATGTTGTCGTGCTCGGCTTCCAGCGTGGCCAGCCATTCGAGCTGCGCGGCCGTGCGCAGGTGCGGGTCGGCGCTCCGGCCCAGCTCGGTGAAGTAGGCCAGATGCGCCCGCCGCGCCCGTTCGCTCTCCCCGGCCTCGTCGAGCCGGCCGGCCGCGTACTCCCTGATGGTGTTGAGCATCCGGTAGCGGGTGCCGTCGTCGTCGGAGAGCAGCAGCGACTTCTCGATCAACGCGGTCAGCACGTCGAAGACCTGCTCCCCGGCCGCCTCCCCGGCCGTCTCCCCGTCACCGCAGACCTGCTCGGCCGCCTCCAGGGTCGCCCCGCCCGCGAACACCGAGAACCGGCGCAGCACGGCGCGTTCGGCCTCCGTCAGCAGGTCCCAGCTCCAGTCGACGACCGCGCGGAGCGTCTTGTGCCTGGCCAGCGCCGTCCGGCTGCCGCCGGTCAGCAGGCGGAAGCGGTCGTCGAGCCGGCGGGCGAGCTGGTCGACGGACATGGTGCGCAGCCGCGCCGCGGCCAGTTCGATCGCCAGCGGGATCCCGTCGAGCGCCCGGCAGATCCGCGCCAGGGCCGCCAGCGTGTCCGCGTCGGAGCCGATGTCCTTGCGCACCAGGTCGGCGCGGTCGCGCAGCAGCCGCACCGCGGGCGAGGACTCGATCCCGGCGGCGTCCGCCCCCTCGGCGGGCAGCGCGAGCGGCTCGACCTGCCACAGCACCTCGCCGGTGATGCCGAGCGGCTCCCGGCTCGTGGCCAGGATGCGCAGCCTGCGGCACTCGCCCAGCAGCCGCTCGGCGAACGCCGCCGCCGCCTCGATCACGTGCTCGCAGTTGTCCAGGACCAGCAGGACCGTGCGCTCGCGCAGCGCCGTGATGAGCCGGTCCATCGGCTCGCCGCCCCGCGCGTCACCGACCACCGCCTGGTCGCGCAGGCCGACCGCGGTGAGCGCGGCCTGCGCCAGCTCGCCGCCCGCCTGCACCGAGGCCAGCTCCACCAGCCACGCGCCGTCCGGCAGCTCGGCGAGCATCGTCCGCGCGGTCTCCGTGGCCAGCCGGGTCTTGCCGGAGCCGCCCGGCCCCGTCAGCGTGACCAGCCGGTGCCTGACGGACAGGCCGGCGACCGCCGACACGTCGGCGTCCTTGCCGACGAAGCTCGACAGCCCGGCCCGCAGGTTCGTCCTGCGGTTCTCCGCCCGCTCGCCCAGCTCGCCGCGGAGCAGCGCGGTGTGCAGCGCGGACAGCTCGGCCGACGGGTCGGCGCCCAGCTCGTCGGCCAGCCGCTCGCGCGTCCGCTGGTAGACGGCCAGCGCCTCGGTCGCGCGCCCCGCCTCGGCGAGCGCCCGCATCAGGCCCGCCACGAACCCCTCGCGCAGCGGGTACGTGGCCACCAGGTCGGTCAGCTCGGAGACCAGCTCCGATCCCCGGCCGAGCCGCAGGTCCGCGTCGACGCGGTCGCCGAGCGCGGCCACGTGCAGCTCGTCCAGCCGCGTGACCACGGCGTCGAACGCCTCGCTGTCACGCAGCGCGATGTCGGCCAGGGCCTGGCCGCGCCACAGCTCCAGGGCCGAGCGCAGCAGCTCGGCCCGCGCCGCGGGCTCGGCGCCACGCGCCTGGGCGACCAGCCGCTCGAACCGGCACACGTCCACCGCGTCCGGGTCGACGGCCAGCCGGTAGCCGCCGGACTCCGCCTCGATCACCCCGTCGGGCAGCACCCGTCGCAGCCTGGACACCAGCGCCTGCAAGGCGTTCACCTCGTCGGCGGGCGGCTGCTCACCCCAGATCCAGTCGACCAGCCTCGACCGGGTGACGATCCGGCCGGCTTCGAGGGCCAGCGCGGCCAGCAGTGCGCGCAGCCGAACCCCGGGAACCTCGACCACGGCCCCGTCACGGTTACGGACCTCGAAGGGCCCGAGCAATCCGACTCGCACATCAGCAATTGTGCCGAATCGCGAAGACCAGCCGCGACGGCGAGCGCGTACGGGCGCCGTCAGCGGTCGTGTCAGGGCGGCGACGGCCCGATGTCAGCGCGGCAGGCGAAGGTGAAGTCCTGTCGCCAGGGAGGAAAGAGCATGGAACACACCGTCACCACGATGCCCGCGGCCCGTCAGGCCGGCTGCCCCTTCGACCCGCCCAAGGAGCTCGTCGAGGCGCGCGAGCAGAGCCCGATCAGCCGCTACCCGTTCCCCGACGGACACCAGGGCTGGCTGGTGACCGGCTTCGACCTGGTCCGGTCCGTCCTGGCCGACGCGCGGTTCAGCTCACGCAAGGAGTTCATGAAGCACCACCCGACGATCGACTACGGCGACATCGAGGTGCCGCCCGCGCCGCCCGGCGAGTTCCTGCTGATGGACGAGCCGAGGCACAGCCGCTACCGCAAGCCGCTGGTGGGCCGGTTCACCGTGCGGCGGATGCGGCTGCTGACCGAGCGCGTCGAGCAGGTCACCGCCGCGCACCTGGACGCGATGGAGCAGGCCGGTCCGGCGGCGGACCTGGTGACGGCGTTCGCCAAGCCCATCCCCGCCATCGTGATCTGCGAGCTGCTGGGCGTCCCGTACGAGGACCGGGGCTTCTTCCAGGAGCAGATCGACAAGTTCCTCGGCGGCGAGGTGGGCGACGAGGAGCTGATCGCGGCCTACCTGGGCGTCCAGAACTACCTCGCCGAGCTGGTCGCGGCCAAGCGCGCCAACCCCACCGACGACCTGCTCAGCGACCTGACCGACAGCGACCTCACGGACGAGGAGCTGAAGGGCATGGCCCTGATCCTGCTGTCGGCCGGGTTCGACACCACCGCCAACATGATCGCGCTCGGCGCCTTCGCGCTGCTGGAGAACCCGGATCAGCTCGCCGCGCTGCGCGCCGATCCCACCCTCGTCGAGGGGGCCGTGGAGGAGCTGCTGCGCTACCTGAGCGTCGCCAAGACGTTCATGCGGGTCGCTCTGGAGGACGTCGAGCTCGGCGGCCACACGATCAAGGCAGGCTCGACGGTCATCGTGTCCATCAACACCGCCAACCGCGACCCGGAGCGCTTCCCGGACCCGCACAAGCTGGACCTGCGCCGCCAGGACGGCGGCCACCTGGCCTTCAGCCACGGCATCCACCAGTGCCTCGGCCAGCAGCTCGCCCGCGTCGAGCTGCGCGTCGCCCTGCCCGCGCTGCTCGGGCGCTTCCCCACGCTGCGCCTGGCCGTGCCCGCCGGCGAGATCCCCCTGCGCCCGGAGGCCGCCGACATCTACGGGGTCAAGAGCCTGCCCGTCACCTGGGACGCCTGACCGGATCCACCCGCGTCTGCACCTGACCTTCGCTGACGTCCCAACCTTTCACCCCCTCCCGGGCGTCTTGTCTGTATGACGGACTCCGAGGCGTTCGAGGCCTTCGTCGCCGCGTGGTACCGGCGGCTGCTGCGGGCCGCCGTCCTCATCAGCGGTGATCCGCACCTGGCCGAGGACGTGCTCCAGGACGCCCTGATCAAGCTGGCCCGCCGGTGGCCGAAGGTGCACACCGACCCGGTCGGCTACGTGCGCACCACCCTGTACCGGGACGTCGCGTCCAAGTGGCGGCGGCAGCGGGAGTTCGCGTACGGGGAGCAGCCCGACCGGGCCGACGGTGACAGCGCGGCGGCGACGGACCTGAAGGTGCTCTTCGCCCGCGCGCTGGCCAGGCTGCCGGTGAAGCAGCGCGCGGTGCTGGTGCTGCGCTTCTACGAGGACCTGCCCGTCACGGAGGTGGCCGCGATCCTCCGCGTCTCGCCCGGGACGGTCAAGAGCCAGACGCACGCGGCGCTGAAACGGCTGCGCGAGGTCGCTCCCGAGCTGGAAGAGGTGCTGGTATGACGGACCAGAGGCTGCGGGAGCTCTTCGGCGAGCTCGCCGAGACCCTGCCCGAGGGGTCGTCCAGGGCGGGGGAGCTGTGGCGGCAGGGCACGCGGAGCCGGGCCCGCCGCCGGTGGACGGTGCTCGCGGCGGCGACGGCCGTCACCGGGCTCGTCGTCGCGGCGAACGTGGTGACCGGCCCGGAGCAGGCCGAGCGCGGCGTCACGGGCCGGCCGACGCCTGCCGCCTCGCCCGGCCCCGTGCTCGACACCGCCCCGCCGGCCGGCGATGAGGCGGCGCTGCCCGCGGCGGCGACCGCGCTGCCGGAACGCTGGGCCGCCATCCCCGTCGTGGGCACGGTCCCCGGGCCCGTCCTGGCGCTGGCCGAGTTCGGCGACGGGCGCGTCCACGTGCTGAAGTCCGGCGGGCGCTTCCCCCTCGACGTGAAGCTGGGCCGGGCGGGCGACGGCGGGACGCCGCTGCGGCCCAACTCGCTCGCGCCCGACGGGACGATGGCCGCCTTCCCGCAGAAGGACGAGGTGGTGGTCGTCGACCTCGTCATCGGCCAGACCAGGCGCTACCCGGTGCCGGGGCGCAACGCGGTGGTGCTGTGGCGCGGCGAGCGGCTGCTCGTCGAGCAGGAGAAGGCGGACTACCTGCTCGACCTGGCCACCGGGGAGGTGACGCGGCAGCCGAACCGGGGCTTCGGCGGGGTGGCGGGCTACCGCGACCTGCGGATCGTGCCGATCGGCGGCCGGACGTTCCTGAGGGAGGGCGCGACGCAGGTGGAGCTGGCCGTCGACGGCGGACCGGCCACGGCCGTCCCGGGCCGTCACGGATGGCAGCGCGACGGGCTGGTCGCGGTGCCCGGACGCGCCCCCGGCGAGCGTCCGGGGCGGGCCGACGCGGTCGTCGTGGCCGACGCCGCCACCGGGCGGGTGGTCAGGACGCTGCTCCTGCCCGGCGCCCGGTGCGGCAAGGGCGGCTGCCCGGTGCGCGGCTGGGCCCGCCACGGCACCGTGCTCGTCGAGAGCGGTGACCGGCTGCTCGGCTGGGACCTCGCCACCGGCGCGCTGTCGCGCGTCGCCGACCTGCGCCCGGACGTGACCGCCTACTCGCTGCGCAGCGGGTGAGCGCGGTCAGCCGGCCAGGGCGCGGCGCAGCGCCGCGAACAGCTCGCCGTTCTGCCGCTGCGACACCCCGGCCGACATGATCGCGTACGAGCCGTGGAACGTCCCCGGCCACTGGTGCAGCTCGACCTGGACACCGGCCTGCATGAGCCGCAGCGCGTAGTCGATGCCCTCGTCGCGCACCGGGTCGAACTCGGCGGTGGCTACGTAGGCGGGCGGCAGGCCGGACAGGTCGTCGGCCCGCGCCGGGGCGGCGTACGGGGTGGCGGGCGCGCCGCCGAGGTAGAGCCGCCAGGCGGCCGTCAGGCTGGCGGCGTTCGCCCTCGGGGTGCCGGTGAAGTTCCGCGCCGACCAGGTCCGCTGCCGGTCGTCGAGGCTGGGCTGGGTGAGGAGCTGGAAGCGGATCGGCGGCCCCTGCTCGTCGCGGGCCCGCAGCGCCACGCCGGCCGCGAGGCCGCCGCCCGCGCTCATGCCGCCGACCGCGATCCGGTCCGGGTCGACGCCCAGCTCGGCGGCGTTCGCGGCGACCCAGACCAGCGCGGCGTAGGCGTCGTCGAACGGGGCGGGGAACGGGTGTTCCGGGGCGAGCCGGTAGCCGACCGAGACCACCACGGCGCCGGACTCGGCGGCCAGCGTGGCCGCCCAGCGGTGCTCGGTGTCGAGGTCGCCGACGATGCACCCGCCGCCGTGCATCCAGACGACGACGCCGCCCTGCGCCTCCTGCGGCCGGTAGATCCGTACGGGAACGTCCGGGTCCGCCGGGACCACGCGGTCGGTGATCTCCAGGGCCGAGACGTCGGGCTCCGGCAGCGAGGCGACCAGTTCGGCGAGGGCCTTGCGCTCGGTGACGGGGTCGGCGTACTCGGCCGCGGGCAGCAAAGGGACGAATGGTTCGAGTTCGGGATCCATGCCGATAATCCTCGGCGTCGGCCTGTGGCCCGATCATCCGCCAACCGTCGGGATTCGCGCCCCCGGGGCGCACCGTTCGGCGCGCCGCCTCAGGTCAGGACCACGAGCTGCCGCGTCGCCCGGGTCATCGCCACGTAGCGGTCCACCGCGCCCTCGACGCCCTCGCCGAACTCCTCCGGCCGGACCAGCACGACCAGGTCGAACTCCAGCCCCTTCGACAGCTCCGGAGTGAGCGACCGGACGCGCGGCGTGCCCCGGAAGGCCGGATCGCCGATCACGCACGCCATGCCCTCGGCATGCTCGGCCAGCCAGCCGTCCAGGATCGCGTCCAGCTCCGGCACCTGCCCGTGGACCACCGGCAGGCCGTTGCTGCGGATCGACGTCGGCACGTTGGCGTCCGGGAGCGCAGCCCGGATGACCGGCTCCGCCTCCGTCATGATCTCCTCCGGCGTCCGGTAGTTGATGCTCAGGGAGGCCAGGGTGATCCGGTCGAGCCCGATCCGTTCGAGCCGCTCCTGCCACGACTCCGTGAACCCGTGCCTGGCCTGGGCGCGGTCGCCGACGATGGTGAAGCTCCTGGACGGGCAGCGGAGCAGCAGCATCTGCCATTCGGCGTCGGTCAGCTCCTGGGCCTCGTCCACGACCACGTGCGCGAACGGGCCCGCGAGCCGGTCCGGCTCGACCGACGGCACCGCGTTCTCGTCGACCAGAGCGTCCTTGAGATCCTGGCCGTGCAGCATCGTCACCGCGCCCTCGCCGTCGTCGTCGGCCTCGACCAGGGCGTCGACGACCGTGGACACGCGGGCGCGCTCGGCGGCGACGGCCGCCTCCCGGCGGCGCCTGTGCCGGGACGCCTCCGGGTCGCCCAGCCGCTGCCGCGCCGCGTCCAGCAGCGGCAGGTCCGACACCGTCCACGCCTGCGGCTCCGCGCGCTGCAGCTTCCTGATCTCCTCGACGCTGAGCGAAGGCGCGCACCTGCGCAGGTACGCGGGCACCGTCCACAGGTCGCCGACCAGGTCGGCCGCCTCGATCACCGGCCAGGCGCGGTTGAACGTCGTCAGCAGCTCCCGGTTGCGCAACAGCGACCTGCGGAGCAGATCCGGCGAGACCTCCTGCTCGTGCTTGTCCTGGACGATCGTGACCAGCTCCTCCCAGATGCGGTCACGCGCCTCGTTGTGCGGGGTGCCCGGCTCCGGCGCGTCGAACGCGTCCGCCCAGTCCTCCGCGCTCACCCACACGTCCGACCAGGGCGTCGTGATCGTCATGCCCGTCGTGGGCGGGTTCTCGTAGAACCTGACGGCCGGCTCGATCGCCCGCACCAGCTCCGCCGACGCCTTCAGCCGGGCCACCTCCGGGTCCGCCTCCACCCCGGCCTCGGCCCCCTCCGCGACCAGGTCGCGCAGCGTGCACGTCTGCACGCCCTCCTCCCCGAGACTGGGCAGCACGTCCGCGACGTACGCCAGATACGGCTGGTGCGGGCCGACGAACAGCACGCCACCCCGGCGGTGACCGAGCCGCGGGTCCGAATAGAGCAGATAGGCCGAGCGGTGCAGCGCCACCACCGTCTTGCCCGTGCCCGGCCCGCCGTCGACCACCAGGGCGCCGCTCGAACCGGCGCGGATGATGGCGTCCTGGTCGGCCTGGATGGTGCCCAGCACGTCCCGCATCCGGGGCGACCGGTTGCTCCCCAGACTGGCGATGAAGGCCGACTGGTCGTCGAGCGCGGCATGCCCGTCGAATCCGTCGGCGGTGAACACCTCGTCCCAGTAATCGCTGATCCGGCCCCGGGTCCACCGGTAGCGGCGGCGGCTCGCCAACCCCATCGGGTTGCCGTGCGTCGCCCCGAAGAACGGCTCCGCCGCCGCCGAACGCCAGTCCAGCAGCAGCCGGCGGCCCTCGCTGTCCGTCAGGCCGAGCCGACCGATGTACACCGGCTCCGGATCGTCCTCGCTCACCATGTGCCCCAGGCACAGGTCCAGCCCGAACCGGCGCAGCGCCCGCAGCCTGGCCGCCAGCCGGTGCACCTCCAGGTCCCGGTCGAGCGCCTGCCGCCCCTTGCCGCCCGGCGCCCTGCGCGCGGCGTCGAGCCGGGCGGACAGGTCGGCGATCGACCGGTCCAGGCTCTCCGCGATGGCCGCGAAGTGCCGCTCGTCCCCGGCTATCAGCTTCGGGTCGGCCTTGGCGGCGAGGCGGGCGGGAAGGTCGAACACGCTGGTGGTCAGCGGGGTCACAGGCAAACGCTCCGATCTGGGGCCTGGCTCGCGGACGCGCGTCGTCCGCCGTTTCCCCAGGCCGGCTGTGGCTTCGGCGTGCCATTGTGCGGCATGACCGGGGCCTTGCGGCAAGCCCCCCGCTCCGCTATACGTTAAGAGTGGAGAGGCGTGGCCATCCCCTTCTCGCTGCTTAGCTGTTTTTGTTGTCCCGCTATGTCGTGCATGTGCATGAATACTTGGGCAGAATGATCGTGTGACGGCGATCGTGAAAACCGAGCAGATGCCCGGCCTCGTACGGGCCGCCAGGGTCATCCTGATCGTGCAACTGGCCTTCAGCCTCTTCGGCCTTGTGCTCATCTCACCGGTGATCACGGTGATGTTCAGCGAGCCGAGGGTGGCGGCGCTGCTGCTCGTATCCTTCGCGACCGTGGTTCTCATGGGCGTGCTGATCTCTCGCTGGTCGTCCCGGCGGAAATGGGTGCGCTGGGGCGGCATCGCGTTCGAAACGGTCTTGCTCGCCAGCAATCTCATCCTGACCGCCATCGACGGAGAATTCAGCTGGCTGACCCCGATCAGCCCGGGCATCATCCTGCCCCTGGCGATCGTCGTCGCGCTGCTCAGGACTCCGGCGGCCCACTGGTTCGACCGCTGACCTGAGGCGGGCGTCAGCTTGTGGCGCAGTGGGTGAGGGTGGAGCCGCGTTGCTCCCTGACGCACTGCTGGTTGACCACGGTGGCGACGCCGCGCAGGTCACGTACCGTGTCGGCCATCGTGCGCCAGGACGCGCCCTCCCGCAGCTTCAGACGGCAGTGGGCGCCGCAGTCTGACGGCCCGGCGGCGCAGCGTCGACCGGCACCCGTTGAGCACCGCCGACCGTACGTACGCCAGGGCGCGGCCGGGGTCGTGCAGCGTGACCCGGCCCGCGTGGATGCGCGTGTAGGCGTCCTGGACGACGTCCTCGGCGCTCGCCTGGTCGCCCACCATGAGCAGGGCCAGCCGGACCAGCCCCACATGATGCGCGGCGAAGATCTCCGCGAGGTCCACGCGTTCCCGCGCCGTCGGCTCTCCGCCGGAGAGCAGCTCGACTTCCATACTCCAGAGACGCCCGGCGCCCCGGTTTGCTGCCTCCGCCACTACTTGACGTTTGAGCGCAAGTACTTGCTATCGTATGTCAAGTGAGTACGCGTGAGCACGTGGCGTTGGTGCGTGAGCTGGTCGAGCTGGTCGAAAGGCGGATCGTCGACCCGCTGGAGATCCTGTTCGGCTCCGGCGAGCAGGTGGAGCCCGTACGGGCACGGCTGCGGATCGAGGCGGAGGTGTGGGCCGCCCAGTTGCTCGGCCCCGACGACGCCCTCGCGGTCCGGGCGGCGGCGCGGCTGGTCGCGGCCGTCTTCCCCGGTGACGGCCCGTTCGACCCCGCCGACGCCTGGTGGGGCACGGCGTTCGGCCGGGCCGTGGCCAGGCGGGCGGGCCACCCCGGCAAGGAGGCGGTGCCGTACGCCACGGCGGGGGCGATGCTCGGCATCACCCGGCAGGGCGTGCACGACCTCGTCAAACGCGGCAAGCTCGACCGGCACCCCGACGGCGGCGTGACCACGCGCTCCATCCGCGCCCGGCTGAACCGATCTCTGGAGCGACATGGCGTCCGACGTCACGATCACTGACCACGACATCCCCCTGGCCGTACGCGACCACGGCGGCCCCGGCGATCCCATGCTCCTCCTGCACGGCCTCGGCGGCACGCTGGAGGCGTGGGACGCCGTCGCCCTGCCCGGCCACCGCGCCGTGGCGCTCGACCTGCGGGGCCACGGCCTGTCCGGCGACGGCCCGTGGGAGTGGGACCGGGTGCTCGACGACCTCGAAGCGGTGGTGAAACACCTGGACCTGGGCAACCCGGCGGTCGTCGGCCACTCGCTGGGCGGCATGCTCGCCGTGCTGTGGGCCAGGCGTCACCCCGAGTGCCCGGCCATTGTCAACCTCGACGGGCTGCGATCCGCCGAGAGCGCCCCGGGCAACTACCCGGGCCTGGACGCCGCGACGCGGGACCGGGAGCTGGCGGCGCTCAAGGCCGCCTTCGACGCGCAGGTGGCGGCCCTGGCCGGGCCGCTGCCCGACGGGCTCGGGCCGCTGTTCCCGGCCAGGGCGCGCGTCGAACGCGACGGCGAGGTCTACGCCAGGCCCGGCGGCGAGCTCCTGGCGGCGGTGCGCTATTCGCCGGAGTTCCGCGACACGATCCCGCTGCTGCGCCAGGTCACCTGCGACGCCCTGGTCGTGATCCCGACCCAGGACCCGCCGGGGATGCCGGGCGGAGAGCTGATGGTGGCGTTCCGGCGGGGCGTGCGCCGCGATCTCGCCGGCCTGCCGCCCCACCTCCAGGTCAGGGAGCTGGAGGCGAGCCACGACATGCTCGCCGAACAGCCTGCCGCCGTGGCCGCGCTGATCGGCGGCTTCCTCGCCTGACGCCGCTCGGGCTCACATCGGTGGCGGCTGTCTCGTCGGAGCCGGAAAGCCCGCCACCGAGAGGAAGACTCCTGATGACCGACGCCCTCCAGTCCCGGCTGCCCGATCCCTCCCGCTTCATTCCCGAAGTGGGGCCGATCGCCGGAGGCATGACCAAGGCCGTGCGGAACGGCGCCGTCCCCGACGCGACCGTCCACCTGATGCAGCTGCGTGCCGGGCAGATCGTGGGCAGCACCTACCACGCGGTCCGGCAGAGTGGCCTGCTCCGCAAGGCGGGGGAGAGCGAGGAGCGCATCACCGCCGTGGCGACGTGGCGTGACGCCCCCTGTTTCACCGACGCGGAACGGGTCGCGCTGGAGCTGGTGGAAGCCGTGCTCACGCCGAGCCCGTCGGGGGAGCGGGTGCCCGACGAGCTGTACGCCAGGGCGGCGGCGCACTACGACGACAAGGCGTTGTGGACGTTGACCCTGGCGATCGGCCAGATCTGCTTCTTCATCCCCGTCGCGCTCATCGCCAGGCCGATCCCCGGCAGGCCGCTGGGCAAGAACTACACCGGCTGAAACGCGCCACCGGCGCGTCCCGGGTGGGCGTCAATCTTGCACCCATTTGGGGCCGGCGCACTGGGCGATCTCGCGGACGATCTCCTCCGGGCGGGCCCGGTAGCCGCTGAGCGTGGTGAACAGGACCTCGCCGCGGCCCGGGTCGTACCGGGGGCTGAAGTCGCCGTTGCGCTGCGCCGACGGCAGCATGATCGTGGGCTTGAGGTCGATGCAGATGTAGCGGCGGAAGTTGCGCCGCCGCTCGGCGATCCGGGACACGTCCGCCCACCGGTAGTGCCACCGCTGGTCCCGCACCCGTACCTCGATCCCGGCGGTGTTCACGATGAGCAGCCGGGCCAGGCGGCGGCGCATGCGTTGGTTGCCCCGCTGGACCATGTTCACGAACAGCCCCAACGAGTAGGCGCAGCCGACGATGCCGATCACCGTCAGGATGGCCAGGAGGAGGCCGGGCGCCTTCAACGAGCCCGCGATCAGCCAGATGAAGGCGCCGGCCAGGGCGAGCGGCAGGAGCGAGACCAGCCACCACATCCAGCCCAGCCCCCGGCTCGGCGCGAACGTCCGCCCCTGCCCGGCCTGGACGATCGGAAGCTCGCGGGATGGCGGCGTACGGGCGCCGGTGCGGGCGGCGTTGCGCGTGAAGGGGAAGTCGTGGGCGTTGTCGGTGCCGCGCTGGTTGGGGTCGGGCAGCCCCCGGGCCCGCAGCCGGTGGCGCAGGTGCCCGTACAGCACGCCGAGCGTGAGCGGGTCGGGCTCGCCCGGGAGGCCGCCCCTGATCAGGCGCAGCAGCTCCCCGGTGAAGGACGTGCAGGCGTCGACCTGCTCCCCGAACGGCACGACGTGCGCCGCCAGGTCGCTGGCGGTCAGCGTGTAGACGCCGCGGACGTCGCTCTGGTCGGCGATCAGCCCGGCGGACAGCCCGGCGGACAGGGTCTCGGTCTGGATGACCGATCCGGCGTAGCAGCAGTCGAGCACGGCGATCTTCACCGCCGCCGGGCTGTCGCGCAGCGCGGTGCGGATGCGGGAGTACTCCAGGCCGGTCAGGTCGGGGTCGGCCGCGGTGGTGTCGGCCAGGGCCAGGCACAGCTCGCCCTCGGCGGTGAGCATGCCGTGCCCGACGAAGTACAGCAGCAGCACCCCGGTCGTCTCCCGGGCGACTTGCCGGATGCGCTGCGCCACGACGCGGCTGTCGCCCTCGTTGTGCAGGACGGTGACCTCACCGGCGGGCCAGCCGCACAGGGCGGGGTCGGTCAGCGCCGCGCGCATCCCCAGGACGCTGTTGGCGGCGGCGGGCAGGTCGGGCAGGCTCTCGTCGCGGTGCACGGAGGTCGCGACGAGGACGGCATGGGAGACGCCGCTCCGGCGCCGGTCAGCCGGCATCGCCCGCGCTCGCCCGGTCGGCCTGGTCCAGCACCTCCTGGAGCAGGGGCAGCGCGTCGCCGACCCGCTTGGCCTCGACCGTCACGGTGCGTTCCGGGGTGGTGAGCGTGATGGACACGTCGGCGTGCCGGTTGGTCAGCCACGTCGTCAGCGCCCTGGCCAGCACCATGCCCGCGCCGCCCGACCCGACGGCGATGCTGAGCAGCTCGACGGCGCCGCCGAGCTCCTCACGGCCCGGCGGGCGGCCGACCGGGTCGACCCGGCCCTGCAGCGGGCGCTGGCTGCGCAGCCAGCGCGTCAGCGAGACCAGCTCGCCTGTGGGGACCACCCGGACTTCCACCCGCATCTGGCCTCTCCTCTGCTCAGGGAGCTGATCCAGCTCCAGCATGAGGCATCGCCCGGCGGGGTGTCAGGAAACGCTTCCTACCACACGACCCACGGGCTCTCCACCCCGCCGCTGAACGACGCCGTGCCCGACTTGCGCCACCGCTGACGCACGTCGACCTTGGCTCCGGTACGGGACGCCGTGGCGGTGAACGGGCCGCAGGTCACCATGGCGCCGTCGCGGGCCGGGGCGACGCCCGCGCAGAGGAACGGCTGCGACAGGTTCGTCTCGGCGTCGGTGTTGTAGAGCTGCACGTGGATGTCGGAGCGCAGAGAGGCGGAGCCCCTGATCCGGCCCATCAGGCGGAACTCGTCCCCGACCTGCGCCATGCAGGGCGACATCTGCAGCCCGGGCGTGGGGGAGAACCAGTCGCGGCACCGCCAGTTCACGGCGGCGGCCGGGGGCGGGGTCTCGGGCTCGGCGGTCGTCGGGTCCTCCGGGTCGGCGGACGTGGGCGGCGAGGTCTTGGGCTTGGGCTTGGGGGAGCGGGTCGTGCGTTCCGGCGCGGGGCGCGTGGTGGCGGGCTCGGCGGTGGGGGTCTTCGGGGGGTGGCTGCGGATCGGCAGCACCTTCGACGTGGGGGTGTCCGGGACCTCGGGCTTCGTGGAGGCGGTGGCGGGGGCCTGGGCCTCGATGGTGGCCTCGACGGTGGCCTCGCTCACGGCGCCGACGGTCTGGGCCCGCCACGGCGCGACGACGACGAGCGCGCCCGCGCTCACGACCAGGGCCGCCGCGGTGGCCAGGCCGACCAGGACGCGCTGCCGCGACCGCCCCGCCCCCTTCCCGGCCTCGCGCCGCCCGCCGTCCCCACGCCCGGGCGACGTCTCCACGGCGCCCGTCCCGCCGGCGCCCGGCGTTCCGCCTGTGCCCGGCGTTCCGCCTGTGCCCGGTGTTCCGCCTGTGCCCGGTGTTCCGCCTGTGCCCGGCGTCCCGCCTGTGCCCGGCGTTCCGGTGGGCGCGGGCGGGCGGGTGCGCGCGTCCTGCGGCTCGGCTGCCACGGGCGGCTCGTACGGGCCGGGCAGAGGCTGGGAGGTGGCCGGCGGCGGGTGTTCCATGCCGACCGGGGGCAGGGCGGGCAGGCCGGCCAGCGACGGTGCGGCAGAGGTGAGCGCCTCGGCCAGGCCGGCCGCCGTGGGGCGGGCTGCGGGGTCCTTGGCCGTGGCTGCGGTGATGAGCGTCCACAGGACGTCGGGCATGCCGGGCAGCCGCCGGGGCGCGGCGGTGGCGTGCTGCCTGAGCAGCGCCATCGGATGCTCGCCGACGAACGGAGGCCGTCCGGCGAGCAGCTCGTACAGGATCAGTCCGGCCGCGTACACGTCCACGGCGGGGGTGGGCGTGGTGCCGTCGGCCACCTCGGGCGACAGGTACGTGGGGGTGCCGATGATCGACGAGGTCTGGGTGAGGCCGGGCCCGTGGACGATGCGGGCGACGCCGAAGTCGGTGAGCCTGGGCTGCCCGGTGGCGGCGTCGATCAGGATGTTGCCGGGTTTGACGTCGCGGTGGATCACGCCCATGTCGTGCGCGGCGGCGAGCGCTCCGGCGATCCGGGCCACCATGCGGGCGGCCTCGGCGGCCGACAGCGTGCCGCGCTCATGAAGGAGCGTGCGCAGGTCGCCGCCTTCGACGAAGTCCATCACCAGCGCCAGCCGGTCGCCCTCGACGACGAAGTCGCGCACGGTGGCGATGTTGGGGTGACGCAGGTTGAGCATCACATTGCGTTCCTGGACGAACCGGAGCACCAGGTCGCGATCGGCGGCGAGCCCTTCGCGCAGGAGCTTGGCGGCGACGATCTCCCCGGTGTCGCGGTGCCTGGCCCGCCAGACGGTCCCCATCCCGCCGGCGCCGATCTGCTCCACGAGGATGTAACGGCTGCCCAGGGCCCCGTCCGTCGCCATCCGCCCGCCCTCCCCCTGAAGATGCTTCGATCACAATAGTGACGTTCGGGCTGATTTGTTCGGGGGATCGCGCGTCAGGAGATGCGTGACTGCAGGGCCGTCGGCACGTCCGGGTCGACGGGGATGACGCTCGACACCCCCGTCACCTCGAGGAGCCGCCGCAGCACGCCCTGGACCCCGGCGAGCCTGAGCCAGCCGCCCGCCGCCCTGGCCCGGTTGGAGAATTCGAGGATCGTCCGCAGGCCCATCGAGTCGCAGAAGGACAGCTCGGTCACGTTGACGACGAGGTGGACGCAGCCTTCGGACATGCCGGCCGCGATCTTCTCCGTCACTTCGGGACACCGGGTGGTGTCGAACTCGCCGACCAGTGTGATGACCGCCGTGTCGCCGAAGTGTTCAATTGTGAGGGCGAACGGTGATTGCATCCAGCAGGCCTCCATCGGGGTTGCTTGTGACGCTACACCGCCCGTGCGCTTCGTGGCGGCCGGAGCCGTGACGCGCTGTCCGAATGCCGCCAGCGTCCGCGCCGTCGGATCGGCCACAGTGTTGCGGTGAGCACAGTGATCGACAAGCACACCCGGATCGAGCCGGGCATCCTCTACTTCGGCACCCCTGTGGTCCTGGTCTCCTCCACGAACCCGGACGGCACCCCCAACCTGGCGCCCATGTCGTCGGCCTTCTGGCTGGGCTGGCGGGCCATGCTCGGCTGGGGCTCCCGCTCACGTACGGCCCAGAACCTGCTCAGGACCGGCGAGTGCGTGTTGAACCTGCCCTCGGACGCGCTCGCCGCCGCCGTCGACAGGCTGGCCCTGACCACGGGCAGCGACCCCGTCCCGCCGGGCAAGCACGCGCGCGGCTACCGTCACGTCGCCGACAAGTTCGCCAGGGCGGGGCTGACGCCGGTGCCGAGCGAGACGGTCGCGCCGCCCCGCGTGGCCGAGTGCCCGGTGAGCATGGAGGCCGTCGTGGAGCGGACGCACCCGGTGGGCCCCGACGACGGCGTGACCGCCTTCGAGGTACGCGTCCAGCGCGTCTGGGTGCACGACGACATCCGTACGGAAGGGACGGACGACCACATCGACCCCGACGCCTGGCGTCCGCTGATCATGAGCTTCCAGAAGCTGTACGGTCTCGGCCCGCAGGTGCACCGCTCGACGCTGGCTACCATCCCCGAGTCGATGTACCGGGGCCCGGACATCGAGCGCGCCCGCTAGCCGAGCAGCCTGCGGTGCAGGCTGAGCCAGGTGCGGCCGGCGCCGAGCCGTTCGACGTCCGCGGGCGGCAGCCACCGCGCCCGCGTGCTCTCCGACCCCGCCGGCGGCCGAGTCGGCCCGCCGAGCCCGGCCAGCCGGGCGGTGAACATCACCATGTACGTCAGCGCCGGGTAGGGGTGGCCGGGCGGCGGCGGGGCGAGCAGTTCGATGCGGTGCCAGGCGAAGACCGACAGCAGCCCGGGATCCAGCCGCAGGCCGGTCTCCTCGGCCAGCTCGCGGGCCGCCGCCTGGACGGGCGTCTCGCCGGGGTCGAGGTGGCCGCCGGGGATCTCCCAGCCGCGCCCCGGCCGGTCCACGTGCGTCAGCAGCGTCCGGTCCGCCTCGTCCAGGACGAACGTGAACGCGGACGTGACCGTGCCGGGCGGCGCGGGCAGGTCGCCGGCGAGCACCACGTCCAGGCGGTGCGGGACGGCGATCCACGGCACCGTCCGGGTCTCCACGATGTGACTCATCCGGTCCAGCGTCTCAGACGCCCCGGCGCATCGCCCGGTTGCCCAGCACCAGCCCGGCCGCCGCGATCACCACAGCCGCCGCCGCGCCGTACAGGACCGACGGGTGGGCGAGGTCGCCCGCGAACAGGGCGCGCTGGGCGTCGACGACGTGCGTGACCGGGTTGACGTCGCCGAGCGCCCGCAGCCAGGCCGGGCCGGAGTCCATCGGCAGCAGCACGCCCGACAGCAGCAGCATCGGGAACAGCAGCGCCTGCGTGACCACGTAGAACAGGGTCCCGCTGGGCGCGGACTTCAGCGCGAGCACGAACGACAGCGCGCCCAGCCCGATCCCGAACACGATCAGCAGCGCCATCCCCGCCAGCACGCCCGCCGGGTGGAGCTCGAAGCCCAGCGGCAGCGCCAGCACGATGATCAGCACCGCCTGGGCGGTCAGGATCGCCATCTCCTTGAGCGTGCGGCCGACGAGCATGGCGGTGCGGTTGAGCGGGGTGACCATCATGCGCTCCATCGAGCCGCCGATCAGCTCGACCAGCAGGTGGTAGCCGGACGCCATCGGCCCCGACAGGCACATCATGACCAGGATGCCCGGCACGAACCACTGCCAGGACGACCCCACGGCCCCGTCCAGCAGCGACCCGAACAGGAACAGGAACAGCAGCGGCTGCCCCATCTCGAACAGCAGCCCGACCGGCTCGCGCAGCACGGGCGCGAACTCGCGGCGGAAGACGGTGGCGGTGTCACGCAGGAAGGTCGTCATCGAGCTTTCTCCCGGTCAGGCTGAGGAACACGTCGTCGAGGGTGGGGCGGGCGGTCTCGGCGGTGGCGACCTCGATCCCGGCCGCCTCCAGGGCGCGCAGGTATTCGGGCAGCGCGGCGGCGGCGTTGGCGACGCGCACCCGCACGGTCAGCCCGTCGGCCTCGCCGCCGCCGATCCGGGCCGCCTCGGCGGCGTCGTGCCCGGTGCGGGTGGTGATCGTGAGCCGGTCGCCGGCGAGGTCGTTCTTGAGCCGTTCCGCGGTGCCGTCGGCGATGACGCGGCCGCCGTCGATGACGATCACCCGCTCGGCCATGCTGTCGGCCTCGTCGAGGTAGTGGGTGGTCAGGAAGATCGTGGTCCCGTACGTCTCCCGCAGGCGCAGGATGTGGGCCCAGATGTCCGCGCGGCTGCCGGGGTCGAGCCCGGTGGAGGGCTCGTCGAGGAACAGCAGGTCCGGCCGGTGGATGAGGCCGAGCGCGATGTCGAGGCGGCGGCGCTGGCCGCCGGAGAGCGTGCCGGGCTTGCGGGTGGCGAGGGGCTCCAGGTCGAGCAGTTCCAGCAGCTCGGCGGCGCGGGCGCGGGCCTGGGCGGTGGTCAGGCCGTAGCAGCGGCCCTGGGTGACGAGCTCGTCGCGGACGCGGAAGTTCTCGCCGGCGCTGTTCCGCTGGCCGACGTAGCCGATCCTGGCGCGCACGCCGGCCGGGTCGCGGGCCACGTCGCGGCCGGCCACGACGGCGGTGCCGGACGTCGGGGGCAGCAGCGTGGTGAGCATGCGCAGGGTGGTGGACTTCCCGGCTACTGATTTGGGGCACATAATTGACGTAGAACCACCGCAAACGGGCAGATCGAAGGGACGGGGATCATGGGCAAGCTTCAGGCAGCGCAGACCGCCAGCGCAGGCAACTCCCGCACCAGCGCCGATCAGCCGCGTTGGCTGGTGGACTACACCCGCAAGAGCCTGGACAAGGCCAAGACCGGTGACGGCGTCAACAGCCAGCACGAAGAGAACCAGGAGCTTGCCGACGACTTCGATCTCGGCGAGATCGCGCGTACCTACTGCGACAACGACGTGTCGGCCTACCAGGACGTAGAGCGGCCCGACTACACGCGCATGCTGGCAGACATGCAGGCGGGCAAGATCGCCGTGATCATTATCTGGCATGCCAAGCGGCTGCACCGCAGGGTCGAGGAGGTGACGCGGTTCATCAAGATTGCCCGCGCGCACAAAGTCAGGCTGTTCAGCGTGTCGCGCGGGGGCGAGTACAACCTCAACAAGGCCCAGGGGCGCAAAGACCTCATTGACGACACCAGCGAAGGAGAGTTCGAGTCGGGCGAGCGCGGCGAGCGTGTAGCCCTGGCCCGCAAGCGTCAGGCCCGCAACGGGGATTGGGGCGGCGGGGTGCGCCCGTACGGCTGGGGTGTGGATACCGGCCGTGTCCGGTCGGTGTGCATCAACCCCAAGGCCCCGACCATGGAACGGATCTACGAAGACCGTCCCGTGCTGGACATGACCCAGCACAACGAGGAGGAAGCGCGCGAGATCGCCCGATGGGCCGACGACCTGTTGGCCGGGGTGTCTATGGCGCAGGTCCTGCGCGATCTGGCCGACCGCGACGTTCAGACCGTCGCGCAGAAGGAGGGACGCACGATCAAGCGCGGGGGCAAGCAGGTCGAGCACCGGGGATGGAACCGCAGGACCGTCGTGCAGATCCTGACTCACCCGCGCACGGCCGGGCACGCCGTCTATCGCGGAGTGATCGTGAAGCGTGACGCCTTCCCCGCGATCATCTCCGAGTCGAAGCGTCAGGCGCTGATCACCCTGTTTGCCGACCCGCGCCGCAAGACCACGCCGGGCAACACGCCCAAGTGGTTGGGCAGCTTGCAGTACCTGTGTGGGCAGTGCGACAACGGAACGACCATGAGCGTGCGCAACAACTCTGCCGGGGTCCCGATCTACCGATGCAGGGACAGGGGGCATTGCGCGACCCCCGCCGTTGCGGCCGATGAGTACGTCGAGCAGGCGATCATTGAGCGCCTGTCTCGGGACGACGTAGCGGATCTGTTGCCGCAGGCATCCACCGTGGATCTGGAGGAGTTGCGCGACCGCATCGTCCAGTGTCAGAAGGCGAAGGAGTCGGCGGCGCGGCTGCTGGTCAAGGGGATCTTTGACGAGGAGCAAGCCACGATCGCCACCCAGGAGGCCGACGCCGATCTCGTGGAGATCCGCAAGGAGATCGCCAAGGCCACCAAGAGCAGCCCGCTTGCCGAATTCGTCACTTCCGAGAACGCGGCGCAGACATGGGAAGATCTCAGCCGGGGCCGTAAGCGCGAGATCATCGCCGAGTTGGTCACCATTCGGTTGCTTCCGGCCGGGCGTGGCTTCCGGCCCCCGATCGAACAGCGCGTCGTGATCGAGCCCGCACCCGCACCCGCACCGGTCGCCCAAGCGGCGTAACGACCCACAGGCAGGCCCCCACCTCCACACCAGGGGCGGGGGCCGTGTCATGGTCGGGTGGCCTATCGGCGGGGGCGCAGGAGCAGCGCCAGCCGATCGCGTTGACGTTGGGTCAACGGTGGCCACGTGGCGACCAGTGCTCTGATGTGCTCACGCCGCCGCTGTCGCGCCGCAGGGCACTGCGCAGGGCACGGCGCACCGGCCGAGCAGGCATCCTGCCCCGGGCACGTCTGGTCATGATCGCAGTTCGCCTGTCCCCGGTCATGCGCGTGCCTACCCGGGGATGCCTTCCTGTCTCGCACGTCCATTCCTGTCCGCCTCACCTGACGGGGCAGCCCAGCCCCCGCACCGGCCCCGCCCCGCGATCAGGGCATGCCGAGGGGAGCGGCCACGGCCGCCCGCATGATCGTTATGGGTGCTGCCTCTCGGCGGCCCGTGCGCCCACCCACCCACCCACGGCGCAGCTTCGCCGCCGTAGATCGAGCACAGGCAGGCAGCAGGGGAAGAAGGGCCAACCCCAACAGCCGAAGAACTACACGGAGCTTCGCGCGTTTTCCCTGGTCGCAGCCCCGCCGACTTTGCCGGCGGTCAGCCCGCGATCTTTACGTGGTCAGCCCCAGCCGTTGCGCTTGCCGGGCTTGGCGATGCTCACGGCCGAGCACTTCGGCCCACACCCGGTCGCCCAGGGTCCGGTAGCCGATACCGGCGATCCGCCAGTCCCCGACCACCGCCCGTGCCCCGTCCGGTTCCGCGCTGTCCGGTCCGGTGCCGTGTGCCCACGGGTCGTCCGCCCGGTGCCTCTGGGCCAGCCGCCAGGCCCGCCGTGCCTGCCGCAGCGCCGCGAACGTCGTGGAGTAGCGGCGGCTCTTGGAGGTGACATGCCCGCGAAAGCCGAGCGTGTGAACGTGCCGCCCGAGCCGCAGCGTCCGGCAGGTGGCAAGCCGCGCCAACCGGCGCACCGTCTGTGTCAGCGCCGCCACATGAGCCGGGAGTGTGCGCGTCTGCGCCAGGTCGGCCCCGCCGTCAGCGGGCCGGGACGCGGGCAGCCCGCTCACACTGTCGGACACGGTCTTGGTGGCGTACTTGGCCAGGTACCCGGCCACCCGCGCGGCATCGACCTGACGGGGCGCGACCGGCCGCACATCCAGTTGCGTGCCCCACCGGGCCACCGCCAGCGTGCGGGCGTCGACCACGGGCAGCGCCACACTCACCCGCCCGGCCGCGTGCATCAGCGCCGCCGTCAGCAGGTCGGTACCGGCCCACGCCGGGGCGGGCACCACCCGGTCAGGGTCGTCAGGGCAGACCCCGTCCAGCCGCGCCAGCACATGCAGGTGCACGACGCCGCGCTTCTGGAATTCGGCGACCTTCGCGTACGACAGCCGCAGCAGTTGCCGCACCCCGCGCACCGTGACCGGCTGCCCGCCGACCGCAGGAGCCAGCGCCGCCAGCGCCCGATACACATAGATCACTGTGCGCCGCCACAGTTCCCCGACGTGTGCGTTCCACAGCACTTGCCCGGCCAGGTCCGCGCAGTCCACGCACAGCGGAGCGCCGACCATGCCATCACCGGCCGCGTGACGGGCCGGGCACGACAGCGGCCTGCCGTGCTCACAGGTGCGCTCACGCCTGCCACGGGCCGCCCGGCACACCTTCCCGTCGCGGGCCGCATGCACCGCGCCGAAGCTCGGAGCCGTGAACGTGGCCAGCACCATCGGACTCCCCGCAGGCCCGCCGTCGTGCCCGCCGTCGTGCCCGTCGTCCGGACCGTCGTCGCCGTCGTCGTCCCCGTGGCCATCTGCCAGGCCCGCCCGCGTGACCCCACCGGCGAACACATGCCACGCATCGGCCCGGTAGCGGGCCGCGCAGGGAGGGCACACGCTTTCGCGGCGGTCCTTGCACGCCACCAGCAGCACCCCGCCCGGCTCGTCCCGGCTCGTGTAGGTGGCCTCTACCTCACCGGTGCCGGTGTTGACCGTCACCGCCGATCCCGCCAGTTGCACCGGCCGCACGCAGTGCCCGGCCCGCTCCACCTGACCGGCCCAACGCCGGTACTGCTCATCATCGGCAACCCGGGCGATCATCTGCCCGAGCACCGTCTGCGTCTGCATCATCTGCGTCGTCTGCGTCACTGTCCGTACCATTCGACACGCTCCCGTACCCCAGTACGCCAAAGGGCGGGTCCCCACGGCCCGCCCTGACATGTTGCGCGGATCTGCGATCCAGTCCGGGACCTCACCGACGCCCCGGCCCCGGACGGCTACCCCGCTACGGCCTCGCCCGCCGTCAGTGCACGCCACCGCAGCCGCACCACGGCCTTAAGCCGCGCCACGTCCTCCGGTCCCTCCAGGAACGACGCCCCGAGACCGCCCTCACGCCACGCGGCGTGTGCGAACGTCTTCAGGGTGTGGTCCAACTCCGCCTGACCCGCCTGGAACAGCCACGCTACGAAGCGCTGCGCCGCGTACTCGTCGCTGATCTCCACGGGGGCCGCCCCCTGGTCTGTGATCGTCCAGACCTTCACTGTGCTTCCCTTCGGTTGTCTCCCGACGCCGGACGGCCCCTGCCCCCCGGAGGGACACCGCCCGGCCTTACTCGTGCTTTCCCGCGTACCGCAGGAGTCGTGTCAAGCCGATCGTAGATACCAATCGCTTGCTTGGTAAGACCCGTCTTGCGGTTTATTTCCGCAGGTAATTGCCCTTTCCGGAAAGCCGCCCGGTCGGTGATGACCTTCCGGGCAGCTCACCGGCCGACTCAGAGGGTCAGCGCACCCGGGCGCAGGTCACCGGCACGAACCCCTCCGTGACGGTCTGCCCGGCCCAATTGCGGGTCGCGGGAATGGTGACCTTGTACCAGTTGTAGCCGCTACGCCCGCACTTGTTCGCGTAGCCGTTCGAGCCGTTGCCCCGCAGCGTCCCGCACGAGGTCAGGGTGCTGCCGGTGTCGCGGACCCGCAGCACATCGGCGTTGGTGAAGGCGAACTCCCGGACCCCGACGCGCACCCCCGTGATCACGACCTTCCGGCACGCCGCCCCCTTGCCGGTGCCGACGTTCTTACCCGCCGCCAGAGTCACCCCCTGCGCATCGGTCGGCGCGTCCGGCTGCGCGTCCTGCTGCGCGTCCGGCTGAACGTCCGGCTGAACGTCGCCCAACACGTCGGGCTGCGTCTCGGACCGCGTGCCGGGCTGCGTGCCGGGCTGCGTGCCGGGCTGCGTGCCGGGCTGCGTGCCGGGCTGTGCGTTGGTCTGCGCACTGGTCTGCGCAGCGGTGTTCCCGGTCGCGTTCGCCGCGCAGGCGGCGGTGGACAGGGCCGCCACAGCGGCCATGATCGCGGACGCGAACAGGGTGGTCGTCCTGGACATGATGGATCTCCTTCGTGGTGGGTTGAACCCTTTGGTTGATCTCGTGAGTTGATCTGTTGCGCGCACCCGGGTAGGTGCGTATTTCCGCAGGTAGGAGGGGGTGCCGAAAGTGCCGGCGGGCCTCACTACCAGGAGACGGCGCGCAGGTTGGCCGCGTACGCCGCCAGGTCCGACAGACGCTCATCGGACAGGTAGAACCCCTTCACCCGGACCGGGCCGGACGCCCCGGCCAGCAGGTAGCCGACCCCGGCCGAGCCCAGAGGGATGGTCGAGGCGTCCACGCCCCGCGCGGCCCACCCGGAGCCGAGCACGGTGTCTGACGCCTCCCGCGTCGAGCAGCGCAGCGCCCACCGGGTGTCGAACAGATCCCGGATGTAGGTCGGGATCACGTCGCTGCCCGGCTTCTGCGTGGCCGCGATCACCCGCACCGCCGCCGCGCGCCCCCGCGCGCCCAGGTCGTGCAGGCCATCCAGGAACGCGGCCCGTTTCTTCTTGTCCGGGTGCAGCGTGAACGCCGCCAGCTCATCGATCACGACCGCCAGCGGGCCGTGCCCCATCCCGGGCGTGATCTTCCGCAGCCCCGACGCCGACATCAGCGCGTAGCGCTCATCCATCCGCGCACGCGCCCAGGACAGGCCCGCCGTGGCGTCGTCGATCTCGCGGCGGATACCGCCGTGGGCGACCTTCTCCCACACGGCCAGCTCCACGCCCTCCTTGCCGTCGATCATCACGGCGTCGGTGTCCGGGTCGAGCATCAGCCCGGCCACGACGCTGTGAAGCGCGACCGACTTGCCCGCTTCCGGAGCGCCGCCGATCAGCAGATGCACGCTCATCGCCGCCGCCCCCCGTCCGGGTCGTCCGGCCCGGCCAGCTCAGCCGAGCCGCCAGCCGAGCCGCCCAGCAGCGCGACCATGACCGTGTCCCCGTTCTCCGCGACGGCCACCGGGATCGGCTCCCACGCGCTGGACACCCAGCCGTGTTCGGCAGCCGCCGCCC
This sequence comes from Nonomuraea sp. NPDC049725, assembly GCF_040674795.1. NCBI lineage: Bacteria > Bacillati > Actinomycetota > Actinomycetes > Streptosporangiales > Streptosporangiaceae > Nonomuraea > Nonomuraea sp. NPDC049725. Next base: position 153,183 of record NZ_JBFANJ010000001.1, on the reverse strand, counting down.
AGGGCCAGGTCAGCACCCCGAAGGCGTCCAGCGGATCACGCCGGATCACCTCCACCGTCGCGTACTGAGCGTTGTCCTCATCGGCCGCCACGCGCACGGCCGAGGCGCGCAGCGAGGAGGTGAGCCACGGCACCCGATCCTCCACGTCCACCGCAGCCGAGCCTTTCGGCAGCCGCACCCGCAGGCGCTCACCGGCCGCCGTCCGGGTCACGCCCATCACGCGCGGAACCCGGTCGTTGTGCGTGGCCAGCCCCGCGTAGCGGGCCGCACTGTCCCAGCGCCGGATCACCCGCGCCCGCCACAGCAGCGCCCCCACCGCGCCCCGGACCCCGGGCATCACCAGCAGTGACGCCAGGCTGAGCGCGACCATCAGCGCCAGCGGCCAGCCGCCGACCGTCCAGCCGCAGCCGAGCGCGGCCAGCAGGAGCAGCGACAGCGCGATCTCACGCCGCGCCAGCCAGACCGGGCGCAGCACGTACACCGTCCAGCGCGATCCCGGGGTGGACACCGCGCGGATCGGCTGTGCCGGGGTCTGCACCATCGGCGGCAGCCCAGACGGACGCCCCGGAACCTGCGGACCCATCAGCCCCGTCATGACCGCGCCCCCTCAGGACCAGGCGGCCGGTGCGCCAGCGGCACCACCGCCACCACCCCGGCAGGGTCGCCCAGCTCCACCGGCACCAGGCGCGAGCGGTCGGCCGTCCGTGCCCGCCGAGCCCAGCCCGGCTCCGAGCGCGCGATCTCTGCGCAGGCGTCCACCTCCCGCGCGAAGGCGTCGGCCGCCTGCGCCAGGGTCGCCGCGAACCAGCGGGCCGCCACCGGCGACAGGTGATCCACCCGCACGACCACCAGCCGCCCCGTGGAAGCGGCGAAGCTCAGCAGCGGCCAGCCGTCCGGCACCCGCCACACCTGCGCCCGCGACCCGGCCGGACCGATGAGGAGATCCATCACGCCTCACCCTCACCCGCGCCCGCGCGCCCCGAGTGCCGCGCGCCCGTAGCGGCCGGAGCAGCCGGGGGCGAGGCGTGCGGGTTACGCCCGGCCGGAGCGCCTGCCCCGTGCAGCGGCACGACCGCCGTGGCGCTCCACCACCGCACCTCCCCGTCTTTGGCCGTGCCGTAGGTGAGCCCTTCCACCCGCACCGGCATGCCGGGCGTCAGGTGGTGCTGTTCGCCCGGGATGTTGAACTTGATCAGGGACGAGTCGTTGCCGTCCATCGCCAGCAGCTTCACGACCATGACCGGCTGACCGTCTTCGGTCACCTTGACTTTCTTGGTGGAGAAGTCCTTGGCCGCCATCGGCGGCCCGGTCACGACGAACGCGAGTTGGCTCGTGTCGATCGGAAAACGCATCCTGCCTCCCATCGCCGGGGAGCGCCCCGTGCGGGCAACTCCCACGATGGCAAGCAGTACTCGAAAGTGTGTTCGAATAGTTCAAAGGCATACCGGTACGGCATAGGTCCCAGATTCACCCGGCCATGTGTGCTAATGCGGCTGCGGGGCAACTAGGCTTCACCGCCAGAGGACCGGCAGACGCAGAAAGGAGCGCGAGGCATGTTCCTGCCCATCCCCCTGTCGCCGCCCCTCCGTGACAACCTCGCCATGCTGCGTCAACGGGTCCACACCTTCGCCACGATCGAAGGACTGTGCGCGTGCCGCGTTGCTGATCTCGTGCTCGCCGCCCACGAGGCGGCGCTTTTGCTCATCGACACCGGGTGCCCGGACGCCACACTCAGCCTGTGGGCCGACCAGGCGGGCGTAAGCCTCCACCTCTACGACCCGACGAGCGCGATCACCGACGACCGCATCGCCGAAAGCCGCACCCCGCACACCGGCATGACCGACAGCACCGTATCCCTGACCGTCGTCCTGTTCCTGTGCGACATCGTCACTCTGGACCGCAGCGACGGGGCAGCCCGCCTCCATCTGTGTCTGCGCCCAGCCGACCACCCCGCGCTCGCCGACCGTCCGCCCATGCTCCCGGCGTGCGTCCATCCGTAAGCCGGGCAGTCACCCTCCGGGCGCACCCGCCCCATCCCGCGATCCAGGCAGCGCCCCGCGCTGTGTGATGAGTTTCCCTACTAGATCAAGCACGCCCGGCACGCCGGGCGCCACCCCCCGGACACGGTCTCGCTCAGGGGCGGCAGCACCCCGGGAGACAAGCCCGCACCAGGAACCCGCCCAGGAGACCGGGGGCAGCGTGACGCGCCGGCAGGCGGACATCGGGACTGCGCGCGGCGCTAGCGCGCCGTGCTCGCCCTCGCCGCCTGACGGCACGCCCCACGCCCCCGGCCCCCGAACCGCACCAGACCCGCCGACCCCCGGCACGCCCGAAGCCCCCGGCCAGAACCCACCGGCAAGGCGTCACGGGGGACACGCCCATCCCGGTAGGCCGCACCAGGCGGGAGACCGCCAGACCGAGGACGGTGGGTCGGTCCGGGTCGATCCCGCCCCTCTGGCCGGGGGCAGCCAGCACCCGGCCCAGCGGACGGCAGGCACGCTAGGCCGGGGCGACTCACACGGCGTCTCTACACGCCGAAGCTCACTTCATGGCTGTCTCTGGGCGGCGCGGTGCCTGCCTCCGCAGCCGCCTGACGGGCCAGTCGCACGTCCAACGCCTCCACGTCCCACGCCAGCAGCACGTTGACCAGCCCGCTTCCTAGTCCCTCTGTATCCAGCCAGCGACGCCGCCACGCCGCAGCACCCCACACCAGCTCCGTGGTGATCTCCCACTGGGGATAAGCGGCCCGCAGCTCAGCCAGCCGCCGCGCCTGCCCGTCATCCATGACCGTCCCCCTCGCCCATCTGCCCCTCATCGGCTCCCGGTGCGTTGCCTGGTGTCGGATCGACAAGCCGGAACTTCACCCGCCGAAGCGGCCCCCGCGCGTAGTCGCCCGCGAACGCCTTGCGCTGCGTCGTCACGACCTTGACCGCCACCCCCGCCGCGACCAGCAACCGCAACTGCCGCCGGAAGTGCTCCCGAGTGTTGACGTGCCCGAAGCACGCCGCCACCTCATCCACCGTCGCCCCGTCCGGGAAGCTCGCCAGACACACCGCGATCTCCTCCCGCCTGCTCTTGCCCGCCCCGCTCACCGCGCCCTCCCTTCCCGATCCCCGCCGTCCTCCGGATGCATCGACCGGTAGCGCTCCCGGCACAGGTCCGAGACCCGCCGCGCCGCCGTCTCCACCGACGAAGCCGGGCAGGAGGTGTACCGCCACCACCCCGGCTTCGTGGGAGCATCCAGCGACCATCGGAAGCGCCACCCCTGCCCGCTCCACTCACACCACACGTTCAGGCCCACCGCCGCGATCCCCACCAGCGCGATCCCCTCGCACTCCGAGACCCGCGACCCGACCCCACGCCGCGCCAGATGACCGGCCAGCTCCCACGCCAGCCGCCCCGCAGGGCTCATCTCCTCCACCACCGGACGCCCCATCACGACCGCCCCCCAGCCGTGAGGTTCGCCCACACCACGCGCTCGCCCACCTGCGTGACATCCGTCCCCCAGCGTCCGCCCGTCAGGTCATCCACCACCCACAGACCCCGCCCGCACGTTTCATCGGGGCCGGGGATGCGCGGCGACGGCACAGCGCCCGACACTCCCGGGTCCACGACGGCCAGCCGCCAGTACCGCCGCCCGTCCTCCACGATCGGGACGAGACTCATCCGCACCCACGGAGCACACCCATGCACCAGGGCGTTGGTCACCAGCTCGGAAGCGATCAGTTCAAGGTCTTCCAGCGCCGGATGCTCACCCATCCACGCTCGAAGCTCACGACGGGCCAGCGCGGGAAGCAGAGAGCAGTCGTCCAGCTCCCTGATCACCCACACCTTGATCCCTGCGTACGGACGCTCGGACGCAACGGCTCGCATGGTCACCTACCTTGCGGGGGTCGGGTGGGTTCGACATGTCCTGACGAATGCCGACTGTGCATTTGTTATCCGCAGTGGGTCTCAGCGGATATGGCCTCACACGGACGCCAGGCACGAGGCGCAGCGCCCCGAGCTGCCACTCTTGCCCAGGAAAACTGCACTTCCAACGCCATTGCTTGCGCCCAACTGAGAGGCTTAGCGCAAGGCCCAGTGTGCACCTAACTGCCATGCACCTGCAAGCCCTGAAAATGCATACCTTGCAAATATCGGGAGGGCAACCAAGATGCACGATGACCCCGAGGTGCGAGATGATGTCCTGGTGCCGACGAGACGACAGCCGCCTACTGTCCGCATGCGCCGGTTGGCGGCTGAGCTTCGTCGCCTCCGAGACGCTGCCGGGCTCTCACAAGAAGACGTCACCAATCAGACCGGGGTGAACGTCGCCACCCTCTACCGCATCGAGACTGGCCGCACCAAACCGCAGCTCAGAACGCTTAATGCGCTCCTGGACACTTACGGTGTCACGGGTCCCAGCCGGGACGCCTTGACCCTCCTCCAGCGGGACGCCGGAAAGAGGGGTTGGCTGAACACTGCCGACTCCGGATTGCCCGAGCAGTACACCGCGTACATCAACTTCGAAGCGGAGGCTCGCGAGATCCTCAACTTTGAGGCCACCTTCATCCCGGGCCTGCTCCAGACTCCGGACTACGCCCGTCAGGTCATCGCGGGAGTCCTGCCCGCCGCGACCGACGATGACATCCAGCGCCGCGTTGACGCCAGGCTCAAGCGCCAGGAACTCTTGGGCACTCCAGACGCCCCGCAGCTATGGGCGGTCATCGACGAAGCAGCCTTGCATCGTCGCGTCGGCGGGACCGCCGTGATGCGTGATCAGCTTCGCCACCTAGCCACGCAGGCTCGCAACCCGCACATCACGATCCAAGTGATCCCATTCAAGGCCGGTGCCCACCCGGGCATGCCCGGCAGCTTCATCATCTTGCGCTTCGGGATGATCGCTCCCGACATCGTCTACATCGACAGCATGGGCGGCGACCTCTTCCTAGAAGAGGAAGCCGAGCTAATCAGGCATAACATGGTTTTTGAGCATCTTCGCGCCGTAGCGCTCAGCCCTTCCGACACGGTGACGCTACTGACATCCCTAGGCGAAGATCACGATTGAGAGGAGCTAGGGTGCAGTCCGACCTTTCTAAGGCCCAGTGGCGGACGAGCCGGTTTAGTGGCAACGGCGCAAGCTGTGTTGAGGTCGCCGTCCTGCGTGGTCGTGACGCCGGTGTCCCTAACAAAGCTGACGAGGAGTTCGTGGTGGCCGTTCGTGACACCAAGAACCGCGACCGCGAGCCTCAGTTCTTCACCATCCCCGAATGGGATGCCTTTCTTGCAGGCGTGGCCGAAGGTGACTTCAGTTCCGCATCCTTGATCGCTGGCTACCCCGGCGTGGCAGTCCATTGACGCCCTGCCGAGCAGGCCACACACGGCGAAACGCCCAGACCATGCTTAGGGTCTGGGCGTTTCGCGTACCGGGAGAGAAGGCACGCCTAGGACAAGAGCACTAAAGACCCTCTTGGGAACCCCCACGGGCCGGTCGCCACACTGCGTGCCGTTGGCCCGCTGTTCTCTCCGTAGACCGGGACCGGCGAAGGGTCGCGGGCCACGGCGGGGCTACCGAATCGTTTCGGAGCCAACTGCATGGGGACCCCTCCAAGATCGCAAAAGGGGGGCCGGGGAGGAAAGTGCGGGGGGATGGGCGCGGCCCCTCCCCGAATTAGCAGACCAGCGTAATGCCCCCCTTTTGAGATCTTGCCCCATGCAGTCAGCACCACCGCAACGATTCGTCCGCCCCTCGCCACCGCCCAGCGAATCGCCTAACCTCGCAGGTGAGACGTGCACCAACCGCCGCGCCAATCGTTACCGAACCGCAAGCGCCCCAGACCTCTATTGGGCTTCCCCGCGCCGTTGGGGCCGAGGAAGGCGACGAGCCGGCCGGGCTCGACGTCGAGGTCGATGCCGCGCACCGCCTCGACGGTCTCCTTTTTCATCGTGAAGACACGGGTCAGTCCCCGGGCGTGGATCATGGTCGGTTCTCCTCCGGGCATGGCGAAGAAACCCCAGGTCGGGGGCTTGGTTGAGGTTGGGGGTCCAGTGTGGGCGCGGGGGAGGGCTTTGGCAAACGCGAACAGGACGTTCACATACGGCTCTGACCTGCGAAAACGCTACGTAGGAGACGTGGCGGAGTCGGGCCGGTTTCGAGGCTCTGAAGTGGGGTTTCGACGGACGTACAGAGAAATTTCTAATGACGGATAGCTGCGTCCGGTTATGCGGATATTGCGGGTTGCGGGATTATGCCGGGCTCCGGGATGATCTCGCGGGTGAAACGTCTGTTATTGGTCGCGGTGGCCGCGGTGGTCGGCATGGCCGGTCCCGCCCAGGCGGCCTCCGGGGTGCCCGGGGTCGATGTCAGCAACTGGACGGCGGAGGTCGACTGGCCGGCGGTGGCCTCGGGAGGCGGGAAGTTCGCCTTCGTGCTCGCCACCGAGGGCGTCGACTTCCGGAGCACGCACTTCACCTCGCAGTACGACGGCGCGGCGGCGGCCGGGCTGGTGCGCGGGGCCTACCACTTCGCCCAGCCGCACGAGTCGGGCGGGGCCGCGCAGGCCGACTACTTCGTGCAGAACGGCGGGGCGTGGACCGGTGACGGGATGACGCTGCCCGGGGTGCTCGATCTTGAGGACAATCCATACAAAGAGCGCAACGGCAAGAACAGCTGCTATGGATTGACCGCGAAAGACATGGTCGCCTGGATCAAGGACTTCACAAAGAAATACCGCCAGCGAACCGGGCGCAACGCGATCATTTACACCACCACGAGCTGGTGGCGCACGTGCACCGGCGACAGCGCCTCCTTCAAGGCGCACCCGCTCTGGATCGCCCGCTGGGGAGCCGATCCGGGCGAGCTGCCCAAGGGCTGGGAGAAGCACACGTTCTGGCAGTCGGCCGAGAAGGGCACGCTGGCCGGCGGGCAGAACGCCTTCAACGGCACCGAGGCCGACCTCAAGGCGCTGGCCAACCCGCCCGCCGAGGTCACGGTGTCGGGCAAGGCGCGCAGCCGCATGAGCTTCACGCTGACCGTGGCCAACACCGGCCCCCACCCGGTCACGAACGTCAAGGTGTCCGGCCGGACCTTCGGCGGCATGCGGGTGGTCAAGGCGACCTCGGGCTGCACGTTCAGCGGCACGGCGATCCGCTGCGCCATCCCCGAGATCGCGCGCGGTCAGAAGCGGACGTTCACCTTCGCCACCAAGCCGTCGAAGTCGAAGGGCGTCGTCGGCATCAGGTTCACGGTCGGCTCGGCGGAGCTGGAACTGCGGGCGAGGTAGGCCGGGGTGAGGCTGTCGGGCAGGCGCCGGCTCGCCCTCGCCGTCGTGCTCGTCCTGCTGGTCGCCACGGCCTCGGTCCCGATCAGGCGGTACGTGCTGCCGCGCATCGTGGAGATCGCGTACGCGGTCGAGAAGCGCGGGATCGTCTACTCGTGGGGCGGCGGCCACGCCGAGGAGCCGGGGCCGTCCAAGGGCACCTGCCTGGGCTACGAGGGCAAGATCAAGCCCTGCCCGGCGGCCAGGACGCGCGGGCTGGACTGCTCGGGGCTGACCCGCTGGGTGTACGCGCTGGCTCACGGCGAGGACGTGCTCGGGCCGGGCAACACCGACGACCACATCCGCCGCATGCGCCGGGTCGCCCGGCCGCGGCCCGGCGATCTGGTGTTCTTCGGCAGGAGCGTCAAGCAGACCCGCCATGTCGGCGTCTACCTGGGCGGGGGCCGGATGATGAACGCCCCGGAGACCGGCGCCGTCGTGCGGGTCGACCCCGTCTCCCGGGTGAAGGGCTTCCTCGGGTACTACCGGTACTGATCCGGTATGGCGTGTAACGCGGGTCACGTACCGGAAATTGAGAGACCCGGAGGCTACTGTGTGCCGCTATGGACAGGCGATGGGTAGGTGGCGACGGGTTCGAGATCGTGCTCGCCCTGCGCGCGGGGCGGCAGGTGCTCCGGGTGCGTCGCAACGGGTGGCTGGTGGCCGACTGCCTGTCGGTCGCGGAGGTCGCGCGCCACGTCGATCTGGCCGATCTGTGCGAGGTCGTCCGGCTGCCCGCGGCCCGGGTCCCGGCCGAGGCGGTGGAAGGGCGGACGAGTTCGCATCATCGCTGAGCGCCGTGTATGGTTACACCTGTCCGCAGCGCCGGACAGGCCCCTATAGCTCAGTCGGCAGAGCGTCTCCATGGTAAGGAGAAGGTCAACGGTTCGATTCCGTTTGGGGGCTCCAGCTGTGACGGGCCTCACCGCAAGGTGAGGCTTTATTCATTTAGGTTCACCGGTGATTCTGAGGCATACTGGGGTCACCCGCTCGACCAGGCGAGTTACGAATGTGCTCCCGGTGTCGGGTATCCTCTACGGGGCCGGGTCGTTACCGGCTCAAGGCGGAGTAGCTCAGTCAGGCAGAGCAAACGGCTCATAATCGTTGTGTCGCCGGTTCAAGTCCGGCCTCCGCTACTGCCCTTCCCCAGGTCACCTGACCTGGGACGGGCGTGTCCATGTCCCGAACGTAGAAAGGCACTCCCAAGTGGCTGCCACCGACGTTAGGCCGAAGATCACGCTGGCCTGCCAGGAGTGCAAGCACCGCAACTACATCACGCGGAAGAACCGGCGCAACGACCCGGATCGGCTTGAGCTGAAGAAGTACTGCCCCAACTGCCGCTGCCACCGCGCGCACCGCGAGACCCGCTAGTTCTCGCCGGGCAGCATTCCTGCCTCCCCATTACGCACAACCGGCGTCCTGCTGACAGGGCGCCGGTTCGTCGTGTCCGGCGGGTTTCATGGGCAAAATGCCGGTCATCCCGGCGACAGCCGAACCTTGTTCTGTTACCGTCTGGCTCAACGACGCTCGGTGACACATGCGAGGGAGCGCTGATGGCGTTGAACCGTGACTTCGTGGGACGCAGCTACCCTGCGGGCCCCCCGTACGAGGTCAGCCGGGTCAAGATCAGAGAGTTCGCGGCGGCGATCGGCGACAACAACCCTGTCTACCGCGACAGGGAGGCGGCGCGGGCCGCCGGGCATCCCGACGTGATCGCGCCGCCCACGTTCCCCATCGTGTTCAGCCTGCAGAGCGGCGGCGAGGCGCTGGCCGACCCCGACCTCGGCCTGAACTTCGCCATGGTCGTCCACGGCGAGCAGCGCTTCGAGTACGTCCGCCCCGTCTACGCCGGCGACCGGCTCGTGGTCACCGCGACGATCACCGACATCCGCAGCGCCGGGCGCAACGAGCTGCTGACCGTCAGGAGCGACGTCACCACGGTCGAGGGCGAGCCGGTCTGCACCACGTACAACACGATCGTCGAGCGCGGAGGGGCGGCCTGACATGACGGCGACGGTGCAGTACGACGAGGTCGAGGTCGGCCAGGAGATTCCGGCCGTGGACTACGGCGTGCGCAGGCTCAACCTGGTGATGTACGCGGGCGCGTCCGGCGACTTCAACCAGATCCACTGGAACGAGCGGTTCGCCAAGATGGTCGGCCTGCCCGACGTGATCGCGCACGGCATGTACACGATGGCGCAGGCCGGGCGGTTTGTCACCGACTGGGTGGGCGATCCCGGCGCGGTGGTCGACTACGGGGTCCGGTTCTCCTCGATGGTGGTCGTGCCCGACGACGACCAGGGCGCCACGATCACGGTCAGCGGGGTCGTGGAGGAGAAGCTGCCCGACAAGCGGGTGGTGGTCGGCCTCACGGCCCGCTCCGGCGACGCCCGCGTGCTGTCGAAGGCCCGGGCGGTCGTCCAGCTCGCCTGACGCGCCCGTGATGACTGGCCGGGCGGCTCTCGGGTACGCGTGAGCCCATGACCGCGAACGTCTGGCCCACCGTGCAGTCCATCCCCGTCTCCGCCGTGACCGACGACCGGCCGCCCGGCCACCTCAGGCCGCCCCGGCTGGAGGAGGTGGCCGGCACCGTCGGCACCGGCCGCGACACGACAGGCGGCGCGGGCGACCAGGGCGGTGCGGGGAGTGCGGGCACGGCGCGGAAGGGGCCCGCCACCGGCGTCGGCACCGCCGGGGCCAGGCCCCGGGGCGCGCGCCAGAACCCGGCCGCCGAGCTCGGCTTCTCCGGCGACCCCGGGCAGCACGGCGCGCCCGACGACAGCATGCTGCACGCCCAGCGGACCTGGGACGGCGCCCTGGCCACCAACCGCATGGACGACCTGGGCGTCAACGCCGAACGGCTGCGCATGGAGACCAAGGACGTGACCGCCTCGGTGGGCCTGGTCGTGGACGGCCGGCCCGACGACGTGCGGGCCTGCGTGCAGTCGGTCCTGGACCACACCGGCGCCGCCGTCCTGGCCATCGACCTGGGCAACGTCGCCGGCGCCGGGGACGTGCTCGACGAGCTGGCCGAGCGGGACCCGGAGCGGGTCAAGGTCTGGCACGTGGCCGAGACCTCGCAGTGGCGCGACGGCACGGCGACGTGGGGCGCGTGCCGGGCCAAGCTGCTCCACCTGGACACCGCCGAGGTGCACGTCCTCATGGACACCTCCCTCGTCCTCGAAGGCGACGCCCTCGCGCCGCTGGTGGCCGCCGTCAAGGACGGCGCGGTGGCGGCGGGCCGGCAGGGTTGGGAGCCGCTGCCTGAGGGGCGGGCCCCGGTGGTCGAGGTCACGTCCGATAGGCCCCGGCCGCACCAGGCGCCGCCCGGCTGGCGGCAGGCGTCGCCCGGCAAGGTGCGGGCGCTCGGCGGCGGCCTGATGGCCGTACGGCGGGCCGCCGCCGTGGGCGTCTTCCCCGAGGACGCCCAGGACGGCCGCCACGGCGACCTGGAGTTGTCGCTGGCGCTGCGCGGCGAGCTGGTCGTCCCCGACCAGCACCTGCCGGTACGGCAGCGCCACGAGCACGACCTGCCCGCCGGCTGACGCGAACCCCCCAACCCCCCGACCCGGCACACCCGGGGGGCGGGCACCCGGGAACGCTCATAAGCTTGTGGCTCATGGAGATGCTCGCGCCTTACACCACGCTGGGTCTGGGCGGTCCCGCCGGCGAGTTCGTCGAGGCCGCCACGGCAGAGCAGCTCGTCTCCCTGGTCGCGGAGGCCGACCGGCAGGGCAGGCCGACGCTGGTGCTGGGCGGCGGCAGCAACCTGGTGGTGTCCGACGCCGGGTTCGACGGGCTGGTCGTGCGGGTGGCGTCCCGGGGCGTGACGGTGTCGCGTGACGGCGAGCAGGTCCTGGTCACCGCCGAGGCCGGCGAGGACTGGGACCCGCTGGTGGCGCGGGCGGTCGCGGAGGGCTGGTCGGGCATCGAGTGCATGTCGGGCATCCCCGGCCTGGTGGGCTCCACCCCGATCCAGAACGTCGGCGCCTACGGCCAGGAGGTCGCCCAGACGGTCCGGTGCGTGCGCGCCTACGACCGGCTGACCCGGCAGGTCGTCGACATCGAGGCGCGGCAGTGCGGGTTCTCCTACCGTGACAGCGCCTTCAAGCGGGATCTGTCGCGGCACGTGGTGCTCGCCGTGACGTACGCGCTGGACCTCTCCGACAGGTCGGGCGCGGTGGCGTACAAGGAGCTGGCCGGACGGCTCGGCGTCGCGCTCGGCGAGCGGGTGCCGCTGGCGCACGCCCGTGAGGCCGTGCTGGCGCTGCGGCGCGGCAAGGGCATGGTGCTCGACCCGGACGACCCCGACACCCGCAGCGCCGGGTCGTTCTTCACCAACCCGATCCTGACGGCGGCCGAGGCCGAGGAGCTGGCGGCGCGCGCGCCCGGCCACCCGAGCTGGCCGCACGACGGCGACACGGTCAAGGTGCCGGCCGCCTGGCTGATCGAGCAGGCCGGCTACCCCAAGGGCTACGGGCGCGGCCCGGTGCGCATCTCGACCAAGCACACGCTCGCGCTGACCAACCCCGACGGTCTCGGCACCACCGCCGACCTGCTGGCCCTGGCCAGGGAGGTGCGTGACGGGGTGCGCGAGAAGTTCGGGGTGACGCTCGTCAACGAGCCGGTGATGGTCGGCTGCGCGCTCTGAGCCCCCGGGAATAGCCCGTACGGCGGGGCTGTTATGGTGGTTCGGAAACACCGAGGGGGAGTAGTCCCAATCGCGTGATCGACACACTGGCGCGGCCTGCCGCGCCCGGTCACGCGGGCCTTCACGGGCGGACGAGACCTTCGGCCTGGCAGTCGCGTACGAAGACGCTGCCGGGCCGAAGCCGTGCCCGAAAACTTCCCCCGGCGCACGCTCGCGGTCCGGTCGCGCGGAAGAGGACCGTTGGAAGCGTTCTGGATCAGCCTGGTCGCGATCTTCATCGCCGAGCTGGGCGACAAGAGCCAGCTCATGGCGATGACGTTCGCCACCCGTTTCAAAGCCTGGCCCGTGCTGGCCGGCATCACCATCGCCACCACGGCGGTGCACCTGGTCAGCGTGGCCGTGGGCGGCCTGATCGGCGACGCGCTGCCCACCACGGCGATCGCCGTCGTGGCCGGGATCGCCTTCCTCGGCTTCGCCGTGTGGACGCTGCGCGGCGACGAGCTGACCGACGAGGAGTCGCGCAAGGCCCAGACCACCACCCGCAACGCGCTGATCGCGGTGACCGTCGCGTTCTTCATGGCCGAGCTGGGCGACAAGACCATGCTGGCCACGATCACGCTGGCCACGCAGCACGGCTGGCTGGGCACCTGGATCGGCTCCACGGTCGGCATGGTCGCGGCCGACGCCCTGGCCATCGTGGTCGGGCGGATGCTGGGCAGGCACCTGCCGGAGAAGGCCATCCGCTACGGCGCGGCGGCGGCGTTCGCCGTGTTCGGCGTCGTCCTGCTGGCCGACGCGTTCGTCTAGGGAGTCAGCAGCGACAGCCGGTGGGCGGCGGCGGCCGCCTCCCCCCGGGTGGTGACGCCGAGCTTGCCCAGGATGTTCGAGACGTGCACGGAGACCGTCTTGGCGGAGATGAACAGCTCCGCCGCGATGTCCCGGTTGGTCCGGCCGAGCGCCACGAGGCGCAGCACCTCCAGCTCGCGCGGCGTGAGCAGCTCGGACGGCTCCTGGGCCCGCTGGACGCCGCCGACCCGGCGGGACAGCGCCGCGATCTCCTCGATGAGCGGGGTCGCGCGCAGCCCCTCCGCCAGCGGGAGCGCCACCGCCAGCCGGGTGGCGGCGCCGTCGCGGTCGCCGGACAGCGCCGCCGCCTTGGCCGCCCGCGTCAGCGCCTTGGCCTGGCTGTACGGGCGCCCGAGGCGTTCCCACGCGGCGGCCGAGGCGTCGAAGTCACCGGAATAGGTGAGCTTGTACGCCTTCGCGACCGGCCCCGCGACCGACAGGTGCGCGGCCACCTCGGCGGCGTGCTCCCGTACGGCACGGGCGCGGGCGGGCTCGGTGACCTCGGCCGCGTCGCAGACCGTGCGCAGCAGGGCCAGCAGCCGCCAGCCCAGCATCGCCTTGCTCGACTGCGCCGGACGGGCCAGGATGCCCTCGGCCACCTCCAGCGCCGCGCTGTGCTCGTTCCTGAGCATGTGCCAGCCGATGTGCAGCCGGGTGCTGTTGGTGATGTCCTGGACGAAGTCCTCAGGCCGCTCCTTGAGCACGCCGATCTCCGACAGAATGGCCTCCAGCGGCTCCACCTCGCCCCGGCCGAGCGCGATGTCGGCGCGCACGCGCAGCAGGTGGTGGCGGGTGCGCAGCGCGGGGCTGAAGCTGAGCGCCCGCTCCACGGTGTCGAGCGCCTCGTCCCAGCGGCCGACCGCCTCCAGCGCCTCGGCCCAGTTGTTGAGGATGAACAGCCCGCTGGCCCGCAGCCTGCCGTAGCGCTTGGCGACCTGCCAGCCCTCCTCGCACAGCTTCAGCGCCTCGTCGGCCCGGCCGCTGTCGAGCAGGGCGTCGATGTTGTTGCCGATCGCCCGGATCATCACCCGGCCCGAGTTCTGCTCCCGGCCGAGCTCCAGCGCGCGCAGGTTGGTGGAGATCGTCGCCTCGACGTCGCCCGACAGGGAGTGGCCCAGCGCCAGGTTCATCAGCAGGTCCGCTTCCAGGCACCGGTCACCGAGCTCGCGGGCCAGGCGCAGGCCCTCGTCGATGTACATGGCGCCCTCGGCGGCCTCGCCGCGCAGCATCAGGTGCCGGCTCATCGGCATCAGCACCTCGGCCCTGGCCCGGCCCGGCTCCGGCACCAGCTTCAGCGCCCGCCGCAGGTCCTCCACGACGCCGGTCTTGCCCTTGGAGATCTTCAGGTTCGCCCAGTGCACGATCAGGCTGGCGACCCGGCCGGGCTCGCGCGTCTCGTCCAGCTCCGCCAGGGCCGCCTTGGTGAACTTGACCGACCGGTCCACCTCGCCGCCCGCCTGCGCGGCCTTGGCCGCCTTCTCCAGCACGGCGATGTGGTCGGCGCCGATCCGCTCGGCGGCGTCGGGCACCCGGTCCCAGAGCATGAGCACGCGTTCGAGCAGCGGCACCGCCTCGGTGTACGCGAACGCCATGAACGACTTCTTGGCCGCCTCCCACGCGGAGACCAGCGCCTCGACGTCCGCGCGTGCCCCGTACCAGTGGTGGGCCAGCTCGACGGCGGCCCGGCCGGGCGGGACGAGCTTGCGGTCCTTGGAGATCTCCTCGGCGTAGCGGGCGTGCAGGCGCTGGTGCTCGCCGGGCAGCAGCTCCTCGTGCACGGCCTCGCGGATCAGGGCGTGGCGGAACACGTACGCCCGGTTGTCGGCGATCTGCAGCACGTTGCCGGCGATGGCGGGCCGGAGCGCGGCCTCCAGCTCCAGGTCGGAGAGGTTGCTGACGGCGGCGAGCAGGGCGTGGCCGACGCGGATGCCGCCGGCGGCGGCCACGCGCAGCACCCGCTGCGTCTCCTCCGGCAGGCGCTCGACGGCGCCGAGGATGAGATCCTGCATCGAGTCGGGGAACGTGCAGTCGGTGCCGCTCTCGAGCATCGCCTCGACGAACAGCGGGATGCCCTCGCTGCGCTCGTAGACCTTCTCCACGCTGGTGTAGTGCGGGGCGCTGCCGAGGATGCCGGTCATCTGCTGCGCGACCTCGTCGCGGGAGAGCCGGGGCAGGTCCAGCCGCAGCACGCCGCTGACCCGGCCCAGCTCGGCGAGCACCGGGCGCAGCGGGTGCTGCCGGTGCAGGTCGTCCGAGCGGTAGGTCATGACCATGAGCACCTGCGGGATGCGCAGGTTGCGGCTGAGGAAGGCGATCAGGTCGCGGCTGGAGCGGTCGGCCCAGTGCACGTCCTCGATGATGAGCACGGTGGGGTGGCTGTCGGCCAGGCGTTCGAGGAGGGTGAGGAACTGCTCGAAGAGCCGCGCGCGGCCGGTTCCGGTCTCGCCGTCGGCGCTGGGCTCCCCGAACTCGGGCAGCAGGCGGGCCAGGTCGCGGGCCGCCCCGTCGGGCAGCAGCGCGGCGATCCGGTCGGCGCCCTGTTCCCTGACGAGCTGGCGGAGGGCGGCGGTGAAGGGCGCGTAGGCCAGGCCCTCGGTGGACAGCTCCACGCAGCCGCCGAACAGCACCCGGGCGCCGTCGGCCGCGATCTGTTCGGAGAAGCGCTGGAGAAGCCGGGATTTTCCGACACCGGCCTCGCCGCCGAGGAGCACCGCCGTGGCGTTTCCCTTGCGGGCCTCGTCCAGCGCCTCGCGGAGCTCCGCCAGCTCCTCCTCGCGCCCGACGAAGACGGGGCTGACCGAACGTCCCAGCATGTCATCCAGCATGTCATGCCTTATCTGTTGCTTTCGACGCTTTTATGGGGGCGTGAAACCCGTTCATGGAGGCTGTGAGGCCCGGCCGCGAGGGAGGTTGCGGCCGGGCACTCGTGGGGCGGTCATGAGGAGCGGCGCTTGCCGAAGACCGAGCGGCGCTCGGACTTGTTGACCTGAAGCGCCTCGCGTACTCGGCGGTGCCTGGCCGCCGCCTCGCGAAGCTCGTTGGCGTGACTCTTCATGAGCTGGAACTCGATTTCCGCGTTCACGGTGATCTCCTATGAGATGTCGTTCTCTTTCCTGACATACTCAAGATTCGCGCTAAGGCCCCCCGTCCCACATCGGCTGGATGCCTTATCTCCTGCCTCACCGGGGCTCCCGGGACGCCTAGGTATGGCCCTGGTTTGGAAGTAAGGCACCTGGTCGGCGATGCTGTGGAGGTGTCAACTGTGACTACTTCGCTCACCGACGTCGCCGCCTCCGACGCCACCCTGCGGGCCTTCCTGCACGGACTGCCCGGCGTCGACCGGGTCGGCGCCGACCAGCGGGCGGCGATGCTCGGCACCCGGTCCATCAAGACGACGGCCAAGGCCCAGGCCATCGACCTGGCCATCTCCATGGTCGACCTCACCACGCTCGAAGGCGCCGACACCCCCGGCAAGGTCCGGGCCATGTGCACCAAGGCCGTGCACCCCGGCGGCGACGCCCCCCGCGTGGCCGCCGTGTGCGTCTACCCCGACCTGGTCGCGGTGGCCGCCTCCGCGCTGGCCGGCTCCGGCGTCAAGATCGCCTCCGTGGCGACGGCGTTCCCCAGCGGGCGCTCCTCGCTGGAGGTCAAGGTCAGCGACACCGCACTCGCCGTCGCCGCAGGCGCCGACGAGATCGACATGGTCATCGACCGCGGCGCGTTCCTGTCCGGCGACTACGTCAAGGTCTACGAGGAGATCGTCGCCGTCAAGGCCGCCTGCGGCGCCGCCCACCTCAAGGTCATCCTGGAGACGGGCGAGCTGGCGACCTACGACAACGTACGCCGCGCGTCCTGGCTGGCGATGCTGGCCGGGGCCGACTTCATCAAGACCTCCACCGGCAAGGTCGCCCCGGCCGCCACCCTGCCCGTGACGCTGATCATGCTGGAGGCCGTGCGCGACTTCCGCGACCGCACCGGACGGCAGGTCGGCGTCAAGCCCGCCGGCGGCATCCGCACCACCAAGGACGCCATCAAGAACCTCGTCCTGGTCAACGAGACCGCCGGCGCCGACTGGCTCTCGCCCGACTGGTTCCGCCTGGGCGCCTCCTCGCTGCTCAACGACCTGCTGATGCAGCGCGAGAAGCTGACCACCGGCCGCTACGCCGGGCCCGACTACTTCACGCTCGACTGAGCCGCGCGGGACTGGCGATCGCGGGCTACGCCGCCGGGGCCTGGTGGTAGACCGAGTGCCACACCTCGTTGCGGATGCGCGCGAACTCCGGCGACAGCCGCATCTCCTCGGTGCGCGGGTAGGGCAGGTCCACGTCGATGACCCGGT
The DNA here is from genome assembly GCF_040674795.1 of Nonomuraea sp. NPDC049725. Taxonomy (NCBI): domain Bacteria; kingdom Bacillati; phylum Actinomycetota; class Actinomycetes; order Streptosporangiales; family Streptosporangiaceae; genus Nonomuraea; species Nonomuraea sp. NPDC049725. The sequence goes on along the minus strand of NZ_JBFANJ010000001.1, from coordinate 136,046 downwards.
AGACGCGGCCGGGCCTGGCGGCCATGACGACGACGCGGTTGGCCAGGTAGACGGCCTCGTCCACGTCGTGGGTGATGAACATGACCGTGCGGCGCTCCTGGCTCCACGTGTCCAGGAGCTGGTCCTGGAGCTGGACGCGGGTGAGCGCGTCGAGGGCGCCGAACGGCTCGTCCATGAGCAGCACCTTCGGGTTGACCGCGTAGGCGCGGGCGATGGCGCAGCGCTGCTTCATGCCGCCGGACAGCGTCTTGGGCAGCGCGTCGGCGAAGTCGGTGAGGCCGACCAGGTCGATGGCCCGCTGGGCGCGTTCGCGGCGCTCCTCGGCGGGGATGGGGGCCAGGTCGAGCCCGAACTCGACGTTCTTGCGCACGGTGAGCCAGGGGAAGAGCGCGTACTGCTGGAAGATGACGCCGCGGTCGGGGCCGGGGCCGGCGACCGGGGCGCCGTCGAGCAGGATCTCGCCGTCGCCGGGCTCGACGAGGCCGGCGGCCATGCTCATCAGCGTGCTCTTGCCGCAGCCCGACGGGCCGACGACGGTGACGAACTCCTGGTCGGCGATGTCCAGGTCGACGCGGTCGAGAGCGAGGAAGTCGGTGTCCTTGAGCGCGAACGTCTTCGACACGCCGCGGAAGGAGATCTTGGTGGTCATCGGCGTTCCTGCCATCCGGTGAGGCGGCGTTCGGCGAGCTGGAGCAGCCGGTCCATCAGCAGGCCGAGCACGCCGATGCTGATCAGCCCGACGAAGATGGTGGGCAGGTCGTAGTAGAGCTGGGCCTGCTGCATGCGGTAGCCGAGGCCCTCCTGGGCGGCGATGAGCTCGGCGGCCACCAGCGTGCCCCAGGCGGCGCCGAGGCCGACGCGCATGCCGACGATGATGAACGGCGTGGAGGCGGGCACCACGACCTTGAGGAAGATGACCCGGTCGGAGGCGCCGAGCACGCGGGCGGCGTTGATGAGCGTCTTGTCGACGTCCATGACGCCCTGGAACGTCGCCACGACGCTCGACAGGAACGCGGCCAGGAAGATGACGAAGACCTTCGGCGTCTCGCCGATGCCCATGAGCAGGATGGCCAGCGGGATGATGGCCAGCGGCGGGATCGTGCGGAAGAACTGCACGTAGGGCTCGATGAGGGCGCGGGCGGTCGCGTACCAGCCCATCAGGAAGCCGACCGGGACGGCCAGCGCGGTGCCGAGCGCGAAGCCGGTGAAGACGCGGCGCAGGCTGGCGAGCAGGTCGGCGGTGAGCGTGCCGTCGGCGATCAGCTCGGCGCCACGCACGGCGACGTCGACGGGGCCGGTGAGGCCCTGGATGCCGGAGGCCGACAGGCCGGTCCAGGCGGCGAGTCCGGCCGCGACGGCGACCACGTTCAGGATGATCCCGCGGGCGGGCCGCTTGGCGCGGCGGCGGCGGGGAGGAGCGGGCGGGTCGCCGGGTCTCTGGGTGACGCTCAGTGCGGTCATGGCTGGGGTGCCTCCATGCCCGACAGTGTGCTGATGTCCGGATATTTTCGTCAATAGGTAGGCAAAAATAGCCGATGATTGTTCCGCTCCGCCGCAGGTTGGACACGGGTACGGTCAGCCGCAGGCTCGGGTTTTGATCCGTAGCCCGTACAAAAAAGGTGGGTCAGGCGGGCCTGAGGTGGGCCGGGATCGACGGCTCCTCGTGCAGCAGGAGCGCGATCGCGCCCATGGCCGAGGCGTTCACGCCGAGGTCGGCCTGCGTCACCCGGATCTCGCGCGGCGACCTGGGCAGGGCCAGGTGGCCGATCGCCTCGCGGATCGGGTCGAGCACCAGGCTGCCCAGCCCGGCCAGCTCGCCGCCCACGACGACCAGCGCCGGGTCGAGCTGCGTCACGGTGTCGGCCAGCACGCGGCCCAGGTCGCGGGCCGCCGACGAGACGACCTCGCACGCCACCGTGGCCCGGTCCTGGGCGGCGGCGACCAGCGCGTCGAGGCCGTCGAGCGGGACACCGCGCGCCGCGCACGCGTCGAGCAGCGCCTGGCCGCCGATCCTGCCCTCCAGGCAGCCGCGCCCGCCGCAGTGACAGGGCGGCCCCGACGGGTCGAGCGAGACGTGGCCGAGCTCGCCGCTCGCGCCGTGGGCGCCGCGCAGCAGCCTGCCGCCCGCGACGAAGCCGCCGCCCACGCCCACGGACCAGCGCACGTAGACGACGTCGCGCGCGGACCTGGCCGCGCCCCAGGTGGCCTCCGCCAGCGCCGCTAGCCTGGCGTTGTTGTCGACCGCCACCCGCACGCCGAACTCGTCGGCGATGCGGCGCGCCAGCGGCTGGTGACCCGCGGGACCGGGATCGCCGTCGACGACGCCCACCAGGCCGAGCCCGACCGCCTCCAGGGCGCCCAGCCGCACGCCGCGCTCCTCGGCCACCTGCCGGACCAGGCCGATCGCCGCCTCCGCCAGCGCGAGCGGCGCCGCGTCCTCGGGAAGGTCGCGGGCCGCCGTGGTGACGACCTGGTGCGCGGCGTTGGCGATCGCCAGGCGGATGCGCCCCCGGCCCAGGTCGAGGCCGAGCAGCAGGCCGGCGGCGGGGTTGAGCGCCACCAGCGACGCCGGACGGCCGCGCCCGCGCGGCTCGCCGGGCGCCGGCTCGGTCTCGACGGCGGCCCCGCGCTCGATCAGATCGGAGATGATCGTGAACAGCGTCGTGCGTGACAGCCCGGTGCGCTCGGTGAGCTGGGCCCGGCTCAGCGCGCCCGACGAGCGCAGCGCGGACAGGACGGCGTCCTCGTGCACCCGGCGGAGCCGCTGGAGCGCGTCAGTGGGGCTCGACATGGGACCATGATGGGTCGAGGTCGAAATTTGTCAACTTCCCGGGTTAATTAGCGGCACCCTTGTAGAGGTCGGCCGTGAAGTACGTGGCCGGGTCCGGCGACTGCGGCAGCTTGCCCATCGTGACGAAGATGTCCGCCAGCCCCTTGTACCAGCCGGCCACCGACCCGTCCGCGGTCAGCTTGTCCAGCTCGGCCGTCGGCACGATCCTGGTCACCGCCGAGGCGCCCTTGAACTGCTCCGCCGGGGCCTTCAGGAACGTCGCCGTCAGCGTCTCGGCCTCGGCCGTGTTGGCCGCCACCCAGTCGTTGCCCTCGCGCAGCACCTTGAGCACCTTGGTCACGGTCGCCGCGTCCTCGGCCACCAGCTCGTTGCGGGCCACGAAGGAGCTGGGGAAGCTGAGCTTGGGGTAGTAGTCCTCGCTCTTGGTCAGCTCGATCAGGTCGGGCACGTTCTTCTTGATGGTGTCGATCAGCGGGTACCAGATGGCGGCCGCGTCGATCTGCTTGGCGCTGAAGGCCGACACGACCGTGCTCGGGTCCATGTTGACCTTCTGCACGTCCTTGCCGGTCAGCCCGGCCTCCTTGAGCGCCAGCTCCAGGATCATGTCGCCGGAGGTGCCCTCGGGGACGCCGATCTTCTTGCCCTTCAGCCCGGCGACCGAGGTGACGCCGGAGTCCGCGTGGGTGATCAGCCGGTCGGCCTGGCCCAGCATGTTCGGCGCGATGATCTTGGCTTTGCCGCTGGCCGGGAGCCAGGTGGCGCCCGAGCCGATGTAGCCGAAGTCGATGTCGCCCGAGCCGAGCGCCTGGATCTGCAGCGGCCCGTTGGTGAACACCTTCAGCTCGGGCTCCAGGCCGTGCTTGGCCCACAGCCCCTGCTTGTCGGCGGCGGCGAGCACGGCGGCGCCCGCGAAGTCGGCGATGTAGCCGAACCTGACGGTCTGCGCGCCGTCCTCGGAGGAGGAGCCGCACGCGGCCACGGGAAGGACGAGGGCGAGCGCTGCCGTGAAGGCCGCCAGCCTGCGAGGAAGCCTCATCGGAGGTCCTTTCTCAGGAATGGGTTACGGGGGGTGGACGGCGGCACTCAGGCCACCTCGTCGGCGACGCCGTCGACGTCGGGGGCGCGGCCCCCGCCGATGTCGGCCATGTAGCTCATCCAGCTGGAGGCGGGGTCGCCGCGGCGCAGCAGTTCGCGGTAGAGCCGCACGGTCAGGTCACGCCGGACCGCCGCGTAGGCGGGCGCGGTGTAGACGTTGCGCAACTCGTGCGGATCGCTGTCCAGGTCGTACAGCTCGTGCACGCTCTCCGGGTTGAACACCAGCTTGTGGCGGCGGTCCCGGATCATGCGCTGGGAGTAGGGGAAGTGGTGGCCGTGGAACTCGGCGACCACCTGCGGCCGGGGATCGGGCTCGCCCTCGACGAGCGGGAGCAGGCTGCTGCCGTCGCAGGGCTCCTGCGGCGGCAGCCCGGCCAGGGCGAGGATCGTCGGGTTGAGGTCGATCAGCGTGGCGAACTCGTCCACCACCCGCGCCCCGGCGCCCGGCACCCGGACGATGCCGGGAACGCGGTAGATGTCCTCGTACATCGCCGGGCCCTTGTCGTTGAGCCGGTGCGCGCCGGTGAACTCGCCGTGGTCGGCGGTGAACATCACCGCGGTGTCGTCCCAGAGCCCGTGCTCGCGCAGCGCGGCGGTCAGGCGCCCGATCTGGTCGTCGATCATCGTGACGTAGCCCCAGTAGACCGCGATCAGCTTGCGCCAGGCGTCGGCGTCGAAGTGGTCGGCCGACCAGTATTCGGAGTAGCGGCGCTGCACGTCGGGCTTGCCGTCGAAGGTCTCGGCCATCGACTCCGGCAGCGGCACCAGCGCGGGATCGTACAGGTCGTAGTACTCGTCCGGGATCAGGTACGGCAGGTGCGGGCCGAACCAGTGGCAGGAGAGCACGAACGGCCTGCCGTCGCGGTGGAAGTCGCGCGCGTAGCCCGCCAGCAGCTCCAGCGTCCGGTCGGTGAGGTACGCCTCGATCGTCGCCTCGGGCGGCTGCCGCAGGCGGCCGGCGATGAGGTGGCCGCGGCCGGAGCCGTTCTCGGCGCGGCCGAAGACCGCCTGCTCCACGGCGAACGGCGGGTGGCCGCGCTCCTTGAGCCACCGCTCGTAGGAGGGGTGGTGGAACGGGTTGAGCGCGCCCGGCAGGTGCTCGCCGTCCATGCCGTAGAACTCCGGGCCCCGCTCGCGGCCGATGTGCCACTTGCCGACGTGCCCCAGGTTGTAGCCGGCGGCCCGCAGCGGCGCGGCCATGACGGGGTGCTCGTCGGCCACCTCGTCGCGGGCGCCGCCGTTGCGCTCCGGGTTGACCAGCAGGCCGTGCCGGAACGGGTGCAGCCCGGTGAACAGCGACGCCCGCGCGGGGGTGCAGATCGCGGTGGGGGTGTAGAAGCGGTCGAACCGGGTGCCTTCCGCGGCCAGGCCGTCCAGCGCCGGGGTGCGGACCAGCGGGTTGCCGTAGCAGCCGAGGGTGTCCACCCGGTGCTGGTCGGTCATCAGGAACAGGACGTTGCGTGGGGTGGTCACTCGTTCTCCGTTCGGAAGGGGGTGGGCGGCTCGTCGTGGAGGAGGAGGGCGATGGCGCCCATCGCGGACGCCCTGGCGCCCAGGTCGGCGGGGACGACCTCGACGGTGCTCGGGGTGCGGGGCAGGGCCAGGCGGGAGATCGACTCGCGGATCGGGCCGAGCACGAGGCTGCCCAGCGCGGCGAGCTCGCCGCCGACGACGACCCGCTCGGGGTCGAGCTGGACCACCGCGTCGGCCAGCACCCGCCCGAGGTCGGCGGCGGCGGCGGAGATCACCTCGCACACGGCGGGCACCCGGTCGCGGGCGGCGGCCACCAGCGCGTCGAGGCCGTCGAGCCGGACGCCGCCGGCGGCGCAGGCGTCGAGCAGCGCCTGCGCGCCGATGCGCGGCTCCAGGCAGCCCCGCGAGCCGCAGTGGCAGGGCGGCCCGGCGGGGTCGAGCGAGATGTGGCCGAGCTCGCCGGCGGCGCCGGTCGCGCCCCGCACGAGCCGGCCGCCGACGAGGAAGCCGCCGCCCACCCCGACCGACCAGCGCGCGTACACGATGTCGCGGGCCGGCCTGGCCGCGCCCCACGTGCTCTCGGCCAGCGCGGCCAGCCTGGCGTTGTTGTCGACGGCGACGCGCACGCCGAACTCGCGCGACAGCCGGTCCTTGACGGGCGCGTAGCGGGCGGGCGGCAGCGCGGGGTCGCCGGCGCCGCCGATCAGGCCGACGCCGATGGCCTCCAGGGCGTCCAGGCGCACGCCGCGCTCGCCGCTGACCTGCTTGACCAGCCGCACCGCCGCCTCGGCCTGCTCCAGCACGTCGGCGCCCTCGGGGACGTCGGCCATGCCGGTGGCGACGATCTGGTGCGACAGATTGGCGACGGCCAGGTGGATGCGCCTTCTGGCCAGGTCGAGGCCGATGAGCTGGCCCGCTCCGGGGTTGAGCGTGACGAGCGAGGCGGGCCGGCCGCGCCCGCGCCGGGCCGTCGCTGGGGCCTCGGTCTCGACGACGGAGGCACGCTCGATCATCTCCGAAATGATCGTGAACAGCGTGGTGCGGGACAGGCCGGTGATCCGGATCAGGTCGGTACGGCTCAGCGCACCCGACGAGCGCAGGGCGTCGAGGACGGCGTCCTCGTGGGCACGGCGGAGCCGTTGCAGCGCGTCGGTCGGCTTGGGCATGCGGCCATGATGGGGTCCCGACCGCATTAAGTGCAAATCTTCGGACTAAATATGTGCCTATATGCCCGGACCGAGGGTTCCAGTGCGGGCGAGATCGCTTATTAATGTTGAGAGTCTTGACGTAATTGGGTGAGGCGGCTCACACTCTGGGCTACCGAAAGGAGCCTCATGCCCCCCACCCGTCCCCGCCGTCGCCTCGCGACGGCGCTGACAGCCGCGCTCGCGGCCACGCTGCTCGCGGCCCCCGCCGAGGCCGCCACCCATGCCGCCACCCAGGCCGCCCCAGCCAACCTGGCCCTCGCGGGCGCCGCCTCCGCCTCCAGCGTCGAGCTCGACCGCGCCGACTTCGCCGCCGCGCACGTCAACGACGGCGACACCGCCACCCGCTGGTCGTCGAAGTACCAGGACGACAACTGGGTCCAGGTCAAGCTCGCCCAGCCGGCCACCGTCGACCACGTCAAGCTGACCTGGCCCAACGCCTGCGCCCGCGACTTCGTGCTGCAGACCTCCGCGGACGGCGCGTCGTGGACCGACGTGGCCTCGGTGCGGCGCGACACCTGCCCGCGGACCGACGTCATCGAGGTGCGCTCCGCGGAGCCGGTCGCGTACGTGCGCATGCAGGGACGCCAACGCTGGTCGACCTACGGGTACTCGATCTCCGAGCTCGAGATCTGGGACGCGCCGCCCGCTCCGCCCGCGCCCACGCTCGGCCTGCTGCCCAAGCCGGTGTCCGTCGAGGAGACCGGCGGCGAGCCGTTCGCGCTGCACCGGAACACCCGCGTGCTCGCCTCCGGCGCCGCCGCCCAGGCCCCCGCCGAGTATCTGGCCCGCGCGCTGCGCCCGGCCACCGGCTACCGGCTGCCCGTCGTCCGCAACGGCCGGGGCCCCGCGCCCATCCTCGTCGAGGTCGGCGACGGCAAGGGCCCGCAGGGCCACGAGGCCGAGGGCTACACGCTCACCGTCACACCCCGGCAGGTCACGCTGCGCGCCTCGACGGCCGCCGGCGCGCTCAACGGCGTCCAGACCCTGCGCCAGCTCCTGCCGCAGTGGATCGAATCGGACACCCCCGTCGCCGCGGCCTGGACGATCCCCGCGGTGACGATCACCGACTATCCGCGCTTCGCGCACCGCGGCATGATGCTCGACGTCGCCCGCAGCTTCTACCCGGTCAGCGAGGTCAAGACCTACATCGACGCCGCCGCCCAGTTCAAGGTCAACCGGCTGCACCTGCACCTGACCGACGACCAGGGCTGGCGCATCGCCGTGGACCAGCCGGCGGACAACCCGTCCGGCATCGACTACGGCCTGCTCACCGAGGTCAGCGGCGCCACCGCGATGACCGACCGGGGCACCGAGCCCGGCATCACCGGCTTCTACACCAAGGCCGACTACACCGAGATCATCCGCTACGCGGCCGAGAACGGCATGACGGTCATCCCCGAGATCGACATGCCCGGCCACACGAACGCCGCCCTGCACTCCATCCCGCAGCTCAACACCCCGGGCGCGCGGCCCCAGCTCCAGCCCGGCCAGACCACCGTCCCGCACAACGGCACGGGCGCGGTCGGCTACTCCTCCTTCGACGCGGACAGCCCGGTCACGTACGAGTTCGTCAAGCACGTGCTCACCGAGATCGCCGCGCTGACCCCCGGCCCCTACCTGCACATCGGCGGCGACGAGGCGCACGTCACCAGCCACGCCGACTACACCAGGATGGTCGACGCGTTCACCAAGGAGGTCGCGGCGCTCGGCAAGACCGTCGCCGGCTGGAACGAGTACGCCGGCACCGCGCTGCCCCAGGACAACGCCGTCGTCCAGTTCTGGAACGGCAACCGCCAGGCCGTGGCGAACGCCGTCAACGGCCGGGGCGCCAAGGTCGTCCTGTCACCGGCGCCGCACACGTACGTGCCGCAGAAGCAGGACCTTCGCCAGCCGCAGGGCGGCACCTGGGCGTGCGGCGGCGCGTGCGGCCTGGACCGGCACTACAACTGGGACCCGGGCGCCTACATCCCCGGCATCCAGGAGAGCAGCGTGCTGGGCGTGGAGACGGCGCTGTGGGGCGAGTTCATCCGCCGCGTCGGCCAGGCGCAGTACTACAGCTTCCCCCGGCTGATCGCCACGGCCGAGGCCGGCTGGACGCCGCAGGCGCAGCGCGACTACACCGACTTCCGCACCCGCCTGTCCAAGGCCGGCGGCAGGCTCACCGTCCAGGGGACGAACTTCTTCCCCACGGCCGACGTGGCCTGGCGGACGGAGGCGCTGGCCGAGCCGGTGACCGTCGCCGCCGGGCAGCCGTCCGGCGCGACCTGGACCGTCACCGCGCCCGGCCGCGCAGCCGCCGACCTGAAGGCGGGCGTCGTGTGGAGCGACGGGCGGCAGGAGGACGTCACGCTGACGACCACCCGCGAGGCCAGCATCCCCGACATGCGGATCAACGCCGCGTTCACCGCGATCTCGGCCCGCGCCTTCGACGAGCCGGGGACCTACACGGGCACGCTCTCGGTCCGCGTGCCAGGTGAGGCGCCGGTGGAGGCACGGGTGACGGTGACCGTCCGCTGAGCACCTCCGAGGGGCCCCGCGCCGGGCCCCTCGGAGCAGTGCATATGACCGTCTACGCTGGCAGTTGTGATGCTCCGATACTTCACTCTGGATCGATGATGGCAACGCCGAAACGGACGGTGCCCGAGAGGCCGGTGTTCGACTACGCCCCGGCGCCCGAGTCGCGCGACATCGTCGATCTCAAGTCCTCCTACGGGCTGTTCATCGACGGCGAGTTCGTGGACGGTTCAGGGCCGTCCTTCAAGACGGTCAACCCGGCCACGGAGGAGAAGCTGGCGGAGGTCGCCACGGCCTCCGCCGACGACGTCGACCGCGCGGTGCGGGCCGCGCGCAAGGCGTTCGACGGCTGGAGCGCGCTGCCCGGCTCCGAGCGCGCCAAATACCTGTTCCGCATCGCCCGCATCGTCCAGGAGCGCGCCAGAGAGCTGGCCGTGCTGGAATCCCTCGACAACGGCAAGCCGATCCGCGAGTCACGCGACGTGGACCTGCCGCTGGTGGCGGCGCACTTCTTCTACTACGCGGGCTGGGCCGACAAGCTCGGCTACGCCGGGTTCGGCCCCGACCCCCGGCCGCTGGGCGTGGCCGGGCAGGTCATCCCGTGGAACTTCCCGCTGCTCATGCTCGCCTGGAAGATCGCGCCCGCGCTGGCGTGCGGCAACACGGTCGTGCTCAAGCCGGCCGAGACGACGCCGCTGACCGCGCTGCTGTTCGCGGAGATCTGCCGGCAGGCCGAGCTGCCGTCCGGCGTCGTCAACATCGTCACCGGCGCGGGCGAGACCGGCTCCGCCGTCGTCTCCCACCCCGACGTCGCCAAGGTCGCCTTCACCGGCTCCACCGAGGTCGGCCGGCTCATCGCCAGGTCCGTCGCCGGCACCGGCAAGAAGCTCACGCTGGAGCTGGGCGGCAAGGCCGCCAACATCGTCTTCGACGACGCCGCGCTCGACCAGGCCGTCGAGGGCATCGTCAACGGCATCTTCTTCAACCAGGGCCACGTGTGCTGCGCGGGCTCGCGGCTGCTCGTCCAGGAGTCGATCCAGGAGGAGCTGCTGGCCGCGCTCAAGCGCAGGCTCGGCACGCTGCGGCTGGGCGACCCGCTCGACAAGAACACCGACATCGGCGCGATCAACTCCGCCGACCAGCTCGCCAAGATCCGCCGCCTGTCCGACCTGGGCGAGTCCGAGGGCGCCGAGCGCTGGTCGCCCGCGTGCGAGCTGCCCGACAAGGGCTTCTGGTTCCCGCCGACGCTGTTCACCGGCGTCGCGCAGTCCCACCGGATCGCGCGCGAGGAGATCTTCGGCCCGGTCCTGTCCGTGCTCACCTTCCGGACTCCGGCCGAGGCCGTCGAGAAGGCCAACAACACCCCGTACGGCCTGTCCGCCGGCATCTGGACGGAGAAGGGGTCGCGCATCCTGTGGATGGCCGACCGGCTCCGCGCGGGCGTGGTGTGGGCCAACACCTTCAACCGGTTCGACCCGACCTCGCCGTTCGGCGGCTACAAGGAGTCGGGCTACGGGCGCGAGGGCGGCCTGCTCGGGCTGGAGGCCTACCTTGACGTGTGAGCACCGGAGCCGCCGCCGCAGGGCCCGCCGCGCCCTGGCCACCCGCGGCCATGCCTTCGCCCGCGCCGGGCGTCCCGTGCGCACCGGCTGGTACGCCCACCGCTGCGGCGTGAGCCGGTGCGGCCAGGTGTTCGTGCCGGTCGAGATGTCCCAGGAGATCATGTGGAGGGGGCGCGGCGATGAGTAGGTTGGCCGTCCGCAAGACCTACAAGCTGTTCATCGGCGGGGCGTTCCCGCGCTCGGAGAGTGGGAGGTCCTATCCCGTGACCTCGCCCAAGGGCGACTTCCTCGCCAACGCCTCGCGCGCGTCCCGCAAGGACGCGAGGGACGCGGTGTCGGCCGCCCGCAAGGCGTTCCCCGGCTGGTCGGGGGCCACCGCCTACAACCGGGGCCAGATCCTCTACCGGATCGCCGAGATGCTGGAGGGCCGCCGCGCCCAGTTCGCCGACGAGCTCGGCGGCGGGCGGAAGGCGGCGCTGGAGATCGTCGACGCGGCCGTGGACCGGCTCGTCTGGTACGCCGGGTGGTCGGACAAGATCAGCTCGGTGCACGGCACCGCCAACCCGGTCGCGGGCCCGTACTTCAACCTGTCGTCGCCGGAGCCCACCGGGGTGGTCGCGGTCGTCGCGCCCGCCGACCCGCTGCTCGGGCTGGTGTCGGTGGTGGCGCCGGTCATCGTGACCGGCAACACGTGCGTGGTCGTCGCCTCCGAGCCGGCCCCGCTGCCGGCGATCACGCTGGCCGAGGTGCTGGCCACGTCCGACCTGCCGGGCGGGGTGGTCAACATCCTCACCGGGCACCAGGCGGAGATCGCGCCCTGGCTGGCCGCGCACATGGACGTCAACGGCCTGGACCTGACCGGCGTGGCCGAGCCGGAGCTGGCGCTGCGCTGCGAGCAGGAGGCGGCGGAGAACCTCAAGCGCGTCCTGCGCCCCCGGGCCGAGGACTGGCGCGGTGACCCGGGGCTGGGGCGGATGACCCGTTTCCTGGAGACGAAGACCGTCTGGCACCCGCTGGGCGTCTGACGCTCGTCGTCCGCGCGCCGGGCCGGCCTGGCGTCATCAGGACAGGCTGGGCGGGCGGATCGGCGGATGGGCCGCCTGGAGCTGGGCGGCCAGGCCGAGCAGGTGCGGCTCGCCGCCCGGCGGGGCGACGAGCTGGACCCCGATCGGCAGGCCGCTGGAGTGGGTGGCGACGGGCACGGTCATGGCGGGCCAGCCGCACATGTTCCACGGGCCGGTCGCGGGCGCGTACCCGACGTTGGCCAGCACGTTGCGGACCAGGCCGCGCCTGCCCCAGCGGTCGGCGCGCGGCGGGATCGCGGCGAGGGCCGGCATGACCAGCACGTCGGCGTCGCCGAACCAGCGGTCGGCGCCGTAGCCGGCCCAGCGGTCGCGGCCGCGGCGGCCGTCCAGGCCGAGCCTGGCCAGCACCCGGCCGGCGCGGGCCAGCGCCCGGGTGCGGCGCTCCAGCCGCCGCCGGTCGGCCGCCGTGGCGGCGACGGCCCGCACGGTGTCGGCGGCGCGGCAGAGCCAGGTGGCGACCGTGGCCGGGCCCAGCCAGGCGGGCAGGCGGCGGTCGCGTTCGACGATCGTGTGCCCGGCCACCCGCAGCGTCTCGGCGGCCCCGCGCACCGCGGCCCGGAACTCGCGGTCCACCGGCAGCCCGGCGGGCAGCGGCTGCGGCGCGTACGCCACCCGCAGGTCGAACGGCTCCGGGCTGTCGTGCGGCGGTGGCGGCTCCCACACGCCGTCGTCGCCCGCCCACACCGAGCGCAGCATCGGCCGGCGCGGCTCGGCCCGGCGGCCGCTGCGCCACGACTCGGCCAGCGACGGGTCCCCGGCCAGCACCGACAGCGTCAGCGCCAGGTCGGCGGCGTGCACGGCGATCGGGCCGTTCGCCGACAGGCCGCGCCAGTCGTCCGTGGGCCCCGGGACCAGCCCGGCGCCCGGCTTGAGCGCCAGCACGCCGCAGCACGCCCCCGGGATGCGCAGCGAGCCCATGCCGTCGTTGCCGAGCGCGATCGGCGCCATCCCCGCCGCGACCGCCGCCGCGCTCCCCGACGACGACCCGCCCGCCGTGCGCGAGCGGTCCCAGGGATTGCGGACCGTGCCGTACGCGCTGTCGCCGAAGGCCACCAGGGCCAGCTCGGGCAGGTTCGTCAGGCCGATCACCACCGCGCCGGCCGCGCGCAGCCGGGCCACGGCCTCGTGGTCCGCGGCGGCGGGGGAGTCGGCGGTCACCGCCGAGCCCAGGCGGGTCGCCTCGCCCGCCACCTCCACGTTGTCCTTGACCGCCACCGGCACCCCGGCCAGCGGCAGCTCCGACAGGTCGCGCCGCTCCTGGACGGCCCGCGCCTCCGCCACCGCCTGCTCGCGCACCCGCCGGAACGCGCCCACCCGCGGATCCCGCTCCGCGATCACCGCGAGGTGCTCCTCGACGACCGCGGTGGCCGCGACCTCGCCCTGTCGTACGGCCGCCGCGATCTCGATGGCGGATCTGCCTGCCCACAACATGTTCTAGAGTGTGGCGGTTTCTACTCTTCGTTGCGAGACTTCGGCTCCCTGCTCGCCTGTTTGAGAGCGAGCCGCAACGCGTACTCGATCTGCGCGTTGACGCTGCGGAGATCGTCGGCCGCCCACTTGGCTATCGCGTCGTAGACGGCCGGATCCAGGCGCAGCAGGAGCTTCTTGCGCTCAGGCATACAGGCTGCCGGCGTTCACCACCGGCTGCGTCGCCCGGTCGCCGCACAGCACGACCAGGAGGTTGGACACCATCTGCGCCTTGCGCTCCTCGTCGAGGTCGACGACCCCCTCGGCGGCGAGCCGGTCGAGCGCGAGCTGGACCATGCCGACCGCGCCCTCGACGATCCGGGTGCGGGCCGCGACGACCTGGCCGGCCTGCTGGCGGACCAGCATCGCCTGGGCGATCTCGGGCGCGTAGGCGAGGTGGGTGATGCGGGCCTCCAGCACCTCGATCCCGGCCAGCTCGGTGCGGTCGCGCAGCTCGGCGGTGAGCTCGGTGGCCACCTCCGCGCCGTCGCGCAGGCTGGTGCGCTCGGGCAGGTGCGAGTCGTACGGGTGGCTGGTGGCCAGGTGGCGCACGGCGGCCTCGGACTGGATGGCCACGTACTCCTCGTAGTCGTCGACGGCGAACACCGCCTTGGCCGTGTCGACGGCCCGGTAGACGACCACGGCGGCGATCTCCACCGGGTTGCCGTCGGCGTCGTTGACCTTGAGCTTGGTCGTCTCGAAGTTACGCACCCGCAGCGTGACCATGCGCTTGGTGGTGAACGGCAGCACCCACTGGAACCCGGCCTCCGACACCGACCCGACATAGCGCCCGAGGAACTGCACGACCTTGGACTCGTTCGGGTTGACCACCGTGAAGCCGGTGGAGAGCAGCGCCGCCAGCACGAGCCAGCCGATGCCCGGCGCGAGCAGCGACTCCGGGCCGCCCGGCAGCCAGACGGCCGCCACGATGCCGCCGAGCAGCAGCAGAGCGAGCAGCACCACGAAACCGTTGATGCGGAAAGCACGTCGTTCCATCGCGACCCCTTGCTATCGAAGTGATATCACCACGATAGCTCATCTAGTCTCGTGACGTGAACGTGCGATCCCTGGCGACCGGCCAGCGCTCCCTCGGCGACCCGGCCATCGGCTATCCGCTCCGCCCGCCCCTCACCCGCGGCTGCCCCCGCACCAGCACCGCCGAGCTGGCCTACCCCGTCGAGGTCGACTACGACTACGCCCGCGTGCCCGGCGACCTGTTCGACCAGCCCGCCCTGCCCGACATCGCCCGCTGGCAGCCGCTGCTCCCGCCGCTGCTCGCGCCCACCCTCGGCGAAGGCGGCACCCCGCTCCTGGAGCTCTGCGGCGTCTACGTCAAGGACGAGTCCCGCAACCCCACCTGGTCGCACAAGGACCGCCTCAACCGCGTCGCCGTCAGCGCCGCACTCGCCGAGAACGCGCCCGGCGTCGTCGTCGCCTCCTCCGGCAACCACGGCGCCGCCGCTGCCGCCTACGCCGCCCGCGCCGGACTCCCCGCGATCGTCCTCGCCTCCGCCGACTCGCCGCCCGCCGTCCAGTCCTTCGTCCGCGCGTACGGGGCCACCGTGCACACCGTGCCCGTCGAACAGCGCTGGCCCATGCTGCGCGACATCGTCGACCGGCTCGGCTACCACCCCGTCAGCAACCAGACCGTCACCCACACCGGGCACCCCTATGGCGCCGAGGGCTACAAGACGATCGCCTACGAGCTCCACGCCCAGCTCGGGCGCGCACCGGCCGCCGTGTTCACCCCCACCGGCTACGGCGAGCTGCTGTACGGGGTGTGGAAAGGGTTCACCGAGCTCGTACGGCTCGGCGTCGTCCCCGCCGCGCCCCGCATGTTCTCCTGCGAACCGGCCGCCGGCGGGCCCAACGCCCGCGCCCTCGCCACCGGTGCGCCCGCCGCCGTCGTCGACATCACCCCCACCGACGCGTACGGGATCGCCTGCACCGTCGGCGGGCACCGGGGCGTCCGCGCCGTCACCGACAGCGGCGGCGGCGCGCTGGCTGTCACCGACGACGAACTCCGCGCCGCCCAGCGCGACCTGGCCCGCCAAGGGCTCTGGCAGGAACTGTCAGGCGCCGCCGGGCTGGCCGGCTACCGCAAGCTGCGCCAGGAGTTCGACGGGCCCGTGGTCTGCGTCGCCACGTCCAGCGGCTTCAAGGACATCGGCGTCGGGTCAGCGCTTCAGCCAGACGCGTAGCGGCCCCGCCGGGACGAAGCCGTGCGCCACCGCCGGAGCCGGGTCCGGCTCGTACCCGACCAGCGGCAGGCCCGGGAACAGCGCCGCCGCCATCGCGACCACCCCGGGCCAGGCGGCCTCGCCCCACACGTTCGACACCCCCACCACCGAGGCCCGCCGCGACAGGTTGAGCACCGCCCCGCCCTCCTCGCCGCGCACGATCGCCACGTCCTCCTCGCCGAGCAGCCCGCCCGGGAACAGCCCCGGCTGCTCGCCGTCGAAACACGCCTCGGCCCAGGCCGCCAGCTCGTCCTTCTCGCGCACCACCGCCCAGCCCCGCACGTCACCCGGACCAGGGGCAGCCCGATGGATCCAGGTCGCCTCGAACAGCACCCCGAACCCCGCCGCCGCCAGATCCAGCGCCGCGAAACTGTCCTTCACCGACGCCCCAGGCCCCGCGTCGATCCCCGCCAGCACCTCGGCCGCCGTCGCCTCCGGGGACAGCGTGACCGCGTCCGGGTAGAAGACCGGCGTCCGGACCGGGTTCGTCCACACCGTCTCGGAGAACACCCCCGGCAGCCCGTGCGCGCGGCACAGCGCGTCACACCACTCGGCATTGTTCAGGGCGGCGGCCTGGTCGATCATCTGGTCCGTTTCGTCGGGGTCGCCGTGAACGGGTCCTCCGGCCACGGATGCTTGGGATAACGGCCGCGCATCTCGGCCCGCACCGAACGGTAGCCGTCCCGCCAGAACGACGCCAGATCCGCCGTCACCGCCAGCGGACGCCCCGCCGGAGACAGCAGATGCACCAGCAACGGCACCCCCGCGATCCGCGGCGTCTCCACCCAGCCGAACAACTCCTGCAACTTGACCGCCAGCACCGGCTGCTCACCCGAATAGTCCAGCCGCACCAGCGACCCCGACGGCACCTCCACCCGCTCCGGCGCCGTCACCTCCAGCCGCTCACTCCACGGCACCAGCCTGCGCAACGCCGACGCCACGTCGATCCGCTCCAGATCCGCCCGCCGCCGCGCCCTCGACAACTCCGGCTCCAGCCACCGATCCGCCAGCTCCACCAGCCGATCCACCGGCGGCCACGGCTCACCCACCGCCCGATGACAGAACGCCAGCCGGTCCCGCACCGCGCGCGCCGCCTTCGTCCACGTCAACACCTCTTCCGTACGCAGGCCGTGCAGGAGGGCGTCACGCACGTCGGCATCCGGCAGCGGGGCGCTCGACAGCTCGATCGCGCCCAGCCGCTCGACCACCCGCGCCGACACGTCCCCGCGACGGCTGCCCGGCGGGACCCTCCAGGCAACCTCCTCCTCGACCGTCACCGGATGCGCCTGACGGGCGATCTCCTCGTCGATCGCCACCGCCTGCCGGATCCGCGCCGACGCCGCCCCCGCCTGACGGTCCGCCACGGCGATGGCCAGCCACTGCGCGCTCGCCAGCCTCGACCCCTCCCCGAGCTGCGCCTCCGTGCCGGACGCCATCAAATACCCGCCGCCCCGGCGCCGCGCCACCCGCTCGGGGAACGCCAACGCCACCGCCACCCCCGCCACCGCCTCAACGGAGGAACCGGCTCCCCCGGCACTCGAGCCCGCCGTAACCCGGGAGCCCGCCCCGGAGGGGGTGGCCGCCCCACGCCGAGAGCCCGCCGCGTCCCGCCCGGGCGTCTCGGGGTGCGGGACCGCTTCGTTGGGGGTGGCCGTCCCGGACGCCGCGGTCCCCTCGGAGGGCGGGACCGCCGCCCCCGAGGCCGCTCCGGAAGAGCCGGCCGCGCCGCCCGACGGGGCCGCCGCCCCTGAGGCCGTTCCCCACCGGGAGCCAGCCACAGGCCGCCCGGCCGCCCCCGAGGGCGGAGCCGCCGCCGCCCCCGAGGCCGTGCCACCCGGCGCGCGTGCCGCTCCTGAGGTCGTTTCCCGGCGGGAGCCGGCCGTAGGCCGTCCGGCCGTCCCGGGGTGCGGGGCCGCTTCGGTGGGCGAGGTTCCCCTGGAGGGGTCGGCGGCCTCGCGGCGAGAGGGCGCAACCCCTCCGCCCTTCTCCGGGTGTGGGGGTGCTTCGGTGGGGGTGGAGGGCGGGCGTGAGACGGTCAGGCGGCGGGTTTCCTGGCGCCAGCGGGTGGTGAAGGGGTCGTTGCCTCGGCGGGCGGAGCGCCAGACCTCGACGAGGTCGTCGGAGGCGTCGCGCGGGAGGGGTTCGGACAGCAGGGCGATCACTTCGGCGGCGCCGGGGCCGAGGTCGAGGAGGGCGCGGGCGAGGCGGGGTTCGACGCCGGCGAGGGCCATGCGGCGGCCGTGGGCCGTCACGCGGCCGGCGGGGTCGAGGGCGCCGAGGGTGGTGAGGGTGCGGAGGGCGGCGGCGAGGGCGGCGGGCGGCGGCGGGTCGAGGAGGGCGAGGCCGGTGCTGCCCCAGCAGGCGGCCTGGAGGGCGAAGGCGGTGAGGTCGGCGAGCGCGATCTCGGGCCGTGGGTGTTCGGCGAGGCGTTCGTGCTCGGCGGCGGACCAGCACCGGTAGACGGTCCCGGGGGCTTCCCGGCCGGCGCGTCCGGCGCGCTGGTCGGCGGACGCCTTGGACACCCGGACGGTGGTGAGGGAGCCGAGGCCGCGGGCGTGGTCGGTGCGGGGTTCGCGGGCCAGCCCGGAGTCGACGACGACGCGGACGCCGGGCACGGTGAGGCTCGATTCGGCGACGGAGGTGGCCAGCACGACGCGCCGGGACGTGCCGGGTGACAGGACGGCGTCCTGGACGCGGGCGGGGGCCTGGCCGTGGACCTGGAGCACGTCGACGCCGGGCAGCATGGCGGCCACCCGGCCGATCTCGCCGACGCCGGGCAGGAAGCACAGCACGTCGCCGTCCCGTTCGGCGAGCGCGCGGCGTACGGTCTGGGCGACGTGGGCGAGCAGGGCGGGGTCGACGCGCAGCCCGTGCGGCGGGGAGACGGGGCGGGGCGGTGGCGCCCACACGGTCTCGACGGGGTGGGTGGCGCCGGTGGCGCGGACGACGGGGGCGTCGCCGAGCAGGCGGGACCACTGGCCGGCGTCGGCGGTGGCGGAGGTGGCGATGAGGCGCAGCTCGGGCCGGAGGGTTTCGCGTACGTCGAGGAGGAACGCCAGCGCCGTGTCGGCGTCGAGGTGGCGTTCGTGGCATTCGTCCAGCATGACCGCGTCGACGCCGGGCAGTTCGGGGTCGCGCTGGAGGCGTTGCAGCAGGACGCCGGTGGTGACGACCTCGACCTTGGGGTTGGCGCCGGTGTGCCGTTCGCCGCGGATGGTGTAGCTGACGCCCATGCGCCGGGCGGCGGCGCGTACGGCGAGGCGGCGGGGTTCGGCGACGAGCACGCGCAGCCCGGTGGCGGCGAGGGCGAGCGGGACGACGGTGGTCTTGCCGGTGCCGGGCGGTGCGGTCAGGACGGCGCTGCCGCTGCGGTCGAGGGCGGCGAGCAGGTCGGGCAGGACGTCGTGGATGGGCAGGTCAGGCATGCCCGCCCACGGATGTCGCGAGGAGGACGGAGTCGAGCAGGCCGGGGAAGCGGGCCTCCAGGTCGTCGCGCCGCAGGCTCATGTACTTGAGCCTGCCTTCCTGCTTGGTGAGGACGAGGCCGGCCTCGCGCAGGGTGCGGTAGTGGTGCGAGGCGGTGGACTTGTGCACGCCGAGCGAGTCGCCGGCGACGGTGCAGGTCATCTCGCCGTACGTGGCCAGCCGGGCGACGATCTCCAGCCGGATCGGGTCGGACAGCGCGCGCAGAACCTCCGTGAGCTGGATGTCGTCGGTGGCAGGGTGCGGAAGCAGGCGCATACCCGACACGATACCCAATTTTATTGTTTGACAACTATCCAACAATGCTTCAGCGTGTGTGGAGTGAATCGTCCCCTTTACCCGTTGGCCGCCGGCAACTTCGCCGTCGGCACCGGCATGTTCGTCACCGCCGGCTTGCTCGCGCCCATCTCCGGCGACCTGAACGTCTCCACCGCGGCGGCCGGGCAGCTGATGACCGTGTTCGCGCTGGCGTACGCGGTGCTGTCGCCCGTGCTCGCCGCCGTGACCGCGCGGCTGTCCCGCAGGAGGCTGCTGCTGATCGCGCTGGGCGTGTTCGTGCTCGGCAACGCGTTGACGGCGCTCGCGCCGACCTACCCCCTCCTCATGGCGACCCGGGTGCTGGCGGCGGCGGGGGCCGCCATGTTCACGCCGACCGCGTCGGGCGTGGCGAACGCGCTGGCCAGGCCCGAGCACCGGGGGCGGGCGCTGGCCCTGGTGCTGGGCGGACTGAGCGTGTCGTCGGCGATCGGCGTGCCGCTCGGCACCTGGCTGGGCACGGCGTCCGGGTGGCGGACGACGATCTGGCTGGTGACGGGGCTGGGCGTGCTGGGGTTCGCCGGGGTGGCGGCGCTGGTGCCCGACGTGCGGACGGCCGTCTCGGGCCGGCTGGCCGAGCGGTTCGCGCCGCTGGCCGACCGGCGGGTGCTGGCGGTGCTGACGACGCAGTTGCTGATGTTCGGCGCCGGGTTCACCGCCTACACCTACATCGGGTCGCTGATCGACCTGCCGCTGCCGGCCGTGCTGTGGGCGTGGGGCGTCGGCGCGATCGTGGGCAGCCACGTCGGCGGCCGGCTCACCGACGCGTACGGGCCGCGCCGCATGGTGCTGATCGGGCTGGCCGCGTCCACGGTGTTCCTGGCGCTCATCCCGGTCGCCAACCTGGCGCTGCCGGTCGGGCTGCTGTGGGCGCTGCTCTGGGGCGCGCTCGGCTGGCTGATCGCCCCGGCGCAGCAGTATCGGATCGTCTCCGTCCTGCCGGGCAACGTGCCGGTCGGGCTCGGCCTGCTCTCCTCGGCCCAGTACGCGGGCCTCGTCGTCGCGGGCGTCGCCGGCGGCCTCGCGCTCGACGGGTGGGGCAGGGCCGGGGTGATCGCGCTGGCCACGGCGATCGGGGTCGTCTCGGTGCTGTTCACGCTGGCCACCTACAGGCCCGCCGCCGAACGTGAAAGCGTGCCGCAGACCGTGGGGTGATGGGGAAGAATGTCCCGGTGTCTGATACCCCCGTCCCTCCGCAG
Source organism: Nonomuraea sp. NPDC049725 (assembly GCF_040674795.1). Classification (NCBI taxonomy): domain Bacteria; kingdom Bacillati; phylum Actinomycetota; class Actinomycetes; order Streptosporangiales; family Streptosporangiaceae; genus Nonomuraea; species Nonomuraea sp. NPDC049725. The sequence goes on along the minus strand of NZ_JBFANJ010000001.1, from coordinate 115,614 downwards.
ACCGACCCCCGCGACGAACCCGCCCCGCTCGGGCTGATGGTGCTCCTCACCGGCGGAAGCGCCGTCGTGATCATCCTCGCGGTGACGTTCCTCTCCGGCTCCGCCGGCCTGCGCCCGCTGCTCCTCGGCCCGATCATGCTGGTCGGGTACGAGGTCCTGGTCCACGAGGTGTGGTGGAAGCGCTGGTGGGGGGCCGTCCCGGGGGCGATCGCCGGGCTGGTGACCTACTTCGAGGGACGCGCCATGCTGGCCGACCTCATCGGCGACGCCTGGGCCCATCCGCTGGCCTTCGTCACCGCCTGGGTGCTGTTCGCCGTCGTCTTCTGCCTGGCCAGCCGCTACCCGCGGACGGACTTCACGGCACAGAAGTCCGCTTCCTGAACGGCGCGGGTGCAGAAACCTCCGCTACCGGAGCTGATTTGTAGCAACGCGGCTGACTTCTGTCATGCCGGGCGCTTCCGGCGCACTTCCCGATCATGCTCGTTCTCGCCCACCTTTCTATGTCGGAACCTCATGAACCTCATGAGACATGGACCGAGAAAGGGCGAACGGACATGACATCGACAGCGCCAGGCCCGGCGCGTGACCGCCGGGCAGCGACGCGGTGATCGAGCCGCCACGACGTCCCCGGCCGCCGCAGGCCGTTCCAGGGGACGCCCCGGCCACGGCGATGAGCACCCGGGTGCAGGCCATGCGCGCCGACTTCGTCGACTTCGCCGCCCGGGAGCACAGCCGGGTGATCCGCTTCCTGATGCGCGGCGGCGCCTCGCTCGCCGACAGCCAGGACGCCGCGCAGGAGGCGTTCACGCAGGCGTGGCGGCTGATCAACAGCGAGCCGGAGGCGTGGGCGCGGGTTCAGGAGCCGCTGGGCTGGATGTTCAAGGTCGCCGGCCGGTGCCTGCGCCGCCCGCCGGGGGAGAGCCGCCGGCGGGTGAGCACGGTCCCGGTCGCCGACGTCCCGGAGACGGCCGCGGGCGCCGACGATCCGGCGGACCTCATCGGCCCCGCCGTGGACGTGCTGGCCGCCCTGCGGGAGCTGCCGCCGGACCAGCGGCTGGCCATCCGGTACCGGATGGACGACCAGCCCAACTCCGCCGTCGCCGCCGCTCTGGGGCTGACGGAGCAGCAGGCCGCGGACCTGGTCAAGAAGGCGCGGGTCGTGCTCAGGTACCGGCTCGCGGAGTATCGGACCCGGAAGGGAGCGTCCCATGACCGATCACCGTGATGACGTCCCCCTCACCGACGAGGAGCTCGACGACCTGCTCGAACAGGCGGACGCCGACCTGCTGGCGTACGTGCGCGCGCACACGGATGTCGGCGGCCTGCTCAACTCCATGCTGGAGATCCGCCCGGCGGTGCAGCCGCCGCCTCCGGCCGCCGCCGAGATCTTCCACGCGCGGCTGCGGCTGCGCGAGATCGAGAGGTCCCTGACGCGGGCGGACGCACACGCCCGGGCCCTGGCCGCGTCGTTCCGCGACGCGCGCGCCGACGAGCTGACGCAGGCCGTCGGCCGCGCCCTGGACAGCGCCAGGTCGGGCGATCTCAGCCGGACCCCCGACCTGCTCCGGGCGCTCACGGTGGCGCTGGCCCGCGCGGTGGCGGTCGCGCTCGCCTGCTATCCCCGGCGCGGGGGCGGCTCGCCCGGCGCCCTGGTGGCACGGCCGCCGCTGAGCACGCTGATCGTGGCGATCGCGCGTGGCCTGTCGGACGCGGGCGACCTCGCCGCCGACCTGCCCGGCGCGGCCGAGCCCGGTGCCGCCCTGGACGTGTCGGGAGCGGATCTGTCCGGCCTGCGGCTGATGTCGCCGGACCTGCTGCACGGCGTCGTCTGGGACGCCGGGACGGTGTGGCCGTCCGGCCTGGGCGAGGTCGTGGGCAGCATGTCGGAGGAGGTGTGCGAGGGGGTCTACCGGGTGGTCTTCGGGGAGGACGTCATCACCCTTGGACCGGAATCCAGCCCAGGCTGACCGCGAGGATGACGAAGACGCCGAGCAGGATGCGGTAGATCACGAAGCCGGTGAAGCGGTGGGTGCTGATGTAGCGCAGGAACCAGGCCACCGCCGCGTAGCCGACGATGAACGAGATCACCGTGGCCAGGATCGTCGGCCCCCAGTCGGGCGCGTCGCCGTTGCCGATCTCGGCCAGCTCCAGCAGCCCCGACGCCAGGACGGCCGGGATGGCCAGCAGGAAGGAGTATTTGGCCGCGGCCTCCCGCCGGTAGTCGAGCAGGAGGCCGGCCGTGATCGTGCCGCCGGAGCGGGAGACGCCGGGGATGAGGGCCAGCGCCTGGGCGAAGCCGTAGACGACCGCGTGGGTCACGTTGAGGTGCTTCTCCAGCGTGAGCTTGTTGCGCGCGGTGCGGTCGGCGAACCACAGGATGATGCCGAAGACGATGAGCGTGGTGCCGACCAGGCGCAGGTCGCGGAAGGCGCCCTCGATCTGGTCCTTCAGCACCAGGCCGAGCACGCCGATCGGGATGGTGCCGACGATGACGTACCAGCCCATGCGGGCGGCGAAGTGGTCGCGCAGCTCGGGCTTGAACAGCGAGCGCGTCCAGGTGGAGATGATCTCCCAGAGCTCTTTCCTGAAGTAGATCAGCACGGCGGCCTCGGTGCCGAGCTGGATCACGGCGGTGAACGCCGCCCCCGGGTCGTCCCAGCCGAGGAACGCCGAGACGACGCGGATGTGCGCGCTGGAGGAGATCGGCAGGAACTCCGTGAGCCCCTGCAGCAGCCCCAGCACCACTGCTTCCATCCAGCCGATCACGTGCGCACCTTCCCCAGGAAACACCGGAGTGAACGAGGTGAGGCTAGCGGAAACGGGGACCGCCGGAGGGCCCCGCGGAACGTCCCGGCGAGGAGGACAGCCCATGTTCACCCGACGGTTCACGAAAATTCATGACGAACGGTGTCGGCCGATTGTGGCCACGGCCGAGTAATGATCGGTGATGGACTCCTTCGCCGAATACGTGACGCAGCGGTCCGCGCGGTTGCGCCGCACGGCCTACCTGCTCGCGGGCGACTGGGCCACGGCCGAGGACCTGGTGCAGACGGCTCTCGCCCGCGCCTGGACGGCCTGGCGGCGCATCGAGGGCGATCCGGATCCGTACGTGTACCGCATCCTCACCAACGCCCACGCGTCCTGGTGGCGCAGGCGGTGGCGCGGCGAGGTGCCGGTGGAACGGGTGCCGGAGGCGGCGGCGCCGGGCGACTTCACCCGCGACGTGACGGAGAAGGACGCGCTGTGGGCGGCGATCCGCGGGCTGTCGGACCGGCAGCGGGCGGTGGTCGTCCTGCACTACTTCGAGGGGCTGACGCTGCCGCAGTGCGCGGCGGTGCTCGGCTGCTCGCTCGGCACCGTCAAGACCCAGCTCGGCCGCGCCCTGACGCGGCTGCGGGTCCATCCGGCCGTGCGGCTCACGAGGACGGGGCGATGACCTACACCGAGGACGAACTGCGCGACCTGCTCGCGGAGCTGACGGCGTACGTGCCTGGAAGGACGGCGGACATGACGAGGATCGTACGGCGGGGCAGGCGGATGCTGCTGGTGCGCTGGGGGGTGGGCGCGGCGCTGACAGGGGCCGCCGCGGCCGCCGTGCTGTGGCTGCTGCCGGGCCCGGCGGCCGTCCCGGCTCCATCACCGGCCGCCCAGCCGTCCGTCACCGGCCGGAGCGGCGGGCCGGACGCGCCCGTCCGCGACCTGGTGATCGGGCGGGACCATCCGCCGGCCCGGCTCGGCGACCTGGTCAGCATCGGCGGCGTGGGGGCCGACAGGTCGGCCGTCGGCAACGACGTGAAGGTCAAGCCCACCAGCTCCGGCACCACCGTGGTCTTCACCTGCGAGGACGAGGCGAGCTGGACGGTCTCGTCGGTGAACGGCGCCGGCCGGGTCACCAGGTGCGCCGGGGGGCAGGCCCGTCACACGTTCCGCGCGGGGGAGCTGCCGCGTGACTGGACGGACAGGAAGCAGTCCGTCCGGGTGTGGGTGTTCCCCCCGACGCCGCTGATCACGGAGGCCGCGCTGGACGGCTGCGCGCTGCCGGAGAAGGACAAGGGCATGTGCGACGGCCGGTACGTCGCCGGGGAGCTGGTCCGCTACGACGTCGCGCTCCAGCTCGCCGGCGAGCTGGGCGCCCGGCCGGGGGCGTGGATGGCCGGCGTCTACGACGTGGACTGAGCCCAGGCCGCGGCGAAGTCGGTGAAATCCCGTGCCGGCCGGCCCAGCGCCTCGCGCACCCCGTCGGCCACGTAGGCGTTGCGCCCGTCGAGCACCTCGGTGAACAGCGTGGTCAGCATGGCGACGACGTCGCCGGGGACCCCGTGCTCGGCGGCGCCGGCCGCGTACTGCTCCATCGTGATCGGGATGTAGGCGATCTCCCTTCCTGTGGCCTTGGACAGCTCGGCCGCCGCGTCGGCGAACGTGAGCAGCCTCGGCCCGGTCAGCTCGTACGTCCTGCCGGTGTGGCCGTCCTCGACGAGCGCGGCCACCGCGACGTCGGCGATGTCGTCGGCGTCGACGAACGGCTCGGCCACCTCGCGCGCCGGCAGCGCGATCGCGCCGTCCAGCACCGACTCCAGCAGGTAGCCCTCGGTGAAGTTCTGCATGAACCAGCCGCAGGTGACGACGGTCCACTCCAGGCCCGATTCGCGCACGACCCGCTCGCACGCCTGCGCCTCGGGCTCGTTGCGGCCGGACAGCAGCACCAGCCGCCGCACGCCGGACCGGACGGCCAGCTCGGTGAAGGCGCGGATGTCGTCCAGCGCGCCCGGCACGATCAGGTCGGGCTGGTAGGCGAGGTAGGCGGCGTCCGCCCCCGCGAGGGCGGGCGCCCAGGTGTCACGGTCGGTCCAGTCGAACGGCGGCGTCCCCGAGCGGGAGCCGACCCGGACGGTGTGGCCGAGAGTGGTCAGCTTGTCTGCGATCCGGCGGCCGGTCTTGCCGGTGCCGCCCGTAACCAAGATTGTCATGGCTCCATTAAGCCCGGCCGTGGTGAGACTATCCATGGTTGAGAAGCGCGTTGGCATATGCGATCGTCTAATTCATGGACCACCTGGCAGCGCTGCTCGACGGCCCGCGGGCCCGTGGCGCGTTCCTGCTCCGCTCGATCCTCGACCCGCCGTGGTCGATCCGCATCCAGGACGAGGCCCCGCTGACGCTGGTGGCGATGGTACGGGGCTCGGCCTGGATCGTGCCGTCACGGGGTGAGCTCGTGAGCCTGGCGCCCGGCGACGTGGCGATCGTCCGCGGGCCCGATCCCTACACGGTCGCCGACCAGCCGGAGACCGAGCCGCAGATCGTCATCCACCCCGGCCAGCACTGCACCACCCTGGACGGCGAGTCCCTCTACCAGGCGATGGACCTGGGCGTGCGCACCTGGGGCAACAGTCCCGACGGCGCCACCGTGATGATCACCGGCACCTACCTGATGGAGGGGGAGATCAGCAGGCGGCTGCTGGACGCGCTGCCGCCGCTGCTGGTGCAGCCGGGCGAGCCGCTGATCCCGCTGCTCGGCGCCGAGGTGGTCAGGGACGAGCCCGGTCAGGAGGCGGTGCTCGACCGGCTGCTCGACCTGCTGCTGATCTCGACGCTGCGCTCGTGGTTCGCCGAGCACGAGGCGCCGGGCTGGTATCGGGCGAGCGGTGACCCTATCGTGGGCCGGGCGATGCGCATGCTGCACAACAATCCGGCCCACCCTTGGACGGTCGCCTCGCTGGCCGCCGAGGTGGGCGTCTCGCGTGCCTCGCTGGCCCGGCGGTTCACCGAGCTGGTGGGGGAGCCGCCGATGGCCTTCCTCACCGACTGGCGGCTCGCCCTGGCCGCCGACCTGCTGCGCGAGCCTGACGCGACGGTCGGCTCGGTGGCGCGCAAGGTCGGCTACGGCAGCCCGTTCGCGCTGAGCGCCGCCTTCAAACGGGTGCGCGGCATCAGCCCTCAGGAGCACCGGGCCGGGGCCGCCACGTGAAACCGCTGCTGCTCCTGGACGTCGACGGCGTGCTCAACCCCACCGGGCCCGCCACGCCCGACTTCCGGCGCTACCGGTGCACGATCGGCGACATCCTCTACACGGTGCACCTCAACCCCAGGCACGGGCCCCGGCTGATGGAGCTCGCCCTGCGCACCGGCTCCGAGCTGGCCTGGGCGACCACCTGGGAGCGGCACGCCAACGAGTGGATCGCGCCCCGGCTGGGGCTGCCGATGCTGCCGGTGGTCCCGCTGGGGCCCGACCGGGGCAGCCGGCACGGCGAGATGTTCAAGACCCGTTACGTGGCGGACTACGTGGGCAGGCGGCCCTTCGTCTGGTTCGACGACCAGGTCTTCAAGGAGGACGAGGAGTATCTCAGGGCTCATCAGGGTCTGGACGACTTCCTGCTCGTCCACGTGCCTCCCGCACGCGGCCTGACCAGCGAGCATCTGGCGCTGGCCCGGGAGTGGCTGACCCTTACAGGGTTTTCTCAGGGGCCCTGACGGGATAGGCGGCGCGCGGTCGTCCGTTGGACCAGTCAGAACGTAACCACACGGAGGACACGATGTACCGCTCACGAGAGCACAGGATCCTGGCCGGCGTCTGCGGCGGTCTCGCCGACAAGATGGGCCTGCCGCCCACCCTCGTCCGCATCATCTGGCTGATCCTCTCGCTCTTCCCCGGGCCGATGTGGGTCGTCTACGCGATCATGTGGATCCTCGTCCCCGAGGAGCCGAAGAAGTACTAGTCCCGCCTATGCTCGAAGCATGGCAAGGCCGCTGACACTCATCCAGGACGAGCTCGTCGACTACGACAAGGCGATGGAGCGCATGGCCGACCTCGTCGGCGAGCGCCAACGGGACGAGCGGCCGGACACGCTCTGGCTGCTCAGCCATCCGTCCGTCTACACCGTCGGCCGCCGCACCCCGGCGGCGCACCTGCCCGACCCGTCGCGCGGCATCCCGGTCGTCGAGACCGGGCGCGGCGGGCAGCTCACCTACCACGGCCCGGGGCAGCTCGTCGGCTACCTCGTCGTCAAGCTGGGGGAGGACGAGGGCATCGTCGACTACGTGCGCGAGGTCGAGCTGCGGCTCGTCGACGCGCTGGGCGCGCTCGGCCTGCCCGCCGAGCGCCGCGACACCCCGCCGGGCTCGGAGCTGCTCACCGGCGTGTGGACGTCGCGGACCGGCCGCAAGATCGTCTCGATCGGCATGCGGCAGAGCCGCGGCGTCACCAGCCACGGCTTCGCCCTCAACGTCGACGGCGACCTCACGCCGTGGGACTGGGCGGTCGCCTGCGGCATGCCGGACGTCGACATGACCTCGCTCAAGCGCGAGCTGGGCGACACCGCGATGGACAAGGTCCGCGCGGCCGTGGCCGCCTCCTTCGAGGCGGCCTGACCCCGCGCTCAGCCCGTCATTTCGTACGTCATTCCGCCGGGACCTCGTCGACGGTGCGGCGAGGCCCGGTGAACCAGTGCCTGGCCGACAGCGCCCACCACAGCGCGATGCCGACCAGCACGACCCCGACGGCGATCGGCGCGTAGTTGACCGACGTCCAGGTGAAGTCCGCGTTGCCCGGCACGCCCGCGGGCGAGAACGGCATGACGAAGTACACGCAGACGATGGCGATCTCGACGCAGGCGATCCAGCACAGCGCCTTGTAGCGGCGCCCGAGCGTCCACGGCCCGGGCTCGAAGCGGTCGCCCATCCGCAGCCGCAGCCAGATCGGGATGAGGAACGCCAGGTAGAGCCCGATGACGGCGATCGACACGACGGCGTAGAAGGCGACGGGCGTGGTGAGCCCGGCGGGCGCGTAGAGGGCGGGCAGGGTGATGAGGGCGGCCACCGCGCAGCCGGCCAGGATGGCGTTGACCGGGGTGCGGTTGCGGTCGACCTTGGACCACAGCCGCCAGCCGGGCACCGCGCCGTCGCGGGAGAAGGCGTACGTCATCCGCGACATCGAGGTCACGCAGCTCATGCCGCAGAAGAACTGGCCGATCGTGGAGATCGCGAAGATCGCGGTGGCCAGCGGTGAGGAGAGCGCGGTGGTGAAGATCGCGCCGACGAAGCCGCCCTGCGCGTTGATCTCGTCCACGTTGGTGGCCGCGAACAGGAACGCCAGCAGCAGGATCCAGCCGCCGATCGCCGAGTAGAAGATCGACTGCCAGAGCCCGCGGGCGGCGGTCTTGGCGGCGCCCTGGGTCTCCTCCGACACGTGCGCGCAGGCGTCGAAGCCGGTGATCGTGTACTGCGTGAGCAGGAAGCCGAGCGGCAGCACGTACAGCCAGAAGGGCAGGCCGCCGTCGCCGTCGCCGAACCCGGAGTTGTTGATCGTCTCGGTGAAGACGAAGCCGACGGACTGGTGCTGGGCGGGGGCGAAGACGAGGATGGCGACGATGACCGCGGCGCCGGCGACGTGCCACCAGACGGAGATGTTCTGCAGCAGCGAGATCAGCCGGTGGCTGTAGATGTTGATCAGCGCGTGCAGCACCAGGATGATCACGAACAGCAGGAACGCCTGGGGCAGCGTGCCTTCCCAGGCGCCGCCGGTCAGCCGGGTGAGCGTGATGTTGAGGAACGTGGCGCAGCCGTAGTCGACGGACGCGGTGACGGCGATGAGGCCGATGAGGTTGAGCCAGCCGGTGAACCAGCCGTGGATCGGCTTGCCCAGCTTGGCGGCCCACCAGTAGATGCCGCCCGCCGTCGGGTAGGCGGAGACCAGCTCGGCCATGCAGAAGCCGATGATCAGGATGAACAGGGAGATCAGCGGCCAGCCCCACGAGATGGCGATGGGGCCGCCGTTGTTCCAGGCCTGTCCGAAGGTCGTGAAGCAGCCGGCGAGGATCGAGATGATGGAGAAGGAGATCGCGAAGTTGGAGAAACCGCTCCAGGTCCGGGCCAGCTCCTGCTTGTAGCCGAGCTCGGCGAGTCGCCTGGAATCCTCTTCTGTGGTCACTGAGGTCTCCCTGGGGGGCGCGGAGGACGCTCTTTTGGTCTACGTCTAGACCATTTCCTCCGCGCGAGCAAGGAGTTACAGAAGAGTTTCGATCTCGTCAGCCGAACGCGTCGACCGTGGCCTGGCAGAACGCCTTCAGATCGTCCGGTTTGCGGCTGGTGACCAGCTTGTTCGGACCGCCGGTGCACACGACGACCTCCCGGTCCTCCCAGGTGGCCCCGGCGTTGCGCAGGTCCGTCTGCAGGCTCGGCCACGAGGTGACCGTACGGCCGCGCACCACGTCGGCCTCGATGAGCGTCCACGGCGCGTGGCAGATGGCGGCCACCGGCTTGCCGACGTCGAAGAAGCCCTTGGCGAACGCGACGGCCTGCGGCACGGTGCGCAGGAAGTCGGGGTTGGCGACGCCGCCGGGCAGCACGAGGCCGTCGAAGTCGGCGGGCGACACCTCCTCCACCGTGGCGTCCACGGCGAACGTGTCGGCCTTGTCGAGGTGGTTGAAGCCCTGGACCTGGCCCGCGCTGGTGGAGACCAGCTTGGGCGTGCCGCCGGCCTGCTTGACGGCCTTCCACGGCTCGGTGAGCTCCACCTGCTCGACGCCTTCGGGTGCCACGAGGAACGCGATGGTCTTGTCCATGCCTGCCCCCTATCCCGCAGGCCGCGATCTATACGCCCAGGTGTGACCGGCCCACGCCAGGGCCGCGCCGATCGCGTACCAGAGCAGGTCGGGCGGGTTGAAGGTGCTGCCGAGCAGCGGGCGCAGCACCGCCGGGATGCCCGCGAGCTGGGCGAACTCGATCGCCCAGCTCAGCCCGGCCGACACCAGGGCGGCGGCCCACGGGCGGACGCGGGGCAGGGCCAGCAGCACGAGCAGGTAGATCAGCACCGTGTAGAGCGCGTCGCCGGCGTACTTGGGGACCGGGCCGTCCCACAGCATGCGCACGCCGAGGCCCAGACCTATGGTGACCAGCGCGGCGAGGGCGACGGGCAAACGGGACACCGGGCACACACTAGTAGCATCGGCCCACATGAGTGCGACCATGGTGGTGCGGGATCTGGCGGCCGGACACGGGGAGCGGGTGCTGTTCTCCGGGCTGGATGTCGTGGTGGCCCCAGGTGACGTGATCGGGCTCGTGGGGGCCAACGGCGCGGGCAAGTCCACGCTGCTGCGCATGCTGGCCGGGATCGACCGGCCGGAGCAGGGCACGATCCGGCTCAGCCCGGCCACGGCCACCGTCGGCCACCTGCCGCAGGAGCCCGACCGCAGACCGGGCGAGACGGTCAGGGAGTTCCTGGCCCGGCGCACCGGCGTGGCCCAGGCGCAGCGTGAGCTCGACGCCGCCACGCAGGGCCTGGTCGAGCAGACGCCCGGCGCCGACGACGCCTACAGCGTGGCCCTGGAGCGGTGGCTGTCGCTCGGCGGCGCCGACCTGGAGGAGCGCACCGAGACGATCGGGCTGACGGTCGGCCTGGACCAGCTCATGACCTCGCTGTCCGGCGGCCAGGCGGCCCGCGCCGGGCTGGCGTCGCTGCTGCTCAGCCGCTACGACCTGTTCCTGCTCGACGAGCCGACCAACGACCTGGACCTCGACGGCCTCGACCGGCTGGAGGGCTTCGTCAACGGGCTGCGCGCCGGCACCGTGCTGGTCAGCCACGACCGCGAGTTCCTGGCCAGGACCGTCACCAAGGTCCTGGAGCTCGACCTGGCCCAGCAGCAGATCCACCTCTACGGCGGCGGCTACCAGGCGTACCTGGACGAACGCGAGGTCGCCAGGCGGCACGCCAGGGAGCAGTACGAGGAGTACGCGGAGACCCGCGCCCAGCTGGAGGCCCGCGCCCGCACCCAGCGGGCCTGGATGGAGAAGGGCGTCAAGAACGCCCGCCGCAAGATGCCCGACAACGACAAGATCGGCCGCAACGCCCGCGTCGAGGCCACCGAGAAGCAGGCGGCCAAGGCCCGCCAGACCGACAAGATGATCGAGCGGCTGGACGTCGTCGAGGAGCCGCGCAAGGAGTGGGAGCTGCGGATGGAGATCGCCGCCGCGCCCCGCTCCGGCGCGGTCGTGGCGACGCTGCGCGGCGCGGTGGTCCGGCGTGGCACGTTCACGCTCGGCCCGGTCGACCTGGAGCTCGGCTGGGCGGAGCGGGTGGCGATCACCGGGCCCAACGGCGCGGGCAAGACCACGCTGCTGGCCGCCCTGCTCGGCCGGACCGAGCTGGACGAGGGGCACGCCGCGCTCGGCCCCGGCGTCGTCGTCGGCGAGGTCGACCAGGCGCGCGGGCTGTTCGAGGGCGAGGAGGCGCTGCTCGACGCGTTCGCCACGCACGTGCCCGAGCTGATGCCCGCCGACGTGCGGACGCTGCTGGCCAAGTTCGGGCTCAAGGCCGGGCACGTGCTGCGTTCGGCGGCCACGCTGTCACCCGGCGAGCGCACCCGGGCCGCGCTGGCGTTGTTGCAGGCCAGGGGTGTTAACCTGCTCGTGCTCGACGAGCCGACCAACCATCTCGACCTGCCCGCCATCGAGCAGCTGGAGTCGGCGCTGGCGAGCTATCCGGGCACCCTGCTGCTGGTCACGCACGACCGCCGGATGCTGGACGCCGTGCACGTCGATCGCCGGCTGCGGGTGGAGTCGGGCGCGGTCACCGAAGCCCGCTGAAAATTTACACCGCGCAAGGAAACGAAGATGAAACAATTCTCCGCCACTCGTTGACATGCGACGTTCCTATGGTGTGCCGTGCTCTACACAGATAACCCCCCGCCTGAAGGTGAGGCACTCATGAGGAAATGGCTCGCGCGCCTGGCTGTGCTGGGCGTCGCGCTGTTGGTAGCCGGGCAGGGCCAAGCGGCCCTAGCGCAGGACCCTGCGGCGGGGAAGAAGATCGTACGCGTGGGCGCCACCCAGGCCGTCGACTCGATGAACCCCTTCCTCGCGGTCCGCCTGGTCTCCACCTCGATCCACCGCTGGATGTACGGGTTCCTCACGGTGCCCGACTCCAAGACGCTCAAGCCGAGCCCCGACCTGGCCGAGTCGTGGACCACGTCCGAGGACGGCCTCACCTGGACGTTCAAGATCCGCCAGACGAAGTGGTCCGACGGCCAGCCGGTCACCGCCGAGGACGCCGCCTGGACGTTCAACAAGATCATGACCGACGACGCGGCCAAGACCGCCAACGGCCCCGCCGTCGAGAACTTCGAGAGCGTCACGGCCAACGGCCAGGACCTGGTCATCAAGCTCAAGGCCCCGCAGGCCTCGATGCTGGAGAACCCGATCCCGATCATGCCCAAGCACGTGTGGGAGAAGGTCACCGACCTCGGCCAGTTCTCCGGCGACCAGTACCCGGCCGTGGTCAGCGGCCCGTACATCGCCGTCGAGCACAAGAAGGACCAGTACGTCAAGCTCAAGGCCAACCCCAACTACTGGCGGGGCGCCCCCAAGATCGACGAGCTTCAGGTCATCTTCTACGACAACCCCGCGGCCTCGATCGTCGGCCTGAAGAACGGCGAGATCGACCTGATCGGCCGGCTCAACCCGCCGGAGTTCGAGGCGCTCAAGGGCGACCCCAACATCGTCCAGTGGAACCAGCAGGGCCGCCGCGCCAACTACCTGCAGATCAACCACGGCGCCACCACCACCGACGACAAGCCCGTCGGCGACGGCCACCCGGCGCTGAAGGACCAGAAGGTCCGCCAGGCGCTGCACTACGCCATCGACAAGGACAAGCTCGTCGCCGAGGTGCAGAACGGCCTGGCCAAGCCCGCCCACGGCTCGATCGTGCCGCCCATGTACACGGACTTCTTCTGGGAGGCCGGCGGCGACACCAAGGTCACCTACGACCCGGCCAAGGCCAACCAGATCCTCGACGAGGCCGGCTACAAGAAGGGCGCCGACGGCGTCCGCACGATGCCCGACGGTGACCGCAAGCTGGAGTTCCGCTTCAGCATCCACACCGACACCCCGATCGAGGACAAGCTCGCCGAATACCTGACCGGGTTCTTCAAGGAGATCGGCATCACGCTGACCACCAAGAAGCTCGACTCCAGCAAGTTCACCGAGGAGACCGGCGTCACCGGCCTGTTCGACATCGCGATCAGCGGCTGGTCGGTCAACCCCGACCCGGAGGAGGTCCTGGCGACGCACCTGTGCAGCCGCCGGCCGACCCCGTCCGGCGAGGGCGGCGGCACCGAGTCGTTCTACTGCGACGAGACCTTCGAGAAGCTCTACCAGGAGCAGCTCAAGGAGCTCGACCGGCCCAAGCGCGCCGAGCTGATCAAGCAGATGCAGGAGCGCCTCTACACCGACGCCCCGGTCATCGCGATCTACTACACCAACGACCTCGAGGGCTACCGCAAGGACCGCATCAAGAGCGTCACCTCGGTGCCCGAGCAGGACGGCATCCTGTACGGCGCCAGCAGCTTCTGGCCGTTCTACTCGCTGGAGGCCGTCGAGCCGGCCGCCGCCGAGGCCGAGGGCGGCTCCAACACCGGCCTGATCGCCGGCGTGGTCGGGGCCGTGGTGGTCATCGGCCTCGGAGCCTTCTTCCTCACCAGGCGGCGTAAGAGTGCCGCGGACGACCGAGAATGACAGCACCTCTCGAAGCAGTGGAACCCGCCGCCTCCCAGGCGGCGGGCCCCGCTGAGGACCACCGCCCCGCCCGCCACGGCATCCTGCGCTACGCGCTGTCGAAGGCCGGCGGGGCGTTGTTCAGCATCGCCATGGTGATCATCGGAACGTTCTTCCTGTTCCGGCTGCTCCCGGGAGATCCCGTACGGGCCCTGGCCCAGGGACGCAACATGACCCCCGAGCAACTGGACATGGAACGCCGCAGGCTCGGCCTCGACGAGCCGCTGATCAACCAGTTCCTCAACTTCCTGGGCGACACGCTCCGCTTCGACCTCGGCATGTCCTACGAGTACAAGCGCCCGGTGCTCGACCTCATCGGGGACCGGATCGGCGCCACGCTGCTGCTGGCGGGCGTCGGCCTCGCGGTCGCGGTCAGCCTCGGCATCTGGCAGGGCATGCGGGCCGGGTGGCGCCACGGCAGCCGGTTCGACCGGTTCTCCACCGGCACCTCGCTGGTGCTGTGGTCGGTGCCGACGTTCTGGCTCGGGCTGCTCCTGCTGCTGGTGTTCGGCGCCTACCTCAAGATCTTCCCGTCGCGGGGCATCCAGAGCGTCGACGCGCCTGACGGGTTCGCCTACGTGCTCGACGTCGCGCACCACATGGTGCTGCCCGTCATCACCCTGGTCGGCGTGGTCTACGCCCAGTACCTGCTGGTCATGCGCTCGTCCCTGCTCGACGAGGTGGGCCAGGACTACATCACCACCGCCCGGGCCAAGGGCCTGCGCGACGACGACGTGCGGCGGCGGCACGCGGTGCCCAACGCGCTGCTCCCGACGGTCACGCTGGTGTTCATGCGCGTCGGCTTCGTCGTGGGCGGCGCGGTCACGGTGGAGACCATCTTCAGCTGGCCCGGCCTCGGGCAGCTCTTCTACGAGGCGGTCAGGGTGCCTGACTTCACGCTGATGCAGGGCACGTTCATGCTCATCACGGTCGCCGTGATCATCATGAACACGCTGGCCGACGTGATCTACCACATCCTCGACCCGAGGGTGAGGTCGGCATGAGCGTCGCGTCGGCACGCAGGCGGCAGTCGCTGACCCGGTTCTGGAAGGACTTCAGCAGGCAGCGGGCCGGCGTCGTGGGCCTGGTCATCCTGGTCGTCGCCGCGCTGCTGGCCGTGGTCGCGCCGCTGTTCATCGACCAGAGCGTCACCGGCGTCGTCAACGCCCCCGGCAAGCCGATGCAGCCGCCCAGCCTGGAGTTCCCGTTCGGCACCGACGAGTCGGGCCGCTCGATCCTGCTCATGGTGTGGTGGGGCTCGCGCACGTCGCTGCTCATCGGCTTCCTCGCGGCGCTGGTCAGCATGCTGATCGGCACCGTGCTCGGCATCGCCGCCGGGCACTTCCGCGGCTGGGTCAGCGCGGTCATCCTGCGGGTGACCGACTGGTTCCTGGTGCTGCCCTCGCTGGTCACGGCCCTGGTGCTGGCGGCCATCATGGGCGGCAGCACGTTCACGATCATCATGGCGATCGGCGTCACCACCTGGCCGACGACCGCCCGGCTGATCCGCGCCCAGACGCTGGCCGTCGAGGCCCGGCCGTACATCGAGCGCTCCAAGGCGCTCGGCGCCGGCCACTGGCACGTCACCACCCGGCACGTGCTGCCGAACGTGGCGCCGCTGCTGCTGGCCAGCACCACGCTGGAGGTCGCCAGCGCCATCGTCACCGAGTCCACGCTGGCCTTCCTCGGCGTCAGCGCGAACAAGACCTCGTGGGGCACGATGCTGCGCGGCTCCTACGACTGGGGCGCGGCCACCTCGGGCGCCTGGTGGTACATCCTGATTCCCGGCCTGTGCATCGTCGCGGTCGTCATGGCGTTCACGCTGTGCGGCCGGGCGCTGGAGGCCGTGCTCAACCCGCGACTGCGGAAGGCGGGCGCATGACCCTCCTCGAACTGGACGACGTCTCGGTGACGTACCGGATCGCCTCCGGCGAGGTCCCCGCCGTGCGCGGGGTGTCGCTGTCGCTCGACAGCGGCGCCGCGCTCGGGGTCGCCGGCGAGTCGGGGTCCGGCAAGTCGACGCTGGCCATGGCGCTGCTGCGGCTGCTGCCGCGGGACGCGCGCGTCGGCGGCCGGATCCTGCTCGGCGGCGAGGACGTGCTGACCATGAAGTGGGGCCGGCTCCGCGCGGTGCGCTGGGCGGAGGCCTCGATCGTGTTCCAGGGCGCGCAGCACGGGCTCAACCCGGTGCGCCGGATCGGCGAGCAGATCGCCGAGCCGATGCTGGTGCACGGCCTGGCCAAGCCCGACCAGGCGGACAAGCGGGTGGCCGAGCTGCTCGGCCAGGTCGGCATGCCCGCCTGGCGGGCGCAGAGCTACCCGCACGAGCTGTCCGGCGGGCAGCGCCAGCGCGTGATGATCGCGATGGCGCTCGCCTGCTCGCCCAAGCTGATCATCGCCGACGAGCCGACGACCGCGCTCGACGTGATGGTCCAGGCCCAGGTGCTGACGCTGATCAAGGACCTGGTCGCCGAGCACGACATCTCCCTCATCATGATCTCGCACGACCTGTCGGTCCTCGCCGACGTGTGCGGGCAGCTCGCGGTCATGTACGCGGGCCGCGTCGTCGAGCACGGCCCGTCGCGCGAGGTGTTCCACGACGCCAAGCACCCCTACAGCAGGGCGCTGGCGGCGGCGTTCCCCACGGTCGGCGACCCGGTCTCCCGGCTGGCGCCCAAGGGGCTCGGCGGCGACCCGCCCGACCCCATGCACCTGCCGTCCGGCTGCGCCTTCCACCCGCGCTGCCCGGTCGCGCTGGAGGAGTGCTCGTCGCTCGACGTCGAGCTGTGGCCCGCCGGTGACCGCCGCAGCGCCGCCTGCGTGCACGTACGGGCGAAGGAGGAGGCCTCATGACCGAGACCGAAGCACCGGCGGAGACCGTGAGCACGGCCCGCCGCACCCTGCTCGAAGCCCGTGACCTGCGCGTGGAGTTCGCCTCGCGCGGGCGGCGGGCCCGCGCGGTCGACGGCGTGAACCTCGCGGTCGGCGAGGGCGAGATCGTGGCGCTGGTCGGCGAGTCCGGCTGCGGCAAGACGACGCTCGCCCGCACGCTGCTCGGCCTGGAGAAGCCCACGGCGGGCACCGTCCACTTCGACGGCCGGCCGCTGAAGTACGGCTCGAAGGCGCTGAAGGAGTACCGCCGGCAGGTGCAGCTCGTCCTCCAGGACCCGACGGGCTCGCTCAACCCGCGGCACACCGTCTACGAGGCGGTGGCCGAGGGGCCGCGCATCCACGGCCTGCCCGACGAGGCCGACATCGTGAACTCGGCGCTCTCGCGGGCCGGGCTGCGCCCGCCGGAGCGGTTCCTGCTGCGCTACCCGCACGAGCTGTCCGGCGGCCAGCGGCAGCGCGTGGTGATCGCCGGTGCGCTGGCGCTGAACCCGAAGGTGCTGATCGCCGACGAGCCGGTGGCCTCGCTGGACGCCTCGGTGCGCGGCGAGATCCTGGCGCTGATGCTCAAGCTCCGGGACGAGCTGGGGCTGTCGGCGCTGGTCGTCACCCACGACCTGGGCCTGGCGTGGAACATCGCCGACCGGGTGGCGGTGATGTACCTGGGCCGGATCGTCGAGTCGGGGCCGGTCGAGCAGGTGCTGACCGCGCCGCGCCACCCCTACACGCAGGCGCTGCTGTCGGTGCTGCCCGAGTCGCCCGAACGGGTGGTGCTGACGGGCGAGCCGCCGGACCCGACCCGCATCCCGGGCGGCTGCCGCTTCCACGCCCGCTGCCAGGTGCTCGCCTCCGGCAAGGCGGCCGAGGCCGGCGTGGACGCCCGGTGCAGGGGTGAACTGCTCGACATCCTGCCCGCTTCGGCCGCCGCGCAGGCGGCCTGCTACTACGCGGACGCCACGGGCTGAAAGGCCGCCGCGTTCTCGGCGGCCCACTCGGCGAAGCTCCGGGCGGGCCTGCCGGTGACCTGCTCGACGGTCGGGACCACGGTCTTGCCGACGTCCGGGGTGTTGCCCAGGGCGTCGATGAGGAACGCGATCGTCTCCTCGCCCATGCCGAACGAGCGCCACTGGGCGCGGGCCTCGTCCTCGGTCAGCTCGACGAAGCGGATCTCGGCGCCGAGGGCCTCGCCCAGCAGCCGGACCTTCTCGGCGGTGGTGACGGCGGCGGGGCCGGTCAGCGTCAGGCTCTCGCCGCCGCGCCCGCCCTCGGCCAGCACGGTCGCGGCCACGGCGGCGATGTCGCGCTCGTGCACCATCGCGCTGAGCCGGTCGCCGAACGGCTCGCGGACGACGCCCTCGCTCCTGACGGAGTGCGTCCACCACTTGAGCGTGTTGGACATGAACTCGACCGGGTGCAGCAGCGTCCACTCCATGCCGGTGGCGGCCAGGGCCTGCTCCAGCGCGCCGTCGGCGCGCCCGCCGAGCACGGTCACCCGCTTCACCCCGGCCTCCGCCGCCAGCGCGGCGATGCGGTCGCCGTGCTGGAGGGGCGCGTAGTCGTCGCCGGCGAAGTTGATCAGGTGCGCGGCCTCGACGCCGTCGAACGCGGCGGCCAGCGTCTCGGGCCTGGCCAGGTCGCCCTCGACGACCTCGACGCCCTCGGGCAGATCGGCCTTGGCGGCGTCCCTGGTCAGGGCCCGGACGCTGTGGCCGGCGCGCAGGAGCTCCTCCACGACGAGGCGGCCGACGGTCCCGGTGGCTCCGGTGACGAGGAAAGTCATGGCATGCTCCTTCTAGCAGTGCGGAACGGAACGTTCTGATCTCAGAATAGCAGAACAGAACGTTTCATTCCACTAAAAGGCGCTGATCGCCGCCGGAGCCCTCTCGGCCCTGCTCAGCGTGCGGATCACCGCGGTCGCGCCGTGCCGGTGCACGGCCAGCCGCGCCAGCATCTCGACGACCGGCTCCACGACCTGCGGCGGCAGCTCGGGAGTCGGCACCCCGACGCTGGCGGCCAGGTCGTCGGCGTGCACCACGAGCTCGATCAGCCGGGTCAGCAGGAAGTCGTCCAGCAGCAGCGACCAGTTCGGCAGGTCGATCACCCGGTCGGCGGGCTCCGCCGCGAGCGCGGCCCGCTGCCGGTCGAGCAGCTCCTCCGTGGCCGCCGCCAGCGCCTCGGCCCCACGGGCGGCGGCCTGCTCGCCTCCGCGCCTGATGTTCACGTTGCTCTCGTGGTCGAGGCCCTCCTGCACCCACGGGGAGCGCGTGTAGTGCTCCAGCAGCCGGATCGGCTCCCCGGCCCCCTCGCTCGCCAGCGCGCCGTCGACGCGCACGAGCTGCTGCGCCAGGTGCCCGGCCAGCCCGCCGACGCTGAACTCGGTCAGCGCGCTCGGCTTGTCCCAGGCCGCCGCGACGGCGGGGTCCCGCAGCAGCGCCGCCGCCGAAGCGGCCGCCGTCACGTACGCGTTCCTGATCTCCCCCATGGGTGGTGATATCCCCTCATTGCGTCTTCATTGCGGTGTTTTCGCCCAGGTTATCCCTGGCGGTCCGCGTGATCGCGTCCCGGATGAACCGCCGGGCCAGCTTCGCCCTGCGGAACCGGCTCAGCACCGGCGGCGGTGTCCCGTACCGCCTGGCGCGGATGTCGGCCACCACCACGTCCGGCGCGCCCAGCTCGGCCAGCACGTCGAGCGCCTCCCGCTTGGTGATCAGCCGCCCGTCCCGCAGCGTCACCGTCGCCCGCGCCACCGTCACCATGCCGAGGTCCACCCACACCTCGCGCAGCCAGCGCCGCCGCCCGCCGACCTTGACCAGCCAGAAGTCACGCAGATCCGCCCGGACGAAGTCGGCCAGCTCGCCGTCGGACACCGGCGGGATCAGCGCGTCCGGCGGCTCCCCGTACAGCTCCAGCGCCCCCGTCAGCAGCTCGCGGCGGGTGACGGCGGTGACCGGCCGCTCGAACAGCTCCGCCATCGCCCACGTCACGTGCCGCTCGCCCGGATCGGCCAGCCGCGCCACCGGCAGGTAGGAGCAGTGCAACTGCCCGGCCAGCGGCAGGTCGAGCCCCTGGTGAAGCGCCTCCAGCCGGCCGCGCTCTGCGTCGGTGAGCGGCCTCTCCACCACGGCGACCAAGTCCAGATCGCTCCGGCCCGGCTGGTAGTCGCCCCTGGCCAGCGACCCGTGCGCCCACAGCGCCACGAGCGGCACGACCGGCCCGACCTCCGCGAGGAAGCGCGTCAGCAGAAGCTCCGTGGAAGTGTGCATGCTGCCACTGTGAACGATCAGCCGCCGCCCATCCATACGGCGGCCGGTAAAACCGGTTGCCGGGTGCCGGGGGCGCCCGAAACGATCGGGTTCATGACCGCTGAACGCCCGCTCGCCCTGGTGACCGGGGTGGGGCGCACCACCGGCATCGGCGCCGGCATCGCCCTGCGCCTGGCCGACGCCGGCTGGGACCTCGCCTTCACCTACTGGCACCCGTACGACGAACGCATGGCCTGGGGCGCCGAGCCGGGCGCGACCGAGGAGATCGACCGGGAGCTGGCCGGACGCGGCGCGGCCACCGTGGCGGTCGAGGCCGACCTCGCCGACCCCGAGGCCGCCACCCGGATCTTCGACGCCGCCGAACGCCTGGGCCCGGTCACCGCGCTGGTGATGTGTCACTGCGAATCAGTCGACTCCGGCCTGCTCGACACCACCGTCGAAAGCTTCGACCGGCACTTCGCCGTCAACGCCCGCGCGACCTGGCTGCTCGTCCGCGAGTACGGCCGCCGCTTCCGCGGCGCGCACGGCACCGGCCGCATCATCAGCCTGACCAGCGACCACACCGTGCACAACCTGCCCTACGGCGCCAGCAAGGGAGCCCTCGACCGGATCACGCTGGCGGCCACCCACGAGTTCGCCCACCTCGGGATCACCGCCAACGTCGTCAACCCCGGCCCGGTCGACACCGGCTGGATGTCGGACGAGGTGCGTGACGCCTGCCTGGACGCCACGCCGCTCGGCCGCCTGGGCACCCCGCAGGACACCGCCCACCTGGTGGAGTTCCTCTGCTCGCCGCAGGGCGGCTGGATCAACGGCCAGCTCCTGAAGAGCAACGGCGGCATGGCCTGACCGGCACGCCGGGCTCAGGCCGGCGCCGTGGCGGGCCGGACGCCGGCGCGGCGCCGGAGCCCGAAGGCCGCGATCACCACGCCCGCGACCGCCGCCCCCACCGGGACGAGCAGGGCGAGCCGGAGCGAATCCAGCGCCGCCTCCGGCGTGGCCGCGCCGCCGAGCGCCGCCACGCTCACGGCGGTCACCGCCGACAGCCCGAGCGCGGTGCCGAACTGGAAGGCGGTGTAGAGCAGCCCGCTCGCCAGGCCGTGCTCGTGCTCGGCGACGCCGTCGGTGGCCGCCATGGTCAGCGGCCCGTACGCCAGCGAGAACGCCAGCCCGAGCAGCAGCATGGTCGGCAGCATCGCGGCGTACGTCCAGTCCATGCCGATCGGCAGGAACAGCGCGTAGCCGAGCGCGGCCACCACCAGCCCGCCGAACAGCACGCGGGCGTTGCCGAAGCGGTTGACCAGCCTCGGGGTGAGCGTCGGGGCCAGGACGGTGTCCATGCCGATCACCAGCATGGCCAGCCCCGTCTGCAGGCTGCTCCAGCCGCGCACCTCCTGGAGATAGAGGGTGGCGACGAACTGGAACCCGGCGAACGACGCCAGGAACAGCAGCGCGCCCAGGTTGGCCCGCACCAGCGGCCCCGAGCGCAGGATGCCCAGCCGCACCAGGGGGTTGGCGGCCCGCCGCTCGATCAGCACGAAGGCCACCAGCAGCAGGAGCCCGGCGCCGAACACGCCGAGCGTGTACGCCAGGCCGTCACCCGGGTGCTCCAGCCGGACCACGCCGTAGACCAGCAGCAGCATGGCGCCGGTGATGCTGAACGCGCCGGCCAGGTCGAACCCGCCCGCGGGCCGCTCGGGCGCCGGCGTCTCCTTGATCAGGATCAGCGCGGCGGCCAGGATCAGCGCCGCCATGATCACCGGCGCGAAGAACACCCAGCGCCACCCGATCGAGGTCAGCAGCCCACCGGCGACCAGGCCGAGCGAGAAGCCGCCCGCCGCCGTCCCGGCGTACACGCCGAGCGCCTTGGTGCGCTGCGGCCCCTCCGGGAAGGTGCCGGTGATCAGCGACAGCCCGGCCGGGGCCATGAACGCGGCGGCGACCCCGGTCACGAACCGGGCGACGAGCAGCATCCACCCCTCGGTCGCGAATCCGCCCAGACCGGAGAAGGCCAGGAAGACGGCCAGCCAGAACAGGAACATCCGGCGCCGGCCCAGCAGGTCGGCCGCCCGGCCGCCCAGCAGCATGAATCCGCCGTAGCCGAGCACGTACGCGCTGACGACGCCGCTGAGCGTGCCGGTGGACAGGCCCAGGTCGGCCCGGATCGACGGCAGGGCCACGTTCAGCATGGCCACGTCGATCCCTTCCAGGAAGACGGCTCCCGCCAGGACGAGGAGCACGCCCCAGGCGCGTGCGTCCATGCGGGTGTGCACAGGTGTGGACACGGTTCCATTCCTCTCGACAGCACGGAACCGGTCACGGTTACTCAACAGCATGCCGGTTCCCTCTTGTAACCAGCAGCATCGTCGAGCACCATGAGGTGTCATGGAAGACGGCACTTCACAGTCCCTCGGTTACTGCGGGGACACCGGCGGCGACTACGACGTCCTGCAGTGGGACACCCGCGAGGACTGCGAGGTCAGGCAGATCCTCGACCGCGTGGCCGACAAGTGGTCACTGCTGGTCATCGCGCTGCTCGACCGGCGCAGCCTGCGCTTCAGCGAGCTGCGCCGGATGATCGACGGGGTCAGCCAGCGCATGCTCACGCGCACGCTGCGCCACCTGGAGCGCGACGGGCTGGTCAGCAGGACCGTGCACCCGACCGTGCCGCCGCGCGTCGACTACGAGCTGACGTCGCTGGGCGCGACCCTGCACTCCACCATCCGCGAGCTGGTCACCTGGACCGAGTCGCACCAGAACGAGATCGCCACTGCCCGCGCCGCCTACGACGCCCGCGTCCTGGCCGAGCAGGAGGCGGCCGAGGCCGACGCGGGCAGGCGGGCCGAGATCGCCCGCAGCGTGCTGACGGGCTCCCGCTGAGCCCGAGGCGTCAGGACGTGCCGAACAGGGCGCTGACCGACTCGCCGCAGTGGATCCGGCGCATGGCCTCGGCCAGCGCCGGGGCGACCGACAGCACCGTGAGCTTGTCGCTGGGCTTGGGCGGCGGGACCGTGTTGGTGCACACGATCTCCTCGACCTCGGGCAGCGCGCTGAGCCGCTCGATCGAGCCGTCGGCGAACAGCCCGTGGGTGCACGCCACGCGCACCGAGCGGACGCCGCGCTCGCGCAGCCGGTCGAGCAGCTCGATGACCGTGCTGCCCTTGGCGATCTCGTCGTCCAGGATGATCACGTCCTTGCCCGCCACGTCGCCGATGACCGAGCTGATCACCACCCGGTCGTCGGCGAAGCGCTGCTTGGCGCCCATCGCCACGCCCGCGCCGATCAGGCGGGCGAAGTGCGCGGCCTCCTTGGCGTTGCCCAGGTCGGGGGAGACCACGACGGTGTCGGACAGGTCGTAGCGCCGGAAGTGCGCGGCCAGCTCCCGCAGCGCGTGGAGGTGGTCGACGGGGACGCTGAAGAAGCCGTGCACCTGCGGGGAGTGCAGCGTCATCGTCAGCACCCGGCCCGCTCCGGCCGTCGCCATCAGGTCGGCGACGAGCCGCGCGCCGATCGAGATGCGCGGCGCGTCCTTCTTGTCGGAGCGCGCGTAGGCGTAGTGCGGCATGACCACGGTCGTCCTGGCCGCCGAGGCGCCCCGGGCGGCGTCGAGCATGAGCAGCAGCTCGACCAGATGCTCCTGGGTGGGCGGCACGAGCGGCTGGATCAGGAACACGTCACGCTCGCGGCAGTTGGCCTGGAGCTGGACCTCGATGACGTCGTTGGCGAAGCGGTCGACCTTGACCGGGTGGAGTGGGGTGCCGAGCTGGGCGCAGATCTCCTCAGCCAGCTCCGGGTGGGCACTCCCGCTGAAAACCGTGATGTCTCGCACGATTCCCACACCCTACAGTCAGGCCGGCAGGCCGGGCGTGAGCGAGCCGAGGTCGTCGACGACGCGCCAGGCCAGGGCCAGCGCGTCGGGCGCGGGCGGGTAGCGCGGGTGCGGGACGGCGATCACGCGCATGCCGGCCGCGTCGGCGGAGCGCAGGCCGTTGCTGGAGTCCTCGACGGCCACGCAGTCCGCCGGGTCGACGCCGAGCCTGCGGGCCGCCTCCAGGTAGCCGTCGGGGGCGGGCTTGCCGCGCGCGACCTCCTCGGTCGACACGGTGGCCGTGAAGCAGCTCGTCAGGCCGCTGGCGTCGAGCACCACGTCGATCAGCGCCCGGGGCGAGGAGCTGGCCAGGCCGAGCGTCACGGATGCGGCCAGCCGCCGGACGGCCTCGGTGGCGCCGGGCATCAGCGGCACGCCGTCGCGGTAGCGGGCCGCCATCTGCTCGATCACGCGCCTGGCGATCTCGGCCGGCGGCAGGTCCACGCCGAGTTCGTGCAGGTAGGCGGCCCATTCGCCGGTGCTCATGCCCATGAGCCTGGACTGGGTGTCGTCCTGCCACACGCCGCCGTGGTCGGCGACGAAGGCCCGCCGCACCTCTTCCCACACCGGCTCGGAGTCGACGAGCACCCCGTCGAGATCGAACACGCACGCTTTCATGGGCCCAGCAAATCACATCCGCCTTTTGTCCGTATTGCCCGACCTTTGGCCCTGTCTGTGGTGATTTTGGGGCATGCACCCGGCATGGCCGACCTTCCATTCCACGATCGCCAGGACTACGAGGACGCGGATCGCGGGTTCATCGCCGGTCTGACCCCGGCCGTGGTCAAGGACGTCGACGGCCGGGTCGTCTGGGACAACGACGCCTACGCCTTCCTCCAGGCCGACTGCCCCGAGACCGTCCACCCCAGCCTGTGGAGACAGGGCCAGCTCTGCGCCAGGCAGGGCCTGTACGAGGTGGCCGACGGCATCTACCAGGTCCGCGGGCTCGACCTGTCGAACATGACCCTGGTCGAGGGCGACACCGGGGTCGTCGTGGTCGACCCGCTCATCTCCACCGAGTGCGCCGCCGCCGCGCTCCGCCTCTACCAGGACCATCGCGGCGAACGCCCGGTCACCGGCGTCGTCTACACGCACTCGCACGCCGACCACTTCGGCGGCGTACGCGGCGTCACCGGCGGCGGCGTGCCCATCCTGGCCCCGGAGGGCTTCCTCGAACACGCCGCCGCCGAGAGCGTCTACGCCGCGCCCGCCATGACCCGCCGCGCTGTCTACATGGAAGGACCCGCCCTCGACAGGTCACCGTGGGGCCAGGTCGGCGCCGGCCTCGGCATGGCCTCCTCGACCGGGACGATCTCCCTCATCCCGCCCACCCTGTACGTCACGCGCACCGGCCAGGAGGAGACCGTCGACGGCGTGCGGTTCAGCTTCCAGCTCGCGCCCGGCGCCGACGCGCCACCCGAGATGTCGTTCCTGCTGCCCGACCGCCGGGCGCTCTTCCTGGCCGAGAACGCCACCCACAACCAGCACAACCTGCTGTCGCTGCGCGGCGCCCCGGTGCGCCACCCGCGCCGCTGGACGCACTGCCTCACCGAGGCCATCACGCTGTTCGGCGACGCCGCCGACGTGGCCTTCGCCTCCCACCACTGGCCCTCCTGGGGTGGCGAGAACATCGTCCGCTTCCTGTCCGAGCAGCGCGACCTGTACGCCTACCTGCACGACCAGACGCTGCGCCTGATGAACCAGGGCATGACCGGCCCGGAGATCGCCGAGCACCTGCAGCTCCCGCCCGGCCTGGAGCAGGTCTGGCACACCCACGGCTACTACGGCTCGACCGGCCACAACGTCAAGGCCATCTACCAGCACTACCTCGGCTGGTTCGACGGCAACCCGGCCCACCTGTGGGAGCACCCGCCCCGGCAGAGCGCCATCCGCTACGTGGAGTGCCTGGGCGGCGGCGCCGCCGTGGTCGCCTTCGCCAGGGCCTACATCGACGCCGGCGACCTGCGCTTCGCCGCCCAGCTGCTCAACCACGCGGTCTTCGCCGACGAGGGCAACAAACCGGCCCGCGACCTGCTGGCCGAGGTCTACACCCGGCTCGGGCACGGCGCCGAGAACGCCACCTGGCGGAACTCGTACCTGATGGGGGCGCTGGAGCTGGCCGACGGGATCGTGCCCGCCACGGCCGCGCAGCCCTCGCCCGACCTGATCGCGGCGCTGAGCGTGAGCCAGATCTTCGACTCGATCGCCATCCGGGTCAACGGGCCACGGGCCTGGCACGAGCGGCTGTCGATCGACTGGCACCTGACCGACCTGGGGGAGCGGCACCGTACGACGCTCTCCAACGGGGCGCTCGTCCACCAGGAGAACCCGCCGGAGGCGGAGGTCGACCTGACGCTCACGCTCACCAAGGCGCAGCTCCTCGCGCTGCTCACGGGCAAGTGCGTGGAGGGCGTGGACCGGGAGGGCGACACGGGCGTGCTCAGGCGCCTGGTGGCCGTGCTGGACCGCCCCGTGCCCGGCTTCGCGATCGTGACCCCGTGACCGGGCCCGCCCACATGAGCGTCGCCAGCACCGCCCCGGCCGCCGGACCGGCGAGCAGGGGCGCCGACACGCCGCCCGCGTGCCAGCTCGCCGCCGCCCCGGCCGCGCACGCCAGCACGGTCACGGCGAACGTCGCCGCCCACAGCGGAAGCACGTACAGGAAGGCGAAGAACAGGGGGAACACCAGCCAGGCGAACGGCGCCGACAGCGTCGCCAGGCCCGCCCACGCGCAGGTGAGCGTCACCAGCCAGACCCGCTCGCCGGTGCGGCTCAGGCCGCTGCCGAACACCGGCCCGGCCGCGTAGAGGGCGGCCAGCAGCACGCCGGCGACGGCCACGACGGGCCGTCCGTCGCCGCCCACGGCGGCCAGCAGCAGCACCGCCGACGCGCCGTGGACCGCCCACCAGAGCAGCCGCACCATGCCGCCGAGCGTAATCCGCGCAGGTCAGCGCCGCCGGGGCGCCACGCTGGTGAAGGCGAGATAGAGCACGCCCGCCAGCACCAGCGCGACCACCACGCCGATGTTGGCCGAGGCGAACGTGCCCGCCTTCAGGTCGTCGCTCATCAGGAAGCCGACCAGGCCCGCGATGTTCGGGTCGGCCGAGCTGATCAGGCCGATGCCGACGAACGAGGCCGCCACCAGCGACACCACGCCCGCCCAGTTGACCGCCGGCGCGCCCGGCCGCAGCAGCCGCTCGTCGTAGGCGCGCCCGCCGTCGCGCAGCCGCCACAGGTCCACCAGGAAGACCGCGACCCAGGCCGCCATCACCACGCCGATGATCGCCAGGAACGCCTGGAACGTGGCCAGGAAACTGGTCGAGACGAACAGCAGGTAGTAGCCGCCGAGCACCATGAGCAGGCCGTCGATCAGCACCGCGTAGTGCCGCCTGATCGGCACGCCCAGCGCCAGCATCGACAGCCCCGACGAGTAGATGTCCATGATCGCCCCGGCCAGGAACCCGCCGATGGCGGTCAGCAGGTACGGCAGGAGGAACCAGGTCGGCAGCGCCCCCGCCAGCGCCGCCACCGGGTCACCGGCCGCCGCGCCGGCCAGCTCCGGGTCGCCGCCCGCCAGCAGCACGCCGAACACCAGCAGCACCATCGGCGGCAGCGCCCCGCCCAGCGTCGTCCACAGCGCCACCCGCGAGGGCCGCGACGCCGACGGCAGGTAACGCGAGTAGTCGGCCCCGCAGTTGACCCAGCCCAGGCCGAGCAGCGTCATCGCGAAGATCACCCCGCCCACCCAGGCGCCCGGCCCCGCGTCGCCGCCCTCCAGCGCGGTGCCCAGGCGCGGCGCCATCAGCACCATGTAGATCACGGTCAGCACGACGAACGCGTAGGTCAGGTACCGCTGCACCGCCATGATCATCGCGTGCCCGTACACCCCGACCGCGATCGTCACCAGCGCCGCCACCGCGAAGCACACCGCCGTCGCCGTCGTGGCCGGCACGCCCGGCGCGACCCGGCCCAGGATCGCCGCCCCGCCCTGCGCCGCGAGCGTGACCAGCACGGTCTCCCAGCCCACGTTCGAGACGTACGACAGCGCGGCGGGCAGCTTGTTGCCCTGGTAGCCGAACGGCGCCCGGCCCAGCGTCATCGTCGGCACCCCGGACCGGGACCCGGCCACGGCCACCAGCCCGACCAGGCCGAACGAGAGCGCGTAGCCGACCGCCCCGGTGATGATCGCGGGGACGACGCCCAGCCCGAGCCCGACCACGTACACGCCGAACGCGACCCCGAACAGGGACAGGTTCGAGCCCGCCCACGGCCAGAACAGATCCGACGGCCGGCCGCGGCGCTCCCCTTCGGGGATCGCGTTGATGCCGTTCCGCTCCACCGCCAACGTGTCCATGATCGGACGGTACCCGGGGTACATGAGGCGGAAAAGGGGGATGTGACCGCCGTGACGCCTGACCCGCGCAGGCCCGCGCTGGCCGTCTGCCTCGTGGCGGCGTTCATGTCCGGCCTGGACGTGAGCATCGTCAACGTCGCCCTGCCCTCGATCAGGGAGAGCCTGCACGCCTCCGCCGACGGCCTGCAGTGGATCCTGTCCGGCTACGCGCTGACGTTCGGGCTGCTGCTGGTGCCCGCCGGGCGGCTCGGCGACGCGCGCGGCCGGCGCGACCTGTTCGTCCTGGGCGTGCTGCTGTTCACCCTGGCCAGCGCCGCGTGCGGGCTCGCGCCCAGCATGCCGGTGCTGGTCGTCGCCCGGCTGCTCCAGGGCCTGGCCGCCGGGGTGATCAACCCGCAGGTGTCGGGGCTGATCCAGCAGATGTTCCAGGGCGCCGAACGCGGGCGGGCGTTCGGCGCGCTCGGCGCCACCATCGGCGTGTCCACCGCCGCGGGGCCGCTCATCGGCGGCGCGCTCGTCACCGTGTTCGGCGCCGACCACGGCTGGCGGTGGGTGTTCCTGGTGAACGTGCCGATCGGGCTCGCGCTGCTGCCGCTGGCCCGCAAACTGCTGCCCGCCATGCCGCGCGGGCAGGGGCGGCGCGAGAGCATGGACCCCGTCGGCGTGCTGCTGCTCGGCGCGGGCGTCGCCGGGCTGCTGCTGCCCGTCATCCAGCAGCACCAGTGGCAGAGCCCCGCCACCTGGCTCCTCGTCCCGGCCGCTCTGGCCGTGCTCGCCGGCTTCGTCGCCTGGGAGCGGGCCTACGGCAAGGAACCGCTGGTGCGGCTCGCGCTGTTCGCCCGCCGCTCCTACAGCCTCGGCACCACGATCGCGCTGTTCTACTTCGCCGGGTTCACCGGGATCTTCTTCATCTTCACCCTCTACCTGCAGAGCGGGCTCCACTACAGCCCGCTCCAGGCCGGGCTGTCGATCACCCCGTTCGCGCTCGGCTCGGCGTCGGCGTCGCTGCTCGGCGGCCGGCTCGTCGGGCGGGCCGGGCGGCGGGTGGTCGCCGTCGGCCTGCTTGTCGTCATCGCCGGGCTCGCGTCGACCGTCTGGGCCACCGTGCTCGTGCCCGGCCCCGGCGTCGGGCTCGCCACCGCGCTGCCGCTGCTCGTCGCGGGCATCGGCAGCGGGCTCGTCATCGCGCCCAACCAGGCGATCAGCCTCTCCGAGGTGCCGCCGGCGGGCGGCGGCAGCGCCGCCGGGGTGCTGCAGACCGGGCAGCGGCTCGGCTCGTCGATCGGCATCGCCGCCGCCGGGTCGGTCTTCTTCGGGTCGCTGCGCGACGGCTGGCCCGCCGCCTTCAGGCACGGGCTGCTCGTCGTGCTGGCCTTCGTCGGCGTCGCCCTGACCGCCGCCCTCTACGACCTCGCCAAGGGCCGGGCCGAACGCTGACCCTCCTCGCGCCTCACAGGCCGAGCAGCCGGGCCTCCACGGCCGGATCCAGCCCCACCGAGGGACGATCCGGGCGCATCGGGGCCCGGCCGCCGATGCTCCGCAGCCACTCCCACGTGTCGGCCACCGTCTCCGCCACCGGCCGCACCCTCAGCCCCGCCGCCACGGCCTTGGACACGTCACCCCCTTGCATGACCGCGTGGTCCTCGCCCACCAGCCAGATCGGCAGCTCGGTCCACGGCTGGACCCCGGCCGCCAGGATCGTCTCCGCGTCCACCCAGCGCAGCTCCGCGTCCGACCCGGTCACCCGCACGGCCGTCTCCAGCAGCTCCGCCATCGTGGTGAACCCGGGCGGGCTCACCACGTCGAACGCGCCGCCGATCCCGCGCCCCGCCGCGTCGAGGCACCAGCGCGCCAGGTCACGCGCGTCGACGTACTGGACGCCCAGGTCACGCGGGCCCGGCGCGAGCACCGGGCCGCCCCTGGCGATCCTCGTCAGCCACCACGGCAGCCTGCCGATGTTCTCGTGCGGGCCCAGGATCAGGCCCGCCCGCGCCAGCAGCGCCCGGTCGCCGAACGCCGCCGTCGCGCCCTCCTCACCGCCCGCCTTCATCGCGGCGTAGCCCTCGTCGCCGGCCTCCACCAGCGGCGCGCTCTCGTCGGCCCCGTAGGGCACCGGCGGCGCGTAGACCGAACGGCTCGACACGTACACGTAATGGCCCGCCCGGCCGGCCAGCAGCGCCGCGGACTCGCGCACCGCTGACGGGGCCCACGACCACGTGTCGACCACCACGTCCCACTCGCCGCGCGCCAGCGCCTCCAGCCCGCCCTCCCGCGTGCGGTCGCCGCGCAGCGCCGTCACCCCGGGGGGCGGCTCGTGCGTGCCCCGGTTGAACATCGTCACCCGCCAGCCGAGCGCCTGGGCCTCCTCGACGAACGCCCGGCCCACGAACTCGGTCCCGCCCAGCAGCAATACGTCCATGGGACCCCACTGTGCCCGCCCGCCCCCGCCCCGCCCAGAGGCCCACGCCCGCAGCGGAATCGCGAGGAGCGAAACTCATGCCCCACCCGTCCGCCGTCCTCCTGCTTCCCGCTCACTGGATTTGTGGCGGGAACGCCGTCGAACGTCATGAATGTCCGGTTCGGGGTAGGGATTGGACGTGCTCATACCTCGCTCGATCCGCGGGCGTCTGACGACGATCGCGGTGCTGGTCGGGGCGCTGATCTTCGGCACGTCGTCCACGGTCGCCGTGGCCACCGTGCCCGACAATCTGCGCGACCAGGTGGACGCCAGGGTCGAGCTGGCCGTGCGCCGCACCGCCAGCGACGCGCGCATGGGCACGCTCAAGCCGAAGATCGAGGTCCCGGCCCGGATCCAGTTCGTGCAGGTGGTCGGGGCCGACGGCCGGGTGCTGTCGGCGGGCAGGCTGGGGCAGCGGCGCCTGGTGACCGGGTTCGACCCGCCCGAGCCGGAGCACGTCTACGCCGTCGACCGCAACATCACCGGCCTGCCGCCGCACGTCGACCCCGGCGGCGACTACCGCGTCATGGCGATGACCGTGCGCAGCCCGTCAGGCCCGGTCACGGTGTACGGGGCGGCGTCGCTCGGCGACGTCAACCGGGCGCTGAAGTGGATCTACGGCATCGTCTTCGCCGGCACCCCGCTGGTGCTGCTCATCATCGGGCTCATCACCTGGTTCACGGTCGGGCTCGCGCTGCGTCCCGTGGAGCACATCCGGGCCCAGCTCGCCGCCATCACCGGCCGGGATCTCAGCCGCCGCGTCCCCGTGCCCGACACGGGTGACGAGATCACCAGGCTGGCCGTCACCACCAACAGCACGCTCGACCGGCTCGAACGCTCTGCCGAGACCCAGCGCCGCTTCGTCGCCGACGCCTCGCACGAGCTGCGCAGCCCCATCGCCGCCCTGCGCACGCAGCTCGACTACGCGACCGCGTACCCGGAGGAGACCGACTGGTACGACACCGGCATGCGCGCGATGGCGGCGACCGACCGGCTCGCGGCCATCATCGACGAGCTGCTCATGCTGGCCCGCCTGGACGCCGGGGCCGTGGCGCCCCGCTCCACCGTCGACCTCTGCGACCTGGCGCGGGACCAGGCGGAGCGCCGCCGCACCGGCCGCGTGCCCGTCCACACGCGGCCGTGCGCGCCCGCGCCCGTCCTCGGCTCCCAGACACAGCTCGACCGCGTGCTGACGAACCTGCTGGACAACGCCGTACGGCACGCCGACACCCGCGTCGACCTCGACGTCTCGCTGGACGGCGAGCACGTCGTCGTCACCGTCACCAACGACGGCGACAGCATCGCGCCCGAGGACCGCGAGCGCGTCTTCGAGCGGTTCACCCGGCTGGAGGCGGGCCGCACCAGGGACCGGGGCGGCAGCGGCCTGGGGCTGGCGCTCACCCGCGAGATCGTCACCCGGCACGGCGGCGCCATCACGGTCGCGGACCACGAGCCGGGCACCCGGTTCGTGGTCCGCCTTCCGCTGCGTCCTAACCCGTCACCGTGATCCGGTTGGTTGCGGGGGGCGCGATCGGGTTGTTCTGCCCCAGGTAGGCGACGAACGCGTCGATGTCGAGCGGCCCGCTCCACAGGTCGGCGCCCTCGGTGAACGCCTGGAACGCGTCACCGCCGCCGACCAGGAAGTTGTTGGCCGCCACCCGGATCGACTGCGTGCCGGTCACCGGCACCCCGTCGATCTTGATGTCGGACACCTTGGCGCCCCAGGCGGCGCCGGTGCTGTAGGTGTAGGTCAGGTTCGCCGAGGGCTGCAGGATCTTGGTGAACGCCTGGTTGTTCGGCCCGCCGGTGAACTGCTGCTCCAGCACGGTCTTGAGCTGGGCGCCGGTCAGCGTGACGACCTGCATGAGATTGTTGAACGGCTGCACGGTGAACGCCTCGCCGTACGTGACCGTCCCGTCGCCCTCGCCCGCCGGGGAGCTCGCGTACGACAGGGAGGCGCGCACGCCGCCCGGGTTCATCAGCGCGATCTGCGCGTTGCCGCCCTCCCGGGTGGCGGCGAGCTGGGCGTCGGCGATGAGGTTGCCGAGCGCGGACTCGCCGGACGGGGCGGCGGTGTTGGTGATGTCGGCGGTGATCGTGCCGACGGGCCGGTTGGCGACCGGGGCGACCCGGTCCTTCCACGTCTGCACGAACGCCGAAATTTCGGCATCCGGGGCGACCGTCCGGGTCACCACGTGGTTGTCCGCCACGACCGAGGAGCGGTCGACGTCCCGCGACCGCACGTCCACCTTCAGGTCCACCTGCGTGATCACGCGCCCGAACGAGCCGCCCTGCGAGTAGAGCCGGTCACGCCCCGCCGGGTCCTTGACCACGCACTTGTACGCCTGGTGCGAGTGGCCGCTGAGCACCAGGTCGACCTCGGGATCCACCTGCGTGGCGATGCGGTTGCCGGCGCCCGGGATCGCGGCGCAGGCGTCGGGCGACTGGCCCGCCGTCACCTGGTCGCCCTCGTGCACGAGCACGACCTGGGCCTCCACGCCCACCAGCCGGAGCAGCCTGGAAGCCACGTTCGCGGCCTTGACCTCGTCGACGAACTTGAGATCCTTGATGCCCTCGGCGGTGACGATGTTCGGCGTCGTCTGCGTGACCAGGCCGATGAAGCCGATCGGCACGCCGTTCATCCACTTCACGCTGACCGGCGGCAGCGCGGGCACGCCCCAGTCCTTCAGCAGCTCGCCGAACCTGCTGCTGTCGCCGAGGGCGGCGAGCGCGTCGGTCCGCTCGTCCCGGTTCTTGAACAGCACGTTGGCGCCCACGTAGTCGAACGTCGCGCCCTTCCACGGTCCGGCGGGGGAGCAGCCGTCCACCGGGTGGCAGCCGCCCTTCATGATGCGCCGCAGCTCGGCGTAGCCCTCGTCGAACTCGTGGTTGCCGACCGCCGCCACGTCCAGGCCGAGCTTGCCCAGGAACTCCACCGACGGCTCGTCGTGGTAGGCGGCCGAGAGCAGCGGCGTGGCCCCGATCAGGTCACCCTGGGCGACCGCGATCGTGTTGCCGTCGGCCAGGGCCTTCATGTGCGTCGCCACGTACGCCGCGCCGCCGGCCTCGACCGTGGCGCCGTGCTCGTCGACCATCCGCCCGGAGGACCCGGTCGGCGGTTCGAGGTGGCCGTGGAAGTCGTTGAGTGCGAGCAACCGGACCGGAACGGTCCTCGGTGCCTTGCTCGCGTCCGCCGGGAGGCCGGCGAGCAGGACGCCGCCTGCGGCGACGGCTCCGGCCATCGTGAGCCGGAGGAGGGAACGGGACGTCATGGCCCAAGAACATACGTCCGCAAGCCATGCAGCCAATGGCGCAAAGGTAACGATTCATCGCGCCCGGACATGGCGTCATTTGCCAGTCGTACGTCTAGAGTTCGATCTGTGAGCGAGAGTGTGAAAGTCCGGGAACGGCTTGATGACCAGGAAATCGCCGGGGTGTTGTCCGTCGTCGAGGCGGCGACCGAGACCGACGGCGTCCGCCCGCTGAACGAGCACGTGATGCTCCACCTGCGCTACGGCGGCGATCCGAGGGCCCGCTCCCTCCTGCTCTACGACGGCGCCGCCCTGGCCGGCTACGCCCACGTCGACCCCACCGACGAGGTCGAGGGGCCCAGCGGCGAGCTCGTCATCCACCCCGCCCACCGCAGGCGCGGCCACGGCGCCCGGCTGCTGCGCGCCGTGCTCGACCTGACGGGCGGCAGGCTGCGCCTGTGGGCGCACGGCGACCACCCGGGCGCGGAGGCGCTGGCGGCCTCCTCCGGCCTCGAACGGGCGCGCTCGCTCTGGCAGATGCGCCGCTCCCTGTTCGCGCCGCTGGCCCCGTACGAGGTGCCGGAGGGCATCAGCGTACGGACGTTCGTCCCGGGGCAGGACGAGGAAGCCTGGCTGAAGGTGAACTCCGCGGCCTTCGCCCACCACCCCGAACAGGGCGCGTGGACAATGGACGACCTGCTGCTGCGCGAGCGGGAGCCGTGGTTCGACCC
Organism: Nonomuraea sp. NPDC049725; assembly: GCF_040674795.1. Lineage (NCBI taxonomy): Bacteria > Bacillati > Actinomycetota > Actinomycetes > Streptosporangiales > Streptosporangiaceae > Nonomuraea > Nonomuraea sp. NPDC049725. The sequence goes on along the minus strand of NZ_JBFANJ010000001.1, from coordinate 81,261 downwards.
CGAAGGGTTCTTCCTCGCCTTCCGCGGCGACCGGCTCGCCGGATTCCACTGGACCAAGATCCACGGCTCCGACGAGCACCAGGAGCACGGCCACGAGCCGCTGGGCGAGGTCTACGTCGTCGGCGTCGACCCCTCCCAGCAGGGCACCGGCCTGGGCAAGGCGCTCACCCTGGCCGGCCTGACCCACCTGCGCTCGCGCGGCCTCGCCCAGGCCATGCTCTACGTGGACGAGGCCAACACGGCCGCGATCAGGCTGTACGAGTCCCTTGGCTTCAGCCGCTGGGACGTCGACGTGATGTACGCCGCTACTCCACCAGGAAGTGCAGCGCGTAGTACGACAGAGCAGCCACCAGAGCCGCTGCCGGAATCGTGAGGACCCAGGCGGTCACGATGTTGCCCGCCACGCCCCACCGCACCGCCGACAGCCGCTTGGTCGAACCCACGCCCATGATCGCCGAGGTGATCGTGTGCGTGGTGGAGATCGGCGCCCCGAACCCGATCGCCGCGCCGTACAGCACCGTCGACGCGGCGGCTTCCGCGGCGAAGCCCTGCGGCGGGTCGAGGGCGATGATGCGGCGGCCCAGCGTCCGCATGATCCGCCAGCCACCCGCGTACGTGCCGAGCGAGATCGCGCCCGCGGCGGCCAGGATGACCCACTGCGGGATGGGGTCGGCAGGAGCGGCGTAACCGCCGACGACCAGCGCCAGGAAGATGACGCCCATCGTCTTCTGCGCGTCCTGGAGGCCGTGGCCGAGCGCCATCGCCGCGGCCGAGACCGTCTGCGCGTAGCGGAAGCCCCGGTTGGCCTTGCCCGGTTGCGCGTTCCTGAAGATCCAGTAGATTGCGATCATGATCCCGGCCGCCAGCGAGAAGCCGACGAGCGGTGAGATGATCATGGGAATGACGACTTTGGCCACGACGCCCTCCCAGTGCACGACGCTGGCCGAAGCCAGGGCCGAGCCGATGAGACCGCCGATCAGCGCGTGGCTGGAGGAGGAGGGCAAACCGAAGTACCAGGTGATCAGGTTCCAGACGATCGCGCCGATCAGGCCGGCCGCCACGATCACCAGTCCATGTGTGCCGTCAGGCGCGTCGATGATTCCTTTGCCGACGGTCTGCGCGACCTGGGTGCCGAGGTGAGCACCGATGAAGTTCATCGCCGCCGCCATGAACAGCGCCGCCCTGGGCGTGAGGGCCCGGGTGGAGACTGAGGTCGCGATGGCGTTGGCCGCGTCGTGGAAGCCGTTGGTGTAGTCGAACACCAGGGCGACGACGACCACGCCGATGACGAGGGCGAGCGTGAGGTCCACTGAGTTAGCTTTCCTTGACCGCGATCGACTCGATCGTGTTGGCCACGTGCTCGAAGGCATCGGCCGCCTCTTCCAGGGCGTCGATGACCTCCTTCATCTTCATCACCGTCAGCGCGTCGTACTCGCCGCTGAAAAGCTTGGCCAGCAGCCGGCGGTAGACCTGGTCGCCCTGGTTCTCCAGGCGGTTGACCTCGATCCAGTATTCGTTGAGGTTCTTCATCGAGCGCAGCCTCGGCATGGCCTCGGCGGTCAGCTCGGCGGCCCGCTCCAGGACCTCCACCTGCCGGACGACATCTTTGGGGAGATGATCGATCTGGTAGAGGACGATGAGGTCCGACGCCGCCTCCATGGCGTCCATCACGTCGTCGAGGTTGGAGGCCAGCCGGTAGATGTCCTCGCGGTCGAAGGGAGTGATGAAACTCTCGTTGAGCCGGTTCATGATCGCGTGGGTGCGTTCGTCCCCGGCGTGCTCGCAGGCGCGCATCTTCTCGGCCAGGGCCTCCCGGTCCGAGCCGTCGCTGATGATCTCTACGAGCAGGCGTGATGCTGTGACCAGGTTGTTCGCCGAGTCGGCGAACAGGTCATAGTAGCTGTCCTCACGTGGCGTGAGACGCAGGCGCACGTCGTTCTCCAGATGTGCGGGGATGGTCCGTGGAAGAGGGTACGGCTTACCAGGCAAAATGCGAACTTCATGTCCCCTTCTCCTAGTCGCTACCCTCCGTATGCTGTACGACACCGCGGCCCAGAGTACTTTGAGTGCCTTTTTGTCACACAGGCGGGGCTAGATCCGGGTGCGATGAAAGTTGCGGAACGACCGCGACGGAGTCGGCCCACGCTGCCCCTGATAACGGGACCCGTACTTCTCCGACCCGTACGGGAACTCCGACGGAGAGCTGAGCCTGAACACGCAGAGCTGCCCGATCTTCATCCCCGGCCACAGCTTGATCGGCAACGTGGCCACGTTGGACAGCTCCAGCGTGACGTGCCCGCTGAACCCCGGATCGATGAAGCCGGCCGTCGAATGCGTGAGCAGACCCAGACGGCCCAGCGAACTCTTGCCCTCCAGCCTGGACGCCAGGTCGTCGGGCAGCGTGATCACTTCGTAGGTGGAGGCGAGCACGAACTCGCCCGGATGCAGGATGAACGGCTCGTCCCCCGACGGCTCGACCACCCGCGTCAAGTCCGGCTGCTCGACACTGGGATCGATGTGCGGATACCTGTGGTTCTCGAACACCCGGAAAAAGCGGTCAAGCCGGACGTCGATGCTGGACGGTTGGATCATTTCACGGTCGAACGGGTCCAGCGCGAGCCGCCCGGAGTCGATCTCGGCCAGGATGTCGCGGTCAGATAGCAGCACGGTCAGCAAACTTACCTGGTGATCCAAAGTGAGGCTCGAAACTGGGGCTCGGTTGGCTTGGTGAAGTGGGTGCGGTTTCCGGTACAGTGGTGGCCGCGGCTTCGGGCCGTACGCGGGTGTAGTTCAATGGCAGAACATCAGCTTCCCAAGCTGACAGCGCGGGTTCGATTCCCGTCACCCGCTCCACACACGAAGGCCCAGGTCAGGACTTGAATCCCCACCCGGGCCTTGATTGTTTCCAGAGATGGTTGATCTTCGCGGGCCATTAGCGGGCCATTAGGTCTTGATCACCCTGCTGGCACCAGCGCTCCGGCCGTCCCGTCGTCCTCATCGTCCTCATCGTCGTCTCGTCGTGCGAGCTGCTTGTCGATGGCGTCAGTGATCGCCTTGTCCGCGCCTCGCACGGCGTGCTGATAGATCATCGCGGCTCGTACGTTGTCGTGGCCCATGCGGGCCATCAGGTCCTTGAGCCCCGCGCCGGACTCCGCGGCGAGCATGTTGCCGGTATGCCTCAAGTCGTGGAAGTGGAGACCGCTCAGGCCATCTCAGCGACCACGTCGACCCAGCGGGTCCGGGTGTTGAAGCCGCTCCGACGGATCGGGCCACCCTTCGCGCCGGGGAACATGAGCGCGGCCGGATCGTCCTTGACGTAGGTCTCCATGTGCTCCCGGAGGATGGGGACGATGCTCTGCGGGATGCCGACCGTGCGCCGACCTGCCTTGGACTTGGGCGGCCCGAGGACCAAGCCGCCGGCTGACCGCTCCACGAAGGCCACGCGGATGCGGACGGCGCATTCGTCGAGGTCGACGTCCATCCGACGCAGCGCGCTGACCTCCCCCCAGCGCAGGCTTGCGAACGTGGCCAGCAGGACCATGGCCCGGAAGCGGCGATCTTGCGTGGAGTCTGCTCGTGCGTCTATGCCCATCTTCCACAGTGCCCGTTCCGCTTCCGCGCGGGTGAGAAAGATCTCAGGGTGGGTGCGCATCTCGCCGTGCCATTGGAAGCGCAGCCGGTAGGCCCGGTCCCTGAGCTTGCGAACGTTGCCGATCGGACGACGTCCCACTCCATCGGCCAGATCGAAGACCTGAGCGACGGTGAGGACCGGCCGTTCCTCAGCGTGCTCGTCACCGGCTCCGCGGATGCGGCAGGGGTTGCGGGGGATGATCCGGTCGTCCTCTGCGGCGGTCATGAGCACGGCCCGCAGCAACCGATACGCCTTGGCTGCCATCCCGACCGAGACACCCTTAGAGAGCAGGTCGGCCCGCCACTGCCGAACGCTCGCGGTGGACAGTTTGCCGACCGCCACATCACCCAGGTACGGGACTATGTGCTTCTTGAGCAGCCAGCGGTACAGGTCGACGGTTCGCGGTCGCAGGCCGGGACGCTGGCTGATCCACGTCTCGGCGTAGTCCTTGAGCTTGACCTTGCTGCGCTCCGGGTCGATCCACTCCCCCTTGATCATCTGAGCTTCGATCAGGGACAGCGCCCGCTCGGCGTCCGACTTGCGCTCGTAGGTCTCCGTGCCGGAGCGCATCTGCCCGTCAGGGCCGGGATAGCGGATCTGGAAGCGCCCGGACTCTCGCTTGCGGATGTTGCCGAAGTGCCGATGGTTGTCCTTGTTCGCCATCAGGCGGCCCTCCCGGTCGCGTCGAAGGTCGTCAGGGGCTCGACGGTCCCCGCGACGACGAAGGCGATCAGTGCTGACTCGCGGATGCGGACATGTCGCCCGATCTTCACGAACTCGATGCGGCGTTCGGCGATCAGCCGGCGGATGAAGCGTTCAGAGGTGTGGAGCAGTTCGGCCGCCTCAGGGACGGTGTGCAGATCGTCCACGGTCACTCCCCCTCAGGCCGCTTCCGGAATTGCCGAAAGATCTTGACCGCTGGCTCTCGCTTCCAACTCGCGGAGATGAGCCCGCCACAGGTTGCGTTTCGCCACGGAGCGCAGGAGCCGGACGCCGAGGGGATCGAGATCGGGATCTCCGGCCTTCACCGGCCGCCAGGCGTAGCGGCGGACGTCGACCGGCTCGTCAGGTTGACCGAGTGCTTCGAGCACCCAGGTACGGCGGTCCTGCTTGTGCTCAGCGAGCGTCTTGTTCGACCACTTGCGGGAGACCAGCACGCGGCGACCGGCGTAGCCGAGGTGGTCAGGCTTGTGGGCCTTGGAACGGCACTGGCCAGGAGACATCCCCCGCTTCGCGCCCTTCGGCTGCACGCCGTACCGGAGCCAGTTCGGGCACGTCGGCGAGCACGGCTCGTAGCGGAGGGCATCGACGAAGCGGGCCGCGTGCTGCTGGTGGGCTTGACCGTCGAGGGACTCGCCGAGGCTCTTGGTCAGGTACTTGCTCAGGTAGCGGATGCACTGGTCGGCGTCGGGCGTGCCAGCGAGGACGCCCTGAACGTCGACCTGCGCGCCGAAGCGGATCACGTGCAGGGGTTCGGCCTCGTCCTGGTCGAGCGTGTCGAGAGCCTCGTCCCAGGTCGGCAGGACCTCACCGGTCGTCGGGTCGAGGTAGCCCGCGCCCTCGTCCCAGACGGGCAGGTGATCGCCGTCGAAGGTGACGTGATCGGTCGACGGCCACCAGACCTGGTGATACGTGGCCGCTGCGATCTGCTTGATCTCAGCGCGGGGCAGCGTGCCCCGAATCGCCATGTGCAGGTGCGGAGCGAGGCGCTTCTGAGGCTCGACGCTCGCGAAGTACTGCACGTCATAGCCCGCGACGCGGCGGAGGTTCTGCACGAACCGGTCGACGAGCTTGGAGAAGTGCAGCGCGTCACGGGCCGCCCGCCGGTAGTCGTACGTCTCGGGGTCGATCGGAACGCCGTTCCTGACCTTGCCGTAGCTGGGCAGGGTAAGCGTGACGAACAGCGACGGCCGGTGCGTCTTGCTGTCCGAGCCGGTGAAGGTACGGCCGAGCGTGCTGTTCGCCATCTTGCGCTTGGGCAGGTCGGGGGCGTCCTGCCGCCGCCTGGTCGAGCGGTTGCGCTTGGCAGCCGTACGGCCGAGCACGCTGCCCCGCATGCCCGCCTCGTTGATCTCCGTGTCGAGCCCGCCAGGATGGCGTCGTGGTCGGCGGTGTCGTCGCCGGCCTTTTCGGCGGCATCCCGCTCCGCCTGGATGTCCGCGCGGAACTCGACGAGCCAGCGCTGTTCGTCGGTCGGCTCGTCGGGTGTGATGACCGGCTCGTGGTCGAGGTGCCAGCCCTCTCGGCACTGGGCCATGCGAAGCTGCCGGTTCCGCTTCGCGCAGGGCGGACACTTGCTCTCCATCGTCGCGCCGCACGGGACGTCCACGATCTCGCTCTTTCCAGTGATCGTGTCCAGTCGCCTGAGCGCCACGGGCCGGACACACACTCCGTTGATCTTGGCGATTTCCTCAGCGACGTCTCTCGCGAGCGGCTGTGCCATGCGGACTGCCCGAGGGGCTGAACGGTCGGTCAACGGGGCTCCTCTCCGGTCTCTGGAAACGTGAGCGCGGACTGCCCGCAGTTGCGGCACTCGACGATGCCTCGCAGCGGGTCGAGCCACAGCATGTTGAGCACCCCACACACGGAGCAGCGCAGCTCGTCGAGGAAGTGGGCCAGCGTCATCGAGCCTCCTCACAGTCGGCGACCATGGCCCGGATGTCCGCGTCGGAGACGTACGCGGCACGGACCCGGACGGGATCTGGGGTCGTTTCGAGCCGGACGTATCCGACGCCCGCGCCCAGGGCTGGAAGCGGTGAGATCTGATCGGCGAGCGCTCCTCTGTCGCGTGCGCCGTCGCCGAGGACCATGTCGACCTGTTCCGACTCGTCGAGACGGAGCGCGATCTTGTCGGGGAAGAGGTTGCGGATGTTCATGACCTCCTTGCGCGGATCCTGGAGGGCCGCCAGGACGCCCACACCGACCGCGCGGCCCTGCGTGGTGAGAGTGGCCAGGGCAGCCGAGATGCGCTGCCTCAGCTGCCTGTCGTGCTGGTAGGCCGTAAGGAAGGCCACTTCGTCGACGACGACCAGAACGAAGGGGTCGTCGAGCGTCGGGGTGTGGGAGCGCTGAAGACCGGCGAAGCGGGCCGCGCGCTTCTGCATGACGCTGACCACCTCGTCGAGCAGGTCGGCGCAGTCCCCCGGATCAGCGGCATATCGCGCGCCGAACAGGTCGCGGCCGAAGGACAGTTCCATGAGCTTCGGATCCAGCGCCCAGACCTCGACCAATCCTGCGCGTACGGCAGGGAGCAGGCCCCGGATGGCCGACCAGATGATGGATCCCTTGCCGGCCCCTGTGGCTCCAGCGACCAGCACATGTGTGCCGAGGAGACGCAGGAGCCACGGCGTGCCGTCCTCCTGCTTGCCTATCTCGATGGGTCCGACGCCTGGGGTATCAGGGATCGGGAGCGCCGGTATGAGAGTCTCCAGCGGGTCGCGCCGCGGGAAGGTCAGGACGAGGCGACCGGCGCTGACGATGCTCACGCGGCAGGTACGTGCGCCGAAGCCGTGCGAGAGGTTGTCGGTCCTGTCGGCCCAGTCCTTGACCGCCTGTCCATCGAGCATCTTCACGGTGATCCGGTCGGCCCACGCGTCAGAGGTGACTTTGACGAGACGCGGCAGATACTCGCGTCCACGGATGTGCCGGGCGAGCCCGGACACCGTCATGACCGGTTGCCAGTGGCGCCGGTAGATCCAGAACCAGCGGGCGAAGGCCAGCAACCGCCAGCCCACCCAATGGGCGAATGTGGGCCGGTCGACGAAGCCCCAGGCGACCAGGCCGACGAGGACCGGCGTGACGAGAAGGAGGGCGACGCGCCAGCCGTACAGGACGTGCAGCGTGACCGGAACGGCGACGACGGCGGGGACGACCGGATGACGCCAGGCGAACCGGAACAGGCCCATGACGAACCGGGCGGCGAAGATGACGAGAGTGATGATCGCGGGCGTCTGGACGACCGCGGGCTTGAAGACGACAGCGGTATCGGGCGTGGTGGAGACGATGCGGTGCGGCTCGTCTCCGGGCATCTTGCGGAACATTAGGATCGGTGTCCTTCCAAGCATTCACGTGTGTGGGAGATCCAGGGGCCGCCGGAATGCCAGTTCCAGCGGCCCCACTTGCGTGTTAGGCAGCCTTGTTCGCCTGGGTGCCGTGAACGCCCCTGAACATCCGCTCCACCGTGAGCACGAACGACACGGCCTCGCGGGCCAGGGACCGGGCGAATTCGACGTCGTCGGCCGTGATGTGATCCCTGGCCGACGTGGTGACGAGGACTTGCGTGCCGCCAAGGAGCAGCTCCAGGACGGGCGTTCTCTGCTTGTAGGAATGACTCTCGGCTTGGGCACCAGGAGCCGCCTTGAGACTGATCACACTCACCGCGTGAGCCTTGCGGCGGGCCATCAGGCAGCGTCCTTGGCACTCGCGACGTGCTTGGCATTGGCACGCGGCGGGTGCATGTCCGCCGCCTTGATCGAGTACGCCAACCGGCCGGCGGCGTTGACGTAGGGGGTCACCGTCATGCCGTCGAACTCGACCGGCGTGAACGGCATGCCGTTGGTCGGAGGCGGCGGAACCGGCTGAACCGGAGAGACGATCTTGACGGCCACGGTCTTCTGCGCCGCCTTCAGCGACGGGTCCGCGTCCATGACGGGGATCTGCCAGACGAGTTCACCCGTCTGCTTGTCCCGCGCCTGGACGACCCGATCGCCCGAGGAGGCGTCGAAGTCCTTGACCATCTCGACCTCACCGACGGCGTAGCAGCCGTATGGGAAGACGTGACCGAACTGGACAGGGATGGGTCCTTGCAGTGCCATGATGCGCTCCCGCTTGTCATGTTGTCGACAACTCGTATTGTCGAGTGAATCGAGAGTAGCACATGAACTTATCAACTCGACAATACGAGTTCCAAGATCTTCGCGTGATGAGGTGGTCTACCCTCGACGGCATGGCTGCGAGCTACGCAAAACAGGTGGAGTCCGCTGGATTGACCTGGGTTAGCACCACGGGCGGCCCGCACATTCTGGTGCCGGAGTCCTCTTGCCGGCACTGGCGTGGCGTCCCCATGGACTATTCCGATGATGAGGGGGACTACGGCCGAGCCTGCGCCGTGGACGGCTATATCGGGTTGATCGACGTAGGTAGGGTGCCCGCACTGGTCTTCGGGGACCATCCCGGCATGACTACGTATCTGCGATCGCGGAGAACGCTTGTCCGCTGGATGGGGGCAGACTCGGAAGCCGAGCTCCTAGGCGTCGCCATCGACGCGCTCGATTCACGGACAGTCCCGTGGGATGAAGAGCTGCTGTGGGACGTGCATGAGCCGGTGATCCTCTTCGACTCCTCATGCGCTCACGAGCACATCGCAGCGGAGGACCACCTGCTGATCGATCTCGCACCAGGCAGCTACACCGTCCGCGCCGGGTATGTCGACCGTCCGGACGCGAGTGCGATCCTCGTGCAGTTCACTCCGACCGCAGATCGTCAGAGCGAGTAGGCGTCCTCCAACTCGTGGAGATCTCCCGGCAGCACCAGGTCCACGATCAGGACCGGGCGGCCACCGCCGTTGAACACACTGGCCAGTACGCCCAGGACCGGAGCCGTCTTGCGTAGCCCCAGAAGCTTGGCCTCATCCGCCGAAGGGTGACGGGCGCTCAACCGCTCCGCGACGTGCTGAAGTTTGATCCCCTTGGCTGATTGAAGGTGTTGCCTGACGCCTACCGCCAGGGCCTCGTCATCGCCGAGGTCAGTCCCCTCCGCCACCTCGGCGGGGCACCAGATCGTCACGAGATCAATCGGCCGCTCCGATTCGCGAAAGAGGACGCGCCGCCTCATCACCGGCGATTGTTCGGAGAGCCCGAGGAGCTTTGCCACGTGAGCAGGAGCGGGAACTGTTCCAGCGTCGATCGGAGATCCGCCCTCGTCGACTTCGGCACGATCGAGCACGGCGCGTCCTGGGCGAGTGTTCTGCTCCTCCGAGACGGGCGGAGCCGCCTTGACGAAGGATCCCTTGCCATGCTCACGCTCGATGGTGCCTCGCAGTTGAAGAACCTGAAGCGCCCGTACGACGGTCGGCCGGCTCACGTTGAACTCGCGTACGAGCTGCGTTTCCGAAGGCAGCAAAGAGCCCGGAGGGTAGGTGCCGTCTGCGATTCTCTTTCTGATCGCCTGCACGATCTGGGCGTACTTCGGAGGCGCGAACTCTCCAGACGACATGACGACCACCCAACAACTCGACTTGTCGTGAAGTCTAGCGGTGTGGTCTCGTTCTGTCTGCCCCACAGGAAGGAGCCGGGGGAGACGACACCGACTGCGCGCAGCGCGCCTCCCGCGCTCTGAGACGCGGCGACACAGGACACCCGGAGTCGACCATGTCGCCGCGCCCGTCTATCGCGCCTGACCGGAGAGCAATGCAGCCCACACGGTGCGCGCTTCGCTGAGCGACCACCGAAAGGTCTCGTGGATCTCCGGCGCGCCGTCGAGCTGGAGCGTGCGACGGATGTACGCCACGCCGCCGGATTGGCAGAGTTCGTAGACCGTAGCCCGGCAGGTACATGTCCACGAGAGAACCCGCACGCGGCATTCTCCTGGGTAGGGCTGCTGCCAGGCGAGGCGCATGTGATCGGCTTTCGCCATGGCGACGTGAGGACTGAGACAGTCAGCGAGGACGATCACGACTCCTCACCGGTCTCCCCCGTCCGGCGGCAACGCCAGCAGTCGGCAGGCTGCCGCCCACCGTAGACGTGAGCACCCGACCCCTCCGCCACCACCAGAGCCCGACGAAGGCTGACGTACTTCCAGCCCCGTCCCGAGCACGAATCACATTGCGCTGCCATGCGACGAGGATTTCCCGATCTCATGTCGCGTCTCGCCTGCGCTCATGTGCCGCTTGTGATCATGCCGTCTCGATCTGTCTCGTCTTTGTCTCCTCTCTGCCGCCTCCCGCGGTTAACCTGGGCGTACCAGGTCCCCCAGACCCCGAGGCGCGCCCATGGCGGAGCAGTCGATCACGCTCAAGACGCTGTTGTGCGAACGGCACTGGCAGACGTACAGCACCTTCTGCAAGGAGTACGACAAGGCCGCCGCGAAGGTCGACCCGACTCTGCGTGGTGGTTACCCGAGCCGCGCGCAGCTCCACCGCTGGTTGTCCGGCGAGTTGAAGGGCCTGCCGTACTCAGATCACTGCCGGGTCCTGGAGGCGATGTTCCCGGGGCGTACCGCGAGCGAGCTGTTCGCCGCGTACGCACCCGAGGTACCCGCGCAACGGACGGCCCCCGAGCCGACGACGAGCGCGGGTTGCGCAGACGATACACGCCCCGGGCCGCAGATGGCCGATGTGACCGCTGTCTTCAGCAGCCGGTCTGCCTTCTCCGCAGCCTTTCCACCCTCGACGCTGTTCGACGGCGCCAAGGAGATCAGCGCGGCGGGGCTCTCGCTCAACGTGATCTGCCAGAGCTACCCGGATCACCAGCTCAAGCGACTGCTTGAGAGCGGCACCCGGATTCGCTGTCTCTTCCTCGACCCCGCCGGATCTGCGATCAAGGCTCGGGAGGACGAGGAGCGATACACCGACGGGACACTGACCACGCTCACCGCTCTCAACATCAGCATGTTGAGTCGTCTTAAGGCTCGGCTCACGCCGGAGGCAGCCGAGCGGCTTGAGCTTCACGTCTACGACGAGACGATTCGCTTCAACATCCTCATCGTCGACCGCGCCACCTGCGTCGTTCAGCCGTACCTACCGCAGGCCCGCGGAGTCGACTCCCCTACGCTCGTGATCACTGACAACACTGCCGCGGACGGACTGTTCCCCGTCTTCGACCAGGTCTTCAACGAGATGTGGGAGCGGAGCACACCTGTATGACCCTCGACACCCGGACCCTCCTGCCCATCGCCGAACAAGCCGTCACCGTCGCCAGCGAGATCGTCCGAACCAAGCTGCCCGGAGCCGTCACCGCCAAGGGCGATCGCGACATGACCACCGAAGTGGACTACGCGGTCGAGCAGGCCGTCCGAGAGTTCCTGATGGCAGAGACGCCGGAGATCGGATTCCTCGGCGAAGAGGAAGGCGGCAGCAGGATCGGAGAGGGCCTGATGTGGGTGCTCGACCCGGTCGACGGCACCGCGAACTTCCTACATGGGATCCCGCTGTGTGGAATCTCCCTGGGCCTGGTCGACAAGGACATGCCCGCCCTGGGCGTGATCGATTTGCCGTTCCTGAGCTGCCGCTACAGTGCCGCTACCGGGGGCGGGGCCAAGGCGAATGGGGCCCGGATACGCGTCACAGACATCGGCGATCTGGACGCTGCGATCGTCGCCATAGGCGATTACGCGGTCGGCATCGATGCTGAGGTCAAGAACCGCACCCGCTTCGCCCTCACTCACGAACTCGCTGCCCGCGTGCAACGTGTCCGCATGTTCGGCTCGGCAGCCGTCGACCTGGCGTGGGTGGCCGAAGGCAAGGTCGACGCCAACGTCATGCTCGCCAACAACCCATGGGACACCGCGGCCGGCGTCCTCATCGCCCGCGAAGCCGGAGCGACGGTCGTCGACATGAACGGCAGTCCTCACACCATGAACTCCAGAGCCACCATCGCAGCCAGCCCGAAGATCCTCGCCGACCTCGTCGAACTCATCGCCGAAGCGCAGAAGGCCGCAAGACTCAGCACAGAGATTGCCGAATAGTTCTTGTATGGATCAAGGGCGACGCTGCGCGCCGCCACGCGGCCCGCGCACGCCCGCACGCTGCGCGTGCGGCCTGGGGGCCGTTCTCGCGCGCGACGCGCGCGGGCCACGTACGCTCACTTCTCGCATCAGAGACCTTCACCACCACTCCTTCGATCGTCCGAGCGACTTCTTCTCTTACGTCGTCGCCGCCCAAGAGATGTCCCAACAACAAGTCCGATTAGTGCGGCGATCGACGCGGCTATCCACTTGCTTAAGAAGGCGGACCCCGAATCGGACGATCGAGCGCTAGGGCGGCCCTGTGGTTGCTCGACAGCTCCGGCGGCAGCGGCCGCCTTCATCTCCAAATTCAGATCCCCGATAAGGGACTCCAAATTGAGGTCTAGAGAAGTGCCGATTCTTTGCAACAATGTCGTTATTACAAATGCTATAAGCGTTATACCCATAACTGTCACGAGAAGGCCGCCAAGCCTACCCGCCCAGGTTCCGGGCTCCAACCCTGCTGGGTCGCCATTTACTAACATGGTCGCAAGCCAGAAGACCGCATCGTTGTAATTGGCGGGCCGATTAGCACAGTTCTTTGCGAGAATACAAGCAGCTTGCTCGGCGTCGGATATCGGCCACGCAAACAACGTGACGACCAAAAAGGTCATGGCAATACTAAGAAGCAGCATCTTTCCATGATGCACGCCATTCTCGCTCGGAATATTGACCCCACTCGGTGGGCCCTTTACTGGCACAATTGAGAGCCCTTGATCCGTTTGACGGCTCGGTAGGCGGAACATACCATGCATTGACGCAACCTCAAGCTTTGTCTGCTTCGAAGTCACAGAGATGTCTGGAACGACAAGATTGACGTCAAGCGCCTGTCCGTTCTCCAAGCTTCGGATATGTCGCTTTATGCTCTCAACCAGAGTAGTCGCCTTCCCCGGTTCTGCATGCAGGAGCCGCGTAGACCAACACTCAAGGGTGAGTTCCTTGACTGCGGCGCTCTCCATGGAATTACGAGACAACAAGAGGGAGCGTAGTACGCCAATACCCTCCATTAGCACAAAGCCTGCGATTGAGGCTACGGCTATACCGATAGAGAGAAGAGATGCATAGAGAGCAATAAAGCTCACTGTATTCCACTCGCTGGACAGCGTGCGCACGAAAAGGAGAGTCGAAATTGATAGAATGACCGGTCCCGATGGCCAGATGTAGGGCCACATCAGATCCAGCAAGCGGAGGATCGAATATGGAGCGCGACGGCTCGCTGGCTTTCGATAGGACTTCCGTTTGTCGAGCGGCGGTTCGAGAATGGCAAATGACGAATCAGATATCGATACTAATCGATTCTCGCTTATTGCAATCATAAGAATTATGGCAAGCGGTGCCCTAGCGCGCAGCAACCCAGGAACTCTGACCGGCCTGCAGAATTTTATTGCTCTTCGCCCCCAAGAGGCGCGAGCTACAGACCGTGCAGCGGAAAATGAATGCAGCGTGGGCTCGACGCCTCGAATCATGACGCAGCTCCGTTCAATTGAGCGCTGTTGTCAGCCTGACTGATGCTATGCAGGTGTGCGGACATTTTCGCCCTTCCCTGAAGATCTGATGCCTCCGGCGGGGCGCTCCGGCTCCGGGATGATCGCCCACGCCTGCGAGCCACGGGTGGCTGAGGTGGAAGCCTGATCATCACGCCCGCCATCGACCCGGGACAAGCCGAGCAGACCAGGGTCATGGGGCCAAGGTCGTTCGTCCGGTGGGCGCTCCACCTTGGCCCCATGACCCTGGCCCGCTTCCACTTCTTGCGGGTCGACGGCAGACGGGATGCTCAGGCGGGCGGGGTTGCACACTGCGCGAGGAACACCAGGTCACGGGCTGATCGTTGGGCCATTAGCGGGCCATTAGCCGAGGTGACTAGCGGTCAATCACGGTCACTCACGGCAGGAGCTTTATCGGCTCTGGCCAGGCATCCAGTCGTACGGTGACCGTGATCGGTGCGATTCCCAAGCTGACAGCGCGGGTTCGATTCCCGTCACCCGCTCTCCGAACGAAAAGCCAGGTCAGGGATGGATTCCCGACCTGGCTTTGATCGTTTCTACCACCGTTTCCGATCTTACGTGCCCGATCTCGCTCTTCCGGCTTCAGTGCCTCCTCAGCGAGCTTGCCGAGAGCGTCAGCGATGGCCCTGTCTCGCTCCACCGCGGTGCGCTGGTAGATCAACGCCGCCCGGGTGGACGAGTACCCCAAGCGGGTCATCAGGTCCCGTAGAGTCGCGCCGGACTGCGCTGCGAAGGTGTTGCCCGTGTGACGAAGGTCATGGAAGTGGAAGCCGCTGAGCTTGGCCTTCTTGAGCGCCGCCGCCCATACGCGGGTGAAGTCCGCGCGTCGGAGCTCTGCGCCCCCACACCGCACGCACCGAACGCGCCGACCGAACGCCGCACCGCCGCGTGATCAGGTCAGTCGTCCACATCGAGCAGCCCGGATGCCTCCGGGAACGCCTTCAGAAACTCGCGAAACTCGGGCTCAGACTCCGACTCCGCCCTCTCGCGGATCAGCGCGATCAACCTGAGTCGATCCTCGGCCGGCAGCTGACTGAACCTGTGGCTCATCCACTCCAACTGCTCCAGCGCGTCATCAGGATCGACAACCGAGTCATCCGCCGATTCCAGGAACCACGCCAGATCCACAACCAGCCCGGCCAGATTTCGGACCAGCGTCTCGTCTCCGTGCACCAGGTGATCATCTCCGAGAATGCGTGGCCGGACAATACGCCTCCGGCGGGGCGCTCCGGCTCCGGGATGATCGCCGCGCTACTGGGCGGGGGCCGTAGGTGGCTGAGGTGGAAGCCTGATCATCCCGCCCGCCATCGACCCGGGACAAGCCGAGCAGACCAGGGCAGGGGTCAAGGTCGTTCGTCCAGTGGGGCGCTCCACCTTGCCCCCCGGGCCCTGGCCCGCTTCCCCATGTGGGCAGGTCGACGGCAGACGGGATGATCAGGCGGGCATGGTGCGCGCGTCATGTGAGAGACGCCAGGTCGCAGGCTGATCGCCGTACAATTAGACAGGGTGACGAGGGGGCAACCACGGTCACTCGCGACCCGGTTTCAGCCCAGCTCAGAGCCCTCGCGTGCGGTGATCCGTGCAGTTCCCAAGCTGACAGCGCGGGTTCGATTTCCGTCACCCGCTCCGCTTCATGCCGTGACAGGTCCCCCTCTCGTGTGTGCATAAGGGCTGTCGCCCTTCCTCTGTAGTCTCTAGAGGGCAAGGAAGGGCGGGTATGACCGCACAACCGCAAGACTTCATCTCCGTCGGTGCGCCTCTGCCTGAGAAGAACCTGCGGGCCATCCGTGCCGCGCTGGTCATCCCAGAAGATCGCGAGGCTTTCGACGCCGGGCTCAAGGCCGTGCTCGACGAGGTCAGGGTGAGCCTGGATTTTGGAGCGCTGAACGCTTTCGTGCACCGCTGGTGGATTTCCGCGTGTGACACCGCAAAAGATCCTGAGGGGCGCCGTCAGATGCACATCCGAGCCCAGCAGGCCATGGCCGGCGAACCTCTTCCTCATGGGAGGTCGTGGCGGGAGATCCTTGCTGCTCGCGGGGTCGATGTCTAGGTGTTCAAGCTCATCATCGATCCCGTAGCCGAGGAACAGATCGCTGCGCTACCCGACCACGCACTGCATCCGCTCGCGGATCTGTTCGCGCTGCTGGAGACCACTCCGTGAAGTGGGAGACCCGTACAGCTCTGCAAACCCCTGGGTGAACATGCTTTCGCACCCGTTCGGGGAGCGCGGCCTTGCCACGTACGTGGTCCTGGACCGGCAGCGCGAGGTCTACCTTGTCCGCATTGAGTGGCCGTAAGCCCGTGCCCGCTGTGTGCCCGTTCTCGTAACGACCAGCGGGGAGTCACGGGAACTCGCGGTCACTCGACCGGCACATGCCTAGGACAGCGCTTCCCCTGCTCAAAGGCCATGATCTTGAAAGAGTTCCCAAGCTGACAGCGCGGGTTCGATTCCCGCCACCCGCTCTTAACTGCTTCGTCTTCGCTTGTCAGGCGCTTCGCGCCTCTTGCTGCTCAGGCTGTGTTTCATGAGGCTGCGCCCCTGGTCGAGGGGCTGCCGCCCCTCGAGCTCCCCGGGCCGTTGACCGGTCGCCTGGGGTCATTTCGTATGGGCCTGTTGGATAGGTGTCCGGCAACCGCATGGCTATTCGGCCTGCGCACTCCACGTTGCCATCGTGCTGCGGATCGATGAGCAAGCCCTCGTTGTCGGTGGTGTGGTGCAGTATCAGCACACCGAATGACGGCGAGACAGGAGATCAGGGTGCCGCCCACCAACCAGCAGATAGCCAGCCACGCCTTTCTCAAGGGCATGTACCAGGACGGCTACTACCCCGACCACGTCGTTGACAAGGGCAGAGGGATCCTGCTGCGGTTGTGCGAGCGCATCGAGGCCGATGGGCCCTCGGATCTCGCGGCGCTGTACGCACTTACCCATGCGGCGACAGAGGAGTTCAACGAACTGGAGGCGGAATTCGAGGCGGCCGGCAGCGAGATCGAGACCGTGGCCCGCGAGGTGATCGCCGAGGACTTCTGGTTTGTGGCGACGGCCTACGGCTTCGTGGACGCGGACGTAGAAGAGTTGATCGCGACCCGCGATTGGTGACGCAGCAGCCCCCGGCCAAGGCGCATTCAGGAGTGGACACCGAGGCCCCACAGTAGAGGTCGAGCGCGTCGGACCAGTGCCGGCCGCGAAGGCCGCGTAGAGGACGACGCTGTTCTAGAGCGGATAAGAGCCTCCAACTCGTGAAGGTCGCCGGGCAGCACCAAGTCCACAACGAGCGCAGGTCGCCCTCCGCTGTTGAACACGCTTGCCAGCGCCCCAAGGACTGGTGCGGTCTTGCTGACGCTGAAGGGTGTCGGGCAGTCAGGGGCTCGACGACATGTTGAAGCTTCGTGAGTCGAGTGGCTTCGCAACCGGGGCGGGCAGGCCAGAGGCCCAGCGTCGATAGCTGAGCAGTTCTCCTCAGCTTCCGCGCGGTCCAGGACAGCCCGTCCAGGCCGAGCGCTCTGTTCTGCCGAGCCGGGTGGGGGCGCCTTCACAAAGGATCCCTTGCCTGCTTCCGCGCGGGAATCCGAGCAGACCAGGGCAACGGCAGACGGGATGATCAGTCGGGGCGAATGCGCGCGGTGCGCGGGCGATGCTTCCGTTCCCAAACCGTGTCATGAGAAGCTGCGCTGATGATCCGAACCGGGACGTAGGAGTCGATAGTGCGCAGGAGGCCGCAGCAGGGGCCGCCACCCAGCGACGCTGAGACTGCCGAGTACATGCGAAGCCTGGCTGAGCTCTTCGTGGAGCACACACGCGAGGACGGATACTTCTTCGATTGGGACCCGGCGTTCATTCACCACCTCGACAACTACTGCACCGAGTTCGCCGCCTCGAAGCCGCCTCCTGAGGTGATCCACAGCGTGATCATGAGTGCGGGGGCGTATCTGGGCGAGATGATCGTCCGAAACAGCGACTGGAAATGGGTGTACTGCACGGATGAGAACGCCGCGGCCGTGGAGAGCCCTGAGGAACTTCGGGGCTATCCGCACAACAAGGTCGCTAAGCGGATCCACAACGGGAGCGAGCATGACCTTGAGGCGTTCTTCAGGTACGCCATGACAGGCGAGGTGCCGCGCGGCACAACCGCCCGAGTCATCAAGCCTTCATGGTGGCAACGATTGAGGTCGAGAGTCTGATCGTCGTGCCATAGCGTGCCATCAGCGTGCCATTAAGGGCGGCAACGAGAAGTCAACGACGGTCACTCACGACCGGCCTCAGCCTTAGGTCAATGCCCTACGAGGCGTGATCTGTGCAATTCCCATGCTGGCAGCGTGGGTTCGAATCCCGTCACCCGCCCTCCGTTGCGTCGCCTTCGTGGTCTCGTCTGTGGACACGTCTGTGGAAATCCTCTGGGCTGATGTTCTTGTGGCATCAACTACGCTGCGCCCGCACGACACTGCCGAATAGTTCGGGACACTGGGCCGGGCACCGCACGCCAGCCTGTCGTGCCAACCGAACGCACCGGCCGGGGTTGCGGTGCCACCGCACCCATATACCCGGCGCGGTCGCAGCACGTACTCGGGGCCGATCCCGGATCCACCAAGCATTTCTCACCGCAGCTCACTGGAGAAGCCGAAGGGGTGTTTCTCCCCTGGCAGCTTCCGCGACAATCATCACGTGATCGATCATTACCGCAATCTCTTCAATCAGCAGCAGTGGTTCGAAAGCGGACTCTGTTGGACCGTAGTGCAACCCCTCGACGAAGAGATCACAGTGGACGACCTCCTGTGGAGGCTGAACGGAGGTCGTGACCCCGAGGAACGCATCATGGCATACCCCCGAGAGGAAGCCGGCGAAGAATTCCTGCCGGTGCTTTTCGTCTACGAGGGTGAAGGAGCCTGGGGTTTCCTCGAGTTCTCCCACGGCTTCGCCACGCCCGACCACGTCCTCGCCGAACTCAGTAAGAAATCACGTGTGTGGATGACGACCTGGCACTTCAACGGGGGATACACGATCCTCTACGCGGCCGACGGAAAGATCAGAGCGCGGATGCGTAACTTCGTCTTCGCCGAGCACATCATCGAGGAGGGCGATCCGAGCATCCTGGCCGAATTCCGCGCCATGCTCGACCGCCTCGACCGGGAGGATTACCGCGGCAAGCTCAGCGCGGCATTCGCCTTCATTGAGGCGTCCACCGGCATGGGTATCGAAGCCGAATGGCTGGATGTGGAAGAGGCGCCCGTCATCGTCCTCGACAACTGGGAATGAGGTCTGAACCGCAGTGGTCGACCCCAGCGCTGGTAAACGTCAAAGCCACGCCTCCGGCGGCGACGCTCCAGCTCCGGGATGATCGCCACGCGTCACGCCGCGCACGTAAGTGGCTGAGGTGGACGCCTGATCATCCACCCACCATCGACCCGGAACTAGCTGTACTGACCACAGAGGTCAGGTACGGGACGACACGACCTGAATGTTCTGGTGAACAGGTGAGGACCTTCGGCTCGGTGTGGATTGCGACATCTGCACCTGAACCAGGAATGCATCGCCGGAGGGTTGGGCCTGCGCGACCCCGCCCGTATGAAGCTGGCCTGGCCCCGCGCGTCATCATTGGCGCTCCGATCTCGTCAGCACCCATCCCGCCGTGGGATGGAACACCAGCAAGCGGCCTCCTTAGCGTGGAACAGGTTGAACTTGGTGCCAGCCCGCGCCAGAGCGCTGGCGCAACCGGCGTTGACGTGCTGACGCTGGCCTTGATCGTGGAAGGCTGGACACACACATGGACCGCCGAACCACGCTCTGGCCGGAGTTAGGCCGTGTTGCTGGAGGAGGCCGGTGAGCCGGGGGCGCCCCAGGCTTCGCCGTCGAGCGGCGCCATTCCCAGTGCGGGCCACGCCTCCCGCCTGCGAGGGTGCGGCCGCGTGGTGTCCATCTCGCTGCATAAACTGGTTGCTCGTGTCCTGTCTGTGAGGTCAACGTACACACACGTCGGTTTCCCGTTCGACTGAAGGACTGAGCCGTGCCCGACCGACCTGAGATTGTCTGCATTTGCGGCTCTATTCGGTTCGTCGACGAGATGCGTGCGGCGAACCGTGATCTGACCCTCGCCGGTGTCATCGTCGTCGCGCCAGGCGAAGCAGATGAGTTGATCACTAACGAGCAGAAGACCGCGCTGGACGCCCTCCACCTGCGCAAGATCGACCTGGCTGACCGGGTTCTGGTCGTCAACCCAGGCGGGTACATCGGCGAATCCACGAGCAGAGAGATCGCATATGCCCGCGCCACCGGCAAGCCGATCTCGTTCACCGATCCCGTCTGACCAGCAGACGCTTCGCGGCGCCCGGTCAGCCTCGGAGCGTGTTGCTGGAGGGGCTTCGACATTGTCGGGCGCAGCCTTGCGCTGTGTCGCGTGACGCGGCGTGTGGCCGTGCTCGGGCCTCTGTTCCCCGCTGCGAACGCTACGGGGGCCGTCCGCCGGGAGACCGACGCACAGCGGTTTCGCTCCTGTCGCTCAACCTGCCGCCGGCGCGCGGCGTCGATTCACCTACCTTTGAGATCACGGACAACACCGCCAGAGAGGTGCTGCCGATCCTCGACCAGGTGTTCAGGGATATTCGGGAGCGGAGCAAGCCTGCATGACCATCGACGCCCGAACTGTTCTCCCCATCGCCGAACGACTTGCCGTGTCGATCGCCAGCGAGATCGTCCGTACCAAGGCTCCTGGCGTCATCACGGCCAAGGGAGACCGGGACATGGCGACGGAGGTGGAATACGCCGTGGAACAGGCCGTACGGGAGCTCTTGTCCCGAGAGACGCCTGAGATCGGATTCCTGGGCGAGGAGGAAGGCGTCAGCCACCTGGGCGACGGTCTCATGTGGGCGCTGGACCCCGTGGACGGAACCATCAACTTCCTGCACGACATCCCGCCCTGCGGCGCCTCCCTCGGGCTGATCGACAAGGACACGTCCACCCTCGGAGTAATCGATCTGCCCTTCCTCAACCTCCGCTACGCGGCGGCCGAAGGCGCTGGCGCTGTGGTCAACGGCTCGGAGACTCGAGTGAGCGATGCCCGCGAGCTGCAGACCGCGATCGTGGCGATCGGCGACTACGCCGTGGGGAGAACGCCGACGAGCGCAACCGGCTGCCCTGAGACGGGGGCCTCAGTTCCGGGCTGATCGCTACGAGCACGAGTCCAGGACGTAGTAGCTGAGGTGGGCCTGCTCGACATTGAACGCCAGGCCATTCGGCGTGCCGTACCAACCGCACGCTCTGGTCGAGGTCGCCGCGCCACCGCACCGATGCGACCCAACGCGCGGCAAGGCAGTCACGCGTGTTCTGCGGAGCAGCGCGTCAGTTGCGGGTCAGGACACGGGTGATGCCTGCGATAAGGGCGGTGGCGAACACCCATCCGAGCAGGATCAGCACAGATGCCACCCACTGAGCCACACCCTGGTGTTTGAAGGCGCTTTCCTGGCCCAGGTTGATGATCGGCAAGAGCACGTCCGCCGTGTACAGCACCGGCTGATAGAGGGGATGCTCACCGGCCTTGATCGGCTGCGGCTGATGGTAGGTGAAGAAGACACTTCCCGCGGTCAGCAGAGCCAGCACCCACAGCGCTGCCCTCCCAGGCCGATAGCCGTAACCGACCAGGCCGTCGAGCAGGTAGCCCCAGATCCTGGCATACCAGGGGCGCGATGCGCGGTGGCGACGCTGCTTGGCCAGCAGCACCCGCCGAGCCTCCTCGTCGTGCCCTTGACGGCGGTAGTACGCCGCCAACTGCTCGTACGGTTGAGCCCTGTACTCCTTCCCGCATGCCCTCAGCCAGTGCAACCGCTCCCGCGCCGGCAGATCCGGCTCCAGATCGTTGTACACGAGCTCGTTGACGTCCATGCTGGCCGGCCAGCACGCGGGATTGTCGAACAACGTCCGGACCCGCGTGCCGCTGAAATCCACGTCGCCGTCAACGACGAATCCTTGCGCCATCCACAAGGAGGCGGCCTCTACGTCCACACAGCTCAAGGCGACCCTGCCAGGGTTCGTCAGACGGGCATCGTTGAAGCCGATCTGGCCGGTCACGCGAGCCCCGGACAGGCGGATCTCGCCTTCCGCCTGGAACCCTTGCTGGCAGAACATGCCTCCATCGACGACCAACTGGTCGGCGCTGAGGGCGTCCTGCGTCGGGTTGATCAGACGTGCGCCGTTGAAGTTGAGCTGACCGGCCACGCGGGCCCCGAGGAGACGGACCTCACCTTCCGCCTGGAAACCGTCTTTGCAGAACATGCTTCCCTCGACGAATAATTGGTCTGCGTTGAGGGCGTTCCCCTGTGGGTTGGTCAAGCGTGCGCCGCTGAAGTTGAGTTGACCCGCCACGCGGGCCCCGAGGAGACGGACTTCACCCTCCGTCTGGAAGCCATTCCGACAGAACATGTCTCCCTCGACGACCAATCCGTCGGCGTTGAGGGCGTTCCCTTGCGGATTGGTCAAGCACGCACGACTTAAGCTCAGGTGGCCGGCGATATGAACGTCGGTGAGTACGACGCTCTGAAGTCGGCACGCATCCAGGACCAGATGTCCCTCGATCCTTGCGTTGTCGGCCTCCAACCGCGGGATGGTGCTGCCGGTGAGGTTCACCGACCGAACTGTCGCTTCGTCCAGGCATATCGGCTTGTCGAAGCTGCACTCCCGCAGGAGCAGAGGAGCTCTTACTTCCGCGTAGGCCAACGACAGGTCACCGATCACTCGGGCTCCCGCCAGTCGCAGTATCGCTACCCGGCCAGGATCCGGCTCCACCGCCGCGAGCAGCAACGCGACGATGAGCTCGGCCCGCACCTGCCGCTCTCGGCCCCACTCCGCGCTGCGCTCGGGATCGTCCTTCTCCTGATCCCCCGTCCGCAGATCGAGAAGGTCACCACGTAAGAACATGTCGCATAGCCGGCGCTCGACCTCCGAAAGCTCTCCCAGGCTCGAATCGGAGGTGAAGGGAAGCCTCTCGTGCATAGGCTTGATTGTCGTCGAATCAGCCGTGACCCGCTTCCCTTTGCCCCGATGCGGACAAGGTCGCAAGCCGAGCGTTCACGCGACCACTAGCCAGACGGCACGTGGCCCTCGGGCGCCCGATCAGTGGGCTGAGCGGTCTCGGCGATGATGGAGGCCGTTACATAGAAGCCGTCCGGGGCGATCTGCGTCACTCCGTCGAGGCGGACTTTCCGCTCATCCGCAGTGATCACGTGGGCCTCGAAGTGGGAGTACCTGAGATCCTGCGACCAGACCCGTTCGAGCTCCGCGGCGAGCTCCGCCGTCGAACACCCCGGCACCGCCTGGCACGTGGCAGCGATCAGGCTGCTCCTGTCGCCGGTGCGGCGAACCGACACCTCGTTGATCAACGGCGACTGCCACAGGTAGGCGTCGAAGTCCATCGCCATGCCATCCAGGTCGTCCCCGGCGCTCGGGAAGGACTCGCTCATCACCGACTGCTTCACCGCGGCGAACTCCGCAAGGTCCATCGAGGAAGCGTCCCATCTCCACGTCACGCCGTGATCACCGTGCGATCGGCCAGTGTGACCTCGGCGGGGAACGGACCGTTCGCCGGATCGGATGGCCAGGTCCGATGAGGGGAAAGGCCACCTCTCGGCGGGAGGTGGCCTTCACGCGAAAGGCGAGGGTCAGGCTCGGGCGGTCACCAGGGTCGCCGCGGTCTCCGAGTGGACGCCGGTCTCGTCCGTGCAGTGCGCCAGATTGGCGCGTACGGCGGCCGTGAGGTCGGCGCGGCGCGAGCCGATGTACGGGCTCACCGCGGAGAAGTCGAACAGGCAGCAGATCGCGTCAGGCCCGCCGGCAACGGTGACCGGCAACGTCCATTCACGCAGCTCGACGTCGGCGAAGCCCGCCTCCCTCGCCAGCGTGGCCACCTCGGCCCCGGGCAGGGACCACGGCTCCTGGAAGAGGGCCGCCTTGTCGGGGCCGAGGACCGAGGCCACGGCGTCGTGCAGGGCGCGGAAGAGCGGGTTGCGGTGCAGCGGCTGCCAGGTGGCGATGGCGATCCGCGCGCCGGGGCGGGCGGCCCGTCGCATCTCGGCCAGCGCCGCGCCGCGGTCGGGCACGAACTGCAGGACCTGCTGCATGGTGATCAGGTCGAACGCCTGGTCGGAGACGTGCAGCAGGGTGGCGCCGCATTCCGCGTACTGGATGGGGGCGCCGTCGACGGGAGGGAGTTCGGCGGCGAGGGCGAGCATGGCGGGGTTGAGGTCGGTGCCGACCACGGCGCCGGTGGGGCCGACCGCCTTGGCCAGCGCCCGGGCGACGGTGCCGGGGCCGGTGCCGACGTCCAGTGCCTTGGTGCCGGGGGCCGGCGCCAGCGCTTCGACCAGGTGCTCCGCCCACGGTTGGAAGATCGACGGGAGCAGGATGTCCTTGTACGGGCGCACCTGGCTGACATCGAATGACGTGTCCGCGGTCATGGTGGTCCGGGACCTCGTGGCCGCTTCCATGGTCTCGGCCAGGATGTCGACCTCGTCGGCGGAGTTGTACAGGTAGAAGGAGGCCCGGATCGCGGCGGGGACGCCGAACCGGCTGCACGCGAGTTGCGCGCAGTGGTTGCCGGACCGGACGGCGATGCCCGCCTCGTCCAGGCTCGTCCGCATACGTTGCAGCGGGATGCCGTCCACCACGAACGAGAGCAGCGGCAGCCGGTCCACGGTGTCGGTCGGGCCGATGAAGCGGACGCCGGGCACGTCGCCGAGCCGGTCCAGCGCGTACTCGATGAGGGCCTGGTCGTGGGCGGCGATCGCGTCCATGCCGATCTTGCTCAGAAAGTCGCAGGCGGCGCCGAGGCCGACGGCCTGCGCGACCGGGGGCGTGCCGGCCTCGAACTTGAGCGGGGGCGCGGCGTAGTGCATGGCGTCCACCGCGACGTTCTCGATCATCTCGCCGCCGCCGAGGAAGGGTGGGAGCGCCTCCAGGAGCTCGTACCTGCCCCACAGGGCGCCGATCCCGGTGGGGCCGCACATCTTGTGGCCGGAGAACGTGACGAAGTCGGCTCCCAGCGCGGTGACGTCGATGCCGAGGTGGGGGACCGACTGGGCCGCGTCGACGACCATGAGGGCGCCGACCTCGTGCGCGCGGGCGGCGATGGTGGCGATGGGGTTCACCGTGCCGAGGATGTTCGAGGCGTGGACGACCGAGACGACCTTGGTCCGATCGTTGATCTTCTCGCGCAGGTCGGAAAGGTCCAGGCGGCCGTCGTCGGTGATGCCCAGGTATCTGACCTTCGCGCCCACCCGCTCGGCCAGCAGCCGCCAGGGGATCAGGTTGGAGTGGTGCTCCATCTCGGTCAGGACGATCTCGTCGCCGGGGCCGACGCGGAGCCGCCCGTCCGCCCAGATGACCGCGTTGGCCAGCAGGTTGACGGCCTCGGTCGCGTTCTTGGTGAACACGATCTCCTCGGCTCGCGGGGCCCGTACGAACGCGGCGATCTTGCTTCGGGCGCCTTCGTACAGCTCGGTCGCCCGTACGGCCAGCCGGTACACGCCGCGGTGCACGTTCGCGTTGGCGCGGATGTAGTAGTCGTTCAACGCGTCCAGGACGACGGCGGGTTTCTGCGTGGTGGCGGCGCTGTCGAGGTAAACGGGTGGGCGGGAACCGTCAGGGGCGGTTTCGAAGAACGGGAATTCCTTCCGAATCGACTCGACGTCGATCGCCATCGTGGTCTCCTCCTGCCGAATGGTGTAGCGGCAGTGTCGGCGGAGCCCGGCCGGCTGGATCCAACTGGAGTTGCGTCATCGCGACCCTCCAGAATAGCCGACATTTCAGGCGGGTATGGGCGGCAAATAGTTGCCGTCATTTCAGGCCATCGAGGGCCTGGAAATTCGTCACCTAATGTGGCGATATGGTCGGCGATTTCTTGGTGGACGGCGCGCGGATCATGGCCAGACGCCGCTCGCGCGGCCTTACCAGGCGAACCCTGGCCGACCTGGTCGGCTGCAGCGAGGAATGGCTCCGGCTGGTCGAGAACGGGGTGAAACCCCTGGACCGGCTGTCGACCATCATGCGGATCGCCGAAGTGCTCCGCGTCGAGGACCTCTCCGAGCTCGTCGGCGGCCCGACGAAACTCCCACCCGCCCGCGACCCCGGCGAATCCGACGACGTGGGGAACGCGCTGCTGCTGCCGGGCCGGTTCACCGGTGAGGCGGCCGAGAGCGTGCCGCGGGTGCGGCACCACGTGATGGCGGCGTGGGAGATCTGGCAGCGCTCGCCCCGCCGCTACACCGAGACGCGCCGCCGCCTGCCGCCGCTGCTGTCGATGGCCGATCTGTCGGCCAGGAGCGCCACCGGCGCGGACCGGGAAGCCGGTACGGCCGGCCTCACCCAGGTGTACCGGCTGTTCGCGGCGCTGCTGCGAAGCTGCGGCCAGCACGCGCTGGCCCTGGTCGCCGCCGACCGCGCGGTGGCCTCCTCGGGAGGCTCGGCGATCACCCAGGCCGAGGTGGCGGGCGTGCTCGTCTCGCTCGGCCGGTACGCCGACGCGCACTGGCTGTGCCAGGCGGTGATCGGAGACCGGCCCGAGTCGCTGGAAGTCACCGGGCTCTGCTACCTGACGGCCGCGCTCGCCGCTGCCGAGGAGAGCGACGTGCTCCGCACCGAGGAGCTGCTGAACCACGCCCGCAAGATCGGTGACCGGCTGGGGCCGGAGTTCGCGTTGGAGGTGGAGCTGCACCGGGTGGCGGTCTCGGTCCGTACGGGCCGGTACGCGCAGGCGATCCGCCTGGCGGCGGGCGTCGACGTGGACCGCCTCCCCGACAAGGACCGCCAGGCGCGGCACCTGCTGGCCGTGGCGACCGCGCACGCGATGAACGGCGACTCCGGCGCGGCCATGGCGCTGCTGTGGCGGATCGTCGAGGGCTGCCCGGAGGAGCTGCGGTTCAACGCGGACGCCGGGCCGGTGCTGGCCCGGTTGCGGGCGATGGACTGCGAGTCGACCCGGGGCGAACTGCGGGAGATGACCCGGAGCACCGCTTGACGCGCCAGGTCAGGTGAGCGGATCTTCGTCGGCGGTGAGGGTGACGAGGTAGCCGATGAACTCCCGCTCGCCCTGGTTCGGAGTCCACCCATCGGCGGAGGTCAGCGGCGAAAGGACTCCGTCGACCGGGTAGAAGTAGGCGTCCTTCCCTTCGGCGAGCCGCATGCGGGCGTGGACCGCCGAGATGCCGGCGACCTGGGCTTCGACGCGCATCTGGTCGGCGGACGGCTCGTCGTGGTGCTCCTCGCTCCACTCGATCGTGGCGGCGGTCTCCTCGCCGAGGGCCTGGGCCAGCCACGCCCGGTCGGCCGGGACCAGGGTCCACGAGACCGTCGCGCCGACGCTGAACGGCTCGCCGCAGCACTGCATCTGCCAATCGGCGACCCAGACGTTCCATCTCATCCCGTCAGTCTCCCTCGTCGACCAGCCTCAGAGCGCTCGGGGACTCGCCGGCTGACGTCGCTCTCTGCGACAGGTTCGCCCGGGCATGGGCCTCCACATCGGGATGCGGATCTTCGGCGAGTATCCGTAAGACGGCTTCCGGCGCGGTGGGATCCATGGCCAGGCGACATCGCACGTAGATCGATCGATCACGGGCGAGGCACCGCAGTTCGTCGAGAGGGAGCCATTCCGGCTGCACCGCGGCTTCGCGTACGACGGCGGACCTGTCGTTCGCGAGCAGGCGGAGTTGATCCACCGTGAGGCGGAAGTTCCGCGCCGCACCGGCGCGTACCTGGGGATCGGCGTCGGCAACGAGGGTCGCCAGGATGTCCGGCGCATCGGTCCGGGCCGCGAGGGGTCCGTGGTCATGGCCCGCAGGATCTCGGGGGGCGTACTCGGATCGCCTGCGACGCCCGCCCGGACGCCGACCTTCTTGTCGCGAGCGCGTACGCCGAGGTCGGCCTTGCCGGTGCCGCCGGCTGCCTTCGAGGCGGTGGGCCCTTGGTGCACCGTTCAGTCCTCCCGTACGTGAGCATAAATCGCGGGATTTACCGGTATCTGGTGACGATAATGGCCGGCGTGACAGAGGTCCGGGTTGTGGTCGCCCATCGTGAGCGGGCGACGTTGCGTGCCGGTGACGTGTTCCTGAAGATCGACGCCGATCAGACTCGCACCGACGTCGAGGTCGAGGCGATGGGCATGGCGCCGGTGCCCACCCCGGAGGTCCTGTGGCGCAAGCCGCCGGTGCTCGCGCTCGCCGCTCTCCCGGGGCGGGCGCTCGGCCGGCTGGGCGAGCCGTCGACCGCGTCGCCGGCGGCGTGGGCCGCGGCCGGCGCCGCCGTGCGCAAGCTGCACGAGGCGCCGCTGCCGCCGTGGCCCGGCCGGAGCCTCGACGAGGTCGCGTCGCAGCTCGACGTCGAATGCGAGTGGCTCGTGGCGAACGGCGTGCTTCCCGCCGACCTGATCACGCGGAACCGCGAGGTGGCCGAGGCCGCGCTCCGGCCGTGGACGCCGGTGTTCACGCATGGCGATCTGCAGGTCAGCCACGTGTTCGTGGACGGGGACGAGATCACCGGCGTGATCGACTGGTCCGAGGCCAGCCGGGGGGACGCCCTGTACGACCTCGCCACGCTGACGCTGGGACACGAGGAGCACCTGGACGACGTCGTCGCCGGCTACGGGGCGGACGTCGATCTCGACGTGATCCACGGGTGGTGGTCGCTGCGGAGCCTGCTGGGGATCCGCTGGCTGACCGAGCACGGCTTCGACCCGACCCTGCCGGGCTGCGAGGTCGACGTGCTGCGCGCCCGGATGTGAGGCGCCAGATCGCGGCGCCGGTCGCGTCGTCGGCCTCCGCCAGGCTGGGGATGTGCCTGCGGGGCATCACCAGTACGTGACCGGGGGTGGCCGGTTGGTGGTCGAGGATGGCCACCACCGTTTCGTCGGCGTGGACGATGCCGGCCTCGGTCCGGCCCGCGATGATCGCGCAGAAGACGCAGGGTTCGTCGGTGCTCATGGCGTTCTGTGGGCGAGGAAGAAGGCTTGCGGACCTGAGCGGGGCTTCTCGGTGTCGTCGGGCTCGCGGATGAGCCGCGCGTCGAGGACGAGGCCGGAGCCGGTCAGGAGTTCGGCGATGAGCTCGGGCGGCGTCCAGTAGATGTCGAGGGACAGTTCGTGGCCGTAGCCGCGCTGGGCGTGGCGGTGTTCGTCGCCGGCCTTGAACGCGATCAGGAAGTGGCCGCCCGGGGCGAGCACGCGGTGGATCTCGGCGAAGACCGTCGGTAGCACCGCCGGTGGGGTGTGGACGGTCGAATACCAGGCGACGGCGCCGCCGACGGCCTCGTCCGCCAGGTTCAACGCGGTCATCGTGCCTTCTTCGAACCGCAGCCCGGGGTACGTCCGGCGGGCGATCGCCACCATTTCCGGCGACAGGTCGATGCCGAACGCGTTCACCCCGAGGTTCCGCAGGTGGGCGGTGATCCGCCCGGGACCGCAGCCGAGGTCGGCCACCTCACCGGTCTCCGGAGTCCGTACGAGTTCGGCGAAGGCCGCCAGCATGGCGCGGTCCAGCGGCTTGGTGTCGAGCTCGTCCCGGAGGAGTTCGGCGTAGTCGGCGGCGACGGTGTCGTACGCCTGCCGGGTGGAACTCAGGTAGGCGGGCTCGGTCATGGTCAAGGACGATAGCGCCGATATCATCGCCGTCGTGGCGGATTGGGAGCTTCGTCCGGCTTCGGCCGCGGACGTGGATGCGGTGGCCGAGTTGCGGGCCGTGGTGCTGAGGCCGGATCTGGAGCGGCTCGGGCGGTACGACGCCGTACACGTGCGGGAGCGGCTGCGGAAGGCGTTCACGCCGGCGCACACCTGGGTGATCGAGGTCGCCGGAGCCTGGTCCGGATGCGTGGCGCTGCGGCCCGATGGTGACGCGTACTGGCTGGAGCATTTCTACCTGGACCCGGCCACGCAGGGCAGGGGCATCGGCGGCGCCGTGCTGCGCAGCCTGCTGGAACGGTGTGACCGCGAGGGCGCCGTGGTCTGGCTGGACGTGTTGCAGGGCAGCGCGGCGCGGCGGCTGTACGAGCGGCACGGGTTCGCGGTGGAGGTCGAGGACGAGGTGGACGTCTTCATGGTCCGCCGACCGTCGACGGGCGGGGATCACCGCTCTCTCTGATGCGGGGGCGACGCGCGACGCATCTCGTGCCTGATCGCCAGGCGGATCGTCCAATAGAGACCGAAGAAGACCAGCATCGCGGGGATGACCCAGAGCACCGCGATGAGAAGGATTTCGACAGCCCCGATATTCATCGTTCCTCCGTGCGGGGAAACCGGCGTGTGCTGCCATCATGGTGTCATGCCGGACGACAGTACGGGAAAAGGCCGGGCGGGAGAGAGCGCGCTGCTGGCCGTGGTGAAGGAGGCCGAGCCTTTCGTCGCGCACTGGCGGCGGCGTTTCGATTCTTTCACCGAAACGGGGGTTCCGGCGCACGTCACGGTGCTCGTGCCTTTTCTGGACGCCGACCAGATCGACTCGGCGACGGAGCGCGAACTCGGGCTGATTCTCGGCGCGCATGCCCCTTTCACCGTCCGTTTCGAAAGGTGCGGTCGTTTTCCGGAGGTGCTTTATCTCGAACCGGCGCCCGGCGGGCCGTTCCGGGAGTTGACCGGGGCCGTGGTGAAACGGTGGCCGGAGGCGCCTCCTTATGGCGGGCAGTTCGCGGAGGTCGTACCGCATCTCACGGTCGCTCATGGCCAGGACGAGCGGGTGCTCGGCGAGGTGGAGGCCGAGGTGAGCGCGCGGCTGCCGTTCGCGGCGCAGGTCACGTCGATCAGCCTTTACGTGAGTGACGGCGACCGGTGACACGAGCGGGCCGAGTTTCCGCTTCTCGGCTGATCTCGATATCGCCGGAACCGCGCGCGTGTGAAGATGGGGCCATGAATGGGACGGCGGTTGCGGGGGAGTCCGCGTTACGCAGGGTCGCCTATCTGGCGGTGGTGCTCGTGGCCGGGGTGGCGTTCCTGGCCGGGGTCTTGATGCTGGCTCCGGGAAAGCAGGAACGGGCGGCTCTGGAGAATGAGCGTTTCGTACGCTCGGCCGCCGCGATGGAGGAGGTCGCCCGCACGCTCGGCGAGGGCGAAGAGCTCGGGGCGCGGAATATCGGGGAGCTCTCGTTCGAGACGATTCACCGCGAGGACGACCTGGTCTACTTCGCACAGGGCCGGGACATGGACAATCAGCCTTATGGATATGTGTGGACGCCGCCGGGCGGGCCGCACTGGACGTTCGCGGAGCGGGAGGACGTCCGGCCGGTGCGCGGCCCCTGGTTCGAATACCACCTCAACGTGAATCTCACCGCCGCGGGCAGGTCGAGGTGAAAGCGGTCGTTCAGCGGGCGTACGGGTCGCCGGACCTTCTTGAGGTGCGCGAGGTCGACAGGCCGGCGGTCGGTGACGACGAGGTGCTGGTGCGGGTGCGCGCGGCGTCCGTCCATCCGGACGTGTGGCATGTCGTGAGCGGCCGTCCTTACGTGTTGCGCCTGATGGGGAACGGGCTGACCAGGCCGAAGCTGCGCATTCCCGGCACCGACATGGCGGGCCTGGTGGTGTCGGCGGGCAAGGACGTGAGCCGGTTCCGGCCGGGTGACGAGGTCTTCGGGGAGACGGTACGGGGTTACCAGTGGCGCAACGGCGGCGCGTTCGCCGAGTACGTCGCGGTTCCGCAGAGTGCGCTGGCGTCGAAGCCGGGCAATGTGTCGTTCGAGCAGGCGGGGTCGGTGCCGACGGCCGGGCTGATCGTCCTGCAGAACCTGCCCGAGGGGCGGGTGCGGGCCGGGCAGCGCGTGCTGGTCAACGGCGCGGCCGGTGGGGTGGGGGCCCTGGCCCTGCAACTGGCCAAGGCCGGCGGGGCGTCCGTCACCGGGGTCGACCACGGGGCGAAGCTGGATCTGGTGCGGGACCTCGGGGCCGATCATGTCATCGACTACACGCGGGAGGATTTCACCCGGACGGGCGAGCGGTATGACCTGATTTTCGATGTCCCGGGGAATCATTCCTTCGCGGACTGCCGTAAGGCGTTGACGCCCGACGGGATGTACGTCCTCATCGGGCACGACCATTTCGGCGGCGTCGGCAGCCGCTGGCTGGGGAGCCTGCCGCATTTCGTCCGCCTGATGGCGCTCTCGCCGTTCAGGAAGCAGTTGCCGAAGGTGAACGCCGCGACGCCCGACAAGCAGGCGCAGCTCGCCGTCCTGCGCGGGCACCTGGAGTCGGGCGCGATCACGCCGCTCGTCGACAGGACGTTCGCGCTGGACGAGGTGCCGCAGGCCATCCGCTACCTGGCGGAGGGGACGGCTCGCGGCAAGGTCGTCATCAGCCTCCCGGAGTGACGACGGCCCGCTCTGTTATGTGAACGTTACGGGACGCGGCCGGCGGCGCCGCGACCCCGCCCAGCGGCGCTCTGACCTGCGATGACGCATTCCTGTCAGCGGTCCCGGCCTCCTCGGCCGATTTTTTCCGCGTTATTGACCAAATTTGAGCGGCTTGGGCAGACTCTGCGGCACGCGCCGCTGTGCGGGAACGGGCCGCGCAGCCGGAGCCGACGTGGGAGGACGTTACTGATGACGAGTTCCGACAACCGGTTGTCCGTCGGCCGCAGGTCCCTGCTGACCGGGGTCGCCGGGCTCGTGGGGGCGGCGACGCTCCCCGCGACCGCCGCACAGGCCGAGCAGGCCGCTTCGGCGCTGCGCCGGCACCCGGCGAACTGGCCGGACCCGCAGCCCTACGGCCTCGCCGACACCCGGCCCGACCTGTGGCCGCGCCCGGACAACTCCTTCATCCTCCCGCTCGAACTGCGCCCCCGCGACCGCGAGCGCGGCCGGGTCTGGATGCGCGACACGTACGTCAACTGCTTCGTCGTCGGCGGCCGGCCGGTCTACGTCGCCACCGGCACCACCCGCGTGCCCGGCCTGGAGGCGGCAGGGCCGTGGAACGACGGCATCTTCGTGTGGCTCGCGCCCTCGTTGCGCGGGCCGTGGCGGCTCGTCGACACGACCGGCATCCGGCCCGGCGCCGAGAAGGGCAAGGTGTGGTCGCCCGAGTTCGCCGGCGAGAACCGGCCGGGGCGCATGGTCGTCGCGCCGTGGCAGGAATACTGGCACGACGACCAGTTCGGCAAGCGCGGCCAGGCGTGGGCGCCGGAGGTCCATTACTTCCGCGGCAGGTGGTACATCGTCGCGTGCATGGGCGACCACTCGCGCAAGGTCGGCTCGTTCATGCTCGTCAGCGAGGGCGGGATCGAGGGCCCGTACCGGCTCGTGGAAGGCAACCACGACAAGCCGTTCGGCGACCCGTTCATCGGCGGGCCCAAGTTCATCGAGCCCGGCGCCTACCACCACATCGACGGCAGCCTCTACACCGAGGGCGACGACGCCTGGCTGGTGCTGCACAACAACTTGTACGCCAAATTCCGGGACGACATGGAGGACATCGTCCCGGCGACCGGCCTGCCGCAGTTTCAGCAGCGGCTCTACACGCCGGAGCCTTATCTCGAAGGCGCGTACGTGTTCAAGCACGGCGGCAAGTATTTCCTCCTGCACGCGGCGTGGAACCGCACCTCGGTCAATGCCGACGGCAGCACCCGTTACGCCTACGACCCGCCAGGACCGGGGCGCACGCAATATCAATATGACGCGGTCATCGCCGTCTCCGACCGTTTCGGAGGCCCCTATTCGGAACGGTGGACCGCCGGGGTCGGGGCCGGGCACAACAACATTTTCGCCGACCGCAGCGGGCAGCTGTGGGCGACGTTCTTCCGCAACCCGAACTTCGGCTACTGGGCCGACCCGTCACGCCTGGCCGACACGGCGGTGCCCGGCGTCGTACGGCTGGAATGGACCGGCCCGCAGGGCAACCGCCTCTACGTCCAGCGGCGCAGACCGGGTCACGCGGACCGCGACTGACCTGCGGTGACTACTGGGGTTCGAGCAGCAGGTAGTCGATCTTGCCGTCGTCGCCGACGGAGATCCGCGTGTCGTACTTCTGCCCGGCCGGGATGGACGTCAGCCCGATCAGCTCGGTCGGCTTCGTGCTGCTCAACTCGTCCAGCTTCAGCCCGGCCAGGCCCTTGGCGAGCTCGTTGAACCGCGCGGCCGGAATTTCTTTCAGGAAAGCCGGGCTGAGGTGCTCCTTGAGCTCGTCGCCGGGAATCGGAGTGCGGTTGACCGCGCCCAGATACCACTCCAGTTGCGTGCCGACCGCGCTGTCGGGAATGGCGATCACCTTTTCTCCTCCGGCGGACGCGCACCCCGCCACGAGGACGGCTAACAGGACGAGCGAAGCGGAAACCAGTCGCATCAGGACTCCCAGCGTGGAAAACCAGTCAGCGAATGCTAGCGACCGGCGCCGACATCACCGGAAACGCCGGCGGTCCGTCACGGCGGGCCGGGGTCAGGGCGTGTCGCCGCGCAGGCGGCCGTACACCCAGCCGTCGCGCCACGCGCCCGCCCGGAACTCGATCGAACGCAGCACGCCCTCCAGCCGGAACCCGGCCTTCTCCAGGGACTTCTGCTCGGCGATGTTCTCCGGATGGGTGCGCGCCTCGATCCGCTCGGCCGGCGTGTGCGTGAACAGGTAGTCGCACAGCGCCGCCTGCGCCCGCCAGCCGACGCCGCGGCCACGCCAGTCGGGCAGCAGGGCGATGCCGATCTCCCAGTATTTCGCCAGGCCGTAGCCGCTCTCCCGCCAGTCGACGAACCCCGCGGTCCGGCCGTCCGCGGTCACGATGAGGCGGCTGTGGTCGGCGGCGAGGTAGCCGTCGAGGGCGAAGCGCCGCGCGTGGGCCTGGGCGTCGCGGAACCCGCCCCAGTCGAGCCCGATCAGGCCGGGCTCCGTCGCGAAACGGCGGAACATCTCCAGATCCGCCTCCGTCACCGGCCGCAGCACGACGGACGACACCCCCACGACAAACCTCCCCGAAGTCAGGCGTTACCCATCATGCCACCGGGAGGCCGGTTGGCGGGGTCCTTGATCCACGCGCGGATGCCGCGTCCGGCGAGCGGCTCCCCGGCGTAACGCGGCACCAGGTGGCAGTGCGCGTGCGCGACGCTCTGGCCCCCGACCGGGCCGACGTTCCAGCCCACGTTCCAGCCGTCGGGCGCGTGCGAGCCGGTGAGCTTGCGCTTCATCGCGTCGAGCAGCAGCCGGGTGGCCGTCCACTCCTCGGGGGTCAGGTCGAAGACGGTTTCGCGGTGGGCGAGCGGGAGCACCATGGCCGAGCCTTCGGGTACGGCGTCGCGGCTGAACATCGCGTAGCAGTGCTCGTCGGCCAGGATGATGTCGGGCTCGATCCGGGGAAGGCAGAACGGGCAGTCGGGCATTCGATCATCATGCGGGAAGGGCCTTACTTTCGACAGGGGGGTGGGGTGACGATCGGCAGATGATCGGCCGGGGCTGCCGGTGGCACGCTCACCCGGCATGAACGCATACTTTCCCGGACGATGGATCGGCGGTGCGGCCCTGGTGGCGGGGCCGGTCGTGCTGGCCGCCGGCTACCTGCTGCGCTACGTGGCCACGGTCACCGCGCTCAGCCCCGAGCAGCAGGCGTGGGCCGACGAGCAGCCGTTCGCCGCCTACGGTCAGCTGCTCGCCTACACCGCCGAGCCCGCCCTGATCACGCTCGCGTACGGGGTGTTCGCGCTGGGGATGATGCTGCTCTTCCCGGCGTTCGTCGCGCTGGCGCAGCGGGCCGGGGGCGGGCTCGCGTTCTGGGGCGGCGCGCTGCTGGTCGCCGGGCTGTTCGCCCGGCTGTACTTCGCGGGCGCCGACCAGACCGCGTTCCAGCTCACCGAATCGGCCGGGCTCGGGCGGGCGACGGACGGGGTGATGGCGGAGTACGTGGACATCGCGTACGGGCCGTGGCACATCCCGGTCATGGCCTCCGTCGGCCAGTACGCGGGCACGCTCCTGCTGGCCGTGGCCGCCTGGCGCTCGGGCGTCTTCGGCACCGCCCGCGCGCTGATGCTGCTGCTGGCGGGCGGCACCTGGGTGGGGGTGCTGAAGGGCGCCTCGATCCCGGACGTGCTGGTCACCGTGCTGCTGTGCGTGGCGCTGGTCCCGCTGGGGGTGGCGGTGCTGCGCGGGCGGGAGCCGGAGCCGGCGGGCCGGCCGAAGGCGCTGAGCTGGTGAGCTCAGACCGGCTCGGCGTCCCTGAACCGCTCGTGGGCGGCCTGCTTGGAGATCCCCATCGCGTCGCCGACCTGCGACCACGACGCCCCTCCGGCCCTGGCGGCGGCCACGGCCCGGTCGAGCAGGGCGCGCTGCCAGGCTTCCACCTGGGCGAGCAGGGTGAGGGCGGCGAGCGGGCGGTCGCCGGTGAGGTTCGCGACCTGCTCGCACAGCAGGTTCGACTTGATCACCAGCCAGTTGGGCGGGGCGGCGGCGAGCAGCGGGCCGGCGTGCTTGTACCACTGCTCCTCGGCCTCCTTCGCGCCCTGCGGCGAGGGCGGGAAGCGGCGCCGGTCGGCCCAGCCGCACGAGCAGGCGGCCTGGTAGCCGATGAAGGTCCTGGTGAACGCGCTGCCCGAGCGGGCGAGCTCGCCGTCGGGAAGCACGGGTGCCGCGAACCCCTCGTGGCCGGGGATGTCGCTCAGCTTCAAGGTCATGCCGTCAAGATACCCTGACGGTGACCCGGCCGGAAAAGGAGCGGTGATCGCGGCCGGGCGTCACTACGGTGATCGGGTGACCGGCTACGAGGATCTGGTGGAGCAGGCGGTCCGGGCGTCCGTGCGCGGCTGGGACTTCGCCTGGCTGCGAGGCAGGACGAGCGGCGGGACGCCCTCGTGGAGCTACACGGCCCGCGCGTCGGCGCTGCTCGCCTCGGCGCGCCGCCCGCTGGACGTCGACACCGGCGGCGGCGAGGTCCTGGCCTCCCTGGCGCCGCTGCCGCCGCGCACGGTCGCCCTGGAGGGCTGGCCGCCCAACCTGGTGGTCGCCGCCCGGCGGCTCGGGCCGCTGGGCGTGGCCGTGCTCGGCGGCTCCGCGGAGCTCCTGCCCGCCCGGGACGCGGCCTTCGACCTGGTGCTCAACCGGCACGGCGGGCTCGACGCGGCCGAGGTCGCCCGTGTGCTCGAACCCGGCGGGCGACTGCTCACCCAGCAGGTCGGCAGCCGCAACGACCTGGAGCTGAACGCCGCCCTCTGCGCGCCGCCCGCCGCCACGGCGGACGGGTGGACGCTCGACGTCGCGGTCCGCCGCCTGCGCCGCGCCGGCCTGCGCATCGCCGACGCCCGGGAGGAGATGACCGAGTACGTCTTCCACGACATCGGCGCCGTCGTCTTCCACCTGCGTGCCGTCCCGTGGCAGATCCGCGACTTCGACCACGAACGCCACGCGGGCCCGCTCCGCGCGCTGCACGAGCGGATCACGTCCGACGGCGGCTTCCCGGTGCGCAACCACCGGTTCCTGGTGGAGGCGGTGCTCGCCTGAGCCTTCGCTCAGCAGAACGCCGTCGCCAGCACCTTCGGCAGCGCGTCGGCGGGGGTCTCGCCCGTGTACGGGTTGCCGGACAGGACCAGCGTGCGGCCCGAGTCCGAGCGCAGCGCGTAGGTCAGGTAGCCGAACGTGCCGCCGCTGTGCCCGTACACCTTGCCCCCGCACGGCAGCGGGAACGCCTGCAGGCCCAGCCCGTAGCCCATGCCCTGGCCCGCGTTCTCCATCGTGCGCATCTGCTTGAGCGCCTGCCCGCTGGTCAGCTTGCCGCCGAGCAGCGCGTCCAGGAACGTCGCCAGATCGGCCGTCGTCGAGATCATCTCGCCCGCACCGTACTCCAGGGACGGGTTCATCCGGGTCGCGTCGACCATCTTGCCCTGGTACGGCGCGTAGCCGCGCGCGTGCGGCTTCGGCAGGTCCTTGCGGTGGCCCGGCAGCAGCGTGTGCCGCAGGCCCAGCGGGCGCAGGATGCGGTTCTCGATCTCCTTCGCGTACGGGTTGCCGGTCAGCTTCTCGATGAGCATGGCGGCGATCACGTAGTTCGTGTTGGAGTAGCGCCAGCCCTGGCCCGGCTTGAAGTACGGCGGCTTCGACAGGCCCACGGCCAGCAGCTCCTGCGGCGTCTGGTCGTACAGCGTCTCCCTCGGCCGGTAGTCGCGCGCCGACCAGCCGGGGATGCCGGCGCCCGCGTAGTCGAAGACGCCGCTCGTGTGGTTGAGCGCCTGGCGGACGGTGACCTGGCTGTCCTCGGGCAGCGCGCCCGGCAGGTGCTTGCTCACCAGGTCGTCGAGGGACAGCTTGCCCTCGTCGGCGAGCTGCAGCAGCACGGTCGCCACGAACGTCTTGGTCACGCTGCCGACGCGGAAGTAGCCGTGCGGGTCGGCGGGCGCCTTCGAGCGCACGTCCCGCACGCCGACGGCCATCGCCCGGTCGCGGCCGTCCTCGCGCACCAGCGCCAGCGCGGCCGTCATGGCCTTCGCGTCCACCAGCGCGTCCAGATGGGTTCTCAACTGCTCGTGCGTCGGCGCCACGGTGGTCAGGGCGAGGGCGAGCGCCACGGTCTTCGTCAGGATCATGACCTCAACGCTAGGGACGCCGGACGGGCCGGACCATGCGGCGGACCGCACACCCGCCTGCGGAAAACCTCAGCCCGCGACCCTGGCGTACACGTACATGTCCCGCCGCTCCCCGCCCACCTCCTTCCACTTCCGCAGCAGTCCTTCCCGCGCGAACCCGGCCTTCTCGGCGGCCTTCCACGACGCTGCGTTCCACGGCTCGACGTGCGCTTCCAGCCGCGCGATCCGCAGCTCGCCGAACGCCCAGGACGCCACCGCGCGCAGTGCCGCGCACGCCACCCCCTGTCCTCTGGCCGATCCGGCCACCCAGTAGCCGACGCTCGCGCGGCCGTGGGGGCCGGGCCACAGCTCGATCTGGCCGACGGCGCGGCCGTCGCGGGCGATCGCGAACGAGTAGCCCACGCCGTCGGCGGCCCTGGCCCACTGGCGGCGGACGAAGGCCGCGCCCTCGGCGTCGGAGTACACCGCCGGAACGGAGGTGATCAACGGGATGTACGGGTCGGCGGCGGCCTCGGCGACCGCGGGCAGGTCGGTCAGCCGCCACGGCCGCAGCAGGAAACCGCCGTCGGCGGGAAGGTCGGGGACGGTCATGGCACCATGATGGGCTCATGGGCGCCATCGTCTACGTTCGCGGCTGGCTGGAGTTCAACGGGCTGCGGGACGAGGCCGCGCGGGTCATCGGGGACGACCCGGGGTGGTCGTTCCCGGAGGGCTGGTTCGACGTGGCCTCCTACCTGCGGGCCGTCCCCGCGCCTCTGCTGGCCGACTTGGAGGAGCGGGTCCGCGCGGTCGCCGCGCTGCCGGCCGCCGACGAGGACGGCGACCGCGTGTGCGGCCTGTTCCTCGTCTTCCACGAGGTCCACGGCCAGGACGAGTGGCAGGTACGTGATGGCGGCCTGCACATCCGCCCGGCGCCGCCCGACTACGACTATCTGTGGATCTGAGGTTCTGGGGCGACCTGGGGCATTTGGATGAGAAAGGGCTAATGTTCGCCTCACCGGGCCCTCACCGCTGATCGAGATGCTTCTTCATGTCCGCACCGATGGGAAGGAAACGACATGAGGAACGTCAAGCTGGTTCTGGCAGGCGCCGCGCTGACCACCGTGTTCGGCGGGTTCGTGGCAGCCGGTCCGGCGCTCGCCGACGACAGGACGTGCCGGGGCACGATCGGCGCGGTGAGCGTGGACAGCCTGTATGTGCCGAAGGGCGCCACGTGCAAGCTGTCCGGCACCCGGGTCGAGGGTGACGTGAAGGTGGGCAAGGGCGCGACGCTGCTGGCCAAGCGGGTGAAGGTCGACGGCAACGTGCAGGCCGATGGCGCCCGCTCGGTGTCGGTCACCTCCCGTTCGGTGGTGGGCGGCGACATCCAGGTGGAGGACGGGGGCGCCACCACGGTGACCTCGTCGCGGGTCGACGGCAACATCCAGCTTGAGGACAACGACCGCCGCCAGCGCGTCGAGGGCAACCGGGTGGACGGCGACATCCAGGTGAAGGACAACCGCGGCGGCGTCCGCGTCCACCGCAACAAGGTCGACGGCAACCTGCAGTGCGAGGACAACAGCCCGCGGCCGACCGGCGGCCGCAACTCCGTCGACGGCGACAAGGAAGGCCAGTGCCGCCGCCTCTGACCGCGTTTTGACCATGCTTGCGTCGATCCGGTCCGGGTGGGCATCGTAGACCGGGTGACCAGCGATGAGACACGCGACGGGGTGGCGCTGACCAACCTCGACCAGCCCCTGTTCGACGGCGCGGAGGCGACCAAGCGGGACCTGGTCGACTACCTCGACGCGGTGCGCGACCGGATGCTGCCGGGGCTGCGCGAGCGGGCGCTGTCGGTGATCCGGGTGCGGCCCGGCCAGGCTCCCTTCATGCAGAAGAACCTGCCCAAGTACGCCCCCGACTGGATTCGTACGACGTCGATGTGGGCGGAGGCGTCCCGCAGGCGGGTCACCTACGCGCTGTGCGACGACCGGCGGACGCTGCTGTGGTTCGGCAACCAGCGGGCGGTCGAGTACCACCCGGCGCTGGTGCGGGGTGATCACTTCACCCACCTGGTGCTCGACCTCGACCCGCCGGAGGGGGAGGGGTTCGGGGCGGTGGTGGCCGCCGCGATGCTGGTACGGCAGGCGCTGGCCGACTGCGGGCTGGCCGGGGCGGTCAAGACCAGCGGGGCCAAGGGGGTGCACGTGTTCGTGCCGGTGGTGGCCGGGATCGGCATGGAGGACCTGGCGGCGGCCACCCGGGCGCTGGCGGCGCGCGCCGAGCGGATCGACCCGTCGCTGGCCACGACCGCGTTCATCCGGGAGGACCGGGGCGGCAAGGTGTTCCTGGACTCGACCCGGGCGGGCGGGGCGACGGTGGTGGCCGCCTACAGCCCGCGCATCCGGCCGGGCACGCCGGTCTCGTTCCCGGTGGCGTGGGAGGAGCTGGACCGGGTGTCGCCGCGTGACTTCACCGTCCACACCGCTGTGGACAGGCTCGGCGACGGTGACCCGTGGGCCGAGCTGATGCCCGCCGAGCAGCGGCTGCCCGCCGACCTGATCGAGGAGGGGCACACGATCCCGGTGGCGCGGGTGCAGGCGATGCACGAGGGCAAGCGCCGTGCCAAGGCCCGCCGGGAGGATGAGCGTTCGCCTTAGGCGTTCGTCTTGCGCGACCGCCCAAATTCGGGGTACGGTTCCGGGCATGGACATCGTGCTCACCGACCGCGGCCCCGTGCGCGGGCTCGTCACCGCCGACCACCGCGCCTACCTCGGCATCCCGTACGCCGCCCCGCCCGTGGGCGAGCTGCGCTGGCGCGCGCCGCGACCGGCGGCGGCCTGGACCGAGCCGCTGGACGCCACCCGGCCGGGGCCGATGTGCGCGCAGACCGGCGACCACCTGGGAGCCGGAAGCCTCAGCGAGGACTGCCTCTACCTCAACGTGACCGCGCCCAGCGAGGGCGCCGGGCTGCCCGTGATGGTGTGGCTGCACGGCGGCAGCTTCAAGGACGGCGCCGGTCACCTCTACGACGCCCGGCGGCTGGCCGTCCAGGGCCGGGTGGTCGTGGTGACCGTCAACTATCGGCTCGGCGCGCTCGGCTTCCTCGCCCATCCGGCGCTCGACCCCGAGTCGGCCGACTGCGGGCTGCTCGACCAGCAGGAGGCGCTGCGCTGGGTGCGGCGCAACGCGGCGGCGTTCGGCGGCGACCCGGGCAACGTGACGCTGTTCGGCGAGTCGTCCGGAGGCGTCGCCGCCGGGGCCCACCTGGTGATGCCGGGGTCGGCCGGGCTGTTCCACCGGGCGATCCTGCAGAGCGCGCCGGTGACCGCGCCGTGGGCGCCCTCGCTCGCCCTGGGCAACAACCCGCGCCCCCGCGCGCAGGCCGAGCGGGAGGGCGAGGCGCTGGTCGCGCGGCTCGGCCTCGCCGACCTGAGCCGGCTGCGCGAGGTCCCGGTCGAGGAGCTGCTGCGGGCCGCCGCCGACCCCGCGCAGCCCGGGTTCGGGCCGGTCGCCGGGGGCGGGGCGCTGCCGGTCGATCCGGCGGCGGCGGTGCGGGCCGGCGACTTCCACCCGGTTCCGGTGCTGTTCGGGATCAACCGGCACGAGCAGCGGATGCACGTGTGGGGGCAGGAGATGGCCGTCCACGGCGGGCCGATCCCCGCCGGGCGCTACGCGGACGAGGTGCGCGCGGCCTTCGGCGGCGACGCGGACGCGGTGCTGGCCGAGTACCCGGCGGACGCCTACGCCTCCCCGGGCCAGGCGCTGGCCACGGCGCTGACCGACGCCCAGTACGCACGGCACGCGCTCGACACCGGGGCGGAGCTGTCGCGGCGGACCGCTGCTTACGCCTACGAGTTCGCCGACGCCGCCGCGCCCTGGTTCGCGGCCTTCCCCAAGCCGTACGACATGGGCGCCTATCATGCCGCCGACCTGCCGTACCTGTTCGACGTGGGCTACAACGAGCCGCTGGACGAGGGGCAGCGGCGGCTGGCCGAGTACATGATCGGCCGCTGGGCCGCCTTCGCCCGCGACGGCGACCCCGGCTGGCCCGCCTTCACCGCGCCCGAGCCGTACGTGCAGGCGCTCGCGCCGGGCGCGACCGGGCCCGTCGACTTCGCCGGGGAGCACCGGTACGCCTTCTGGGCCTCGCTGAAAGTTTCAGCTCCGGCCGGGGTCTGACCTGAATCGATACAACGGCGGCCGTCCGCGTGATTGACCACCGCGCGGGCGGCTCCTAGCGTCTGAGGCGTCTCAGTCCTCCCCTCAGTTGGGACCTCGCGATGAATCGATTCAAAGCCTGCCTGGCCGCCACGGCCGGGCTCGCGGTCGCGGGCGCGCTGGTCGGGCAGTTACCCGCCTCCGCCGCCGTGACCTGCGACGTGGACTACGCCGTCGCCTCGCAGTGGTCCGGCGGGTTCACTGGCAACGTGACCATCCGCAACCTCGGCGACGCCGTCAACGGCTGGCGGCTGACCTGGACGTACGGGGCCGGGCAGCAGATCACCCAGGCGTGGAACGCCCAGCCGAGCCAGAGCGGCGCCGCCGTCACCATGACCGACGTGGGCTACAACGCCGCCCTCCCGGCCGGGGGCAGCGTCGCCTTCGGGTTCAACGCGTCCTGGAACGGCAGCGCGAACCCCGTACCGGAGGCCTTCGCCCTGAACGGCGTCGCCTGCACCGGCGCAGAGCCGTCGCCGTCGCCCACCGTCACCACCCCGCCGCCCGGCCCCGGGGGCGGCAAGCAGGTCGAGGACCTCGACCGGGGCCTGATCAGCGTGCGCTCCGGCAGCGGCAACCTGGTGTCCTGGCGGCTGCTCGGCACCGAGGCCCGCGAGACCGCCTACAACGTCTACCGGGGCGGCACCCGCATCGCCACCGTGACGAACTCCACCAACTACCTGGATCCCGGCGCCGCCGCCGACGCCACCTACACCGTCCGGCCCGTCACCGGGGGCGCCGAGGGGCCCGCGTCCGAGCCGTCGCTGCGCTTCGGCAACGGCTACCTCGACGTGCCCGTCAGCCCGCCGTCCTCCGGCCACCACGCCAACGACGCGAGCGTCG
Organism: Nonomuraea sp. NPDC049725; assembly: GCF_040674795.1. Taxonomy (NCBI): domain Bacteria; kingdom Bacillati; phylum Actinomycetota; class Actinomycetes; order Streptosporangiales; family Streptosporangiaceae; genus Nonomuraea; species Nonomuraea sp. NPDC049725. Next base: position 37,868 of record NZ_JBFANJ010000001.1, on the reverse strand, counting down.
GCGACCTCGACGGCGACGGCCGCCTCGACCTCGTGCTGAAGTGGGAGCCGAACAACGCCAAGGACAACTCCCAGTCCGGCGTGACCGACCCCGTCTACATCGACGGCGTCAAGCTCGACGGCACCCGGCTGTGGCGCGTCAACCTCGGCCGCAACATCCGCGCCGGCGCCCACTACACCCAGTTCCAGGTGTACGACTACGACGGCGACGGCAAGGCCGAAGTCGCGATGAAGACCGCCGACGGCACCGTCGACGGCCGAGGCGCCGTCATCGGCGACGCCGGAGCCGACCACCGCAACTCCGGCGGCTACATCCTCACCGGGCCCGAATTCCTCACCATGTTCAACGGGCAGACCGGCGCCGCCATGTCGACCGTGCCCTACGACCCGCCGCGCGGCGACGTCTCCTCCTGGGGCGACGGCTACGGCAACCGCGTCGACCGCTTCCTGGCCGGCACCGCGTACCTCGACGGCGAACGGCCCTCGCTCATCATGGCGCGCGGCTACTACACCCGCTCGGTCATCGCCGCCTGGGACTTCCGCGACGGCCGCCTCACCAAGCGCTGGACGTTCGACTCCAACAGCTCCGGCAACAGCGCCTACGCCGGGCAGGGCAACCACTCGCTCACCATCGGCGACGTCGACGCCGACGGGCGCGACGAGATCGTGTACGGCGCCGCCGCCGTCAACGACGACGGCCGCGGCCTGTGGAACACCCGCTGGGGTCACGGCGACGCAGCCCACCTCGGCGACCTCGACCCCGGCAGGCCCGGCCAGGAGTACGTGAAGATCTCCGAATCGTCCTCCCCGCCCGGCCTCTACATGCTCGACGCCCGCACCGGCTCGGCCCTGTGGCGCACCGGCAGCTCCTCCGGCGAGGGTCCCGGCCGCGGCGTCGCCGGCGACATCCACCCGGGCAGCCCCGGCGCCGAGTCCTGGGCCGCGGGCGCCGGCCAGAACGGCCTGCGCAACACCTCCGGCGCCGTCATCGGCCGCCAGCCCTCCTCGGCCAACTTCCTGTCCTGGTGGGACGGCGACCCCGTCCGCGAACTGCTGGACCAGACCAGGATCGACAAGTACGGCACCGGCGGCGAGACCCGGCTGCTGACCGCCTCGGGCGTCCACTCCAACAACGGCACCAAGGCCACCCCGTCCCTGTCGGGCGACATCCTGGGCGACTGGCGCGAAGAGGTCATCTGGCCGACGACCGACAACCGCGCCCTGCGCATCTACGCGACGCCGCACGTCACCACCACCAAGATCCACACTCTGCTGCACGACCCGCAGTACCGGGTCGCGCTCGCCTGGCAGAACACCGCCTACAACCAGCCCCCGCACCCGAGCTTCTTCATCGGGAACGCCATGCCCACCCCACCCGCCCCGGACGTGTACGTCCGCTGACCGCTCGCCGGGAGGCGGGGATCGGTATCGTGGCGCGATGGCTGTTCAGGTGATCGTGCTCAATGGCGGGTCCAGCTCGGGGAAGTCCGGGATCGCGCGGTGTCTGCAGGCGATCCTGCCGGAGCCGTGGCTGACGCTCGGGGTCGACACGATGATCGAGGCGATGCCCGTCGCCATGCGCTCGTCGGAGGCGGGGATCGAGTTCGCGCCCGACGGGGGGATCAGCGTCGGGCCGGAGTTCAGCAGGCTGGACGCCGCCTGGATCGCCGGGGTCGCCGCGATGGCGCGGGCGGGGGCGCGGGTGATCGTGGACGAGGTGTTCCTGGGCGGGGCCGCCTCGCAGGAGCGGTGGATGCGGGCCCTGGCCGGGCTGGACGTGGCGTGGGTGGGCGTCAGGTGCGAGGCGGCGGTCGCGGCGGCGCGGGAGACGGCGCGCGGCGACCGGGTGGCGGGGATGGCGGTGTCGCAGGCCGAGATCGTGCACCAGGGGGTGCGCTACGACCTGGAGGTCGACACCGCGAAGGCCGAGGCGCTGGAGTGCGCTCGGGTCATCGCCCGGTTCGTCGAGGAGCGGGAGCGCGGGGGCCGCGCGCTGCCCGGGGATCGGTGAGCGTCCTCAGGACTTCCTGGCGAAGGTCTGACCGGCGACGAGCGCGCCGAGCGCGAGGACGAAGCCGGCGATCTGCCAGCCGTTGAGCGTCTGGCCGAGCACGGCGAGCCCGGCGACGGTGGCCACGAGCGGGTTGGTGAGGCCGAGCAGCGACACGGAGGTGGGCGCGAGCCGGTCGATGCCGCGGAACCACAGCGCGTAGGCGATCGCGGTGCCGAACACGCCCAGGTAGGCGAAGCCGAGCAGGTTGGGCCCGGTGAGGGTGGCGGGCAGGCCCTCGACGGCCAGGGTGAGCGGCGCGATGGCCAGGCCGCCGATGGTGAGCTGCCAGCCGGTCATGACGAGCGGCGACTCGGGCCGTCCCCATTTCTTGGCCAGCACGATGGCCAGGCCCATGAGGGAGGTGGCGGCCAGCATGGCGAGGATGCCGAGCGGGTCGAGCCGGGCCTCGGAGGTGAGCGTCAGCAGGGCCACGCCGCCGGTGCCGGCCAGGGCGGCGTACAGGACGGCTCGGGCGGGGCGGGCGGACAGGACGAGGATCGACAGCAGCGCCACGACGAGCGGTTGCACGGACCCGATGGTGGCGGCGACGCCGCCGGGCAGCCGGTAGGCGCCGAAGAACAGCAGGGGGAAGAACGCCCCGAAGTTCAGCATGCCGAGCACCGCGGACTTCCACCACCACGAGCCGGTGGGCAGGCGCCGGGCGACGGCGAGGAGCACGAGGCCGGCGGGGAGGGCGCGCAGGGTGGCGGCGAGCAGCGGCCGGTCGGGGGGCAGCAGCGTGGTGGTCACGACGTAGGTGGTGCCCCAGCTCATCGGGGCGAGGGCGGCCAGCACGAGGTCGCCGACGCGGCCCGGGTGGACGGTCGCCGGCGCGGCGATGGTTGCCATGACGTTCCCTCCTCATTGATAATCTCAACGTTGAGATAACAACACATTGATTCAGCGAACGTCAAGTCTCTTAATGTTGAGAGGATTACCGATGGGCGACGCGGTGGACGCGGTCACCGCTCAGTGGCGGCGCGAGCGGCCGGACGTGGACGTGTGGCCGATGGAGGTCGTCGGCCGGGTGTCGCGGCTGTCGCGCCTGCTGGAGCGCGGGATCAAGGAGGTGTTCGGCGCGCACGGGCTGGAGAGCTTCGAGTTCGACGTGCTGGCCACGCTGCGCCGCTCCGGCGCCCCGTACGAGCTGAGCGCCGGGACGCTGCTCAAGGCGGCGATGGTGACCTCGGGCGCGATCACCAACCGGATCGACAGGATGGAGGCCAAGGGCCTGGTCGAGCGGGTGCGCGACGTGGAGGACCGGCGCTCGGTGCGCATCAGGCTCACCCCGCGCGGCCTGGAGCTCGTCGACAAGGTCCTGGTCGAGCACGTCGCGAACGAGGCCCGCCTGCTGTCCGGCCTGGCCCCGGCCGACCGCGACACGTTCGTCGCCCTGCTGCGCGGGCTGCTGGAGTCGCTCGGGGACACCGCGATCGACTGATCAGTCGTCGAGGCCGCGCGCGCTGAGCGCCTCGCCCAGGGCGTCGGCGTGCCGCAGCGCGCTGACGACCAGCGGCACCGCGAACGCGCGCAGGCTCCACTCGACCCCCCGCGCCCGCTGGGCCTCCCTGACCCGGGCCGCCAGCCCGGCCATCACCGGCACGGTCCTGATGGTCAGCGACAGCAGCAGCGACAGCCGGAACGGGTCGACGCCGAGCCGCCGGGCCGGCCGCAGGCCGCGTTCCAGCGTCGCCAGCATGGCGGAGGTGCGGGTGGTGAGCGTGACCAGCGCCGCCAGGGCCACGGCCAGGACCAGCCTGGACGTGAGCATCGCCGCCGTCGGCAGCCCCGCCATCACCCACTGCACGGCGAACAGCGCCACCGCGAACCAGCGCACCGGCCGGATCTGCGCCCAGGCCGCCGCCGCGCCCACCCCGGACAGCGCATAGAGCCCGGCGGTCACCAGCGCCGCCGCCCCCATCGCCCACGGGGAGCGCAGCAGCACGAGCACCGTGCAGCACACCGCCAGGCCCAGCAGCTTGACGCCCACCGGCAGCCGGTGCAGCGGCGAGCTCCCGGGCACGTAGATGCCGGCCAGGCCGTTCGCGCCGCTCATGCCATGAGCTTCCGGTAGTGGCCGAGCGCCGACTCGGGGGTCGCGTCGGCCACGATCCGGCCCTCGTCCAGCACCAGCACCCGGTCGAACCCGTCGAGCAGCGGCAGGTCGTGCGTCACCACGATCACCTGCATCGGCAGCTCGCGCAGCACCTCGGCGACCAGCCGGGAGTGGCGCAGGTCGAGCAGCGTCGTGGGCTCGTCCATGATCAGGATCTCCGGCTCCAGCACCAGGACCGAGCAGAGCGCCAGCAACTGCTTCTGCCCGCCGGAGAGCTGGTGGGCCGGGTGGTCGGCGTGCCCGTCGAGCCCGTAGCGGGACAGCACGGCCGACACCCGCCGCGTCACCTCGGCGGCCGGCAGCTTGTGGCGGCGCAGCGAGAACGCCACGTCCTCGGCCACGGTCGGCATCACGATCTGCGCGTCCGGATCGGTGAACAGGAACCCCACCCGCCGCCGGATCCGCGCCGCGTGCCGCCGCGTGTCGTCGCCGAGCACGGTCACGGTGCCGGACGAGGGCAGCGCCAGCCCGTTGAACAGCCGGGCCAGGGTGCTCTTGCCGGAGCCGTTGGCGCCGGCCACGCCGATCCGCCGCTCCGCGAGCGTGGCGGTGATGCCGCGCAGCACGTCGCGCTGCCCGAGCCGGACGTGCACGTCAGCCAGGTCGATCATTCACACCACCTCGAACAGGGCGGCGACCCCGAGCCCGCCGCCGACCGCCGCCGTCGCCAGCCCGAGCGTCCCCGCCGGCGCGCCCGCCCGGACGAGCCGCGTGAACAGCCGCGTCACCACGACCGCCCCGCTCGCCCCCCACGGGTGCCCGAGCGCGAGCGCGCCGCCGTCGGCGCACACCCGCCCGGCGTCGGCGCCGAGCGGATCGAGCCCCAGCGCGTCGGTCACCGCCAGCGTCTGCGCCGCGAACGCCTCCACGATCTCCACCGCCGCGACCTGCTCCATCGTCACTCCGGTACGGGCGAGCAGGCGGCGGACGGCGGGCACCGGCCCCCATCCGGGCAGCGCCGGATCGCATCCGGTGACGGTCCCGGCCACCAGCCGCAGCCCGGGCAGCCCGGCCCGCAGCCGTTCCGGCACGACGGCGACCGCGGCGGCGCCGTCGCTGTTGGGCGCCGAGTTGCCGGCCGTCACCGCGCCGCCCGGCACGAACGCCGCCGGCAGCCGCCCCAGCGACCCCTCGCGCAGCAGCCGGGGCCGCTGGTCGCTGTCGCGCCCCTCGACGGGAACGATCTCCGCCGCGAACCGGCCCGCCTCCCGCGCGGCCACCGCCTTGGCGTGACTGGCCAGCGCGTAACGGTCCTGCTGGTCCCGCCCGACGCCCCTGGCCACGCCCAGCGCCTCGGCCGCCGCGCCCATCCCGGGGTCGGGATGGCCGTCGGGGGCGAACGGCGCGCGCTCGTACGGCTCGGCCTCGCCACGGCGGGTGCGCAGCGGCGCGGTGGACGCGCTCTCCACGCCGCCCGCCACGACGAGCTCCGCCTCACCGCTCCGTACGGCCTGCCCGGCGAGCAGGACGGCGGCCAGGCCGCTCCCGCACTGCCGGTCGACCGTGACCCCCGGCACCTCGTGGCCCAGCCCGGCGCCCAGCGCGGACACCCTGGCCAGGTTGCCGCCGGGACCCATGCAGTTGCCCAGCATCACGTCGTCCACCGGCAGCCCGAGCCCGGCCGCGTCGCGGACGACCGCCGCGATCACCGGGGCGGCCAGCCGGTCGGCGCCCACGCCCTTGAACGCGTGCCCGGCCGTCCCGATCGCCGTCCGGCGCGCGGCCACCACCACGGGCGCGTCCATCAGGACAGCCGCCGCAGGGCCGGGTCGCCGTCGGCGAGCCGGGCGGCGACGAGCGCGCGGGCCGGCTTGCCCGTCGCGGTGCGCGGCAGCTCCTGGACCGCGTACCAGCGGCGGGGCCGCTGCGCCAGGTCGAGCCCGCCGCGCGCGACGGCCTCCAGCGCGGACCTGGGCGGCGGCGCGCCGGCCGCCTCGACGATCGCGGTGACGACCGAGCCCAGGTCGGGATGGGGCGAGCCGATCACCACGATGTCGCCCACGCCGGGCACGGCCCGCAGCACCTCCTCGACGTCCTCGGGCACCACGGTCGCCCCGCCGGTCTGGATCGCGCCGTCGCCCCGGCCGCGCAGCCGCAGCGGCTCTCCCGGCCGGTACGGCTCGGCCAGGTCGCCGACGCTCATCCACCCGTCGCCGTCGCGGAGCAGCGGCCCGCTCGCCCCGGCCGCGTAGCCCTCGGCCAGCCAGGGGGAGCGGGCCCACACGGTGCCGAGGTCGCGGCCCGGCTTGACCCGGACGTCGATCTCCACCCCGGGGAACGGCCGCAGCCCGGTGCCGTCGGCGTCCGCGGCCACGAACGACAGCTCGGTGGCCCCGTAATAGGACACCACTCGCATCCCGGCGCGCTCGCGCAGCCCTTCGGCCAGTGCCGCGCCGCCCACGGCGGCCACCCGCAGCGGGCTGCCCTCGGGCCGGGCGGCCAGCAGCTCGGGCAGCCGGTGCGGCACCAGGTGCACGGCCGTCGCGCGGGCGAGCTGCCCGGCCAGTGCGCCGGGCGACCAGCGGCCGGGCACCAGCACCGTCGCCCCGGCGGCCAGCGCGTGCACGGCCGCGAACCCGTACAGGGAGGAGATGAGCGGCCCGGGCACCAGCACCACGTCGTCGGCGGTGATGCCGGTGAGCTCGCTGAACGGCTCGAACGAGCCGGTCCACGAGCCGCGCGTGCGCACCACGGCGCGCGGGCGGCCGGTGCTGCCCGAGCTGAAGCAGGCCCAGGCCAGGTCGCCGGGCCGTGCCGGGCGGCCGGTGAAGGCGGCGTCCGGCAGGCCGGCCGGGACGGCGTCGACGGTGAGGGCCGCGGGGATCTCGGGCGGCGCCTCGCGGGCCGGGTCGCACAGCAGCGGCGTCCCGCCGAGCAGGTCGACCGCCAGCACGGCGGTGAGCTGGTCGACGGGGTCGGCCGCGCGGATCACGGCCAGGGGCGTCGCGGCGCCTGCCGGGAGAGGGGCGAGGGCCGCGGCGAGCCGTTCGGCCCGCTTCGCCAGGGCGCCGTAGGAGAGCTCGCCCGACGGCCCGGCCAGCGCGAGGCGGCCGGGACGGGAGGCGGCGTGCCGCAATACCTGTGCTGCGACTGGCATGCCAGGTTCAGAGTTCCTTTCCGGCTCGGAGCCGTTCGCGGTGCACGGCCGGGACCGCGTCGGGGTAGGCCCGCTGGGTCCCGCGCGCCACGAACGCCGTCAGCACCGCCTTGGCCACGTCACCCGGCACGAACCCCAGCGTGAGCAGGGCCGCCTGCCCCAGCGTCAGCCCGCCGACGAGCGCCCACAGCGGGATGCCCACCAGATAGACGACCCCGAGGCCACCGGCCAGGGAGGCTACCAGTAGCCGTCCGATGCCCGGGGAGCGCCCGCCGCGCTCGACGATCCACCCGATGAGGGCGGCGCCGGGCAGCCAGCCGAGCAGGAACCCGACCGACGGCCCGGTGAACACCCCCAGCCCGCCGCGCCCGCCCGCCAGCAGCGGCAGCCCGGCCGCGACCAGCAGGATGAACACGCCGACCGCCAGGGCGGCCCGCCAGGAGCCGAGGATCGCCCCGGCGAGCATGACGCCGAGCGTCTGGAGCGTGATCGGCACCGGGCCGAACAGGTTGAGCCCCGGGACGAGGCCGAGCGCGGCGATCAGCGCGGCGAAGACGGCCACCCGGGCCACGTCCACGATGGGGAGGCGCAATCGGTACATTCCCGCTCCTCAGCTAGGTTTTGCTGCCGGGTCCGATCCCACACCAGAACGTCCGCCGGGGTTATGGAGGGTTGCCACAACGTTGCCCGGCCGAAGATGTAGCGCATAGGCACGCCGCCACGGGCTAGAGACAAGGCATGGCAGACGGGATCGTCGACTGGGTCACGGGTCTGATGGAATCGCTGGGCGCGCCGGGAGCGGGCCTGGCCGTCGCGCTGGAGAACCTGTTCCCGCCGGTGCCGAGCGAGGTGATCCTGCCGCTCGCCGGGTTCACGGTGAGCCGGGGGGAGCTGGTGCTCTGGCAGGTGCTGGTGTGGACGACGGTCGGGTCGGTGGCGGGCGCGCTCGCGCTGTACGGCATCGGCGCGGCCCTGGGGCGCGACAGGATGCACGCGCTGGCCGAGAAGGTCCCGCTGGTCAAGGTCGACGACGTGCGCAAGACCGAGGCGTGGTTCGAACGCCACGGGCGCAAGACGGTGTTCTTCGGGCGGATGGTGCCGATCTTCCGCAGCCTGATCTCCATCCCGGCCGGCGTGGAGCGGATGCCGCTGCCGGCGTTCACGCTGTTCACCACGCTGGGCAGCTTCCTGTGGAACACCGCCCTGGTCATGGCCGGCTACCTGCTGGGCGAGCAGTGGTCACTGGTCGAACGGTATGTGGGCATTCTCACGTACGTGGTCATCGGGCTGATCGTGCTGGCCGTCGGGGTGTTCGTGTGGAAGCGGGTGTCGGAGGGGCGCAAGGCCCGCCGGTAGCCTCGGCTTCCGTGAACATCAGAACGGGCGTCGCGGCCGATGCCGACGCCATCGCGGCTCTCCACACCGAGAGCTGGCGCACCGCCTATGCCGGGATCATGCCGGAGTCCTATCTGGAGGGGCCGCTGCCCGCGACCCATCGCGAGCTGTGGCGGGCCAGGGCCGAGAGCGAGGTTCACCTCAACGGCGGTGACCCGCCCTGCCTGCTGGTGGCCGAGGACGAGGCGGGTGTGAGCGCGTTCGCGTATCTGGTGCCGGAGCGCGACGGCCGGGTGCTGCTGGACAACCTGCACGTGCGGCCCACGCTCAAGCGGTCCGGCCTGGGCCGCCGGCTGATGGACCGGGGGCTCGGCTGGGCCGCCGAGCACCACCCGGGCAAGACCGTCTACCTGGAGGTTCTGCGCGACAACGCCGCGGCCAGGGCCTTCTACGAGCGGATGGGCGGCAGGCCCGGCCGCGCGTTCGTGGAACGCTTCAACGCCGGGTTCGAGCTGGACGTCGTCGAATACACCTGGAGCCCGGTCAACGGCCGGTGAAGTGCCGGGTGAACCAGTCGCGGGCCAGGTCCGCGACCGTCTCGAGCGCCCCGGGCTCCTCGAACAGGTGCGTGGCCCCGGGGACGATCCGCAGCTCGCTCTCGGCGTTCAGCTCCCGCTGGGCGGCCTCGTTCAGCTCGATGACCGGCTCGTCGGCGCCGCCCACCAGGAGCAGCGTCGGGGCCCGTACCGACGCCAGGCGCGGCCCGGCCAGGTCGGGACGGCCGCCGCGGGAGACGACGGCGGCGACGATGTTGTCCGGTTCGGCGGCCGCCCACAGGGCGGCCCCGGCGCCGGTGCTGGCCCCGAAGTAGCCGACCGGCAGCCCGGTCGCGCCCGGGTCCTCGCGCACCAGGGCGGTCGCCGCGAGCAGCCGCCCGGCCAGCAGCTCGATGTCGAACACGTTGCCCCGGTCGGCCTCCTCCTCCGGCGTGAGCAGGTCGAACAGCAGCGTGCCCAGCCCCGCCTCGTTGAGCGCGTCCGCGACGAAGCGGTTGCGCGGGCTCAGGCTGCTGCTGCCGCTGCCGTGCGCGAACACCACCACGCCGAGGGCGTGTTCGGGCACCACGAGCTGCCCCGATATTTCGACATCCACCTGTGACACCTCCAGTCACCAGGCTCCTACCCACTGTGATGCTGGGTAGGACCCGGGTGTGGAGGAGGAATCGCGCAGACGGGGCAGGAGCCTGCCGCCGCTGGAGCGCATCTCCCGGCACGGCAGGATCGTGCTGGAGCAGGCGCGGCGGCTGGGGCTCGGCGACTGGCTGCGCACCGAGCGGGAGTCCCTGGCCCAGACGGTCAAGGTGACGGTCGCCTGCATGGTGGCCTGGTGGCTGGCGGCCGTGGTGATGAAGACGCCGATGCCGGTGCTGGCCCCGATCGGCGTCCTCGCCACGGTGTCCGTGACCGCCTACAGCACGGTCGTGCGGGGGGCCCAGCAGATCGGCGCGGTCGTGGTGGGGGTGACGGCGGCGATCGCGCTGATCATGTTCATCGGCGCGAACGCGGTCACGCTGGGCCTGCTGGTGGCCGCCGGGCTGGTGCTGACCCGGCTGCTCAACCTGCCCAACCAGAACGTGCAGATCCCGATCACCGCGCTGCTCGTGTTCGCGCTGGGCAGCACCTACAGCATGTACCGGCTGGCCGACCTGCTGCTCGGCGTCGGCGTCGGGATCGGCGCCAACCTGCTCGTGCTGCCGCCGCGCTACATCGAGGAGGCGCAGAAGGACCTGGCCGCGCGCTCGGCCGATCTGGCGGAGCTGGCCCGCGACATCGCCGAGGGCCTGTACGGCCGGTGGGGGGAGAACGAGTCGCGCGAGTGGCTGGACCGTTCCCGGGAGCTGGCCCGCGACCTCGACGACAGCGAGGAGGTCGCCGAGCAGGCCGTCGAGTCCGTACGGCTGAGCGTGCGGCCCCGCCGCTACGAGGAGCGGCTGGATCAGGTCGCCGAGGCCATGACCGCACTGGACCACGCCTGCCAGCAGTTGCGCGGCATCGCCAGGGCGCTCAACGACCTGGTCGTGGGCGCGCGCGGGCTGCCGGACGTGGACGCGGCGCTGCTGCCGGTGGCGCTGGGCGACGAGCTGGAGGCCATCTCGCGCGCCTTCTCCGCGTTCGGCGGCCTCCAGGTCGGCTGCGGCACCGAGGAGGACCTCGCCGCCCTGCGCCAGGCGTTGCGCGACGGTGAGCAGGAGGACCGCGCCGTCGCCGACACCTTCAAGGACACCGAGCACGTCGGCCTGTGGTCGCTGTACGGGGCGATGCTCGACGCCTGCCGCGGCATCAGGCACGAGCTCGACCCCGACCACGGGCCGCACCGGGCCGCGTTCCCGCCGGACTGCACGTGACTCAGGCGAGCAGCAGCGCGGTCACGAACTGCAGCACGTGCCAGGCCACGTAGGCGGCGAGCGAGCCGAACGCCCACTCCTTGGCCCGGGAGACCCGCCCCGCCCAGCGCAGCGCCTCGACGGGCTCGCGCCCGCGCCGCCGCCCGGCCCTGGCCACGAAGAACGCGGCCACCAGCCAGCCGGCCGCCGAGAAGGCGAGCAGGCCGGCGGAGAGCGCGAGCAGCGGCGCGGAGGCGGGCGGCGCGGCCCCGGGGACGAGCTGGCGCACCCAGGCCATCGACACCATGGCGAGCACGGTCAGCGTGATCCGCCTGTCCTTGCGCGCCTGTCGCCTGAGCCACTGAAGGTCTTGACGCAGATGGTTCTTGAGCATCCGGATCACCTCCGCTTGGAGTAGCTGGTGAGACCAGCTAACGGGGGAACCCGGGCCAAGATCTGCGACCTAAGGCCCAAAAAATCACGACATTTCGCGGAGTTCTGCGGCGGCCTTCCGCGCCTCGAACACGTCACCCACCTCCTCCAGCGTCCGCACCGCCTCGCCCAGCAGCTCCGCCGCCGCCACCGCGTCACCCTGCCGCCGCGCGATCAGCCCCAGCGCCCGCAGCGCGCACCCCAGGTCACGCCGCGTCCCGCAGCCCCGGTGCACGTCCCTCGCCTGCTCGGCGTACGCCAGCGCCTCCTCCGGCCGGTCCAGGTCGAGCAGGATCATCGCCAGCGTGGTGAGCGCCGCCGCCCACCGGTCCCGGGTGCCCGTCTCGTGCTGCAGCTCCACCGTCCGCGCCGCGTACTCCAGCGCCGCCGCCGGCCGGCCCGCCGTGTGCAGCGCCTGCGCCACCGACAGCAGCGCGCTGGCCCGGTCGTCGCGGACCTCCTCCCGGATCGCCAGCGACGCCAGCGCCGCCCGCAGCGCGTCCCGGTGCCGGTCCAGCGACAGGTACGTGTACGCCAGCGTCTCCTGCACGTCCGCCTCGGCCCGCCGGTTGCCCAGCCCCTGCACGATGTCCAGCGCCTCCAGCGCGTACACGAACCCCACCTGCGGCTGCCCCTGCCGCCGCCGCACCCGCGCCAGCCGGTTCAGCATCCGCGCCTCGGCCGGCAGGTCACTGATCACCCGGCTGATCGCCAGCGCCTGGCTCAGGTAGTCGTCGGCGCGCAGGTAGTCGGCCAGCCGCCAGTGCACCAGCCCGATGTCCCCCAGCGTCTCGGCCCGGCCCTGCTCGTGGTGCAGCTCCACCTGTACGGCCAGCGCCTGCTCGTACCGGTCCAGCGCCTCGTCGTAGCGGGAGCCGTTGCGCGCGATGCGGCCCAGCGTGCACAGCGCCCGGCCGTAGCCGTGCTGGTCGCCCGTGGCCGTGTAGCCGGCCAGCGCCCGTTCCGCGTCACGCTGGGCGTCCTGCGGCAGCCGCAGCGCGTCGTACACGTCGGCCAGGCAGAGCAGCGTCTCCGCCTCGGCGTGCTCGTCGCCCAGCTCGTGGCAGATCGACAGCGCCTCCAGCCCCTCCGACAGCGCGGCGTTCGGCTCGCCGAGGCTCTGCTGCACCCGGGCCAGGATGATCAGGCTCTGCGCGGTGCCCCGGCGGTCGCCCAGCTCCTCGCGCACCTCCAGCGCCTGCCCGGCGTGGTCCAGGGCCAGCTCGTGCCGGTTCTGCGACAGGTGCAGCCGCGACAGTGTGTGCAGGCTGTCGGCCACCCCGGTCAGGTCGCCGATCTCCCGGTAGAGCTCCAGCGCCTCGCCCGCGCACTTCAGCGCCTCCTCGCCGTTGCCCGCGATGCCGTGCACCTCGGCCAGGTCGTTCAGCGCCCTGGCCCGGCCCTCCCGGTCGCCGAGCAGGTCGAAGTCGGCCAGCGCCTCGCCGATGTAGCGGGCGGCGCGCGTGGAGGGCCCGATGGCGCGGTGGATCGAGCCCAGATGGCTGCGCATGACCGCGATCGCCCGGCGGTTGCCCACCTGCCGCGCGCAGTCGAGCCCGGCCTGCTGGATCTCCAGGTTGTTCTCGTAGTAGCGCAACCGCCTGAACGGCTCGAACACCGCCTCGGCCAGCCGCCAGGCGATGCCGTGCGCGCCGGTCTCCTCCGCCAGCCGCGTCACCGAGACCAGCGCCCGGCGCTCGGCCTCGAACCACTCGCCCGGCGTCGCCGGATCGGCCGCCTTGGCCAGGTAGTGGTCCAGCAGCCGCACCCTGGCCTCGCGCACGCCCGCCTCGGCGTGCCTGCCCAGCTCCCTGGCCAGCCCCTTGACCAGGTCGTGCACCCGGTAGCGGGCCCCGGGCAGCGGCTCGACCAGGTACGCCCGGTGCAGCCCCGCCAGCGCGGTCACGGCCTCGCTCACCGGCACGCCGAGCGTCGCGGCCAGCACCTCCGGCGTGAACGCCCCGCCCGGCAGCAGCCCGACGTGCCGGAAGGCCCGCCGCTGCGCCGGGTCCAGCGACTCGTACGCCAGGTCGAGCGCCGAGCGGAACGCCTCCTCCGGGTCGCCCGAGAACGTCGGCCGCAGGTCGGGCCGGCGCAGCTCGCGCACCCGGGAGGCGACGCTGAGCTCCGGGTTCTCGGCCAGCTTGGCGGCGGAGATGCGCAGCGCGAACGGGTGGTAGGAGCACACGCGGGCCAGCTCGGCCAGCCCGTCGCGGTCGGCGGCGCGCGGCGACTCCTCGCCCAGCACCGCCACCAGCAGCGCCACCGCGTTGCCCGGGTCGAGCACGGGCACGTCCATCAGGTCGGCGTGCCCGGTGGCGCGCAGCGGCCCCATCCTGGTCCTGCTGGTCACCAGCACCACGCAGTCCTTGCTGCCGGGCAGCAGCGCGCGCACCTGGGCCGGGTCGGCGGCGTTGTCCAGGATGAGCAGCAGCCGGCGCCCGGCCAGCCTGCTGCGGTAGAGCAGCATCAGCTCGGCCTCGTCGGAGGCGGGCATGTGCTCGCCGACGCCGAGCGAGCGCAGGATCTGGCCCAGCGCCTCGGCCGGGTTCATCGGCGGCTGGCTGGGCGACTGGCCGCGCAGGTCGATGACGATCTGCCCGTCGGGGAACCGGCCGGCGTGCAGGTGGGCCCAGTGCGTGACCAGCGCGGTCTTGCCGACGCCGGGCAGCCCCTGGACCACCAGCGTGTTCGTCCGGCGGGGCCGCTCCAGCCAGGAGGTGAGCAGGTCGAGGCTCTGCTGGCGGCCGGTGAAGTCGGGCACGTCGGCGGGGAGCTGCGCCGGCCGGGGCACCTCGCCGGCGACGAGCGGCGCGTCCGGCTTGGCCAGGAACGGCGTCACCCGGCCCGTCCACGGCTCGGCCAGGTGCTCCCAGCTCCCCGCTGCGGCCCGCAGCGCGACCGGGTCGGCGATCACCAGCTTCCGGTAGCCGGGCCGCACCAGCCAGCCGCGCCGCGCCCAGTCGGCGAGCTGCCGCTGCACCACGTCGGCGGAGCTGCCGACCAGGTCGGCCAGCGTCTCCATGGACAGCGGCGGCGCCGCGTCGGAGGCCAGCCCGTAACGCTCGTCGAGCTGTAAGAGCCACACGGCCAGCCGGGCGGCGACCGGCGCCCGCGACAGCGCCTCGTGCCGGCGGGCGGCCACGTTGCGCGCGAACAGCTCCTGCACCAGCGCCGTCGCCGCCGCGCTGCTGGCCGCCACGTGCTCGCGCAGCCGCCGCAGGTCGATCGGCCAGGCCCGCACCTCGGTCAGCGCGTCGATCCTGACCCGCTCGCCGGGACTCCAGAACGCCAGCTCGCCCACGAGGTCGCCGGCGGAGCGCAGGTCGTGGATGACCTCGCGGTCGCCGCCCGGCAGGTATTCGCGGGCGAAGCCGTAGTCGATCAGGTGCACCCGGCTGGCCGGGCGCAGCGGCGAGCAGATGTGCTCGTTGCGCCGGTAGATCCGGGCCTTCTCGTCGGCCAGCGACCGGAAAGGGCTCACCGCCACCACCATTCCCCGGGACGGCGGCGTCCACGACTCGACACTTGTCAGATCAGTTGAACTCCGATCAAGGCAGGTGTCAACGGTTCATACGTGCGCGGAATCGGCCCGATCGGGAACGAAGCGGTAACCCACGTTGCGGACGGTGCCGATCAGCGACTCGTACTCGGTGCCGAGCTTGGCCCGCAGCCGCCGCACGTGCACGTCGACCGTGCGGGTGCCGCCGAAGTAGTCGTAGCCCCAGACCTCCTGGAGGAGCTGCGCCCTGGTGAACACCCGGCCGGGGTGCTGCGCCAGGTATTTGAGCAGCTCGAACTCCTTGAACGTGAGGTCGAGCACCCGGCCGCGCAGCCGGGCCGTGTAGGTGGCCTCGTCGATCGACAGGTCGCCGCTGCGGATCTCGTCGGGCACCTCCTCGGCCGACCCCTGCGACATGCGGCCCACGGCCATCCGCAGCCGCGCCTCCACCTCGGCCGGCCCGGCGCTGTCGAGCAGGACGTCGTCCACGCCCCACTCGGCGGTCATCGCGGCCAGCCCGCCCTCGGTGACGATCACCAGCAGCGGGCAGTCGATCCCGGTGGTGCGGATCAGCCGGCACAGGCTCTTGGCCTGCACGAGCTCCTTGCGGGCGTCGACGAGCACGGCGTCGGACGGCGGGGCGTCGATGAGCGCGGACGCCTCGGCGGGCGCGACGCGGACCGAGTGGAGCAGCAACCCGAGCGCCGGCAGCACCTCGGACGACGGTTCGAGGGCGTTGGTCAGCAGGAGCAGGTTGCTCATCTCGGCCTCCTAAACGCGCAGGGACCCGGGGGCTACGTCGCCCAGGTCCCGTAGGCGAGGATATCCCACGGCTTTGTCGCGGACATTGCGCGTCCAGGGAGTGAACAACGGCTCTCATGAAACATCCGTGTTAACGAACGTGCACAATGGTGGAGAATCTACGGTGAGGTACTGATGGCCTTGGGGAAAGTGCGTTATTGGGCGGCGGCGAAGCAGGCGGCCGGAGTGGCGGAAGAAACGTTCGAGGCCGCCACGCTTGGCGAACTCATGACGAAAATCACAGAAAACCGCGCCGAACTCGCTCGGATCGTGAGCAGGTCGTCATTCTTGATCGATGGTTCTCCCGTCGGTAAGAGGCCGCATGACGAGGTGCCTCTCGGCGACGGCGTGACCGTCGAGGTGTTGCCGCCGTTCGCCGGTGGGTGATGGCGCGCTTTGGCGGGGAATCAGTCGATAAGCTCATGACCCCCCGCGTGAGACAGGGAGCCCGATGCGCAAGCTGCTCGTTTTCCTGATGCTGCTGATCGTCCTCCTGGTCGTCCTCGACCGGGTCGCGGTCGCGGGCGTGCAGCGCGACCTGGCCAACCGCATCGCCGCCGCCACCGACGTCACCGGCACCCCCGAGGTCACCATCGAGGGAATCCCCTTCCTCACCCAGGCGATCTCGGGCCACTACCCGGAGGTGCGCTTCGACCTCGGCACGCTCAGCTACGGCGGCGTGCCGATCGAGAACCTCAAGGGCGCCGCCTACGACGTGACCGCCCCGCTGACCGACGTCATCCAGAACCGGGCCGACATCCGGGCCGGCCGCCTGGCTGTCACCGGCACCGTGTCCAGCGCCACGATCGACCGCTTCGCCCCGCAGGGCGTCAAGGTCAGCGGCAAGGGCGACAGGTTCGTCGCCTCCGGGGAGCTGATGGTGGGGGCGCAGAAGGTGAAGTTCACCGCCGAGATGCGGGCCGAGCTCGCCGACGGCGGCATCCGGCTCCAGGCCGAGAAGATCGAGGGCGTGCCCGACCAGCTCGCCCGGCTGGTCAACTACACGGTCCCGTTCAAGGGCAAGCTGCCCTTCGACGTCAAGGTCACCGAGGTGAAGAGCGTGGCCGGCGGGCTGCAGATCTCCGCCGAGGGGACCGACGTGCCGCTGCGTGGATGATTCCGTGGACGACGCTGAACCGGTCCGGCGCCCCGTACGTGAAGAGGGTGTGAGTCCAGCTGGCACCGCCGACGAGGAGCTTGTGAGAAGCCTGTTCGACGAGCACGCAGGGCCACTGTACGGATACGTGCTGCGGCTGACGGGCGATTCGGGACGGGCGGAGGACGTGGTGCAGGAGACGCTGCTACGGGCGTGGCGGCATCCTGACGCGCTCGCCGACCGGCCGATCAGGGCCTGGCTGTTCACCGTGGCCCGCAACCTCGTGGTCGACCAGCACCGGGCCCGCAAGGCGCGCCCGCCGGAGATCGGCGACGAGGCGCTGGCGGTGCTGCCGGCGGACGACGACCTGGAGCGCGCCGTCGAGTCGTGGGCCGTGGCCGAGGCGCTGGCCGAGCTGCGGCCCGAGCACAAGGACGTGCTGCTGGAGGTCTACTACCGGGGGAGATCGGTGAAGGAGGCGTCGGCGAAGCTCGGGATCCCGCCGGGCACCGTCAAGTCGCGCACCTACTACGCGCTGCGGGCGCTCAAGCTCGCCCTGGAGGAGCGGGGGCTGGCGCCGTGATGACGTGCGAGGAGGTGCGGCTGTCGCTGGGCGCGCACGCGCTGGGCGCGCTGGAGCCGGACGAGGCCGAGGAGCTCGACACCCATCTGGCCACGTGCGAGGCGTGCGGGGCCGAGCTGCTGGACCTGGAGGGGGTCGCCGGCTTCCTGGGCAAGGTGTCGGAACGTGACGTGGAGCTGGTCGCCAGCCCGCCCCGGGCGGTGCTGGACCGGCTGCTCGACGACCGCGCCAGGCGTCACCGGCGTGGCAGGCGGCTGACCGTCGTCGCCGCGGCGGCCGCGGCGCTGGTCGTGGGCGGCACGGTGTGGGGCGTCACCCAGCAGGGCGGCGCCACGGAGCAGGCCGCCTCGGCGCCCGCCGCGCGGTCGACGGTGAACCAGCCTCTGACGAGCGAGGAGGCGGCCGACCAGGCGATGCCGCTCCCGTCGACGGGCAGGCCCGAGCGCGCGATGCCGCTGCCGTCGTCCACCGGGTCCGACCAGGCGGAGCCGCTCCCGTCGTCCAGCGGGCGCACGAAGGCGACCCCATCGGCACGCGAGTCCGAGGCGCCGTCGCTCTTCATGGAATCGGCGGAGGAGCGCGAGTTCGCCGGCGCGCGGCAGGGCCGCGACGTCACCGTGCGGGCGCAGCCCGCCGAGGACGGCGCCGAGCTCCACGTCGTGGTCACCGGCCTGCCGCCGGACGCGGAGGGCCGCATCGTGGTCCGCGGCCGTGACGGCGGGCGCGACACCGCCGGGTCCTGGACCGGCTCCGCGCCGCAGTTCTCCGTGCGCACGCGCATCCCGCTGGCGGAGATCGCCCGGGTCGACGTCGTCGGCGTCAAGGGCGACCTGTACGTGAGCGCCGTGCCGAGGAACTGAGCCGAGGAATTGACCGGAGGTCCCCGCTGGTTGCACCGGACGTGCTGCTGAACGAGACCGAGCTGGGCGCGGCGCTGGGGGAGCGGGCGACGCTCGTCCAGTTCTCCACCGCGTTCTGCCAGCCGTGCCGGGCCACCCGCCGGGTGCTGAGCGACGTGAGCGCCCTGGTGCCCGGCGTCGCCCACGTGGAGATCGACGCCGAGTCGCGGCTGGACCTGGTGCGGCGGATCGGCGTGACGGCGACGCCGACGGTGCTCGTGCTCGATTCCGCGGGAAAAGTGGTGAAGAAGGCGGCCGGGCAGCCGCGCAAGGCCGACGTGCTGCACGCGCTGGCCAGCGCTTTGTCTCACGATCCATCTCATGACTCGGACGAGATGTGACAGATGGCGAGACGGCGATGTAATGTCGTCGCTGTGAACCCATCGACAGAGCTGCTGACGAAGCGGCGCGCGGTTGATTTCTGCCGCGTCGCCACCGCGCTCTGTCGCGCTGCCTGAGGACGGTCTACGCGCGTTCCAACCGCGCCCCCACCCGACCCTTCAGGAGCATCCCATTGATGCGTGCCGATCTGCCGTGCTCCGGCGTGGCGCCTGCCATCACCACCCCCACGAGGGGTGTCATCGGGATGCTCTCCTCACTGCAGCCTGGGGAATGCGCCTCGGCTGCGACAGAAATCCGCTGACCCGCCGTCTCCTGCCCGCCGCCAAACTGGAGGTTTCCCAATGAGCCGCTCCGCCGTCCTGGTGGACGCCGACTGGGTCGAGGCCAACCTCGACACCCCCGGTGTCGTTCTCGTCGAGGTCGACGAAGACACCAGCGCCTACGACAAGGGCCACATCCGTGGCGCCGTGAAGATCGACTGGAGGACCGACCTCCAGGACCCGGTCCGCCGCGACTTCGTGGACAAGACCGGCTTCGAAGCCCTGCTCTCCGAGCGCGGCATCGCCAACGACGACACCGTCATCCTCTACGGCGGCAACAACAACTGGTTCGCCGCCTACGCCTACTGGTACTTCAAGCTCTACGGCCACGACCAGGTCAAGCTGCTCGACGGCGGGCGCAAGAAGTGGGAGCTCGACTCCCGCGAGCTGGTCAAGGACGTTCCCCAGCGGGCGAAGACCGCCTACGTGGTGTCCAACCAGGACGACAGCATCCGCGCCTTCCGTGACGACGTCGTCGCCGCGATCGGCAAGCTCAACCTGGTCGACGTGCGCTCGCCCGACGAGTTCACCGGCAAGCTGCTCGCCCCCGCCCACCTGCCGCAGGAGCAGGCGCAGCGTGGCGGCCACGTGCCCACCGCGCGCAACATCCCGTGGTCCAAGGCGGCCAACGACGACGGCACCTTCAAGTCCGACGACGACCTGCGCGCCCTCTACGGCGCCGCCGGCGTCGACTTCGGCAAGGACACCATCGCCTACTGCCGCATCGGCGAGCGCTCCGCGCACACGTGGTTCGTGCTGCACGAGCTGCTCGGCCAGGCGAACGTGAAGAACTACGACGGTTCGTGGACCGAATACGGTTCGCTCGTGGGCGTTCCGATCGAGCTGGGGGAGGCCCGCTGATGAGCACTGCACAGGGTTGCGGAGCGCCGGAGCAGACCATCGCGCTGCCGGCCGGGATCGATCTGTCCAACCAGGCCGTCATCCAGGGCCGGGTGACCGGCGCCGGCACCGCCTACGCGCGGCTGCTCGACCACTCCGGCGAGTTCACCGGTGAGGTCGTCGTGTCCGACGAGGGCGTCTTCCGCTTCTTCGCGGCGCCCGGCGACTGGACCGTGCGCATCATCGCCGGCGGCGGCGTCACCCGTGACGTCCAGGTGGAAGCCCGGCTGGGCGAGGTCTCCGAGCTGGCCGTAGCGGTTTGACCCAGGTCACGCGAAGCCCGCGTCCCCTTCCCGGGGGCGCGGGCTTCTCGCGTGCAACCGAATCGCGCTCGCCGGTGTTCTACTGAACGTGAGCCAGACCGACTGCCTCGACCCGGTGCGCAAAGCACTGCTCGACGACCTCGACGAGGGCTTCGCCGAGCTCTACTCCGCGCACCGCTGCGTGGTCTTCACCACCGCGCTGCGGCTCAGCGGGGCCTGGAGTGACGCCGAGGACCTGACCGCCGAGGCGTTCCTGCGCGCGTACCGGGCGCTGACCGGCTACGACTCCGACCGCATCGCCGCGCTTCAGCCTCGCGCCTGGCTGCTGACGATCCTGATGAACCTCTGGCGCAACTGCGCCCGCACCCGTTCCCGCAAGCCCCCGCCCGACCTGCGCGACGAGCCCATCGAGACGCCCGACCCGCGCGAGGGCGTCGAGGAGAGCGCCGTCCGCCGCGAGACGGGCGACGAACTGCACGCCCTGCTGGGCCTCCTGCCGGCCGACCAGCGTGCCGCCGTCGTGCTCCGGCACGTCGTCGACCTGCCCGTCGCCGAGATCGCCACCGTGCTCAAGATCCCGCAGGGCACGGTCAAGTCGCACATTTCGCGCGGACTCAAGCGCCTGCGCGCCCTGGGAGGTGCCCGATGACCCACCACGCCACCGACCCGCTCCTCGCCCGGCTGGCCGGGCTCGGCGTCGACGCCCCCGCCGGGCTGCTCGACCGCGTCGCCGCCCGCTGGGTGCGCGTGCCCGGCCCCGTCGGCGACGTGACCGTCGCCTTCACCGGCCAGGGCATCGCGTACGTGCGCGAGGACCACGACGGGTTCGCCGCGGCCTTCCACGACCGGTTCGCCCGGCCGCTGCTGCCCGCCGCCCGGCCGCCCGCCGGGCTCGTGACCGCCCTGCGCACGGGCCGCGCCGCGACGCTCGCCCTCGACCTGCGCGACCTGACCCCCTTCCAGCGCGACGTGCTGGAGGCCGCCCGGGCGATCCCCCGCGGCGAGGTACGCCCGTACGCCTGGATCGCCGCCCGCATCGGCCGCCCCACCGCCGTCCGCGCCGTGGGCACGGCGCTGGCGGGCAACCCGGTGCCGCTGCTCGTCCCGTGCCACCGCGTCATCCGCTCCGACGGCGCGACCGGCGAGTACGTCTTCGGCGCCGAGGCCAAGGAACGCCTGCTCGCGGCCGAGGGCGTCGACCTCGACCGGCTCCAGGCCCTGGCGGGCTCCCGCGTCTTCTACCTGGCCAGCGACACCACCGGCATCGTCTGCTTCCCGACCTGCCACAACGCCCGGCGCATCACGCCGGCGCACCGGCACGGCTTCCGCACCCTTCCCCAGGCCCGCGCCGCCGGCTACCGCCCCTGCCGCTCCTGCCGCCCGGCCGCCTGAGGCGGTAAAGGGGCATGGCCTCTCAAAGGGGGCATGGCCTTTCAAAAGGGGCAGTGTCTCCCAGGAGGGCAGGGGCGGGTCGTAGGCTGCCGGGATGGAGCGTACGGAACGGGTTGTCGGGGCGGTTGTCGGGTCGGCGGTGGGTGACGCGCTGGGGGCGCCGTTCGAGTTCGGCCCCGCGGGCGCGTTCAGCGCGCGTTTCCCGAAGGCGGGCGGCCAGGGGGAGATGTGCGGTGGCGGCGGCTGGGGCCCGGGCGAGGCGACCGACGACACGCAGATGGCCGTCCACCTGGGCGAGTCGCTGCTGGAGCGCGGCGGCCTGGACCTGCCGGACGTGTTCGCGCGCTTCCAGCGGTGGGCGGCGGCCGAGCCGAAGGACATCGGCCTGCAGACCGAGCAGGTGCTGACGAACGGCATGCCGTGGGACCTGGCGGCCGCGTTCCACTTCGAGAGCACCCGCCGCGCCGCCGGCAACGGGTCGCTGATGCGGGCGACCACGTCGGCGGTCTACTTCGCCCGCCAGGGTCGTGAGGCGAGCATGGACGCCGCCCGGCGCATCGCGGCGCTGACCCACGGCGACCCGGCGGCGTGGGCGGGGACGGCGATCTACCACGAGCTCCTGCGCGTGGCGCTGGACGGCGGCGACCCGCTCGCGGCGATCGGCGACGCGCTCGCGCACGTGCCGGCGGAGCACCGTGAGCGCTACGCGGTGGTGCTGGCGCCCGGCTGGCATCCGGACCAGGCGACGGAGTTCAACGGCGCGGTGTGGCCGTGCCTGGGGTCGGCGGTGTGGGCGGTGCGCACCACGTCGGGGTTCGAGGACGCGCTGCGGGCGGCCGTGGACGTGGGCGGCGACACCGACACGGTGGGCGCGGTGACGGGCGGCCTGGCGGGCGCGGTGTACGGGTCCGGCGCGATTCCGGCGGGCTGGACGGAGCCGCTGCACGTGCCGCTGCCGGGCGCGGGTGACCGGGTGCTGCGGCTGCCGGAGCTGGCTGACCTGGCCCGCCGCCTGGACGCGGGGACCTGAGGCCGCATTCCGTAGTTGCTGCTGCGGCACTTGGGGCAGACCGCTACGATTCAGCAGATGTCCGGATCGTCAGGTGTGATGGCACCGCCCCGGCCTGGGCCCGAACCGGCTCAGCGAGTGCCGTCGCCGTTCTCGCTGCCCCTGCACGCGCTCAGGCTCGCAGGGCGGTGCGCGCTGCCTCTGATCCTGTGGTTCTCCGTCGGCGAGCTGCTGCGCTGGGGACTCCTCTACGCGGCCACCGAGGTCCAGCACGGCAGCTTCAGGCAGCCGCGGCTCATCCTCGCGTACGTGCTCCTGACCGTGATCATCCTCGTCTCGATGACGGTGATCACCGGCATGTTCCTGTCGCTGCGCCGCGCGCTCATGGAGACCCGGGCCAGACGGGCGGACGGGCAGCCGGACGAGCAGTTCTGGTACTCGCTGAACCGGGTCGCGCCCGCCTTCGCCGTCATCTACATGGCCTGGTCGCTGTTCTACGAGGACGCCGCCGACTTCCAGCAGATGGACCTGTTCCACAACCTGGACGACAACTTCTACACGCCCATACTCAACAACGTGGCCAACGGCACGAACGAGGAGGTCACGTACGGGCTCGGGCTGGTCAGCCTGGACTGGCGGGTCTCGCTCGCCGCGATGGCCGTGACGTTCGGGCTGCGGCTGCTGTTCGGCCGGATGGTCGAACGGGGCACCGGCCGCTACTCCGGCATCGCCGCCGCCTTCGCCGAGTTCTCCTTCGTGTTCTGCGCGCTGAACGCCCTCTACAACATCGCGCTGGCCCGCAGCGAATGGGCCGAGCACCGGGCCGTCGTCGACGGCACCAAGAGCTTCTGGGAGCAGGCCAAGCAGAGCGTGCCCGGCTGGGAGGCGTTCTGGAACTGGTTCGGCGAGGTCTGGCCGCACATCACCGAAGCGCTCGCCGTGCCGCTGACCTGGCTGGCCGTGGCCATCCTCGTGTTCGGCGGAAGCGTGGACGACACCCGCAGGGCGCTGCGCGGCACCAAGCTGGAGCGGGGCGTCGACCGGCTGGAGAAGTCGCACACCATCACCCAGTCGGCCGTGGACCGCGTCGCCGGCGGCTTCATCGAGCGCTGGGTGCCCGTGGTCAACGCCTTCCGCATCACCATCAAGGGCGGGGCCGCGCTGTTCGGGCTCATGTGCCTGCTCTACACCGGCATCCACGTGGGCGCCGACTACCTGGAACGGGCCGTGCGCACGCTCGTCGGGTCGGACGTGCCGTTCATGTGGCTCTACGCCGGTTACCCGGTGACCTTCGTCAAGGAGCTCCTGGTGACCGTGCTGACCTACAGCGTGCTGGCCGCGGCCTTCGACATCGCGGCCACCAGGGCACGGCTGCAGGGCGAGGACATCACCGCCTGAACACCAGCACGTCGTTGCGCGCGGCCTTCGCCTCGTCCTCCGGGCTGATCGCCATGAGCTTGTCCACCGGGGTGTCGGAGCGGTAGGTGATGTCCGGCGCGAGATGCAGCTCCACCTCCGCGGCCACCGCCTTCGGCACGACCGCGCCCGCCGTGTAGGAGTACGGGACGCCGACCTCGTGCTTGTCCGTGGGCAGGTCGTTCTCCACGATCTCCACCCGCCAGGTGCGCTCCCGCTTGTCCTCCAGCGTGAGCTCCGGCACGCCGGTGAGCACCGCGCCGGTCTCGTCGGCCGCCTTCCGCGTGACGACGATCTTGAGCCACTGCTTGTCGGGCGTGTTGTGCCTGCCGCCGGGCGGGGCCTCCATCGGCTCGATCGACGACTTCCATGTCACGTGCTCGAACGTCTTCTCCTGGCCCGCGGGCACCACGTGGACGGTCTCGCCCGGCTGGCCGCTCTTGTAGAACAGGTAGCGGTCGGCCGTCGGCAGGCCGATGCTCAGC
Source organism: Nonomuraea sp. NPDC049725 (assembly GCF_040674795.1). NCBI lineage: Bacteria > Bacillati > Actinomycetota > Actinomycetes > Streptosporangiales > Streptosporangiaceae > Nonomuraea > Nonomuraea sp. NPDC049725. The sequence goes on along the minus strand of NZ_JBFANJ010000001.1, from coordinate 13,445 downwards.
GCCAGCGCCAGCACCGCGCCGACCCCCAGCAGCACCGTACGCGGGCGCTTGGGCGGCTGCGCCGCCGTCCGGGCGTCGTCGCCCGGCGGCTCGGCGTCGCCGGAGGCCGCCCCGGGCCGGGCCTGCGTGCCCTGCGCGGGGGCGCCGGGCGGGTGCGCGAGGCCGGGCGGCTGGGCCGCGCCGGGCGGCAGCGGGCCCGCGCTGGGGATCGCCGGGATCGGCTGCGTGGAGCTGGTGGACTCCCGGCGCATGGGCGGCCACACCTGCTGGTCCGGGTGCACGCCGACGCGCCGCTGCATCCCCGGGTACGGCTGCTGCCCCGGAGGCGGCCCGGGCCTGCCCTGACCTGGGGCCGGGGCGGCGTGACCGGGCGTGCCCTGGCCGGGGGGCACCGGCCTGGATCGGCGGCGCCGCCCGGGGAGCGGCTGGCCGCCCTGCGGCGCCCCGCCTGGGTACGGGGGACCGCCCTGCGGCGCCCCGCCTGGGTACGGCGGACCGCCCTGGGGCGGGCCCTCCGGGTACGGCGAGCCGCCCTGGGGCGGACCGGCCTGGGGCGGACCGGCCGGGGGCGGACCGGCCGGGGGCGGACCGGCCGGGGGCGGACCGGCCGGGGGCGGGGCGGCCGGGTGCGGGGCGGTGGGGGGCCGGTCGTCGGGCCGGGCCGGGCGGCCGGGGGCCGGGGCGAACCAGTCGCGGTCGTCAGTGCTCATCGTCTACTTCTTCTCGCCCAGGTCGACAACGTCCGCGGGCGCGGAACTCAGCTTCTTGGCCGTCGCCGCGTCGATGCCCAGGTCGACCTGCGCCTCCGGCGGCATCGGCTCGACGTACAGCCCGGCGATCGGCAGCCGGAACACGACCTGCGCGCCTTCCAGCGCCGAGGCGGGCACCTCGAACACGAACCGCCCGGAGGTCGTCCAGCCCGGCTGGATCCACGGGTACGCCAGCGTCGCCATCCTGTCGACCTTGTCCGTGGCGGTGTACTTCTTGCCGTCGGCGGCGAGCAGCACGGCCGGGCCCAGGTGGAGGGGCTCCTTCGGCACGGTCGCCTCGGCCTCGACGACGAGGAACACCTGCTCGGCGGTCACCACCTCGTCCTGGTTCCTGACGGTCCTGGCGGTGGTGACGTCGCGTACGCGGACGGAGAAGCGCCCGGCGTCGACCATCTCGCCCTTGGCGCCCGCGTACGTGAGCGGGGCGCCCGTCTCCTCGACGGAGAGCCGCAGCGACTGGACGCCCACGGCGCCGGCGGCGAGGACGATCCCGGCCAGGGTGCTGAGCAGGACGGCGCCGGCGCCGCGGCGGCGCGGGGCCTGACGGCGGGAGCGGCGCGGGGCCACGGTCTGCGCGGTCATCAGGCGTCCTCACGCTTGACGGGCAGGGTGACCGTGGCGGCCACCTCGGTCGCTCCCGGCTTGCCGAGAGGGTCGTCCTCGCTCGGCAGGATCCAGCTGGTCTCGCCGGTGAGGGGGTTCTCGACGGACTCGTACACGCCGAGCTCGTAGGTGACCTCCGCGGGCGGCTCGGCGGCGGCGTCGAGCTCGTAGCGGGCGACCACGGTGACGGGGACGCCGGGGTGGAGCTGGGCGGACTCGGCGCCCTTGGAGGTGACGAACAGCCGGCCGCCGGTCTTCGTCTTGATCTCGGGCGTCATCTTGAGCAGCGCGCCGCCGAAGCTGTAGCCGCTGCCCTTGTCGGTGGGCAGGTGGCCGACCGAGATGGTCTCGTCGGTCTTGTTGGTGACCTTGAAGAGCACGTCGAGGAAGCGCTTGTTCTCGGCGGACCCGATCTGCGCCCGCTGCAGCGTGACCTTCGACTCCACGAACTGGGTCTCGAACTGGCCCTGGTCGAAGCTCTGCCCGGTCTTGACCTTGGGCGGCGGGGCCTCGGGCGCCTCGTTGAGGCCGCCGAGCAGGGCGGTGACGCCGATGGCGGTGAGCGCCACCAGGGCCAGGGCGGGCACCGCTACCGGGCGTCTCGGCTTGTCGCTGCCGCCGGAGGGTTCCGTCATGGGTATGGATGGTAATAGGTCACACTCATCCCACTCACCCCAATCCGCCCATTGCGCTGGCCGAATTGCCGCGAACCCTGCCACAGCAGGGGTTGTAGCTTTTACGCTGTCATGACACAGGGCAGCCGGAGGGGGTCACGTGGCGGACGTGCATCCCGATCACGCACAGCTCCAGTCGGACCGCATCTATCTGGGCTGGCAGTATCTCCTGCTCCACCCCGATCCGGGCCCGCCGCCGAAGCGCCCCTCGCCCGCCGAGGAGGCGCCGGCGGCCGGTGACGGGCCTGACCCCGAGCTGCTGCGCCGCGAGCGGCTCCAGGAGGACATGCTCAACCGGCCGGTGCGGTTCGTGCGCATGTTCATGCTGGCGCTGACCGCGCTGCTGCTGGTGGTGGCCGTCGCGGGCTACCTGGACTGGTCGTTCGCGCTCCTCGGGATAGCGGCGGCCGGCGGTGTGGCGGCGATCTGCGCGTACGCGATCCTCCAGGGCGACCGGGCGGTGAAATACCGCGTGTCCGAGCAGCAGGCGCGGGCCGACCGGCAGCGTCAGGAGCGCGACCGGGAGCTGTTCCGCGCCCAGGAGGAGCACGCCCAGCGCTACCGCGAGTGGCAGGAGGTCAAGGAGCGCCACGACCGCCAGCTCAACTGGTACGCGGTGGCCGTCCCCGACGAGATCGACCGCGTCGACGTGGCGGGCGGCACGCTGCCCGGCTGGTCGGCGCTGATCACGCTGCTGGGCGCCACCCGCCTCTACAGCGGCGGCCACCTGACCGTGCTCGACCTGTCGGAGGGCGCGATCGCCAAGGACCTGATCGAGCTGGCCCGCAAGGGCGGCGACGATCCGCTGGTCTGGGTGCTGCCCGTCGACCTGCCCCGGCTCGACCTGGGCGCGACGCTCAAGCCGGAGGCGTTCGCCGACGTGCTGGCGCACGTGGTCAGCGTGAGCGAGGAGCACCGCACCACCCGCGACCTCAGCTTCGACAACGCGATCCTGGAGCGGGTGCTGGAGGTGCTCGGCGAGAACGCCACGATCAGCCAGGTCACGGCCGCGCTGCGGGCGCTCGCCCAGGTCGGCGACCCGCGCGACGACCTGCGGTTCGGCCTGATCACGGCGTCGCAGCTCGAGCGCATCGGCACGCTGTTCGGGCGGGGCGTCAGCGACCGGGTGGTGATCGAGCGCGCCTGGGCGCTGGAGTCGCAGTTACGCAAGCTGGAGACGCTCGGCACCCAGGCGGTGCGGCTGCCCCCGGCGAGGCTGCGGGTCGTCAGCATGGACCGCCAGGCGGGCGTCTTCGGCAACCGGGTGCTGGGCACGTACGTCGCGACGGCGCTCACGCACATCCTGCGCCAGTCGCCCGCCTCCGACCGGCCCTGGTATCACACGATCATCGTGGCCGGCGCGGACAAGCTCCGCGGCGACGTGCTCGACCGGCTCATGGACGCCTGCGAGACCTCCCGTACGGGGCTCGTGCTCACGTACCGGTCGCTGACCCCCACCGTGCGCGAGCGGCTGGGCCGGGGGCACGCGGCGGTGGCGTTCATGCGGCTCGGCAACGCCGAGGACGCCCGCGTCGCCAGCGAGCACGTCGGCACCGAGCACCGGCTGGAGCTGGCCCAGCTCACCGAGACGATCAGCGAATCGCTGCCGCGCCTGGACGGCGGCTACACCTCCACCATCGACCAGGTCGACGACGGCGGCCAGGAGCGCGCCGAGAGCCACGCCGACCTGGCCGAGGACATCACCGAGTCCACCGAGTGGGGCAGGACCGCCGACAAGATCTCCGAGACCGAGCGGGTGCTCCAGCGCTCGCGCGAGTTCCTCGTCGAACCGCACCAGCTCCAGCAGCTCCCCACCACATCGGTGATCGTCACCGACGCCACCGCGCAGGGCCGGCGCGTCCGCCTGGCCGACGCCAACCCGGCCATCCTCACCTTCCCCAAGACCACGCTGGGCGAGCTGGAGGACGTCCGCGACGCCGTCCTCGGCGCCGGACACCAGGAGAACGGCGACGGCGAGCCGCCGCCGAACCTGGGCCCGCCCCCGCCGCGCCTGGACTGGCGCAAGGACAGGCAATGACATGGTCAATGCCGAGGTGCCGCGCTGGCGGGGGGCGGAGTTTTACTGAACGACCGTCTGTGGGGGGATGAAATGCAGCCGAGTGTGTCGCTGAGCGGGCCCTGGTACCGGATCCAGTCCATCGCAGCACCCTCGCGCAGCTCGTCGGCGGAGTGGGATTTCGTCACCGTGCTGCCCGCCGTGCTGTCGGCAGCCCAGCGGGACCGGCCGTTCGTCATCGGCTGGCTGTCGCGCGGCTCCGGCGCGCCGCTGGAACTGATCACCAACGCCGGGCCGCTGTCGCCGCCGCGCCAGCCGCGCCGCTCGCCCGACGCGCCCGGCCGGCCCGCCGGGCCGCAGCCGCTGCTCTTCCCGGGCGGCGCGCGCGGCGTCGAGCTCGACGAGGAGTACCTGGCCGACCTGGCCGACCTGGTGTGGACGCCGTGCCCGGGCCGCCAGGCGCCGCCGCTCGGCGGCCGGCGCGACTCCGCCGGGCTCGACCCGGACGAGCTGAAGCGGCCCACGCTGTTCGAGTCGACGCTGGTCACGCTCATGTCGCGGCCGTTCGCCTGGTTGGTCGTGGCCGAGCCGACCGACCTGCTCGACGCCGAGGTGGCCCACCTGCGCACCCAGCTCAACGTGCTCAGGCAGTACGGCGACGCCTCCGAGCGGTCCAGGTTCGACGCCGAGCGGGCCGAACGCCGGATGCAGGAGCTCGACGCCTTCCGCGAGGCCGGGCTGTGGAACGTACGGGTGCTGGCCGGGGCCGCCACCGCCGAGGAGCTGGGCCAGATCGCGCCCGTCCTGGTCGGCTCGGTCGAGATGAGCCACCACCCGTACCGGCTGCGCAGCGCCCAGGGCTCGGTGCACGCGCTGCCCGAGGCGCTGGCCATCACCATGCAGGACCCCGCCGACGGCGCCGCCGCCCCCTTCGCGGCCACGGCGGGGGCGCTGGCGGCGCTCGCCGGGCTGCCCAGGCGGGAGGTGCCGGGCGTGCGGGTGCTCGACTCCGGGTTCTTCGACGTGACCTCCGAGGCGGGCGAGGGCGAGCTGGAGCTGGGCGAGATCCTCGACGGCCAGGACCGCGGCGTCGGCTCGTTCCGGGTGCCGCTGGCCACGCTCAACCGGCACGCCTTCGTCACAGGGGCGACCGGCTCGGGCAAGTCGCAGACGGTCAGGCACCTGCTGGAACAGCTCAGCCACGCCGGCATCCCGTGGCTCGCGATCGAGGCGGCCAAGTCCGAGTACGCGGCCATGGCCGGCCGGGTGGAGTCGATCGGCCCCGTCACGGTGATCAACCCGTCGGCGCCCGGCGGCGTGCCGTTCAGCATCAACCCGCTGGAGCCCGAGCCCGGCTACCCCGTCCAGGCGCACATCGACATGGTCAGGGCGCTGTTCATGGCCGCCTTCGACGCCGAGGAGCCATTCCCGCAGATCATGTCGCTGGCCCTCCAGCGCGTCTACGAGGCCACCGGCTGGGACGTCGTCACCGGCGGCGCGGTGCCGGGCTCCAAGGTCCCGCCCAGCGTGCCGACACTCGAACAGCTCCAGCAGCACGCCATGGACGTGATCAAGGAGATCGGCTACGGCCGCGAGGTGCAGGCCGACGTGGAAGGCTTCATCTCGCTGCGGCTGCGCTCGCTGCGCGTCGGCTCGGCGGGCCGCTTCTTCGAGGGCGGCCACCCCGCCGACATCGGCGGCCTCATGCGCCGCAACGTCGTGCTCGCCATCGAGGACGTCGCCAACGACGAGGACAAGGCGTTCCTCATGGGCACGCTGATCATCCGCATCGTCGAACACCTGCGGATGCGCGCCCGCCAGGAGAAGACCGCCGACCTGCGGCACGTCATCGTCATCGAGGAGGCGCACCGGCTGCTGCGCGACCGGGGCGCCGGCCGGGCCGCCACCCACGCCGTCGAGCTCCTGGCCGGCATGCTCGCCGAGATCAGGGCGTACGGCGAGGGCATCGTCGTGGCCGAGCAGATCCCCACCAAGCTCGTCCCCGACGTGGTCAAGAACACCGCGCTCAAGGTCGTGCACCGGCTGCCCGCCGAGGACGACCGCCGGCTCGTCGGCGCCGCCATGAACCTCAGCGACGAGCAGTCCCGCCACGTCGTATCGCTGCCGCCGGGCGACGCCGCCGTGTTCGCCGACGGGATGGACCGGCCGCTGCGCGTCCGCGTGCCGCTCGGCGAGTCACGCGAGAAGCTGCTGGCGAGCCCGCCGCCGCCGATCCGCGGCCGCCGCTCGGCCGCCTGCGGCGCGCAGTGCCGCACCGGGCAGGCGTGCACGCTCGTCGAGTTGCGCGAGGCCGACGTGCTCGCCGACGCCCCCGACTGGGCGTGGCTGCGCATCTGGTGCGACACGGTCGTGCTCGCGTTCGTCAGCAACCGGCCGCTGCCCGGCGTCCCGCGCAGCCTGGCGGGCGCCTGGTCCGACCTGCCGGCCCGCCGCCGCGAGTGCCTGCTCGCCACCCTGGTCGAACGGGCCGTGCAGCGCCGCGCCTGGTCGCTGCGGAGCTGGTTCGACCCCGCCCTGCTCACCGAGAAGGCCGCCGAGACCGCCACCCGCCTGCTCGGCTCGCTCGAACCGGGCGGCGAGCGTCCCGGCGCGTCGTGGGTGATCCCGCAGGTGCGCTGGCTGCACGAGGTCGACAGGCTCTTCCCGTACGGCCGGCCCGCGCCCGACCTGCGCAGCCCCGCCCCGCCCCTGGAGTACGCGCTGTTCCGCCAGCAGGCCAACGGCAACGGCTCCGCCGACCTGATGCACGCCGAGCTGCTCGGCCACCGGGCCAAGGCGCTGCGCCACCACCCGCTGTCGATGGAGGTCGCGCACAACAGGGCGCTGGCGTGGCGGGTCATCCTCGGCGACGACGAGGGCGACGGCGTCCAGCGCGACGTGAACTCGGTCGCCATCGGCGTCGAGGCGCCCGCCAGGCTCCGTCACGTGGGCCAGACGATGGGCGCCGGATGGCTGGAAGGCGTGCTGTCGTGGCCGCGCCGGTTCGTGCTGCCGTTCGAGGACGGCGGCGCCCCGGAGATCGCGTTCGTGGAGTCGGGCGGCGAGTAGGAGGGCCCGCGATGCCCCGGGCCGACTAGGATTCTTGTTCATGACCCAGCTTCCACTGCGGGCTCAGCTCGCGAGCGCTCTGGGCCGCAGTGCCGCGACGCTGTCCAGGATGACCGGGCGGGGTGACGGTTCGGTGATCGGCGGCAGGGTCGGCCTGATGCTCGAGCCCGACCTGCTCCGCCAGCTCGCCCGCGACCGCAAGCTGGCCCTGGTGAGCGCCACCAACGGCAAGACGACCACCACCCGGCTGATCACCTCCGCCCTGCTGGAGCTGGGCGAGGTGGCCACCAACGCCTATGGCGCCAACATGCCGGCGGGCCACGTCTCCGCGCTGTCGCAGCACAAGAGCGCCCCCTACGGCGTGCTGGAGGTGGACGAGAAATACCTGCCCGAGGTGCTCGACACCACCGGCGCGGGCGTCGTCTGCCTGATGAACCTCAGCCGCGACCAGATGGACCGCGCCGCCGAGATCTGGCTCCTGGCGCAGAAGTGGCGCAGGGCGCTGTCCGGCAAACCCACCCACGTCATCGCCAACTGCGACGACCCGCTCGTCACCTGGGGCGCCTCGACCGCCGCCAAGGTCACCTGGGTGGCCGGCGGGCAGCGCTGGAAGGAAGACTCCTGGAGCTGCCCCGAATGCGGCGGCCCGCTGGAGCGCAAGGGCGTCGACTGGGCCTGCCGCGAATGCACCTTCCACCGGCCGGAGCCGCAGTGGGTGCTCGACGACGACGCGGTCATCGACCCGCGCGGGCAGCGCTGGCTGCTCGACATCCAGCTCCCCGGCCTGGCCAACCGGTCCAACGCGGCGATGGCGCTGGCCGTCTCCGAGGCGTTCGGGCTGCCGGTCGAGCGGGCGCTGCCCCGGCTGCGCGAGGTCACCTCGGTCGCCGGCCGCTACACGACCGTCGAGCGCGACGGCCGCCACGCCCGGCTGCTGCTCGCCAAGAACCCGGCGGGCTGGCTGGAGGCGTTCGACGTCACCGACCCGAGTCTGCCGATCATCCTGTCCGTCAACGCCCAGGGCCCCGACGGGCGCGACACCTCCTGGCTGTGGGACGTCGACTACCGCATCCTGCGCGGCCGCCCGGTGTTCGTCACCGGCGAGCGGCGGCTCGACCTGGCGCTCCGGCTGGAGGTCGCCGACGTGCCGTTCGCGCTGTGCTCCTCCTTCTCCGAGGCGCTGGCCATGCAGCCGCCCGGCCGGGTCGACGTGATCGCCAACTACACCGCCTTCCAGCTGATCCGATCGGAGTTCGGCCGTGCCGTCTGACAGCGCCCTTCGCATCGTCTGGATCTACCCCGACCTGCTCAGCACCTACGGCGACCAGGGCAACGCGCTCGTCCTGGAGCACCGGGCGCAGCGCCGGGGCATCGACACCGAGACGATCCACGTACGGTCCGCCGACCCCGTCCCCGAGACCGGCGACATCTACCTGATCGGCGGCGGCGAGGACCGGCCGCAGATCCTCGCGGCCGAACGCCTGCGCCGCGACGGCGGCCTGCACCGCGCCGTGGCCCGCGGCGCCGCCATGCTCGCCGTCTGCGCCGGCTACCAGATCATGGGCAGCACGTTCGGCGGCGAGGAGGGCCAGCCGGTCGACGGCATCGGCCTGCTCGACATCTCCAGCGCCCGCGGCCCCGCCCGCGCCGTCGGCGAGCTCGTGGCCGAGGTCGACGCCGCGCTCGGCCTGCCCACGCTGACCGGCTTCGAGAACCACATGGGCGTCACCCGGCTCGGCCCCGGCGTCCGGCCGCTGTCCAAGACCGTCAAGGGCGTCGGCAACGGCGACGGCTTCGAGGGCTGCTACGCCGGTCACGTGATCGGCACCTACCTGCACGGCCCCGCGCTCGCCCGCAACCCGGCGCTGGCCGACCTGCTGCTGTCATGGCGCGTCGGCGAGCTCGCCCCGCTCGACGACACCCGCTACGAGCAGCTCCGCCAGGAGCGCCTGAGCACGGTCCTGGCCTCCTAGCTCCCCCTGTGACCGCGGGGGAGCCCAGTCAGTAGACGAGCGCCTGCACGCCCTCCGCGGTGGCCTCCTCGACGAACGTGGGCGCGCCGGCGATGCGGACGCCGTCGATCACGTCGTCGACGGTGATCTCGCGCCGGGCCGCGCACTGCGTGCACAGCGTGACACGCCCGCCCGCGAGGATCGCCTCCAGCAGGTCGGGCAGCGGGACGGCGTGCGGCAGCTCGAACTCCTTGGCCCGCCCCGGGAGCGCGAACCAGGACGACTCGCCCGTGAGCCAGAGGGAGACGGGGACCCCGCTCGCGACGGCGGCGGCCGCGACCGTGAACGCCTGGTTGCACCGCTCGGGCGCGTCGGCCCCGGCGGTCACCTTGATCACCAGTGATCGTGCCATGCAGTCACCCTAGCCCGCCTCGGGCGGGACTAGGGTTGGGGGTCATGGAGGAACCTGAGGTGCACCCCGACCTGGAGCCGATCGCCTTCCTGCTCGGCCGGTGGGAGGGTGCGGGGGTCGGCGGCTACCCCACGATCGAGAGCTTCAACTTCGGGCAGGAGATCGAGTTCGGCCACAACGGCAAGCCGTTTCTCACGTACGTGAGCCGCACGTGGCTGCTCGACCAGGACGGCGGCCGGGTCAGGCCGCTGGCCACCGAGTCCGGCTACTGGCGCGTGCAGCCCGAGCGGCAGCTCGAAGTGGTGCTGTCGCATCCGACCGGCATCGTGGAGATCTACGTCGGCGAGGTCGTCTTCCACAAGATCGACCTGCACACCGACGTGGTGGCGCGCACCGCGTCCGCGAAGGAGTACACCGCGGGCAGGCGGCTGTACGGGCTGGTCAAGGGCAATCTGATGTGGGCCTACGACATGGCGGCCGTCGGTCACCCGCTGACCTCGCACATGTCGGCCGAGCTGAAGAAGGTGGCGTGATGGGCGCCCCGTTCACCGACGACGCCGTCGAGGCGATCAAGCGTCACATGAACGACGACCACGCGGCCGACTCGCTGATCATCGTGCGCGGGCTGGGCGGCCGGCCGGCGGCGACCACGGCGGTGACGAGCGACGTCGACGGCGAGGCGATCGAGTTCACCATCGACGGCGGCGAGCGGGTCAGGGTGCCGTGGGGCGAGACGCTGACGGAGCGGGCGCAGGTGCGGATGGCGGTCGTGCGCCTCTACCGCGACGCCTGCCAGGCGCTCGGCGTCCCCGCGCGCGGAGAGCACTGAAAAGCAAAAGAGGGCCCCGGGCGGCGTTCCGCCTGCCGAGCAGGCGGGCCGGATGGACCAAAGACGGGATCGGATCCCGCCCTCCGGCTGCCAGGGGCCCCGGTGGTTGCCTCGAATTCGCCGACGAGCACGAGACAACTAAGTCCGCGACGTCAGCGGACAACCACCTCGCTAGTCCAACTATGAATCACCATTGTTTGGACCACCTCCTTTCCGCGTACTCATGAAGTTATGCGGTCGCCGTCGGAGGGGGCAAGTGAATTAACGTCCGGTCGTAGACTCGGGGCATGACGGAGACGCAGTGGCATGAGGAGCTTCGCGCCAAGGGTTACCGGGTCACTCCGCAGCGCCAGCTCGTGCTGGAGGCGGTCAAGGAGCTGGAGCACGCCACTCCTGACGAGATCTGCGTCAAGGTCAGGCAGACGGCCCGCGGGGTCAACATCTCGACCGTCTACCGCACGCTGGAGCTTCTCGAGGAGCTCGGCATGGTCACCCACACCCACCTGGGCCACGGCGCCCCGACCTACCATCTGGCGTCCGACGCCGACCACGTCCACCTGGTGTGCCGGGGCTGCGGCGACGTGGGCGAGGTGCGGCCGGAGATGGCGGAGGGCCTGGTCAGGGGGCTGGACGACGAGCTGGGGTTCGTGGCCGACGTCCATCACCTGACCGTCTTCGGGCTCTGCCGGGAGTGCCGTTAACCTGGAGGGCATGCGTAGCCCTCTGCTTGACCTGCCCGGCGCCGTCCCCGCCGACGGCCCCGACGCCGACGTGGCGGCGCACTACGGCGACCTGTTCGCCGAGCAGCGCGCCCTGGCCAAGGGCGAGGCGGTCGTCGACCGGAGCAACCGTGAGATCGTCCGGATCGCGGGGGCCGACCGGCTGAAATGGCTCAACGACCTGACGTCGCAGAAGCTCGACACGCTCGCCCCGGGGGAGTGGACCCAGACGCTCCTGCTCGACCTCCAGGGCCGGGTGGAGCACCATCTGACGCTGGTCGACGACGGTGAGGCGGTGCTGGCGCATGTCGAGCCCGGCGCCTCGGCGAGCCTGATCGACTATCTGGACCGGATGCGGTTCATGCTGCGCGTGGAGGTCTCGGCCGCCGACGAGCTGGCCGTGCTGTCGACGGCGACGGAGGATCTGCTGGTGCCGCGCGCCGAGCTGGCCGAGCATCTGGGCCGGCCGGTGGCGGGGCTGTGGGCGTACGAGGCGCTGCGGATCGAGGGGCACCGGCCCCGCATGGGCTTCGAGACCGACCACAAGACGATCCCGCACGAGGTGGGCTGGATCGGCGCGGCCGTGCACCTGTCGAAGGGCTGCTACCGGGGGCAGGAGACGGTGGCGCGGGTGCACAACCTGGGGCATCCGCCGCGGCGGCTGGTGTTCCTGCACCTCGACGGCAGCGTCGACACGCTGCCCGGGCACGGCGCTCCGGTGATCTTCGAGAGCCAGGAGGTGGGCACCGTCGGCTCGGCGGCCCGCCACCACGAGCTGGGACCGATCGCGCTGGCCGTGGTCAAGCGCACGGTCCCGGTCGACGCGCCGCTGCTCGCCGGCGGCGTCGCGGCCTCGCAGGAGGTCATCGTGCCGCCCGACGCCGGGCGCAACGTCAGCATCGACCCGAGCCTGCGCCGTCGCATCCGCTGACTAGACGTCGATCACCAGGGTGATCGGGCCGTCGTTGACCAGCGAGACCTTCATGTCGGCGCCGAACCGGCCGGTCTCCACGTGCGCGCCGAGCGCGCGCAGCTCCTCGACGACGGCCTCGACCAGCGGCTCGGCGACGGGCCCCGGGGCGGCCGCCTGCCAGGTGGGGCGGCGGCCCTTGCGGGTGTCGCCGTAGAGCGTGAACTGGCTGATCACCAGCAGCGGCGCGGCCACGTCCGAGCACGACTTCTCGCCGTGCAGGACGCGCAGCCCCCACAGCTTGGCGGCCAGCTTGGCCGCCTGGTCGCGCGTGTCGGTGTGGGTGACGCCGACCAGCACGAGCAGCCCCGGCTCGTCGATCGCGCCGACAGGCTGCCCGTCGACGGCCACGGACGCGGAGCTCACCCGCTGCACTACAGCTCGCATGGGACCACATTGTGGCCCAGAAATACACTCGTGAGAAAAGGAGGAGCCGATGGCGCTGGTCGTGGAGGTCGTGCGGTCGGGGTTCGTGGAGTCCAGGCACCTGGCGCGGATGCTGACCCTGGACGCGGCGGGCCGCCCGGCCGAGACGCACGGCGCGGTCGCGGAGCCGGCGTCGCCGCGTTCGGCGATGAAGCCCCTCCAGGCGCTCGGCATGGTGCGCAGCGGGCTGCGGCTGAGCGGCGAGCTGCTGGCGCTGGCGTGCGCGTCACACGCGGGCGAGCCGTTCCACGTCGACGGCGTGCGCAAGATCCTGGCCGGGGCCGGGCTGGACGAGTCGGCGCTGCGCTGCCCTGAGGACTACCCGGAGGACCGGGCGGTGACCGACCGGGGCCGCGTCTACATGAACTGCTCGGGCAAGCACGCCGCCATGCTCGCCACCTGCGTGGTCAACGACTGGCCGCTGGAGTCCTACCTGGAGCCGCCGCATCCGCTCCAGCGGGCGATCCGCGCCACGGTGGAGGAGCTGACCGGCGAGCGGATGCCCGCCTCCGGCGTCGACGGGTGCGGGGCGCCGCTGTTCTTCGTCTCGATGCTGGGCGTGGCCAGGGCGTTCCGCACGCTCGCGGTGAGCGGTGAGGGCGGCGTGTTCGACGCCGTCCGCGCCCATCCGCAGTGGACGTCCGGCACCCACCGGCCGGAGACCGCGCTCATGCGGGCGCTGCCCGGCCTGATGGTCAAGGTGGGCGCCGAGGGCTTCCAGGCGTTCGCGTACGAGGACGGGCGCGCGGGCGCGATCAAGGTCGAGGACGGCGCGGCGCGCGCCCGGACCACGCTCACCGTGGCCGCGCTGCGCTCGCTCGGGCTCACCTCACCGGAGCTGGACGAGCTGGCCGTGCAGCGGGTGTACGGCGGCGGCCGGCCGGTCGGCGAGCTGCGGATCCACCCCGACTAGATGATTGATTCCAAGGGGTGGAGATCAGCTGTTCGGCTGCGGACATGAAGCGAGGGCGTTCAAGATCCGTTTGTGACGACAGAACTGAACA